>CAVOWQ010000032.1:0-201645 GCA_963700195.1 uncultured Alphaproteobacteria bacterium
CGATCGACCGGCTGTGGCCCCAAACCGGACCGCTGAGCGGGCCGGATGACAAGATCGAGTATGTGGTGAAGAGGTCCGCATCAAGCTGCAGCACCGAACGAACCCAAGCGCCGATGGAGCCTATCGACCACGGAGCCATGAGCCCGGTATCAATCAGCGTGCGGAAATCCTGAACCCCACCCCCTTGGCGATGCAGAAATGTCCGATCCACCAAGGATAGAGCGACCGTACCAGATCGATGAGCAGTGGAGCCGAGCTGTCTTTCTCCGCCGCACCGGTCAGGTAGCCTCATTTCTAGCACCGCATCTGCGGGCCGGGGTGCGCCTCATCGACTGCGGCTGCGGGCCCGGCTCGATTACCATTGATCTCGCCCGGATGGTGGCGCCCGGAGCGGTGGTTGGCATCGACCGCCGCCAGGCGTCCCTGTCGGATGCGCGCACGTTCGCCCGCGAACGCGGCGTCGCCAATGTCGCGTTTGAAGTGGCGAACGTCTATCAACTGCCGTTCCCCGACTGCTCATTCGATGCGGCCTTCGCTTGCGCGCTGCTACAGCATCTGGCCGCACCGCTCGCGGCGCTCAAGGAAATGCGTCGGGTACTGAAACCGGGTGGCGTTATCGGTATCGTTGACGGGTCTTCTACGATCACCTTCCGCTATCCGCGAAATCGGCGGCTAGAGGCATGGGATCGGCTTCGCGCGCTCCAGCGTGCCTATAACACCGGACGGCCGGCTGAACCGCTCCAGCTCCGGACGCTGCTTCGAGGTGCCGGCTTCGCGCGCACACAGGCGTCGGGAACCCTCACCACCGAAGCGGGACCACCCGCCGGCTCATCCGAAGAGACGCGGAAAGCCGCGCAGAACGATCTCATTCGGCTCCGCGGCGTACTCGGAGGGCTCGCTGTTGCCCAGGGGTGGGCCACTCGAGCCGAACTGGAGCAAATGGCCGAAGCCCTCATCGCCTGGGGCCAGGATGCGGATGCTTTTTATGCGCGCCCGAGTTTTACAGCGATCGGCTGGGTCTCAGACTAATCCGAAAGCGGGTAACAATCGCCGTGGCGATTATTTTGCATAGAGCGACCGCTTGCGGCGCAAAGGCTCCAGTCGCGTGGCAAGCCGGTATGATTTACGATTGCCCAAACCCGCCAAAGGGGCGACCTTGTCCCGAAATCGCCGGGAATCGGGCGAATCTCGGTTAAAGATGCCTATTCCTGGAACGCCCCGTGCTGATTTATGACTTCCGCCTGCCGCCCGGCCCCCGAACCGTCGAGTACGCGCTTCTTGCCGAAGAGCTAGGCTTTCGCGCGGTCTGGTGTCCCGAGATTCCCGCCTTCGGCCACGACATATGGGTCACTCTCGCCCGCATCGCCGAAAAGACGAAGCGCCTCAAATTTGGCCCCTCCGTGCTGATCCCGAGCTATCGCCATCCGATGGCACAGGCCTCGGCCATCGCGACGCTCGAGCAGATCGCGCCGGGACGCCTGATGGTCGGGTTCGGCACCGGCTTTACGGGCCGTGCCGGGATGGGCAAGAAGCCCTTGAGCCTCGCGAGCATGCGCACGCATATTGCGCAGGTTAAGGCATTGCTGCGCGGCGACATTGCCGACATCGACGGCGGTCTCGCCCAGTTCCTCGCGTCCGACGGCTGGTTAACCGACCGTCCGATCGACGTGCCAGTCTACATGGCAGGCCAAGGCCCCAAGGCCCGCGCGCTCGCCAAAGAGATTACCGACGGCCTGATTTCGCTCGGCGGCCCGGCCGAAGGGTTCGAGACCTGCCTCGTGTCGACCGGCGGCACGGTCCTCGATGATGGCGAAGAACGTCACCTCGCCGCGCGCCGCGACCGCCGTCAAACCGCTCATCGCGCTCGCCTATCACCTCAGATACACGACCGATCCGGAAAGCGTGAAAGCGCTACCGAGCGAGCGCCAGCTCGCTTGGCTCTAGAACCGCTCAGCCGAGCACACAGCCGCGGCAGCACGACGTGGCGCGCGTCCCTTCGCCGGGCAGACCCGGCGCCTTGAGGGGTTTTACTTTGGCTTTGGAGGCGGCGCCTTGGGGAAAGCCGATAGCATCCGGATTTTCAATTTCCTTGCCTCGCGAACGTACACTGCGGTCCAGCGGCCGCCAGTCGCAATAGGCGTCCCACTCTGGTTTTTGCCTGTGATCTGATATTCGCCAATTGCGAGAGCTCCGTCAGTCCCCAATGGCCAAGCCTGATCAACGGTTACTTCCTCGTGATTAAATCCGGCCTTGAATGCGCCCTTGTAGAACTCCGCAATATCGGCACGTGGCCCCGCTGGATTAACATGCATCCCACCCGCTGCGAACAGTGCGGCGATCCCTTCGCCATCTTGCCGGTTGAAGCTCTCAGCGTATGTAGAGCCAATCTTTTCTACCTCCTGCTTGAGGCTTTCGTCTGCATCGGCAGCAGCCGTAGGCGCCGCAAACGCGACCATCAAGAAGCACAAGACGTAAGGAATTCGCATTGTGTCCTCCTCCTAGCTTGAAAGGTCGACCTTCGTGCGCATTAGAGCTGGCTCATCCTGGCGGCGAAGGGAACGCGGAGGCATTTTTAGCCCAAACGGATGATGCAGGCGCACCCTCGTTTAAGGTGAACCCGTGAAAGTTTAGTCGAACCCGAGAACCGCGAAGAAGCTGCGGAGGGTCGGGATGATCCCCAAGGCGGCAGGGCGTCCCGGTGAGACGGCACTCGACACCACCCTTCGGTAAAGCCGGGCTGCCGTTGAGCCTCGCAAGCATGCGCACGCATATTGCGCAGGTTAAGGCATTGCTGCGCGGCGAGGTTGCCGACATCGACGGCGGTCTCGTCCAGATCCTCGCGTCCGACGGCTGGTTGCCCGCCCGTCCGATCACCGTGCCAGTCTATATGGCAGGCCAAGGCCCCAAGGCCCGCGCGCTCGCCGAAGAGATTGCCGACGGCCTGATTTCCCTCGGCGGCCCGGCGGAAGGGTTCGAGACCTGCCTCGTGTCGACCGGCGGCACGGTCCTCGATGATGGCGAAGACGTCACCTCGCCGCGCGCCTCGAGCTGGAAAGAGATCCTCGACGTGTGGGAAAGGGGATAATAACGTCGGAAAGGGGGTAACTTCGAGCTCATATTACCCCTTTTCAGATAACATTCGTGCCGTCGGCTTGCTTCGACGTGATTAAATTATCGGTTGTTTTCCATTGTCCTGGATTGGATGAACCAGAAAACCGGAAAAGATCGCGGTGTAGTTAGTGTAATAAGTTGCGCGTAAGCTCCATAAATTCATGTCTCTCATGTACTAACCCCAATACATCGCGATACCCCGCGATTTCGGCTTCGGAGCAATTCCCCACTCGCGGGTCCTCGTTTCGGCGAACGAGAACCTCAATCGCTGTTCGCGGTAAGGTCACTCCCTCCAGGCGGTTTGATGACTCGGCGCTTTCTATGATCGCGACCTTGCGCAAATTTTCCAGAACGTCCGGAGCACGTTCTTTAAATAAGTCCTGTTTGCCCTTACCTTCTCCAATGGGTGTTATGCCGATATCGGCATAAGGGCCATTATGCCGTAAATCGGATTATGCCGAATACTTGAAAGGGCGGATTGGAATTGCTCGTGATCGTCGTGTTAGTAGTCGGCATAATCGGCAACGCCTGCAAGCGAGCGGGCGGCTGATTTGCGGACATGGCGTCGTCAGTATTTTAGGCCGGTATCGCACAGCACAGTGGCAACGGTCGCATCCACCTTCAATCGACCAGATTTAAGTAGCTTCACTGCCGCGCAGACATTGGCGGCAGCAGAATAGCCAACGTAAAGGCCTTCCATGACCGCAAGCTGGCGGTGCCAATGCTCGACCTCGGCGTCCGTTACCGTCAGGCTTAGGTCCATGAGGCCAGCATCCCAATGTGGTGGAACCAGGCCGTAGCCTGTGCCCTGCACGATATGTCGCGCTTTGACAATCTCCTTTCCCGCCAAGGGTTCGCTCCCTTCCGGTTCGACCGCCGCACACAAGGTTGCTGGATTGGCAGCCTTCAGCGCCCGAGCAACGCCGATGAAGGTGCAGCCAGTGCCAACGGCCGCGACCCAGCCGTCCACGGGGCCGCCGAACTGTTCCAGAATCTCGGGGCCGGTGGTGGTCTCGTGCGCGACTATGCCTTCAGACGCATTGAATTGGTCGACATAGTACCCGCCGCCATCACGGGCGATTTGTGCTGCCCGATTGGCGGCTGCAGCGACATCAGCGCCCGTCACCTGTCCCGGTGTCCCGTCCACCTGGGGGACGAGAACAACCCTTGCCCCTAAGCCCTCCATCATCCGTGCGCGTGCGGGGCTATTCCCGGCTGACATAGTTGCAATAAATGGTTGGCCGAGCGCGGCGCACACCACGGCGAGGCCCGCACCCATGTTGCCGCTGGTCATCTCGACCACGGGCATGCCGGGCTTAAGTCTTCCATCTTTCCGCGCTCCCAGCACGATTGCCTTGGCAGCGCGGTCTTTCACGCTTCCACCAGGTTGCAGGAACTCCGCCTTGGCAACTATCCGACCTGGTCCGGCATGCACCCGATCCAGCGCAACCAACGGCGTGTGCTCGATAAGATCGAGGGCCGAAGCGAGCATTGTGACATCTCCCAATTATACTGCCGATATAGCTGTTATCGGAACAGAGCGGTGACCGCTATAGGTGACGAAAACAAGCGGACCTGAGGCAGTTTCCCCGCCGTATGCTTGGCGTGAAACTTGGGGCTCCAACAACATGGAGCACAAGAAATGGAAATATCCGACCAGACTACGTGCCTCGCCCCTACTTCGCATCATTCGAGGAAAGCCTTTCATCATTCCCTCGACATTTCGAACGGCCATGACGCGCTCGTCGACGTATCCGCCGCCAAACAGATGACCTTCACCGGCACGCGCGAGGAGTTGCGCGAACGGCTCGCCCAGCTCGAGGCCCGCGGCGCCACCGGCATCATCTTCGGGACCAGCGGTTACGATGTGGAACGGGAGCTGAGAGCCTACGCGCAGGTTGTCGGATTGAGGTGACGGAGGCGCGTCGCTTATTTGTGATCGCCCGCCGCCTCCCGTACTGAGCAAGGAGTGCAGCGGGGCAAGAGCGGGCGTTGCTATCGACGAAGCCAGGGGTCAGCTTTGGGGTCGAGAGGCCGTGACCGAACCGGGTACCAAGCGTATTATTGTACCACTAGCGGGAGAAGTATCGGAGGATCTGGACAGGGAAGTTGAATGCAAATCAGCTTCAATGCGGAAATAGCCATAATTGCGTGGTACTTTGAACGTTCGGCCGAACAGACACAACTTGATGGAATGCCATTGACGCGCACAAAACAGGGACGAAGCAGGCCCGTTATCAGCCAATACCGGCGAATATCAGCCAGGAATCCCGTTGTTATAGTCGTCTCTCAGTCGTGGAAAACCGAGGGTCGTCGCGGCAGACGCCGCCAGCTTTGCTGTTTTTTCGCTGCATTTAACAGCGAGATCAGCAAACCCCTCCGACAAAGAGTTCCGCTGTCCAGAGCCAAGAGCGATATCGTGGGAATGCCGGCGGCCGGCGAACGATAAGGAGAACGATCATGTCCTTTGCGATCCAGCATGTGCATGTAAAGACCAAGGATCCCAAGCAGACGATGCAGTTCTATATCGACAATCTCGGCGCGACCTATGTGGCCGAGATCCCGGGGCGCGGCCACCGCGTCAACCTGCATGGGCTGACGCTCAACATCACGACCCTGATCTCGGCGCAAAATCACGAGCAGCATTACGGGATCGAGCACATTGCCCTCGATACCGATGATTATTCCGGCGCGATGTCGAAGCTGCGCGAGAACGGGGTACGCGTCCTCGAAGAATTGCCGCCGAACAACGGCCGCCGCGTCTGCTTCCTCGAAGCGCCCGACGGGGCTCAGATCGAACTTATCGAGAAGGTACAGCCCGCGTAATCAAAAAGGGCGCGCTGCATGGCTCTGAAGGACAAGATCGCGTTGGGCGTGGCGCTGCCGCATCGCTCGCCCGAGCCGATCGACATGGAGGCGGTGCGACGGGTCGCGCAGCGCGCCGAAGCCCTCGGGTTCCGCGATCTATGGGTCACGGAGAATACTCTCGACCACGTGTTCTGTTTCGACCCGGTGGTGGTGCTGACCTACGCTGCCGCGGTCACGACGAAGATCCGCCTCGGGGCTTCGGTCGTCGTGCTGCCGGTGCACAACCCGATCCATGTCGCGCACCAATGGGCGGCCCTGGACTATGTCAGCGGCGGCCGGGCAATCCTCGGCGTGGGGCTCGGCCGGGATCATCATTACGAGCAGTTCCAGACCCCACTAGAGGGCCGGGTGCGGCGTTTCCGCGAAGGGGTCGAGCTGATCAAGCTGCTGTGGACCGAGCCGCGGGTCGACTATTCGGGCCGCGTCTTCCGGCTCGCGGGCGGCACGATGGCGCCGAAGCCGGCGCAGAAACCGCACCCGCCGATCTGGATGGGTGTGGGGCACCCCGATGCGCTGCGCCGCACCGCGGCGATTGCCGATGGCTGGATGGGCTCGGGCGGGTCGAGCAATGCCGCCTTTGTCCGATCCGTTCCGATATTGCGCGCGGCGCTGGAGCGCGCAGGGCGCGATCCAACGAATTTCCCGATCTCGAAGCGGGTATTTCTGTCGGTCGACGAGCGGCCGCAAACCGCCCGCGCCGAATTGCTCCGCTGGTTCACGGTCGTCTACCGCAATCCCGAAGGGACCGACACCTCGGGCATTCACGGCACGCCGGACCAGGTCCGGGAACGACTGGAGGAACTGGTCGCCGCCGGCGCCAACCACCTCCTCCTCAACCCGGTCGCCCGGTATGAGGAGCAGCTGGAGGCATTGGCCGAGGTGGTAGGCCTCTCGTATGCGCCGAACCTTTGCGCCTCTCCGCCCTAAGGGGGGAGAGGGAGGGGCCCGGTCGCGGCAGCGACCGGGAGGGTGAGGTGGGCGGCGCGTTTCAGAGCTGGAGCTTCCCCCACCTCACCCGGACCCTCTCCGCCCCCAAGGGCGGAGAGGGAGAAATTCGTAGTGAGATGATTTCAGAGGATATCTGATGACATTCGCTCAACCCGACCCGGTGAAACAACAGGTCGCGGCCCATTGGGGAAGGCGGGCGGCGCATTTCGACGAGGATTTCGGGCATAGTATCCGCACAGCCGCGGAACGGGCCGCCTGGGGCCGTATTTTCGGCCTCGTGTTGGCCGGCCGGAGCGCCCTCGACGTCCTCGATGCGGGCTGCGGCACCGGCTTTCTGAGCCTCGAGCTCGCCTCGCGTGGCCATCGGGTTACCGGCGTCGACTTTGCCCCGGCGATGCTGGTGGAGGCGCGCCGCAAGGCGGCAGAGCAGAGCGCGGCGATCCGTTTCGAAGAGGCTGACGCTGAACAGTTGCCATTTGCCCCGGGCAGCTTCGATCTCGTCGTCAGCCGGCATGTTCTGTGGACCCTGCCGCATCCCGAGGCGGCGATCGACGAGTGGATCCGGGTGCTGCGGCCGGGCGGGCGGCTCGCCGTCATCGACGGGCGGTTCGACCCCGGATTCTTGACCCACCAGAGAGAGAATGCCCGCTCGAGCGCCGAATACGCAGAGATCGGCGATCGGCTGCCGTTTCTCGGCGGGCGTCCGCGCGAGGAAATCGAAGCCCTGTTGCAGGCGCACGGCCTCGCCAATGTCGGCAGCGACCCGCTGCTCGATCTGGTCGAGGCGCAGGCGCAGCGTATGGTGGAGGAGGGGAGGGTGCGGCAGACGCGCGTGCGCTACGTGGCTTGGGGCGAGGTTGCGCGCTGAGCTGTCGAGGCATGCTGCTTCGCGTCCGGTCGATTACCTATCTGGCCCAACGGATCAACGGCTATGAGCTGGTGGACCCGGACGAATACGATCTGCCCGGGTTCACGGCCGGGGCGCATGTCTCGGTGCGGGTTGGTGACGGGCCGGTGCGGGACTTCTCGCTGCACAACGATCCGGCCGAACGGACGCGCTATTGCATCGCCGTGCTGCGGGAGCCGGAAGGGCAGGGCTCTCGCGAATGGCATGAGCAGGTGCGCGTCGGCGAGATCGTCGAGGCCTCAGCGCCGCGCAACAATTTTCCGCTGGCCGCCGAAGCCGAGCATTATCTGCTGATCGCCGGCGGCATCGGTATAACCCCGATCATGTCGATGATCGCGGAACTCCGTCGACGCCGCGCCGATTTCGGTCTGCACTACTGTACGCGCTCGCCCGAGGAGACGGCATTCCTCGACGATCTCGCGATCCTCGCCGCGCAGGGCAGGGTGCAATTCCATCACGACGGCGGCAACCCGGCGAAGGGGCTCGACCTCGCCGAGACGTTGCGCGAGTACCGGCCCGGCACCCAGCTCTATTACTGCGGCCCTGCCGGCATGATGGCGGCAGCCGAAGCAGCCTCGCGACATTGGCCGCCGGCGACGGTGCACTGCGAGTATTTCGCCGGGCCGAAAGCCGTGCCGCCGATGTTGCCAGGCTGACGCCATTAGCAGGCTAAAAGAATGCAAGAACATGGTCAGTCTGGGGCGCGGTCCCCGCCCGCCCTCGTGGGTCGCCCCGGAATGACAGGCGAGTTTTTTCAGCACCCTGCTCTAGGGGTGGCGCCAATTAGAGCAGCTGCGGACCAGGTTGCCCCACCGATCGGTCTGGATATCAGGATGGGTAAGCCATCAAGGCCGCCTGCTCACGCCAGTTGGGCAGGCGGGCGGTCTTGCTGTTAAGCACGAGGATGGGTTGCATAAAGCCCGAATTGGATCGATCCTGGTGCGGTATTTGTTTGGCGTGCCGGAGCGAGGAGGTTCAATGGGCGAAGTCATTCCGTTCCCGTCACGCAATGCTGCCGAAGCGGCGGTGGGAACCGTCGCAAGGCGGCGTCCGCCGGCGACGGTTTTTCACGACCGGGGCTGGCGCATTCTCGAACTGCCGAGCAGCGGACAATATCTCGCGGTATCCAGCTATTGCCGCCGCGGCGTCGTGGTCGGCCGCTTTGCTCCGCAAGCGGCTGCCGAGAACCAACATGAAGGCACCGAAATCGCCATCCTGACGCGCTGCGGCGCTGACGAGAAGCTGGCCCGCTGCACGATTGCTTGGCTGAATTCGGGTGGCCCGCGAACCGCCATCCTCAGTTCCTTCGTCGTCGCCGCGGGGGGCCGCTACCGATATTGGCGCGACGCGATCGTCGAAGTCGCGGCGATCGGCGGGACGAGGCTTGCCAGGCTCCTCGACGGCAGTATCGCTATCGCCCGAGAACCCGAGCCGGTGCCGCTGCTCGATTTGTTCGCCCCGGTCAAAGAGAACCGGTGTCGCGCGGCCTTCGACCGCCTGCCGCGCGAGATGCGAGCCGCTATTCTGCGCTGGGCTGATCCCCGGGCGCAATTTGGCGACTGGCCGTATCCGGCCTCGCGGCTCTAGCTGGCATTGCGCGCTTGCATCTGCCGCAACCCTGCTCTGCTTAGCCGAGCTGCCGGTCCCCATGACACGCCGCATCCTTGCCAGCCGACGGCGCCCCGCCCATACTGATCGCGAATGCGGCGTCTTTTGTCCGATCCGATTTTCGAGGCTACGGCCCACGCGCCCACGCGGTCGTGCGACCACCCCGGCTGCCTCGGCGTCGGCGATTTCCGCGCGCCGAAATCCCGGCTCGACCTCCACGATTATCACTGGTTTTGCCTCGAGCACGTGCGCGCCTACAACTCCGCGTGGAACTATTACGCAGGGATGAGCGACGCCGAGATCGAAGCCGAGATCCGGCACGATACCGTCTGGCAGCGCCCGAGCTGGCGGCTGGGTGACCGTCATGGTCCCGGTTACGCCGATCGAATCCGCGATCCTTTGGGCGTTTTCCGCGGCGGTCCGGAGGGGGCCGGGGAGCGCCGCCGGCGCAATGACGACCACGGGCGGGATCCCGAGCGGCGCGCGATGTCGGCGCGCGAGCAGGCGCTCGCGGTTTTCGAAATCGAGCCGCCCTTCACCCTGGTGCGCCTCAAGGCGCGGTACAAGGTCCTGGTCAAGCTGCATCATCCCGACGCCCATGGCGGCGACAAGGCAGCCGAGGAGAAGCTCAAGATCATCAATCAGGCTTATGCCACATTGAAGGCGAGCTATTTCGCATGAAGCATCGCGCTGCCGCGCCTCGAACCCATCTGCTCCACCTGCTCCACTACTGGGATAAAAGCGAATAATGCCATCCGTCCAGCCAACGGCTCCCACCCCAGCCTTTCCCTTGGAACAGCCCGACATCACGATCTCGGTCCGCCAGACCTTCGGGATCAACAGCGATCTGCAGGTCCCGGCGTTCAGCCAGGCGAGCGAGCATGTTCCCGATCTCGACGACGCCTATCGCTTCGACCGCGATACGACATTGGCGATCCTCGCCGGCTTCGCCTTCAATCGCCGCGTGATGATCCAGGGCTACCACGGCACCGGCAAATCGACCCATGTCGAGCAGGTCGCCGCGCGGCTCAATTGGCCCTGCATCCGCGTCAACCTCGACAGCCACATCAGCCGCATCGACCTGGTCGGCAAGGACGCGATCGTGTTGCGCGACAACAAGCAGGTCACCGAATTCCGCGAGGGTCTTTTGCCCTGGGCCTTGCAGCATCCGGTCGCGTTGTGCTTCGACGAATACGATGCCGGACGCCCCGACGTCATGTTCGTGATCCAGCGCATACTGGAGGTCGAGGGCAAGCTGACCCTGCTCGACCAGAACCGGGTGATCCGGCCGCATTCCTGCTTCCGGCTGTTCTCGACGGCGAACACCGTCGGCCTCGGCGACACGACCGGGCTCTATCACGGCACCCAGCAGATCAACCAGGGCCAGATGGACCGCTGGAACATTGTCGCGACATTGAACTATCTGCCGCACGACGCCGAGGTCGACATCGTCTTGTCGAAAGTGCCGGACTACGACAACGACGAAGACCGGCGGACGATCAGCGCGATGGTGGCGCTGGCCGATCTGACCCGCGCCGGTTTCATCAACGGCGACATCTCGACCGTCATGTCGCCGCGCACGGTGATGACCTGGGCCGAGAACGCCCGCATTTTCGGCGATCTGGCCTTTGGTTTCCGGCTGACCTTCCTCAACAAATGCGACGAGACGGAGCGCCCGACGGTGGCCGAATACTACCAGCGCTGCTTCGGCACCGAGCTGGCGGAAACCGGCGTCAATGCGACGTTGATGTAGGAGTTTCGTCGCTTGCCGCCCCTCACCCTAGCCCTCTCCCCGCAAGCGGGGCGAGGGAATCTCGGACCTGCTCCCTCGCCCCGCTCGCGGGGAGAGGGTCGGGGTGAGGGGCAGCTGATGGCCCAGGACTTCTCCCCGACCGAGATCTTCAAACGCGCCACTGCGGCGACGTTGCGGGCGATCGCCGAGCGCGACGACGTGACCGTGGGCTTCGGGCCGGAACCGGCCGGCCAGAGCGGCGCGCGGGTGCGCCTGCCGAACCCGCCGCGCGACCTCCCGGCCGAAGAGGCGGCGCAATTGCGCGGCGCCGCCGACAGCGTGGCGTTGCGGCTGCGCTATCACGACGACGCGGTGCACAGCAAGCGCGTGCCGAGCGGGCCGCTCGCCCGGGCGGTGTTCGACGCGGTCGAGCAGGCGCGGGTCGAGGCGCTGGGCTCGCGGCGCATGGCCGGGCGTCGCCTCAAATCTGGAAGCGATGCTCGACGAGCAGTATCGCCGGCAAGGTTATGAGCGGATCACCGAGCGCACCGAAAGCACGATGGCCGAGGCGGTGCGTCTGCTGACCCGCGAGGCATTGACGAGAGAGCGGCCGCCGCCCGCGGCGCGGCGCGTCGTCGATCTGTGGCGCCCCTGGCTCGAATCGCGCATCGGCAAGGATTTCGGCGAGCTCGACCGCGCGATCCTCGATCAGGACGCCTATGCGCGGGCGACCCGCAAGCTGCTTCAGGACCTCGACATCGATTTCGGCGAAGCCGACGAGTCGGAGGACACCGAAGAGCAGCAGGGCGGCGAGGAATCGGAGAGCGAGAACCAGAGCGAGGGCGAAGGCGCCACCGCCGGCGCCCAGGCTTCCGACGAGGGCTCGCCCGCCGAGGGCGCGGCCGAGGACGCGCAGGACGCCGCCGAGTCCGGTGACGGCGAGATGATGCCGGGTTCGAGCGACGACGATCCGGGCCGGCCGGGCCGGCCCGGGCAGATGCCGCGCGGCCGCAACGACGACACCGCGGTCTACCGCGCCTTCAGCGTCGCCTCGGACGAGGTCATCGAAGCCGATCAGCTGTGCGACGCCGACGAGCTGTCGCGGCTGCGCCATCTGCTCGATCAGCAATTGGCGCATCTGCAGAGCGTCATCGCGCGGCTCGCCAACCGATTGCAGCGCAAGCTGATGGCGAAGCAGACCCGCGCCTGGGAATTCGATCTCGACGAGGGCCTGCTCGATGCCGCGCGGCTGTCGCGCGTCGTCGCCAACCCGGTCCTGCCGCTCGGCCTACAAGCGCGAGCGCGAGACCGATTTCCGCGACACCGTCGTGACCCTGTTGATCGACAATTCCGGGTCGATGCGCGGCCGGCCGATCACCGTGGCGGCGATGAGCGCCGACATCCTCGCGCGCACCCTCGAACGCTGCGGCGTCAAGGTCGAGATCCTCGGCTTTACGACGCGCGCGTGGAAGGGCGGGCAGGCGCGCGAGCGCTGGATCGCCGCCGGCAAGCCGCCCAACCCGGGGCGGCTCAACGATCTGCGCCACATCGTCTACAAACCGGCCGACGCGCCCTGGCGGCGCGCCCGGCGCAGCCTCGGGCTGATGCTGCGCGAGGGCATCCTCAAGGAGAACATCGACGGCGAGGCGCTGATCTGGGCGCATGACCGCCTGCGCGCCCGCTCCGAGCAGCGCCGCATCCTGATGGTGATCTCGGACGGCGCGCCGGTCGACGATTCGACGCTATCGGTCAACCCCGGCAACTACCTCGAAAAGCACCTGCGCGAGGTGATCCACGACATCGAGCGCCTCGGCGAAGTGGAGCTGACCGCGATCGGCATCGGCCACGACGTGACCCGCTACTACCGCCGCGCCGTCACGATCGTCGACGCCGAGCAACTGGGCGGCGTCATGCTCGAACGCCTCGCCGAGCTCTTCGACGAAGACCGCGGCGCCAACACCCGCGTGCGCAGCCGCCGCGCCGCATAACGACGCCCGCGCCATCGCCTGTAGGAGTAGGGCGGGTGGAACCGCCGTGCCCGGCAAACCGATCGCGGGTTGCGCTGCTTCACCCGCCCTACGACCTCCCGGGCCACCGGGCTTGGAAATCGCCATTAACCAAAGATTTATATGGACGTCGCTGCGCGCCCCCTAGAGGATAACTGCCCCTTGGAGCTGGCGCACTCGTTTATAAAAAAACGGGGAGGACATGAGAAATCGTCTGCTGGCCGGAGCATCGCTGCTGGCGCTTTTCGCTTGGGACCCAGCCGCCCGGGCGGCGCCGTTCGACTTCATTTTCACCGCACCCGGCAGCGTCGTCACCTTTACCGTGCCGGTCACCGGCACTTACCGGATCCTCGCCTTTGGCGCGCAGGGCGGCGCCACGACCGGATCTTTTGCAGGTGGTCTCGGCGCCGAGATCGGCGGCGAGTTCAGCCTGACCGCCGGCGAGGTATTGCAGATCGCCGTCGGCGGCGGCGGCGGCGCGCTGCAGGACGCCATCTCGGCCTATTGCGCCGATGTTCCCTGATTCATTGACCGGCGCTCTGACCGACCCCGTCGGCAGCCCGGAGCCCGGCACTCGAGCCGAAATCCGCGGTGCTGCTCGGCGCTAATGGGGATCATTGGGTCGGCCGGGCTAGCGTTGTCGGTGCTGGCAGGCTTTCCTACCCCTGGTGAGCAGCTCACTACCCTTGAGCAGGGTCGATGTTCTTATCATCCGATCCCGTATACGAAATCCTCTACCACTACACTGGAATTCAACAGCAATCCGTTCGAGCGCGGAAGGCACCGCCAGGGCTACGCTCGGTCCCGCGCGTGGATTTGAAGCGCGCTGCAGGTAGCGACGCGAGTACGCGTGGCGGCGCGCCCGGCACAGCCTCGGGCTGATGCTGCGCGAGGGCATCCTCAAGGAGAACATCGACGGCGAGGCGCTGATCTGGGCGCATGACCGGCTGCGCGCCCGCTCCGAGCAGCGCCGCATTCTGATGGTGATGTCGGACGGCGCGCCAGTCGATGACTCGACCTCTCGGTCAACCCTGGCAACTACCTCGAAAAGCACCTGCGCGAGGTGATCCACGACATCGAGCGCGTCGGCGAGGTCGGAACTCACCGCGATCGGCATCGGCCACGACGTGACGCGCTACTACCGCCGCGCTGTCGACAATCGTCGACGCCGAGCAACTCGGCGGCGTCATGCTCGAGCGCCTCGCCGAATTGTTCGACGAGGATCGCGGCGCCAAAAAACGTGACGCCTAGCGGGTGGACCGCCGTTAGCGCGGGTAACCGGCCTCACGCGAATTCCGGCCGGTCGGCGTGACTCTGACCTGCAAATCCACCGGAGCGCGGGTTTTGTTTTGCGAGGATAAATCCGCTGACGGATTCGAAGGTAATACTTTTGGACAATAAACTACGTTTGGGCGAAGATCGCGTCGAACGCGCACCCTGGCGTCGCGAATGGGGGACTATCGGATGAAATCGCTTTTGCTCGGCGCCGCAGCGCTGCTGGCGCTAGTCGCGCAGGCGACGACCGCGCGCGCCACGCCGTTCGTGTTTGCCTATACCGGTAGCCTTGTCGACTTTACGATACCGACCACCGACGCCTATCAGATCCTCGCCTTTGGCGCACAGGGCGGCAGCTTCACTTTCGCCGATATCTTAAGCCCTGGCGGTCTCGGTGCTGAAATCGGTGGCGACTTCAGCCTAACCGCGGGCGAGGTATTGCAAATTGCCGTCGGCGGAGCAGGTAGCGGCGCAGGCGGAGGTGGGGGCAGTTTTGTCGTCGGCCCTGGGAACGCGCCTCTGGTGATCGCCGGCGGTGGCGGTGGCGGAGGGCAGATTGGAGGTACTGGTCTGCCGGGCGAGGGCGGTCTCACCGGCCAAAACGGCGGGGGGCCAAATGGTGGTGTCAACGGCAATGGTGGTAGCATCGGTATGTTCGGCCCTGCCGGTGCTGGTGGCGGCGGGTTTTTTAGTGCAGGCGGCGACAATATATTTTTCGGCACCACCGGCGGCGGCGCGTTCCCGGATCTCACAGGCGGCTTGCTTGGTGGCGGTTTCGGTGGCGGTGGGGGCGCCGGTGCGAGCGCCGGCGGCGGCGGCGGCTACAGTGGCGGGGGTGGTGGTGCTCGTAGTGCGGGCGGGCAAGGTCCCGGCGGTGGCGGCGGCTCCTTCGACGCAGGCACAAACCAGATCCTGGTTGGCGATTTCCAGACCGGCGACGGCGAGGTAGTGATTACCGAGCTTGCAACCGCGATACCCGAGCCCGCGTCCATCGTGCTGCTCGGCGCAAGCTTCGCAGGCCTCATCGTCGTGCGGAGAGCGGTGCCCGCCCGGCGAAGAAAGATCTATAACACCCGCATGCGCAGCCGCCGCGCCGGGTGAGGCAATAAAGGCAATTTCTCACCAGCTCATGGTGGGGGTCCCACGACGCCGAGGTCCGGTGCGCCATTGGGGTCGCTTCGGTTGTTTACCCGTCCCTGTATTTGATCGAGCAGCCGTAGGCGCGGGTCGAGGCGACTGCGACCGGCTGGCCGGCGGCGATCGCGTCGAGCGCGGCGGCGACGTAATTATGCGCCGTCTTGACGTCGGCGAGGCGGGTCGACGGCGTGTCGTCGATGGCGCCCATATAGACGACATGGCCGGCGCGGTCGATCACGACCATGTGCGGCGTCGCGCGCGCATCGTAGAGACGGCCGACGATGCCGTCGGGGTCGAGCAGGAAGTCCGTCGGGGTTGCGCGCCAGCGGGCGAGATCGGCCTTGGCTTCGGCGGGGGTCACATAGCCCTGCTCGCCGGGAGCGGACGAGGCGATCGTCAACCAGACGACCCCGGTGCCCGTGTATTTCTGCTGCAGCGCCTGCATGTTGCCGCTGTCGTAGTGCTTGCCGACAAACGGGCAGCCGTCGTTGGTCCATTCGAGGACGACGATCTTGCCGGCGTAATCGCCGAGCCGAACGGTCTTGCCGGCAATGTCGGGAGCGCTGAAGGAGGGCGCCGGCGCACCCGGCCTTGCGGTGGCGGCGGACGGAACGGCGGTGGCGTGCTCGACCGCGAAGCTGCCGATCGCGGCGAGTGCGGCAACGGCCAGGGTCTTGCTCAGGGCGCGCATAGCGGGCCTCCTGTCGTTCGTGGATCAACTCTTGCCGATCGCGTCGAGCACACTCGCCGCGGTCAAGATCTGCGGCAGCATGACGGGCTCGCCCCCTCTGCCGGAGTAGAGCAGATAGAGCGGAACGCCGCTGCGGCCGAATTGCTGCAGGAATTGGGTGATTTCCGGGTTCTGGCTCGTCCAGTCACCCTTGAGGGGCACGATGCCGCGCTCGGCGAAGGCCTGGCGCACGGCACTGCTGTCGAGCGCGACCCGTTCATTGATCAGACAGGTGACGCACCAGGACGCCGTCAGATTGACAAAAACCGGCTTGCCCGCGGTTTCCAGAGCGGCGAGCCGCTGTGGCGTAAAAGGCTCGTATTGCAATCCGTCGCGGAGAGCGGCGGATTTGGCCGGCACTGCTCCGCCGACAGTGATCCAGTGAGGGAAGCGGCGAGAAAGATTGCGGCGGCGCCCCCGGCGGCGGCCAGTCCGGTGCCGAGCCACCAGCCGAGAGGCGCGGCAAGCCGCGTCTGTCCATAGACCCACACCGCGAAAGCGACGAGCACCAGCCCGAACAACGCACCCAATGCATCGCCGGGTCCGACCTCCTGGATCAGCACCCAGAGGAGCCACGCGACCGTGCCATAGAGCGGGAAGGCGAGCAGCTGTTTGACGAATTCCATCCACCGTGCCCGGCTTCGGAAGCAAGCGCTGCCACCGGTAGGTGAGCGACGCGACGAGATAGGGGGCGGCGAGACCGAGGCCGAGTGCGAGAAAGATGCCGATCGCCACTGCCGCGGGAGCGATCAGCGCAAAGCCGAGAGCAGCGCCCATGAACGGGGCCGTGCAGGGGGTCGCGACGATCGTCGCCAGGACGCCGGTGAAGAACGTGCCCGCGAGGCCCGAGCGCGCGGCGAGCCGCCCGCCGACGCCGCCGAGCGCGCCGCCAAAGTCCGCGACCCCGGACAGGCTCAACCCCATTGCGAAGAGGAGATACGCGAGCACCGCGACAAAGACCGGCGATTGCAGCTGAAAGCCCCAGCCTACCGCCTGGCCGCCGGCACGCAACGCGAGCAGCGCGATGCCCAGCGCCGCAAAGCTCGCGAGCACCCCCGCCGTATAGGCGAGCCCGTGATAGGCCCGCTCGGAGCGGTGCCCATGGGCGTGCTGCGCAACGCTCAGCAGTTTCAAGGAAAGGATCGGAAAGACGCAGGGCATCGCGTTGAGCACGACACCGCCGAGAAACGCCAGCAACAGCGCCTGCCACCAGACGATGCCGCCTTCGGCCGGCACCCCCGGAATGGGGTTGGCGCTGATTTCAAAGGCGCGTTCGGCGCCGTCCTCGCCGCGCAAGGCGAGCACGCCATCGAGGGTCGCCGGCGCAGCCGTCCCGTCCGATGCTTTCGGCAAAACGATCGCCAAACCATCGCCGCGCCGCTCGATGCGCGGATCGGCGGCGGCGTCGATCAGCGATTCCTTGGTCGGAAAAAACATCCCGGTCGGGTTCCGCAGTTCGCCGATGGCGCTCGACGGAACCAGAAGCCGGAAATCATGCGCATCGGACGCAAAGCGGGTCTCGAACGGCGCCGGCACCGGCAGATGCCGGCGGGCCGCCGCAAACAGTGGCGCAACGGCAGGATCGGGGGCGGAAGGTTGCGCCGCGACCGGCAGTTTCAAGCCTAATTTGGCACCTCCCGGGATGCAGATATCGGCGCAGGCGAGCCACGATGCTTCGGCGTCGAGCACGGCGGTTTGTCCCACCGCCAGCTCTTTCGGGGCAGCGATCGGAACCAGGAGATCGACGGTTCCGGCATAGCCGTAATTGCCGATGCCGTTTTGCACGAAGTGCTCGGGCACCGGCCAGAGGATGTGCCCCGCCGAGAACCCGGGCGGCAGCTTCCAGTCGATTGTCGTCGGCAAGCCGGAATCGCCGGGGTTCTGCCAGTAGACATGCCAGCCCGGCTTGACCTCGAGGTGGAGATCGACCCATAGAGTCGCCCCCGCCGCGATCGAGGCGGTTTCCGCGACGAGGTCGGCCTTGACCAGATCTTCCGGCGCCGGAGGGCCGCCCGCCCGCGCGCTCCCCGACGAGAGCAGCGCCACCAAGACGGCGAGCGCCGATATCCTCCTCAGGGTCGCCTCAATTCGCATCCCCGCTCCGCCACGATCCGCTGCGCCGGCTTAATATAGGGCAGAAATAAGCTTGACCCGAATGCACGTCCAGCCGCACTTGGAAACCGAGAGACCGCTGCGGCGAACCGCCGTGGGCTCGCCGAGTTCGCAAGGAAAGACGAGCTATGAACGAACCCCGCACACTCGCGATCGACATCGGCGGGACCGGGATCAAGGCCGCATTGCTCGACGATGCCGGCAGCTATGATCGGCGAGCGGCAGCGGGTGCCGACACCGCCGAAGCCGGTCGCCCCCGAGGATCTCGTCCGCGCCATCGACCAGGCGGCAGCGCCGCTCGGCACCTTCGAGCGGGTGTCGGTCGGCTTTCCCGGTTATGTCCGCGACGGGCGGGTCATCACCGCGCCCAATCTCGGGACCGACGCGTTGGCGGGGTTCGATCTCCAATCGGTGCTCGCCGAGCATCTGGGCAAGCCGGTCCGGGTGCTCAACGATGCCGATGTCCAGGGTTTCGGCGCGATCAAGGGCCAAGGCGTGGAGATGGTGCTGACCTTCGGGACCGGGCGCCGGGACGGCGCTCTTTCGCGACGGCGAGATCATGCCGCATCTCGAGCTCGCCCATCACCCGGTCAGCGGGAACAAGACCTACGACGAATACATCGGCAATGCCGCCCGCAAGAAGAAGGGCCGGAAGGCCTGGAACAAGCGGGTTGCCAAAGTCATCGACATCCTGCGCGAGGTCGTCCGCTTCGACCACCTCTATCTCGGCGGCGGCAACGCCAAGGACATCACCTTTCCGCTGCCGCCCGATGTCACGATCGTGCCCAATACCGACGGTCTGACCGGCGGCATCCGGCTGTGGCGAAAGGACCCGACGGCTTATGCCGCCGCCGATGTCCCGAGCAGCGATGCTGCCGACAGCGTACCGGAAGCTGGTTCGGCTCCGGCCTGATCAGGCCGGCCGCTTCCAGCCGAGCCAGTCGCAGACGGCCTGTCCCATGACCAGCTCCTTGTCGCGGCCCTGCAGCCACGGCAGCTCTTCGGTGAACATCGTCACGCATTGCCGGTAGGAACACGGCATGCGGGTGATGTCGGTCCCCCAGAAGCAGCGTTGCGGGCCGAACGCGTCGAACATCTGCCGGATGTATTTGTGGATGTTGCGAAAGGGGTAGGGCTCGCTCGAATAGCTCGGCGCACCGGAGAGCTTGAGCCCGACATTGGGGTATTTGGCGACGGCGAGCATCTCGCCCAAATCGGCAAAAGCCCCGTCATCCTTTGCGGCGCCGGCGCCCCCGTGGCGGCCCATGTGGTCGATGTGCAGTTTCAATCCGGGATGGCGCTCGGCGATTTTGGCGAAAGCGGCCATGTGGCCGCCGGCGAGGAGCCCGACGGGCAATTTCTCCCTTTCGCAGGCCGCCCAGAACCAGTCTAGCGAGCCGTCGGTCCACCAGCTCTGCTGGTGCGGCTGGTTGAACGTGAAGCGAAAGCCGAGCATGCCGGGGCGTTGCCGCCAGTTCTTGACGATCGTCTCGCGATCCGGGCTCTGCAGGTCGAAATGCCCGAGGATGCAGAATTTGTCCGGATGCCGACGAACCGCCTCGACTGCCAGCTGATTGACCTTCTCGCCGAGCGTGCTGGGGGGATGGATAACGGCTGCGTCGACCCCGGCCTCCGCCATTTCCTTCAGGGCGTCATCCATCGAGTAGGTCGGGATCTGCCGGTGCTGCGGCGACATCCGGGCGTCTTCCCAGATGTGGATTTGGGAATCGACGATCGGCATCGTTGTTTCCTCCGGTCCGGTTTCTTGCCGGCCTCTTGGCCGGCGCAATAACGACTCAGGCAGCGGCGGCGGGTTGAGGCGCCTTCTCGAGCGCGGCCTGCGCGGTCGCGGCGATCGCCTGGAAAGCCTCGGGCTCGCGGATCGCGATGTCGGACAGCACCTTGCGGTCGAGATCGAGCCCGGCCAGCTTGATGCCGTGCATGAACTGCGAGTAGGTCAGCCCGTGCTGTCGTGCGCCGGCGTTGATCCGTTGGATCCACAAGGCGCGGAAATCGCGCTTGCGGTTGCGCCGGTCGCGATAGGCGTAGCGCAACGCCTTCTCGACCTTCTCGATCGCGACGCGATAGGCGGTGCTGCCGCGCCCGCGATAGCCCTTGGCGAGATCGAGAACCTTCTTGTGGCGGGCGTGGGTGGTAACCCCGCGTTTGACGCGTGCCAAGGCTCAGCCCCGGAGATAGGGCATGTAGGTCAAGACGAGCTTGGCGTCGCCCGGCTCCATCGTCGTAGTGCCACGCCGCAGCCGCTTACCCTGGGTCGATTTACTGATCAGCCGGTGGCGCTTGTGGCCCCAGTTCCGCTTGATCTTGCCTGTGGCCGTACGGCCGAAGCGCTTCTTTGCGCCGCTCTTCGTCTTCAGCTTGGGCATCTCGAGATCCGTCTGCGGCCTGCGGCGCCGAGGCACCCGACCCGCCGCCCATTCGAGCGGCGCTATATAGCGATGCCGCGCGACGAACGCAAGCGCGGCACCTCGCCTCTTCTCAAGCGCTTCTGAAGGAATAAATAAAACCCAAAGCGAAAGGAGACCTGCAATGCGCCGCGCAAGACGGTGGGTCCACGCCATGCTGTTGACGGCCGCCATGGTCTCGGCCCTAGCGGAGTTAACGATAGCCGAAGCGGCTGCTGTGCATACCCCGTCCCCCGCCCTCACCCCTTCGACGCTCGTGCTGGACGGCCGGAATGATTCGGTCGAACAGGTCGCCGCCGCTTCCGATGGTGCTCCTCCGACAGTGTTGCGCGGCTCACCGCCGTCAGCTGCGCCACCGCGTGCCATCCCTTATGGCTGCAATCCAGGCCTCGACTTCGATCCAAACTATGGCTGTGTGGCGCCAGGCTATTCCTACGCCCCCGATTACGGATACTGGCCCGATTACGGGTACTGGCCGGGTTTCGGGTTCGGCGGGTTCGACACCGGCCGGGGGCGCCACGGGTTCCGCCGCGGCTTTGCCCACGGCATTCCCCGGGGACGAGCGTTTCGCTTTGGTCATGGCTTCGCCCATACCGGTTTTGGTCACGGCTTCGCTCATGCTGGCGGGTTTGGACGACGATAGAGACGATAGAATCGTCCCGAGGCTGATGTACCCCGACTAGCGGGCCGCGGAAATATGCAGGAGGGTCGTCATCCCGGGGCGCGGGCTCTGGCCGCGAGCCCGGAATCCAGGAACACGGACCAGAGAAATCAATTGCTTGGCCTGTGTTAATGGGTTCCGGGCCCGTCCCTAACGGGTCGTCTCGGAATGACACGCGAGTTTTTCAGCGCCCTGCTACTGACTAGCGTTCAGATCGGTTCAGACGATCCATTGGTCGAAGCCAGACCAATGCTCATCAAAAACTCCGAAACTGTTCCCTACCAAGCGCAGGCTTCGCCGGGAGACGAACGAGGGAGACGCGGCATTGATGAATCGTCTGAGTGGGTCCGTGCCCTAGATTGCCGACTGCGCGAGCCAGCGACGCACAATCCTCCGAAGGACGACGAATTGCATCGCGACCGCCGCCGGCTTGGCGTCAGACCGCACCGACCGCGGCAAACAGACCCAAACCGCAAGCTCGAAGTACGTCCCGCTGGGCACCGCCCCTCGCCGGCCCGCCGCCGACTATTTTGGCGACATGACCATCGTCATCTGCCGGCCTTCCATCCGTGGCATCTGCTCGACCTTGGCGATTTCGTCGAGATCGCCCCTGACCCGCATCAGGACATCCATGCCCAGTTCCTGATGCGCCAGCTCGCGCCCGCGAAACCGCATGGTCACCTTGACCTTGTCGCCCTCTTCGATGAACTTGGTCATGCTGCGCCGCTTGACCTCGTAATCGTGGTCGTCGATGCTCGGGCGCAGCTTGATTTCCTTGACTTCGATGATCTTTTGCTTTTTGCGCGCTTCGTTCTTTTTCTTCTGTTCTTCGTATTTATATTTGCCGAAATCGAGAATCTTGCAGACTGGAGGATCGGCGTTCGGCGCGATTTCGACGAGATCGAGACCGGCTTGGACGGCCATGGTGAGCGCTTCATTGCGCCCGACGACACCCACCATCTGGCCCTTCTCGTCGACGAGGCGGACGCGCGGGACGCCGATCTCGTCGTTGATCCGGGGTCCCTCACGGGTGGGAGTGAAATTCATCGGTGGTCTGGGTATGTACAATCTCCTCTTGACGATTGACGGGGTTCGTCCGCAACGACGGCGCGACCGTCAGGACGATGACGGCACCGTCGCTTCCTGCTTCAATCTAGCGACGGCTTCACCGAGCGCAAGGGCTTCTTGCTCCTTGCCGCCGAGCCGCCGCAATGCAACCGATCGGTTTGCTGCCTCGCGCCGCCCGACGACCAGCATGATCGGAACCTTGGCGAGGCTGTGCTCGCGAACCTTATAGGTGATCTTCTCGTTCCCCGCGTCGAGCTCTACCCGGAGCCCGGCGGCGGCACATTCCCGGGCAACTTCTGCGGCATAGTCTGCCGCTTCCGAGGTGATCGACGCCACGACGGCCTGCACCGGGGCTAGCCACAGCGGAAAACGACCCGCGTAATGCTCGATCAGAACGCCGATGAAGCGTTCGAGGGAGCCGAAAATGGCCCGGTGCAGCATCGCCGGACGATGCCGGCCGCCGTCCTCTCCGACATAGCTCGCATCGAGGCGCTCCGGTAGAACGAAATCGAGCTGCAGGGTGCCGCACTGCCAGTCGCGGCCCAGCGCGTCGCGCAATACGAATTCGAGCTTCGGTCCGTAAAAGGCTCCTTCGCCCGGATTGAGGGTATAGGAGAGGCCAGCGGCTTCGACCGCATCGCGCAATGCCGCTTCGGCGCGATCCCACACCTCGTCCGCGCCGGCGCGCATCGGGGGCCGGTCGGCGAATTTGATTGCGACGTCGTCAAACCCGAAATCCCGGTAGACCGAGAGCAGCAAATCACAGAAGGCGATAGATTCCGCGGTGACCTGGTCCTCGGTGCAGAAGATGTGCGCGTCGTCCTGGGTGAAGGCGCGCACCCGCATGATGCCGTGCAACGCCCCGGACGGTTCGTTGCGGTGGCAGCTGCCGAATTCCGCGAGGCGCAGCGGCAGTTCGCGATAGCTGTGAAGCCGGTTGCGGAAGATCAGCACATGCCCCGGGCAGTTCATCGGCTTCAGCGCCAAGACCTTGTCGTCCCGGCTTTCGGCGATGAACATGTTCTCGCGGAATTTTTCCCAATGTCCGGAGGCTTCCCACAAGCTGCGATCGAGCAGTTGCGGGCCCTTCACCTCGAGATAGCCGGCGGCGTCGAGCCGCATGCGCAGGTAATTCTCGATGATGCGGAACAGCCTCCAGCCCTTAGGGTGCCAGAAGACGCTGCCGACCGCCTCTTCGCCGATGTGGAACAGGTCGAGCTCGCGGCCAAGCCGGCGATGGTCGCGGCGCTCCGCCTCTTCGAGTTGAAAGAGGTATTGTTCGAGCTGCTTCTGGCTCGCAAAGGCAGTTCCGTAGACACGCTGCAGCTGGGCGTTTTTCGGATCGCCGCGCCAATACGCGCCGGCAACGTTCATCAGCTTGAAGGCCTGGCCGAGATAACCGGTCGAGGGCAGATGGGGGCCGACGCAGAGATCGACGAAATCGCCTTGCCGGTAAAGGCTGATTTCCTCGCCGCCCGGGATCTCGCCGATATATTCGGCCTTATATCTCTCACCGATGCCGTCGAAGAAAGCGATCGCAGCGGCGCGGCCCCAGACCTCGCGCGTGATCTTCTCGTCGCGCCGCACGATCTCGCGCATCCGTATTTCGATCCGCTCGAGATCCTCGGGGGTGAACGGTTCGGCGCGGGCGAAATCGTAATAGAACCCGGTTTCGGTCGCCGGCCCGAAGGTGACCTGGGTATCGGGATATAATTCCTTGACTGCCTCCGCCATGACATGGGCCGCATCATGGCGCAAAATCTCGAGCCCTTCAGGCATCTCCCGGGTGATGATTGCTACTGGAGCATCGTGGTCGACCACGGTCGCAAGATCGCGCGGCTGACCGTCGATCCGCATCGCGATCGCCGCTTTCGCCAGACCCGGCCCGATTGCGGCGGCGATATCGGCGCCAGTGACCGGGCCGGCAAATTCGAGGCGTTTGCCGTCGGGCAAGCTTACGCCGAGGGGCGCCCGGCCCCGGTCGATCGGGTCATAAAGAATTTTTTCTTCACTCATCGATGACACTTAGTAATTCGCGTCTCCCCGGCGAAGGCCGGGACCCTTAGATTAGATGGGCGCCGGCCTGCGCCGGTGCGACGGGGCCTGCGCTGCTTTCTAAGCCGTTGGCAATGCGCCTGCTAGGATCATTGTCAAAAGGTTCTTGGCGATCACGAAACAGCAGCTCTTCATAGATCCGGATCGTGCTGGCGCACATTGCCTGCCGGGTGTATCGGGCCGCGATGTGCGCGATCGAGCGCTGTGCAAGCTGCTGCCGCTGCTCGACAGTAATTGACAACGCTTCACCGATCGCCGCCGCGAGGGCGGCAGGCTCGCGCGGCGGAACGAGCCAGCCGGTGACGCCGGGCACGATCGTCTCGCGCGCGCCTCCGTGATTGGTGGCGACAACCGGCCGTCCCATCGCCTGCGCCTCGACGATGACGCGGCCGAAACCCTCGGGATCGCGCGAGGCCGAGACGACGACATCGGCCAGCATGTAGGCGGCCGGCATGTCCCGGCATTCCTCGACGATGCGGAAGAGGCCGGCGAGCCCGTGCTCGCGGATTGCGGCCTCGATCTCGCGGCGAAAACCGGGGCGCTGCTCGGAGCCGGCGAGAACACAACAGATGTCGCTTCGGCGGAGCTTCGCGACCGCTTCTATGAAATCGAGCCCACCCTTCCATCGCGTCAGCCGGCCGGGAAGCATCACGACGGGCATGCCGTCGGGCAGACGCCATTGACGGGCAAGGTTGATGATGCGCTGCGCACCGACCCGGTTCGGATCGAAGATTTCGAGATCGACGCCGCGCGGAATGGTTCGCAGCCTGTCACGACCGACGCTATAGATATTGGCGGCGTGTTCGGCGACGAAATCCGAGATCGCGATCACCCGGTCGCCCCGCGCCATGACGGAATTGTATCGCCGCTTCAGCGCGGTGCGCGCGCCATACGCATTGTGAAAGGTCGTCACGAAGCGGCGCCCGGTAGCACGAGCCGCCCCGCAGGCGCTCCAGGCCGGGGCACGGCTGCGTGCATGAACGATATCGACCCCGAGTTGCCGTATCAGGCGTACCAGCGCCACCATGTTCCGCCGCATGACCAGCGGGTTTTTTGAGGTGAGCGGCAGGGTCAGATGCGTCGCGCCTGCGCGCGCAATTTCGGACTCCAAGGGGCCGCCACTCGAGGCGACATAGGAGGTCCATCCCGCCTCGACCAGCGCCCTCGCGAGTTCGGTGGTGCCGCGCTCGGCGCCGCCCGAGACGAGACTGGGGAGGACCTGCAGCACCGCCGGCGGACGCCCTGTCGACCCGACGGCCACAATGATATCGTCGACGCTCATTCCGGCTGGCCGGTATCCGCGGTGAGTTCTTCCGCCACTCTAACACGTCAGGATGGTGCAACCATCGCCTACCAACGGCTTGCCGGATCGAGCCCGGGCGTCGTGTTCCTCGGCGGGTTTCGCTCCGACATGACCGGGACCAAGGCCCTTTATCTCGAGGATTACTGCCGCCGCCGCGGGCAGGCCTACCTCCGCTTCGATTATTTCGGCCATGGCGCATCGAGCGGCGACGCCGCATCGGGAACGATCGGGCGCTGGGCGCAAGATGCGATTGCCGTTCTCGATTCGCTGACCGAAGGGCCGCAGGTGCTGGTCGGGTCGAGCATGGGCGGGTGGATCATGCTGCTCGCCGCGCTCGCGAGGCCGTCGCGGGTTCATGGGCTCGTCGGCATCGCGGCGGCGCCGGACTTCACCGAAGACCTCGTCTGGCCGCGGCTCGATCCGGCCCAGCAGCGGCAGTTACGCGAAACCGGAGCCGTGACGTTGCCCTCCGAATACGATCCGGCCGGCTATACCTATCGGCTGAGCCTCTTCGAGGACGGCAAACGGCATCTGGTGATGCGCCGAGGCAATCGCGCTCGAATTGCCCGGTGCGGCTGTTGCACGGCATGAGCGACGCCTCGGTCCCGTGGCAGACGAGCCTATCGCTCGCCGAGCGCCTCGCGAGCCGCGACGTCGTGGTCACCCTGGTCAAGGATGGCGACCACCGGCTGTCGCGCGAGGCCGACCTCGAGCGGCTCGGCCGAACACTCGACGAACTGCTCGGAAGCGTGCGCTGAACTCGTTCTACGAGACACGGAATTCCAGCCTCTGATCCGTCAGGAAGGTCGCGTAAAAATAGAGTTCGGCATCGAGCGCCCGCTTGATGTTGTCGGCCCGGCGGAACCCGTGCTGCTCGCCGTCGAACAATAGATAGAGAAACGGGATCCGGCGCCGGCGGAGCGCATCGACCATCTCCTCGGCCTGTTGCGGGCGGGACGACCCTGTCTTCGGCGCCCTGGAAGAAGGCGACCGGCGCCGCGAGCAGCCGCGCGCTGTGGATCGGGGATCGCGCCACATAGAGGTCCCTGCGCTGCGGGTAAGGCCCGATCAGGCCATCGAGATAGCGCGACTCGAATTTGTGCGTGTCCTTTGCCAGCGCCTCCAGATCGCTGACGCCGTAGTAGCTCGCGCCGGTCTTGAATTCCTTGCGGAACGTCAACGCCGCCAATGTCGTGTAGCCGCCCGCGCTGGCGCCGCTGATCGCCCAACGCTCCGGGTCGACCCGTCCTGTTGCCGCAAGATGGCGCGCGCCGTTCACGCAATCGGCGACATCGACGACCCCCCAGTTCCCCTGCAACCGAAGCCGGTACTCGCGGCCATAGCCGGTGCTGCCGCCGTAATTGACGTCGAGAACGGCGAAGCCGCGGCTGGTCCAATACTGCGTCCCCCAGCTGAGGGTCGGAGACGCGGCCGCGGTCGGCCCGCCGTGGCAGTGCACGAGCAGCGGCGGAAGCTCGCCGGCGGGAGCGGCGAAATCGGCGTTTTGCGGGGGATAGAACAAGCCGTGCGCCTGCTGCCCGTTGTCGGTGTCGAATGTCACCGGCTCCGGCACGGACAAGTACTTGCGGTAGGCCTCGACGTCCTGGGTGGTCGAGAGCTTCAAGATCTTTGCCCGCCCGGAGGGTAGGTGCAGCTCGACGATGGCTGTCGGCGTGGTCGGCGAGCCGCCGGCGAAGTAGACCCGGTCCGCGGTCGCGCGGACGAAGGAGATGTCCTCGTATTCTGTCGAAATGGGACGGGCTTCGAGCGAGGCGAGGTCGACGGTGCTCATCCGGTGAACCCCGTCCTGCACATAGCTGCACACCAGCTGGCTCGCCGAGGTGAACGCGAAGGTGGACAGGCGGAACAGCCACTGTGCTCTGCCGAATTCCGCCGCGAGCGGGTAGACCGGCTCGATCAGGGCGGAATTGTCCAGGGCGTCGCCGCGGACACGGAACAGGTTCCACCATCTCCCCTCGAGCGAAGGCTGGGCGCGATCGGAGACGAAATAAAGCGTGCCGTCGGGCGACCATTCGGGTTGGAAGATCGACTCGTCGTCTCCGCCGGCGACCAGGCGCTTGTTGCCGACCGAGCCATCGGCGGCACATGCGCCCACCCATAATTCGCACCCGATCCAGGGCATGTTGGGGTGGCTCCATTCGAGCCAGGCGAGCCGGCTGCCGTCCGGATTGAGACGCGGCGCTGCATAAAAGTCCCGTCCCGCCTGCAGCACCCGCTGCGGCTGCGATCCGTCGAGCGGAATTTCGACCAAGGTGTTGACCGGCTCGGAAGCGGCCGTGGTGTGGTCCTCGCGGACCCAAATCATCCGCCCGCGCCGCGCGTCCATCACGCCGTCGGCATAGCGCAGTCCTCTCGGCCGAGCAGGCTCAGGGGTGATCGCAACGGGCGTCCCTCCCAGCTCCTGGCGATAGAGGCGCTGGTCGGCGTCGTTGCAGAAATAAACGACGCCGTCGCTGACGAGGTACGAGCCGCCGCCATATTCATGGACGCGGGTCCGCACATTGAACGTCGCTTCGCCGGCGCCTGCCTAGCGGCGGGGTGACGTCGACCGAGCTGCCGTCGGCGGCGCGGCGGACGATTACCGATCGCCCATTCTCCTGAGGGCGCGACTCCAGCCAATAGACATCGGGCCGTCGAGCAGGATGCCGCCGAGCCCGATCGTCGAAGCGACGATCAGGTCGGAGGTGATCGGCGAGGACCAAGAACCATAAGGCGCTGTCTGTCGTTCGGGCATCGCAACCTCCTGCACCCGAGCAGGCGTCCCGCGACGCCCCCGCTCAAAACTCGTATTTGTCGATGATCATCGGCTCGTTGCGGGCGGCGGCGATCCATTCCTGCATTGCCGGAAGCGCCATGATCGTCTCGCAATAGGTGTCCGCGTCGCGCTCGAGTTCGAGCTTGTAGGTCCGGAACCGGGTCACGACCGGGGCGTAGGTCGCATCGGCAATGCTGAAGTGACCGAACAGGAAATCGCCTTTGCCTTCGCCGAAGCGTTTGCGGCAGTCGCGCCAAATCGACATGACGCGGTTGACTTCCGCCTGAACCTCCGGCGTGACACCGCGATTGGGGAAGCTCGAACGCACATTCATCGGCAGATGGGCGCGCAGCGCCCGAAAACCCGAATGCAGTTCGGCGCAGACCGAGCGGGCCACTGCCCGCGCGTCGGGGTCCCGCGGCCACAGCTGAAACGTCGGGAACGACTCGGCGAGGTACTCGCAGATCGCCAGGCTGTCCCAGACGACGAGCTCGCCATGCCGCAAGGCCGGGACGGTTCCCGACGGCGAATACTTCATGACCGTCGCCTTGCTCGTCGGCTCGTAGAGCGGGATGACGATTTCCTCGAACACGACCCCGGTCTGCTTGAGAACGAGCCAAGGCCGCAGCGACCAGGACGAGTAGTTCTTGTTGCCGAGATAGATCGTGAAATCAGCCATCAAGCGTGCCCTGCTCAACTATGGGAGCCTACTCTGACGAGAACCGGCTCCGCACGCAACGGACGGCGGAAGAGGCAGGAGTTCGAACCTACCGAGGACGCTTGGCGCCCTCCAACGGGTTTGAAGCCCGCGCGAGTCACCGGACCCGATGCTCTTCCGAGCCCGATATTGCAGGTTCTCCGGGTGCGGTCAAAGGTCGAAGCGTCTGCCCTTCGTAGTCAGGCGAACACCTCGGCGCCGCGCAGCACAATGCGCGCGTCGCCGGTCCGCCGGGTCGCGCCCATCTTATCGAGGTATTCGAGGATCTCGATCGTCAGATTGCGGCCGACGCCGGAACGGTCCTTGAAGGTCGCTGCGGTGAATGTGCCCTCGGGTGAGCTGTCGGCGAGCTCGCACGCGATTTCGGCAAGGCACGCCAGGGTCTCCGGCAGAAAGAACCGGTTGTCGGCGACCCGGGCGACTCGGCCCAGCCGCTCGGCGCGGCTGAGGAAGCTTTCGACTGCTGTGGGATCGAGTTCGAGCGCCGCGGCCAGCTCACGAATTCGTGGCGACCGCAGCTCCGCGGCGGCGAGCAGCGGGCGAACACGCTCCCAGAGCCGCTCATCCGACCGGGTCAGCCGAGGCTCGTGCTCGGGCAAGCGCCATATCGGGCCCTGCCGCACAACGCGGCCCCTGCCTGCGAGCTCGACGAGCGCCGCCTCCAGCGCCGCCTCGGGAGCGGCCCCGCGCAATCGCATGATCAAGGCCGGCCGGCTGGGCCCGAGTACGTCGGGCTGCGCCTGATGCCAGGCGCTGAGCGTGTCGACAATCTTGTCGCCCAGTGCAGCCAGCCACTCCGGGGTCACCGCGACCGGAGCGCGCGTCGGTCCCACACGCAGAAATTTGCTCGCTTCGATCAGACGATCGAGCTCGCTCGGCGCCAGGTTGCGCGCCAAGGCGAATTGCGCCAGATCGACCACCCCTTCCACTGCGAGCAGGCGAGCCAGCGCCTGCGCCGGGTCTGTCGCGGCGAGCGCCCCGAGCACCCCGAGCCGCGCCGGTTGCCGGCGCCCTCGGCGCGGCGCAAACGGATCGACGACGCGGCCGCCCGCCAAGGTGTGCCGAGCGGCGTGGTCGCGCAACACCGCACGGTCGCCGCACAGGGCACCGACCGGGTGTTCGAGGTCGAGCTGCACAAAACCAATCTCGCCCGGAGCAATCTCCCGCGACCCGAGCACCGCCGCGCGAGCAACCGCATCTGTCGTACCGTGGTGCAGATGGACTAGCAGGCCATCGCGCAGCGGAGATTCTGCGTAATGCGAGACGCGCAGTGAGAGGTCGAGTCGCCTCGTCGGAGCGTGCCGTTCCGCAGCGACGATCCAGTCACCGCGGCGCGGCTCGCTGCCTTCCTGAAACGAGGCGGCGATATTGATCGCACAGCGCTCGCCGGCGGCGGCGGTCTCGATAGGACGATTGTGTCCGTGCAATCCTCGGACCCGCACGGGTGTGCCGTGCGGGCTGAGGACGAGCCGATCGCCCGATGCTACCGCACCGGCGGCTATCGTGCCGGTGACTACGAGCCCGATCCCAAGCAGGGTAAACGCCCGGTCGATCGGCATCCGGAACAGACCCGATGCCGAAACCGCCGCCCGGCTGTGTGCAGCGGCGTGGGCGCTTTTTTGCAGATGCTCGGCGAGCGCGGGGATCCCCTCGCCGGTCCGGCTCGACACCGGGAAAATCGCCGCTTGAGGAAAGCCCGCCGCGGCGAGCAGCGCGGTCGTCTCCGCTGCCACGGCGTCGGTCCGACCGCGCTCGACCCGGTCGATCTTGGTGACGACCCCCGTGATTTCGGCGATCCCGATCAGCGCCAGTATGTCGAGGTGCTCGAGCGTCTGCGGGCGCGGCCCGTCATCGGCGGCGACGACCAGCAATACCCGGTCGATCGACAGTACGCCGGCCAGCATGTTGGACAGGAAGCGCTCATGGCCGGGAACGTCGACAAATCCGAGTTCGGTGCCGTCGGGCAAGGTGGCGTAGGCGAAGCCTAGATCGATCGTCAGCCCGCGCCGCTTCTCCTCGGGCAATCGGTCGGCATCGACCCCGGTCAGCGCGCGGATCAGCGCGGTCTTGCCATGATCGATGTGACCGGCCGTCGCCAGGATCATGGGTCTGGCCCAAACGTGCCTGTATCAAGCCTCTGGCCGTCATTCCCGCGGACGCGGGAATCCTGGGCGGCGGGCTCCTGCGATGGACGCCCCCTGTTCAAGCCAGGGGTAGACTCTGGGGCCGCGCTTTCGCGGGGGTGACGGTAATGGGAAAGGGCGTCGAGCTGCGCGATGAACGTCGCCTCGTCTTCGAGACAGCGCAGGTCCAGAATGACGCGGCCCGCTTCGATGCGCCCGATAACCGGGATCGGCAGCGCCCGCAAGTCGCGCGCCAGCGACTCGACCGCGCTGCCGGAACGAGCCGCCAGAGGCCGCAAGGCTAACGCCGCGCTCGGCAGCAGCGAAATCGGGAGCGCACCGCTGCCGATCTGGCTCTTTGTTTCGATCAGAGCGACCTCGGCGACATCGCGAAAAGCGCGTTTGACGGAGGGGAGCAGCCGCTCTCCGAGCGCCCGGATCTGCTCCATCGGCCGGGCAAGCAGGCGCAGCGCCGGCAGGCGCTCGGCGAGGCGATCGGGATCGGCGTAGAGCCGCAGCACAGCCTCGAGTGCCGCCAGCCGGATCTTGTCAAGGCGGAGGGCGCGTTTCAGCGGGTTGCGGGCGAGCCTCCGAATCAGCTCGGCGCGGCCGACGACGAGCCCCGCTTGCGGGCCGCCCAGCAGCTTGTCGCCACTAAACGTCACGAGGTCGGCGCCCCGCGCCAACGCCTCGGCCACCGTCGGTTCGTGCGGCAACCCCCAGCGCTCGAAATCGACGAGCGAACCGCTGCCGAGATCCTCGACAAACGGGATCTCGTGATCGTGCGCGAGAACGGCGAGCCTCGCCGTCGGCGCCGCCGCGGTGAAGCCGTGGATGGCGTAGTTGCTGGTGTGCACCTTGAGCACGAGGCCGGTTGGCGGTCCGATAGCCGCAGCGTAATCGGCGAGATGCGTCCGGTTCGTCGTGCCGACCTCGCGAAGCCGGGTTCCGGCCCGCGCCATAATATCGGGCAGGCGAAACGAGCCGCCGATCTCGATCAATTCGCCGCGCGACACAATCGTCTCGCGGCCTTCGGCCAGGGTATTCAACGCCAGCACCAACGCCCCGGCATTGTTGTTGACCGTGAGCGCGGCCTCCGCTCCGGTCAGGCGGGTCAGCCAGCCCGCAACGTGGTTGTCGCGCTCGCCGCGCTTGCCGGTCTCGATCTCGTATTCGAGCGTTGTCGGGTCGCGCATCGCCTCGACCGCCGCGGCAATCGCCTCCTCGGGCAATGGTGCGCGTCCGAGATTGGTGTGCAGGACCGTGCCGGTCAGATTGAACACGCGGCGCTGCGAAGGCTGCATATCGCGCAAGAGCGAAGCCTCGCTTTCTTCGAGAATTGACTCCACGGAGGCGGGGGTATCGAACCGGCGGCGCCCCGCCAACGCCGCCCGGATCGCCTCGACAACGAGCGGCCGCCCGTATCGGGCGATTATTGCGATGGCGGCCTTGGACCGCAGGACACGGTCGACTCCCGGCAGGCCCAATCTGCCCTGGCGCTCCTCGATGGTCATTTTGCGGCAACCAATTCGGGAACCGGCTGCGCGGCCCCTAATTCGAAACGGACGCGCGGCTCATTCCCGCTCAGACCTGCAACATGGCCGATCAGCGCCGCCCGATAGCCGAGCCTGCGCAATTCCGCGAAGCACGCTGCAGCGGGATCGGCCGGGACGCCGGCCAGCAGCCCGCCGGCAGTTTGCGGGTCGATCAACAGTGGGGCTGTCTGATGAAGCTGCGCCGCCGGGTCGAGGGCCGCCAACGCAGCGACGTTGTCGGCGTGCAGCGAACTGGTAACCCCGCTGCCGAGCAGCGGCAGCGCGCCGTCGAGAGCGGGGATTGCCTCCGGATCGAGAACCGCGTCCATTCCCGAGGCGCGCAGCATTTCTAGGAGATGGCCGAGGAGCCCGAAGCCGGTCACGTCGGTGCAGGCGCTGGCCCGATACTCCAGCAGGCAAGCGGCTGCCGAAGCCGCCGACTGCACCATCGTCGCGATCGCGGCCTCGACCAGACGCGACGAGACCAGCCCACGCGCCGCGGCGGCCAGGATCACGCCGGTGCCGAGCGGTTTCGTCAAGACCAGCCGATCACCGGCACGCAGCCCGGCCTTGCGCAGCAGCTTCCCCGGCCGCGGCCGCCCGGTCACGGCAAATCCGAGAGCGAGCTCGGCGCCCTCGGCACTGTGGCCGCCGATCAGCACGGCGCCCGCCGGCTCCAGCACGTCGAGGCCCCCGCGCAGCATGTGAAACAGGTCGTGCTCGACGATCGGCGGGCGCGCCGGCGGCAGGGTGGCGATCGCCAGTGCGCTCTCCGGCGTCCCTCCCATCGCATAGATGTCGCCGAGCGCATGGGTCGCGGCAATCCGGCCGAACAGATAGGGGTCGTCGACCATCGCGCGGAAAAAATCCACGGTCTGCAACAGCGGCGGCGCACCGGGGAACGAGATCAGCGCAGCATCGTCCGGGCTGTCGAGGCCGATCATGACCGCGGCGCTCGTCGCCGGATGGAGCCGCCCCATGACCCGGCCGAGCACCGCCGCCGGGACTTTTGCGGCACAACCGCCGCACCGCATCGGGTCTTCTCCCGGCTCGGGCTGCATCTCCGGCAATTCGCGATAGCGCCGCATCCAGCGACGGTCGATCCAATCCTTCAGCTGCCACAGGCGCGGGCCGTACGCCACAAACGGCCCGCGCGAGGCTACGGCCTGCTCGTCCCCGGTGCCGATCAGGGCCAGCGCGCGCTTTTGCGGCACGGCGCGCCGCAGCCGGCGGCCGGCGAGCGCGCGGCGCAGATTGGCGGCAAGCGGCGGACCCTGCCGGACGGCATAAACCCCCGCCTTCTCGCGCGGATGGGCGAGCATCGTTGCCACATCGCCGGCAGCGAAGATCCTGAAGTCTCTGGGCGAGCGCAGCCTGTCGTCGACCGCGACGAAGCCCTCCGGCGTCAGCGGCAGACCGGTATCGGCGAGCCAGGGCGCTGCACCCGCCTGAGTTACCCAAAGCGCCTCGTCGAATTCGACCCGCCGGCCATCGGCGCAGAGCAGAACACCCGGCGCGACACGCACGACGGCGCTGCCAGCGAGCACGGTCACCCGGTGATCGGCGAGGATTTGCTCGAACAACCGGCGCACCCGAGCATTGTGCGACGGCAACAACGCCTCGCGTGTGACGAGCGTCACCTCGACCGCGTCGCCCTTCAGTCCGGCCAGGCGGTGTTGCGCCGAAAGAGCGAGCTCGACGCCGCCCGCGCCCCCGCCGACGATGGCGAGACGCAGCCGCGGCATCTCGCGCGCCCGCGCCAGCAGCGCCTCCCAGCGCGCCGCGAACCGGTCGATCGGCTTTACGGCGATCGCGTGCTCCGCAGCGCCGGGGACACCGTCGGACCGGGGGGCAGAGCCGATATCGATCGACAGAACATCGTATCGGATCGGCGGATGGGCATCGCACAACAATGCGCAATCGGCCCTGTCGAGCCCGATCGCTTCGTCGCGGATCAGCCGCGCGGCGGCAAATCGCGCCAGCCGGCCGAGATCGATGTGGCATTCGTCGAGCGAATAGTGCCCCGCGACATAGCCGGGCAGCATGCCCGAATAGGGCGTCTCGACGTCGCGGGTAACGAGCGTCACGCGCACCCCGGGCATCGGCCGCATGCCGAAACTTTTTAGCACGTGCACGTGCGCGTGCCCGCCGCCGACGAGGACGAGGTCCTGGGTTATCGCTGCACGTTGCTGCATCCTCAGGACTATGCCCAAGTGCCGTCTGCTACTCCAGTCGTCAGGAGGGAATATGGAGATAGGGTTTAATCTGCCAATCAGCGGCCCGCTGTCGTCGCCCGATAGCCTGATCCGGATCGCGCAGCAGGGTGAGGCGCTGGGCTATGACTATTTGACGTTGACCGACCATGTCGTGCTGCCGAACCTGCGGGTGCCGGGCTACCCTTACTCCGAGAGCGGAGAATTCTTCGGGGAAGGCCCGGAACGCCGGCATGAGCTGCTGACCGCGGCGGCCTTCATCGCGGCCAAGACCACCCGAATTCGCCTCGTCCTTGCGGTGATGGTCGTCCCTCACCGACCAGCGGTGCTTGCCGCCAAAATGCTGTCAACGATCGATGTTCTCTCCGGCGGGCGGCTAATCGTCGGGATCGGCGCCGGCTGGCTACAGGCGGAATTCGATGCGGTCGTCGCCCCGCCTTTTGCCGCGCGCGGCCGGGTGACGGACGAATATCTGAGCGCGTTCCATAGTTTGTGGACCGAGGAGATGCCGCATTTCGAGGGGAACTGGGTCAAATATGACGGGATCTCCTTCGAGCCCAAGCCGGTGCAGAAGCCGCGCCCGCCGATCTGGGTTGGTGGCGAAAGCGGGCCGTCGCTGCGCCGCGCCGCCCGGTTCGGCGACGCGTGGTATCCGATCGGCAGCAACAGCAAGCATCTGCTCGACACTCTGCCGCGGTATCGTGCCGGGATCGCCCGGTTGCGCCGGTTGACCGCCGAAGCCGGACGCGAGCCGGCGAGCGTCGCCCTCACCTACCGCGTCAAGCGCTACGGAGAGGCCGTGCCGGCAAAGGCTTCCGACCGTGAGCGGCGGCTATTCTCAGGCAGCACCACCGACATCATCGCCGATTTGCAGGCCATGCGCGATCTCGGGGTCGGCGCCGTCGATATCGATTTCGAGCGCTCCGACCTTGAGGGTTCTGTCGCAGAAATGCGCCGGTTTAAAGAGCAGGTGATTTCTCGACTATAGCTTCGACATCTTGGGCCGTGCCGGGAGCCAGATTGTGGATGCCGGTCTGGCGTCCAACCGTGATGCTGCCGTCCGTCACCATTGTCGCCTGCGCATCCCGGACGATCCTGTCCAAATGCGCCCACACTCCGTCGAGCGCCTCGGCAATGATCCGCGCGTCACGCAATGTCTCGTCGAGCAGTTCGGGTCGCGCCCGCAGAACAATTTGCGTCACCTCGAGCGCCTCGGCCGCATGACGTTCCTCGACATGCTGCGAGAAGCAGTCCTCGAAATACGGTTCGTGTCTGAAATGCGGGAAATGAACGGACAGGGCGTCGGCGAGCGCGCGCATCCAGTCAGCCGAAAGCATCTCGACCGCACACCATGCGCCGAGCGACCGCGAGTAGAGTTTGGGGGCCAACCGCACGAAATCGGCTGTTTCGGCTTCGAGATAATGGCAAAGCTCGCCGAGTTCCCCGAACTCCTCGTCGTCCAGCAGGCATTCTGCGCCGATGCTGCGAAACGCTCTGGTCAGCTGGTAATGATGGGTATCGCCATCGGCGAGCCCGTCATCGTCGACGAATATTTGGAGCTTGCGTTTTCGCAATGCCGGTCGGTCGAGATGCGGAAGATAATAGACAGCCGCGCGGGTCGCGTGCATGGCCGACTGATAGACTAGATGGATCTGGCTCAGGAGCCCGGGGTCGCTCGCCAGCCCGCGAGGCAGGCCAGCCAGGCGTAAAAAAAACGGCATGCGCGACGCGCGGTGTTCCTCGAATAGGACGGCCAATGCGTTTGGCAGCTCTTCAATGGCAGAGAGTGCCGGTTCGTATTGTCTCGATCTTTCGCCAATCAAGTCGTCGTCTCTCACAGCCAATATCCCCTGGTTGTAACGCGTTACGGTCAAACGCCTCAGCCGAGCCTCACCTTCGGCACTGATCTCCGACCCTATCGCGAATCAGGTAAACTTAAGGTTAAGTATCTAAAATCCAAAACTCGTTAGCCGGATTAATTATTCATTTATCGAGAGATTGTATCGTTAGCTATTTCGCGCATCGCGAGTGCCGATGGAAACTGCTAATCGAAGATCCTTCGCTACGGCCGGCGCATTCGCCCAGTTGGTAATAGCCTGGCTCACCATGTTCGTGGTCGGCAGTGACCTGTTCGTAGTCTCGCCTCTGCTGCCGCTGATCTCGGCCGATTTCGCGGTGCAGCCCGCCGCGGCGGGTTTGAGTGTGACCGTGTTTGCGGTCACCTATGTGCTGAGCGCTCCGGTTCTTGGGCATCTCGCCGACCGGATCGGGCGTGAGCGCGTCCTGACCTGGTGCCTTTGCGCCTTTGGGGCAGCCAATCTGCTGACGGCAGTCGCCGGGGATTTCACTTGGCTGCTCGCTATGAGGATCGTAGCCGGCGCCGCGGCCGCCGGCGTATCGCCCTCTATATATGCTCTCGCCGGGAGTAGGGCTCCACCCGAGCGGCGCGCCACCAGGGTTGCGATCGTCGTATCGGGTCTTTTGATGTCGCTTTCCGTCGGCACACCGATAAGCCTGCTGACCGCCGCGTCGCTCGGGTGGCCGATTGTCTTCGCGGCACTCGCCGCGCTGAGCCTAGTCCTCGCATGGGCGAACAACCGCGTTTGGCATGATCCCTCGGCCGCCAAGAGCCGTGCCACGCTGCCCCATCGGCTGACGCCGACGGTCCTCGCCGCGCGGCTTGCTCCGACGGTGCTGTGGAGCGCGGCGCTTTACGCCGTGTACACCTTTCTCGGCGAAGGGCTGAGCGCGTCCGGCTATTCGACCGAGCAAATCAGCGAGGTTATCCTGTTCTACGGTTTCGGGGCGATCGCCGGTACCTTGATCGGCGGCCGAGTCGCGGACCGGCTCGGGGCAAGAATAACGATCTCGATCGCTCTCTCGGGGCTTAGTTCGTGCCTGCTCCTGCTGCTGGTTGCGTTGCACCTCGGGGTGATGGTCGACTGGGCCTTTGGGCTCGCCTCGCTATCGGCGCAGCTGTTCTTCCCGGCTCAGCAGCTCAGGCTGGCGAACCAGTTCCCCAACAGCCGGGCGGCGATACTGGCCTGGAACAACAGCGCCCTCTTTTTGGGAATATCGCTGGGCTCCTTGATTGGCGGGCAAGCCGTCGCGTTCGGCGGCTTTGAGACCGATTTAGTAATCGCGGCGGCCATCGCAATCGTCGGGTGGATCACAAATCAGAATGGTCCTCGACACCATCCCGCGGTCAGGGTCACGCCGCCGCATCAGCCCTGCGGGGTAGGGGCAGGCTGATCGTCACCGTTGTCCCGGATCCGAGCTCGCTTTCGATCGCGAGCAGGCCGCCGTGCAGGTCGACGACAGACTTCGCAAAAGGCAACCCCAGACCAGCCCCCTGATGCGTGCTGTCAAGCACCGAATTTACCCGGTAGAAGGGCTGCACCACCAGCGGGATGTCCTGGGCCCGGATGCCAATTCCGGTATCCCGGATGCGAATATACAACGCGGCCTCGTCGATTTCGCTCGATATCGTGACGCGCCCCTTTGCCGGCGTGAACTTTATGGCGTTGCCGATCAAATTGACGAACACCTGCTTCAATTTAACCGGGTCGCCTTCAAGCGCCGGCCAGTTTGACGGATCACCGTCGACAATGATCTCGACTGCGGCCGTCGCCGCAGTCGATTGCAGCATCATCAGGCTTTCGGCCAAGAGCTTGCCGGGCTCGGTCGGAACACGTTCGATCTGCAGCTTCCCCGCTTCCACCTTGGCGAGATCGAGCATTTCCTCGACCAGGGAAAGCAAATGCAGACCGCTCTCGTGGATGTGCTGCGCGTATTCCTTGTAGGCCGGAATGCCGATCGGCCCCATGATCTCGCGATGCATCATTTCCCCAAAACCGATGATCGCATTGAGCGGGGTGCGCAGTTCGTGGCTCATATTGGCCAGGAACATTGATTTGGCGCGGTTGGCATTGGCTAGCTCGACGGTCCTCTGCTCGACGCGGGTCTCCAAGGTCGCGTTCAGTTCGCGCAGCTCGGCTTCTGCCCGCTTCTGTGCGGCGTAGCGGGCAGCCAGGGCATCAGCCATCGCATTGAAGGTCGCTCCCAAGTGGCCGATTTCCGATGCGGGGTGTCGGACTTTTACCCGCAAATCATAGTTGCCGTGGCGCCACTCCGTCGCGAATTGCACGAGACCGCTTATCGGCTCCTGCAAGAACCTGCGCCCGCCGAGAACCGCCGCAAAGGTTGCCGCGAGCAGACCGAAAACGATCAGCGCGACGCCGCGGGCGGTCGCGCTGTCGATGGCCGCGAAGGCTTCCGCCTTGGACTGTCCGGCACTGAGAAAGAAATCCCGCGGCGGCAGGGCTGCCGGAACATAACCGAATATCCGCGTCGCGCCGTCGACGCCCACCGCCTCCTCCCACCCCGTGGTGTTGCCGTCCATGATCTCTTCATGACTTTTTCTCATGTTCTTGCCGACCAGGGCCTCGGGGTTCGGCAGTCGCGCGATGATGTTACCCTCGCGATCGGCAATCAGGATCGAGGATGTCGGCGACAAGCCTCTTTCCTTCAAATGTTCGGACAACCAGCGCAAATCGAGCCCGGCGAACACGACACCGGCCGTGTGTCCGTCGCTACTGTCGAATTTCAGCGCGAAGTGGATCATGCGTTGCCCGGTTGCCGGATCGGCCCAATAATTGCCGACGGCGAGGCCGTCCTGCGCCATGGCGCGCTTGAAAAATGGCTTGTCCGCAACCGAGGAATAGGCCAGCGGACTGCTCGAACAAAATATCCTGCCGTCCGTGTCCGCCGCTGCCAGCAGATTATAATTCGCGTACTGCGAGGCCAATGACCCGAACAGTGCGTTGCAAGCGTTGCTCTCCTGCAATTTGACGGGGGTGAGTTGCGCGAGCGCAAGCAGCAATTGGCGCGCTCCTTCGCGCAGTTCGCCGATTTCCTCACCGAACTGCTTGGTAATCTGTACGACTTGTTGGCGAATGTCGGTTTCGCGCGCTTTGCGCAGTTCATATTCGTTGTAAGCTTGGATGAGTATAGCCGGGCACACAGCGATCAGGACGAGTATAATCAGACGAACTGTCAAACTGACGTGCGGTACGCGCAGCCAGGCAGATCGGCGTTTAACCGCGTTGGTCTGGCCGAGCGTGGGGCTTGCTCCATGTGTGATCATTTGCCCTATCTCCGAAACCCCGGGCACCGCTCGGTATCGAGGTCGTCGCCCCGGACCTGCGGACAGGGGCTTCCTTGATAGCCTGCAATTTGGCTAAAATTGGTTAATGAATGCTTAACAGAATATACGAGCTTTTTTTCGTCATACGACGGTGAGGAATCCTCTCCGCCCTTTGGGGGGGTGGGGGGCAGGGGCCCACCCCGACGGGTCCGCGCGAAGCGCAGCCCCGGGGGCGGAGAGGGAGATGCCATTTCCTCTGCCGCTCCAGATGGAGCCAACTGTTTTAGACCGGCACATCGCCCTGCAACATGATGCGGTAGAGATATCGCAGCTCGTTCATATCGTAATCGCCATTGGCCTTGTGCAGCAACGAGCGGTTGTCCCACATGATGAGGTCGCCCGGTCGCCAACGGTGACGGTATTGGTGCTGAGGCTGCGTCGCGTGCTCCAGCAGGTCGGAGAGCAAGGTTAGGGCTTCCTCTCCCGGCATTCCGACGATGCCCTCGATGCGGATCGGATTGATGTAGATCGCCTTGCGGCCGCTCTCCGGGTGGGTGCGTACGATCGGATGGGCTACCGCGTCGGGGACACGGCTGCGGCTTTCCGAACTCAGCTCCATCAGCTTCCGCGCGCTGTAGCGGCTCTGGTAGACATGGATTGCTTTCAGCCCGTCGAGGCGGCGTTTGGTTTCTTGCGGCAGGCCGTCGTATGCGAGGCGCATATTGACATACTGGGTGTCACCGCCCCGGTCGGGCAAGCTTACCGCATGCAGAACGGTGGCCTTTGGCGGGCGGGCCGCGTTCGAGTGGTCGGTGTGATAGCCTTCGCCCGGAATGTAACGCCGGCCGTCGGGATAGAAATCCTGGTTCGAGATGTAGTGGACGAGCGGACACTCGGGCAAGGCAAAGCGGGAATTGTGCTGCGGGAAGGGCTCGCCGAACAGGCCGACTGCCTCGAGCAGCTGCCGGGGCGTCAGATGCTGGTCGCGAAACACCAGCACCGAATGGTCGACAAACGCGCGATTGAGCCGGGCCTGCACAACCTCATCGACGGGCTCGGTGAGATCGATGCCGCGGACTTCCGTTCCCGTATGCTCGGAAAGGGGCGAGATCGTGTAGTCCATCAGCCGGTTTCCATCGGCAGACTCGGATCGGTCGCCCATTCGCCCAGCGAAGCGTCATAGAGCCTGACGTCGGGATGCCCGAGCATGACCAGAGCAAGGGCATCGGCGCTCGCGGCAATACCGCCGCCGCAATAGGTGATGACGTTTCTGTCGAAGGCCCCGATCGCCGCGAAGCGCTTGCGCAACTCGGCCGGCGGCAGAAATTCGTTGGTCTTCGGATCGAGCAGATGTGCCGCCGGCAGATTGACGCTGCCCTTGATGTGACCGGGCCTGCCATAGCTGTTGCCGCCGGTGCCGGCGTGCTGCTCGGGCGATAGCGCATTGATCGTGCAGGTCCCGGCATTGCCGATCGCCTGCAGAACCTCTTCCTTGCCGACCATCAGCGGACGTTGCTCGCGCACGACAAAATTTCCCGGCGGACGCATGTTCGCGGGACCAGTCTCGACCGGCCTGCCCTTCGCGGCTCCATTTCTGCCAGCCGCCGTTGAGCACCGCCGCATTGTCGAAGCCGAAGACGCGCAGCATCCACCAAACCCGGGTCGCCCACCACGGATTGGCGGTGCTGTAGAGCACGACGCGCGTGCCCTCGCCGACGCCAAAGCCGCTCATCGCAGCGGCAAATGCCTCGGCGGACGGCAGCATGAAGCGGAAGCGATGGGTCTTGTCCGAGAGATCACCTTGGAGATCGACGAATTGCGCGCCGGGGATATGGCCTTTCTCGAAATCGGCCCGGCCCGGCACGACCTGGTAGGTGATCTTCGGGTCGGGAACGAGATGCGTCGTGCAGTCGAGAATGCGCAGATCTGGGTCGCTCGAGCCGCTGCTCGATCGTGTCGGTCTCGACCAGAAACTCGGGATGGGCAAAGCCTTCGGTTGTGCTCATGCAAGTCTCGCTCTGATTTGATGCTGATGCCGGCGCCTCGATTATGCCGCCATTACCGGAGGTCGAAACGCGGATCGTCACAACGCGGGAGGTTGAACCAGGGTCGATGTCGATGGGGAGGGGAACGCTGGCGGCAGTAAATCCTTGATCCCCTCATACACCGCCCGGACGATTTTCGGATGGGCACTGGCTCGCAAATGAATCATGTCACTAAAGTCCTGGCGGAAGTCATCCAGCTTTTCCGTATCAAATTCGGCGAACAAATCGACCAGACGTATGTTCATCTGCGACAGCTGTCTCGCGAACTATCTCGTTTCGTTCCACAATATAGTTGAAACCAATGTACTGATTCTTTTTAGAATAGGGTAAATCTCCGCAAAACGTGAACGCATTTTGCGGCATCACGGGATGTTAAATAGGACGAGAGATCTTGATCAGCTATCCGTCTATTCAACGCTGTCGGCATTGTGAACAGAACGGTATTCGGCGTTTTTTCGATAAAATCAGTCAGAGCGGATCGAACGTTGCGATTGTCGGGGAGCGGATGCCAGCCGAGCATCAGAAGGTTCAACTCGACCGCTCTCTGCCGGTTGAATTCGCTCGCCCGCCGCAGGATGTTCGTATAGGGATCCCCTTCGATGCCCCCGTTGAGAAATTGGTAACCGGGAGCGAGGCTGTCGAGCAGGCACGGCCAGCCGCGACCGGCGCTGAAGACCACCGAATCCCCCCAGACCACGACTAATTTGCGCGTATCATCAAGGGCATCGCCCTTTAATCCGACCTCGTTGATCTCGAAGTGGATCGACCCGTCGGCACCTACAAAGACAAGCCGCGGCCGCATCGCCTCAGTCTCTTTGTCGTAATAAAGCAGCTTGCATGCAGCGTAGTTCAGTGTCAGGTGCACGGTTTTCACAGGCAGCCCTGCCAGCGCGTGCTCGAGGTTGGGGAACGCGGCTGAACTGCCGCCCTCCTTTTCGACGACAAAATCCTCGAGCACGAGGCAATCGATCCCGGAAGCGAAAAAAGTCTTCAACGCATCCGATGGGCTCGAGACGATCGGCTCACCGCGTAGATTGAACGAGGTATTGATCAGCACCGGCACACCGGTGCGTCGTTCGAAAGCCTCCAGGATCCGATAGAGATAGGCGTTCTGCTCGGGTGACACGGTTTGCACCCTGCTGGTGCCGTCGACATGGGTGACAGCCGCCGTATTGCCCGGGACGCAGGGCTTTGTGGGTATAGAGCATGTACGGACTTTCCGACATGCCGAGGGTCTCGAACCAATCCCGATAGGCTTCCTCTTTGACCACCGGAGCAAAGGGGCGGAATTCCTCGCGGAATTTAATCTTGGCGTTGAGGTGATCTTTCATCTCGGCATGCCGCGGGTCGGCCAGGATCGATCGCGCGCCGAGCGCCCGCGGTCCCCATTCGTCCCGTCCATGCAGAATTCCGACCACCTTGCCGGAAGCCAGCCAGTCCGCGATTTCGCCGGCGACGTCGGCACTTTGCCGGTAGGGTATTTGGTTCACCGATAGGGTCGCCCTGATCACCGGCTCGGGGTAGCGGATCCCGAGATAGGGGGAGAAGCGGTAGCGGTGGGGAGGGCCGCCCTCGCGCCCTCGCATGGCCGATTGCAAGGCGGCTCCCATGGCTCCGCCGGCGTCTCCGGCGGCCGGATGGATGTGAGAACGGATCCCGAGATCCCGGATCACTTGGGCATTCGCAGTGCAATTGAGCGCGACACCGCCGGCGAAGCAAAAATCTTTTGTCTCGTAGTCGCGGATCAGCCGCGCCAGGATCTTTCCAACGGCGATTTCGAGCGCTTGCTGTACCGACGAGGCCAGATCCTGATGCTCCTCGCGCATTTGGCCGCCCGGCGGACGCGGCGGAATTCCGAGGTGCTTGATCAAGGCCGGAGCATAATGCCGCTCCGTCGAGGAGAAATCGAAGAACCGTTGATTAAGCGTAAAAGCCCCGTCCTCGCCGATCCGCAGAACGGGACCGATCAGCTTGTCGAGATATCGGGGTTTGCCATAGGCGGCCAGCCCCATAACCTTGTATTCACCATCATTGACTTCGAATCCGAGGTAATCGGTGAATACTGAGTAGAACAGGCCGAGTGAATGCGGGAAATGAATTGCCCGCTGTTTTTCGAGGCGATTGCCTTCGCCCAGATGTACTGAAGCCGTCTCGTACTCTCCGACCCCATCGAGGGTTACGACGACCGCACGTTCGAAAGGCGAGGTGAAAAACGCCGACGCCGCATGCGACCGGTGATGCTCCGAATACTCGATATTACCCCGAAAACCCATGTAGTTTCGGATCTGAGCATCGATCGGAAGCTTGTGATGCACGAAGCGGGGTATGTCCTGCTCAAAAATACGACGCGACCGCGGCCAATAATCGATGACCTGGTCCCAAAGCCGTTTCAGCTTCAGTTGCGGGTCTTCGTAAAACACGATGCTCGCAAGATCGTTGATCGGGACGCCGCACGCCTGCAGGCCGTGGGCGACCGCCAGCGCCGGAAATCGCCGATCGTGCTTTCGGCGGCTCAGCCGCTCCTCCTGAATGGCGAATTTTATCTCGCTGTCGTCGACAATCGCCACTGCGCTGTCGTGGTAATAGCATGAGATCCCCAGCCTCAGCATCAGCGTGCCTTAGAGCAACTCGATGGGGGTGCTTTTATCCAACCCGACCGGCGGCGGCGAAACCGGTGAAGAAGGGCCAACGGGGCGAGCAGCAAATAGATCAGCGAGAGCCGAAGCCGACTCGGCGACATCGCGGCAAACCGTCAGACGAAGGGATATGTAGCAATAGCCTCACTGCGATCTTCCGGTACATTCAGACGCCGGATTTCACGCAGATACCAGCGGAACAGCATTATCGACCACCTCATTCGGCCGCCTCGGCCAGCCGAGGCGGGCGGAAATTCTTCGGCAGCCCGGCCTTGCCGATCGCGCCGTGCTGTTCGACGGTCGGGCAGTGCCTGATGGACCAGCTCGCGGACGGCGATCAGCCGGTCGAGGTCGATCCCAGTCTCGAAACCCATCGCCTCGAGCATGAAGGCGAGATCCTCGGTGACGATGTTGCCAGTCGCGCCGGGGGCGTAGGGACAGCCGCCGAGCCCGCCGAGCGAGGCGTCGAAAGCGCGTGCGCCGGCATTGAGCGCCGCGAGCACATTGGCGAGACCGAGCCCGCGCGTGTCGTGGAAATGCCCGGACACCGGCAATGGTGCGACATCGGCCATGACCCGGCGGAAGACGCGCTCGACCGCCGCCGGCTGGCCGTAGCCGACGGTGTCGGCGAGAGCGATCGCGTCGGCGCCGGCCTCGGCGACTTCGACGGCGATGCGGCGCACCCGGTCCTCGTCCACCGCACCCTCGATCGTGCAGCCGAAGGCGGTGGCGAGGCCGCAGGCGATGCGCGGGCGCCGGTCTTCCGGCGCGGTCCGGCACAGGGCCACGACACGGCGAAAATCCTCGACCAATTCCGCGGTGCTGCGGCGGACATTCGAGCGGTTGTGCCCGTCGCTGACGGAGAGCACGAAATTCATCTCGTGGACGCCGAGCGCCAAGACCGCGCTCGGCCCCCTTGAGGTTGGGGATCAGCGCCGAGACGGTGAGACCGGGCAGGGTCAGCGCATGACGCACGACCGCCTCGGCGTCGGCGAGCTGCGGCAGGAGCTTCGGCGGGACAAACGAGCTGACCTCGATCTCGCGCACCCCGGCGCCGTACTCGGCATCGAGCCAGGCGATCTTCTGCTCGGTCGGCATGATTTCGGCGATGCTTTGCAATCCGTCGCGGAGCCCCACTTCGCGGACATGGGCGCGTTCGCTCATTCTTTCCTCCAGGAGAAGAACGCCTGAGATGGATCAAAGCTAGTCCCGACGGGCCGCCGGGGCAACGGCTTCACACGACGTGTTCGGGGGTCAGCGCGCAGGCCTCGTCGCTATCGGCGAGCTCGATCTGGATCGTCGCGTGCTGAATGCCGAAGCGATGGTGCAGCTGCTGCGCCATTTCGTTGAGCACGGTATCGCCGGGGTGACCGTCCGGCATGATCAGATGGCAGGTCAGCGCCGTCTCGGTGGTGCTCATGCCCCAGATGTGCAGATCGTGCAGCCCGGCTACTCCGGGCAGAGCCAGCAGATGCGCGCGCACCGCGGCAGCGTCGAGGCCTTCCGGCACCGCATCCAATGCGAGGCCGATGGCGCTCTTCAAAAGGCCCCAGGTGCCGAAGACGATGACGGCTGAAACGACCAGGCTGACCACCGGGTCGAGCCACAGCCAATTGGTCAGCCAGATCACGATACCGGCGGCTACGACACCGGCAGTGACGAGCGCATCGGCCGCCAGATGAAAAAAGGCGCTTTTTACATTGAGGTCGCCAGTGCCGGAAGAAAAGAGCAGCGCCGTCCCGCCATTGACGAAGATGCCGATGGCGGCAACCGCGACGACGATGCCGCTGGCGACCTGCACCGGGTGGCTGATGCGCCAGATCGCTTCCCAGGCGATCCCGCCGGTCACCACCAACAAAATGATGGCGTTGGCGAGCGCGGCGAGAATGGAGCTGCTGCGCAGCCCATAGGTGAACCGGCCGCTCGGCTGCCGGCGGCTCAGCACCGCAGCCCCCCAGGACAAGGCGAGGCCCAGCACGTCCCCGAGATTGTGGCCGGCATCGGCGAGCAGCGCGAGCGAGCCGGAAAAAATCCCGGCGATGGCCTCGCCGCCAACGTAGGCAAGGTTCAGGGCGATCCCAATCGCAAAGGCGCGCCCGTAATTCGACTGGGTGTGCCCGTGAGATGGGATGGTGTCGTCCACCATGAGAAGCGCCTCGGCGGATATGAACGCGAAGCTCGGGCTTACTGAACTCCCAGCAGCTCGACGTCGAACATCAAGGTGGCGTTCGGCGGGATGACGCCGCCAGCGCCGCGGGCGCCATAGCCGAGCTCGGGCGGGATGATCAGAGTGCGCTTGCCGCCGACTTTCATCCCGGCGACGCCTTCGTCCCAGCCGGCAATGACCTGGTGCGCCCCGAGGGTGAATTGAAACGGCTTGCCACGGTCGATCGAGCTGTCGAACTTCGCCCCCTTGGCCCCGTTGTTGTACAGCCATCCGGTGTAATGCACCGAGACCTTGCTGCCCGGCGTCGCCGTAGCGCCGTCGCCGGTCTTGGTGTCGGTGTATTTCAATCCATTCGGCATCTCGATCACCTGGTTGGTGGCCGCGTCCGCGCGCCCGAGCAGGGGCAGAGCGGCGGCGATGGCGAGCGCCAGGACGGCGCAAGCGAAGCGGGTCAGTATCATGATCAACCGTTGCTGGAGGGAACACCGATTTCGGCAGCGATTCTCGATGCCCGTGGATGGTCGATCGCATCATGGGCATCGAGCGCAGCCACCGACAGGTCAGGCATGGTGCGGGCGATCCGCCCGAGCAGGACGATGCACTCCTCATCGGCGACCGGAGCGACGGCATCGATGAGCTGCGCCGACGGGTCCTCTCGAAGATAGCGGGCGAGGAGTGGCCGAACCTCGTTGCGTCCCATCAGCCCGAGAGCGCATGCGGCCGCCATTCGCACCGGCCGATGCAAGTCGTCCAGCAGTTCGCCCAATTGCGCAAACATTTCCGGCGAAGGCCGGGCGAACCGGCACGCATCCGTGCGAATCGCCGGATCATCGTGGCGCAGCAGCTCCAGCACCGTAGCAGTCGGCAATTTGGCCCCAACATATGCGGCTGCGGTAACCGCTCGTTGCAGAGATGGCCCCTGAACGATCCTCCTGGCGATCAGCCGAGCGAGCGCTCGTGCCGCATCCGCGCCGGCGATCTGGGCGAGCGCGTCCACCGCGGCCGCCTGCTCGGGCACGATCCGATCGGCGCCAAAACCGGAGAAATGGGCGCACAGAGCTTCGAGGGCGGGGACCGCGGCGGTCATGCGCCGCCGTCCCGCTTCGGCAGCGAGAGCGACACTGTGCGCGATACACGAGTGGGGAAGGGCGGCCATCAGGTCGTCGTCTTCGATGGCATCCAGCGCGATCACAGCCCGCCCCCCCTCGTCAGAGGGACACGTTTCGACCGGAGCAGGGACGTAGCGGAACAGATCGAGTTGCCGCATTTCGCGAAGCAGAATAGGCAAAATCGCCGAACAGCGATACCTAGTACGCCCCCATCACTTCCCCCGTCACCTGCCGCGGCGCGGGTCATCGGCACAAGAGCCCCTCTCCGCCCTTTAGGGGGGAGAGGGAGGGCCCGTCGCGCAGCGGCGGGAGGGTTGAGGTGGGTGGCGCCGAGAACCCGCACGTCGGCCCCCTCACCGCTGCCCTCTCCCCCGGCCGGCGGGGGAAGAAGGTAAGGGGAGCGTCGTTGGAGCCGGATTTCGGCGGCAAACCGGCCGTGAAAAACTGTCCTCGACTTTCCTCGGACAGCCCTGCCGCTCCCGGGAGAGGGCCAAGGGGTAGCGGGGCAATTTCTTGCGCAAGACGCATCCGTCCCGACTAGAACATGTCGGGGGTGATGACGTTCCGCGGGCGATTGGTGAGCAAGGCTGCGCGCATCGTCTCGGCCGATTTGACCCGCGTGTCGTGCTCCAATTCGGGCGTGAACCAGGCCGCATGGGGCGTTACGACCAGGCGGCCTTCGAGCCAGGGCTCGCGGGCGCGGTAGGCGCGCAACAGCTCCGGGATCGGCTCGACCGGGGGCTCGACCGGCAATACGTCGAGCCCGGCGGCGGCGATATGGTCGTTGCGCAATAACGCCAGCAACGCATCGAGATCGATAATCGGCCCGCGCGCGGTGTTGACCACCACCGCGCCTTTGCGCAGCAACGCGAGCTCGGCGGCGCCCAGCATGCCGCGGGTTTCTGGTGTCAGCGGCGTGTGAACCGACAACGTGTCGGTCTGGCGCAGCAGATCCTCAAGAGAGGCGGCGCGGCCGATGCCGAGCGCCAGCTCGGCGCCATTCGGCAGGTGCGGATCGTAAAACATGACGCGGAAGCCGAAGGCGCGCGCCCGCAGCGCCACCGCGGTGCCGATCCGTCCGAGCCCGACAATCCCGAAGGTCTGCACCCCGAAGCGCCGGATGAGCTCGCCCTTGACGGGTCCCCATGGCGCCGGCGGATCCTGCCGCTGCCGCTCGTGATAGAGGATCACGCCGCGGCGCAACGACAGGGCCAGCGCCATCGCATGGTCGGCGACCTCGGTCGTGCCGTAATCCGGCACATTGCAGACGAGAATATTGCGCGCCGCCGCGGCTGGCCGCGCGATCCTGTCGTAGCCGACCCCCATGCGCACGATCGCGCGCAGCCGCGGAAAACGCTGGATGTCCTCGGCCGTAACCGCGTACCGCATGATCATCAGCCCGTCGACCTCGGCGCAGTCGGCGGGGTCGAGATTGGCGAGGGTCTTGGCGTATCGCCGCATGAGACGGATTTCAGGCCCAAAAATCTGCGCTTCGAGACCGTCGTCCGGTATCTGCCGCTCCTCGGGATAGAGCACGGTCACAGCCATTACGCGACCTTCACCGGCTGGTGGAGCGCCGCCGAACAGACGATGGCCTCGAAGGCGGCAACACCATGCAGTACCTCCTCGGCGGTGATCGGGTAGGCGCGCTCGCCGTTGATCGCCGCCGCGAAGCCTTCGAGTTCGGCCGCGAGGGCGTTGAAGCCTTTGTACTCGATGATCTCGGGAGCGGGGGTGCCATGCCGACCGGTCGCGGGTCGCTCGGTAGCTCGGGTAAAGCGGAATTCGAGCTCCGATGTCGCGAGCTCGACCGAACCGTTTGTCCCATACACCGCAAAACGGTAAGCCGGCGCGGTAATCAACGAACAGTAAAGGGTCGCCGAGATCCCATTGGCGAGGCCGAGCAATACCGTGGTCGTGTCCTCGAGCCGCGGCATGATCCGGCGCAGGCTGACGCAGTAAACCTCCTCGATTCTGCCGAATAGATAGATCATTGCATCGAGATTGTGCACGCCGGTCGCGGTCATCGCCCCGGCCGGCGCCTCTAGCGGGTCGGATCGCCAATAATTCGGATCCATCGAGAGGCCAGTCGGTGATGCCTGCGCGCTCTCGCAATGACTGACGGTGCCGAGACGGCCGTCGTCTATCCGCGCCTTCAGCTCGACCATCGACGGATGAAACCGTCGAGGATAGGCAACACCCAGCACCACCCCGGCGCGCGCCGCCGCGTCGATCGCGGCCTCCGCGCTTTTTACATCGAGGGTGAACGGCTTTTCCATGAAGACGTGCTTGCCGGCCGCGGCGGTGCGCTCGACCTGGGCGCCGTGCTGGCTGTGCGGCGTCGCAAACACGACCGCATCGATTGCCGGGTCGGCGAGGATTTCCTCGAGGTCGTCTTTGAGCGCGATTCCGTTCTCGGCGCAGAACGCTTCGGCCGAAGCACGGGTGCGGGTATGCCCGGCCGTGAAGCGGATCGCGGTGCTCTTGCCCTGCACCGAATTGACGAGCGTTCGGCCCCAGCGGCCGAGGCCGACGATGGCGGCGTTGATCACTTCTTGGCTGCCAGCATGTCGCGCACACCGCGCAGCGCCAGGTAATATCCGGGCAATCCGAAGCCTGCGACTATGCCTTGGCTCACCCGCGCGGTCTCGGAAGCCGGACCGCGCCGTACCGGGTTCGAAATGTGAACCTCGATCGTCGGGAATTTGACCTGGGAGAGTGCCGCGACCAGCGCCGGATAGCCAGTCCCGAACGCCGCGGGGTTGAACAATGCCGCGTCGAAGCCTCTATCGTTCGCCTCATATATCCTGTTTACGACCTCGCCTTCGATGTTCGAGTGGAAGATCTCGACCTCGAGGCCCAGTTCGGCGGCATAGCCGCGGATCCGCTCGTCATACTCGGGCAGGGTCATCGGACCGAAGATTTCGGTCTGGACCTTGCCGCGCATGTTCATCCCCGCGCCGTGGATCACCAGAACCTTTGCCATGCCCTTCTCCTCGCAAAACCGATGTGTAGGCGATGCTAGTTGATCGCTCGATTCGATGACAAGACGCTCGGCGGCGGGGGACTTTCGAATTTCTGGTCGGAAAAATGACGGTTATCGCCTAGAATGCCGTCCGGAGGGTGATGTCGATCACCCGCACCGATCGAGGGGGCGATGCGGGGCGGAATTTGGGCGAGCCTATTCGTCTGCGCGGCCACGACGCTGTGTTCGGCATGCGCCGCTGAGGCTGCATCGAAGGCCAAACCGCAGATCTCGGCCGCAACCCTCAAGCACGCGATCGAAAGCAAAACCGGAAGCGTGCAGCTGGTCACCTTCTTCGATACCGCATGGAGTGCGGTCAAAATCGTGCGCGGCGGTTCGCCGGTGCGCGACAAGACCGGACGGCAACCTGCGACCGAGAAGGTCGAGACACCCGAGATCGTGACCTTCGCCGATCCGCGGAGGAGCCCCGTCCGGATCTTGCGCGGCGACAGCGAAAGCGGCCTGGCAATGTCGGGTCAGGTCCGTCCGGCCGCAATGACGATGCAGGTGGTAGCCTTTGCAAATCTGCGGGATCGGCCGGTCAGCATTCTGCGGGGTCCGGGCTTTCAGGCCGCCGCCGAAACCGAGCTGTTCGGCCCGGCTTCCGCGGCCGATCTCGACCGCGTCGCCTTCGCCGTCGACGGCGCCAATCGAGCCACGGGGCCGATCTGCGCATGTGGCGCCCGGAGCCGGGCGGGCCGCAGGGACCGATGCAGGTCAGCGCGGCGGCAGCCTTCGATGTCGGTGGCGGCGACCAATTCGACCTCGCCCAAAACCGGGCGTTAGGCCGCTCCTATCTTGCCCAGATGTATCGGCGTTACGGCAACTGGCAAGACGCGATCGCGGCCTACAACTGGGGTCCGGGCAACCTCGATGCCTGGATCGGCGGAGGACGGGCCGCGGACAAGCTTCCTCTAGCAGTCGAGCGCTACCGCAACCGGGTGCTGCGCGAGGCGATGCTTGCCGAGCCCAGCATTACGATGGCGAGTCGCGGGGCGCTCGGCACCGCCCCCTCCCGCGAGCCAGCGGACAAACCGCCAGTGCCGGCATCGGTCGCGGCAGCCTTTGTCGCCGACGCCCTGCAGCGCGGGGCGGCCGCAGGCAACGCCGCTCTTCGCGAATTTGCCGCGGCCCTGCACAGCCGGGCGGCCGACTGGAAATCGGCCTATGCGGACCTGGCGGGCCGCATCGTGTTGCTGGCCAAAAAGCCTTCGCCGACGGCGCCGGACTTAGAGGCCGAATACGCCGCCGGGCCCGGAACGGCAGACTGACTGTTTGGAACGAGCCGTCAGTTGATCAGGCCGTAAAATTTGGCGGCGTTCTCGCAAGTGATCTTGCGCACGACATCGACCGGCAGGCCCTCGAACTGCTCCTCGATGTATTTCGAGGATTCCGGCCATACGCCGTCGGGGTGCGGATAATCGGAGCCCCACATCAGCGTCTCGACCCCGATGTCGTCGACGAGCTTGGCGCCGATCCGGTCGAACTGAAAGGTCGCGCGGCATTGCCGGCGCCAGTATTCGCTCGGCTTCATCTTCATCAGGTCGCGGAACCGATCCTCATACTCGAAATCCATGCGGTCGAGCGCGTAGGGCAGCCAGCCGATGCCGCTCTCGCCAAGACCGATCCGCAAGTTCGGATACCGTTCGAGCACTCCAGCGCCGATAATCGCGGCGATGATGTTGATCAGGTTCATCTGGAAACCGGCGACGCTGGTGAACTGCGCCTTACGCCGCAGGTCGCCGGTCAGGCTCTCGCGCACGCTCGCCGGCATCGCCGGGAAGGTATGGAAGTGCAGCGGTAATTGCACATCGTTGACGGCTTTCCACAAGGGCTCCCAGACCGGATGCCACATCGGCTCCATGTCCCACGAACAGGAAAGTTCGAGACCTTTGAGGCCGAGCTTGGCGACGCGATAGATTTCCTTTACCGCGGCGTCGATGTCGCCGTAGGGCAGACAGGCGAGACCGATCTGGCGATCGGAGTAGTGGCCGCAGGGCGCTTCAACCAGCGTTATCCTTTCTCTGTCGCGATTGCCTGCGCGCTCACCAGTAGCTGCTGGCGCATACGCGCAGATAAAACAGCACCTCGCCCGACGCTTCCCCACTGATGGGGAGGCCTATTACGAGATCAAAGAGCCGATGTTCGACATCATCATGGAACGCGCAAACAACTCGGCGGAGAACACCAATTGGTCGGAGCCACCGGGCGACTGAATTCTGCTCATCACCCATCTGAAAGGCCGCCAGACCGAGCGTCAATCGCATGGTGCGAAAACCGAAGACCCGAAGAAGCTCTTCAATTCCAGCCTGGAGGGGCTAAAAAGAAGTAAGCCCGGCTTTCACGGGGTTATTATGGCCTTTTATTGCGAATGTGACGACCCCAAAATTGCCTTCTTCCCATTGCATACTCTGCTGTGACGGGTCCCGAACGGGTCGGCGGGTGAATCGGGGAGGTGCTGATGGGTGATGGCTTTCACTAAAGTCGCACAGGTTATGCGCGGGTCCACTACGGTGCAACCAATAGGAGAGATCTCGCTGCAGATCCGCTGCAGGTGCAGCGGCGGGTAATCAGCAATGCAATTCCTGATCGTAGGTGATGGCAACGTGTATTTGGGTCATTCGCAGGCCACCCGCAGCGAGCCGTCCGCGCCGAGGAGCGGGTCGTCGATGGTGATCCAAGGCGGGGGCTGGCTGTAGTTTCCCTGCAGAAACAGCCAGGGTGGGTCCGCGGGCGGCGCCTTGTCTCCGCGCTTGGCCGGTCGTGGCCATCAGCGCCCCGAGGAAATTGGACACGCAGTCGGGGTCGGGAGTAGCCTTTCTCCCGATGACGCTGTGATGGGGAGGACGAGAATGGCTGGGTTGGAGGCAATTCTGGACGCGACCGAGGCCGAGCGGCCGGCAACCGGTTTCGTCTTTACCGAAGGGCCGCTGTGGCACCCCGACGGCTTTTATTATTTTGTCGATGTCCGCAAGAGCGTGCTGTACCGGATAATGCCGGGCCGTACGCCGGAGGTCGCGCGCACCGAGACCGGCGAAGGCAACGGCACGACCTTTGATCTGCAGGGCCGGCTCGTGATCTGCGAAGGCGGCAACCGGCGCGTCACCCGCTGGTCGGCCGACGGCCGCTCGGAGGTTCTGATGGACCGCTACGAGGGCAAGCGGATCAACCGGCCCAACGACGTCGTGTGCAAAACCGACGGCAGCATCTGGTTTACCGACCCCGGCCTGCGCGTGCCGCTCTCCGAGAAGGAGCTGCCGCATTCCGGCGTTTATCGCGTCGAGCCCGACGGCGGCAGTCGCCTCGTCGCCGAATTCGAATATCCGAACGGTCTTGCGTTCTCGCCCGACGAGCGGGTGCTCTACGTCGCCAATACGCGGCACGCGCAATACATCCACGCGATCGAGCTCGATGATGCGGGCAACCAGGTGCGGCGGCGTATTTTCGCGGACATGTCCTCCGAGGAGACCGACGGCGTGCCCGACGGCATGAAGGTCGATGTCGAGGGCCGGGTCTATTGCACCGGTCCGGGCGGCACTTGGGTGTTCGCGCCCGACGGCTCGCGGCTCGGCATCATCCGCACGCCCGAGATCCCGGCCAACCTGTGCTTTGGCGGTCCCGACCTGCGGACTATCTTTTTCACCGCGCGCACCTCGGTCTACACGATGCGCGTCAAGACCCCCGGTCAGCCGCACCCCTGGTACCGCCTGCGGGCCAAATAACCTGTGGGCCAAATAAGCCGAGGAGAGCCACGATGAAAGTCGGTATTGCGCTCAACATGCTGTCCGAGCCGGCTCGCCCCGACTTGGCGGTCGTCTGCGACCATATGGCGATGGGCGATCTCGCCGAACCGCTCGGCTTCGACTCGCTGTTCGCGCTCGAGCACCATTTCACCGGTTACGCGATGTCGCCGGCGCCGCTCGAACTTTTGGCGTATTACGCCGGCCGCACCAAGCGGATCGTGCTCGGGACGGCGGTCATCGTATTGCCATGGCATGACCCGATCCGCGTCGCCGAGGGGATCGCGCTATTGGACATCCTCTCCGGCGGGCGCTGTCTGTTCGGCTTTGGCCGGGGTGCGGCGAGCGTCGAATACGAGGGGTTCCGCATTCCGATGGAAGAAGCGCGGCCGCGCTTTGCGGAAGCCGCGCAGCTGATCCGCAAGGCATTGCGCGAGCCGGAATTCGAGTGGCAGGGCGAGTTCTACCAGATCCCGAAAACCTCGATCCGGCCGCGCCCGATCTCGCATCCCGAGGAGCGTTTCTATGCCTCGTCGGTCAGCCCGGAATCGGCCGAGATCATGGCAAAGCTCGGGTTCGGAATCCTCGTCGTCATGCAGAATGAATGGGCCAAGGCGGCCGAGAGCATCGTCAGTTACCGCGAGATCGCGCAGAGCGTCGGCCACAACCCGCCGCAGCCGATCATCCTGACCAACGTGTCCTGCGCCGAAAGCCGGGCGGAGGCGCATGACCGCGCGATGAGGTGGCTCGGAGAGAAATGGCAATCGATCGACAACCACTACCATTTCTCGGACGGGCATCTCGCGGCGGTCAAAGGCTACGAGACCTACGGCAAGATGGCCAAGACCTATGCCCGCCTGCAGAGCGAAGAAGAACGGGTGAGGGCCACGGAGTTCTACGTCAAGATCCAGATCGTCGGCACGCCGGAAGACTGCATCGGACAGATCGCCGAATTGCAGCGAGTGACCGGGACCGATCATGTGGTAACCGAATTTTCGTTCGGCGGAATTCCGCATGACGACGCGGAGAAGAACATGCGGCTCTTCGCGACCCGGGTGCTGCCGGTGTTGCAAAACGACGCCGCCTTCGCCGCACCGCGGGCACCGTTGACGCAAGGTACTCCGACCTCGGACCTGTTCGCGCCGGCGTAAAAGCATCCCGAGCGCATCGTTTTTGGGGAGTGCTACAGGAGGATCGGGCCCATGCCGGATTATCGCGCGCCGGTGCAGGACATGCAGTTCGTAATCACCGAGCTGGCGGGGCTCGAACGATTGGCCGGATTGCCGGGCTATGAAGAAGTGACTCCGGATCTGGTCGGGGCGGTGCTCGAGGAGGCGGCAAAGCTCGCCGGCGAAGTGCTGGCGCCGCTCAACCAGCCGGGTGACGGGCAGGGCGCTGCCCTGACAAAGGACGGCGTCGTCGCGGCCGACGGGTTTGCGGCGGCGTACCGTCGGTTTGTCGAGAACGGCTGGAACGGGCTGAGCAGCGATCCCGAATATGGCGGGCAAGGGCTGCCCGAAGTGATCGGCGCGGCGGCAATCGAGATGTGGAACTCGGCCAATATGAGCTTTGCGCTCTGCCCGTTGCTGACCGCCGGGGCAACGGAAGCGATCAAGGCTCACGCCTCTGACGAGTTGAAAGACCGGTTTCTGCCAAAGCTCGTCAGCGGCGAATGGGCGGGCACGATGAACTTGACCGAACCGCAGGCCGGATCGGATTTGTCGGCCGTCCGCACCAGGGCGGTGCCCGAGGACGAGCACTACCGGCTTTTCGGTCAGAAAATCTTCATCACCTGGGGCGACCACGACATGGCTGAGAATGTTGTGCACCTGGTGCTCGCCCGCCTTCCCGACGCGCCCGAAGGCACGCGCGGCATCTCGCTGTTCCTGGTGCCCAAATTCCTCGTCGGCCCGGACGGCTCGCCGGCGGCGCGCAACGATGTCGAGTGCGCGTCGATCGAGCACAAGCTCGGCATTCACGCCAGTCCGACTTGCGTGATGAGCTTTGGCGAGAAGGAGGGCGCGGTCGGCTATCTGGTTGGGCAGGAAAACGAAGGCCTGCCGCACATGTTCACGATGATGAACGAGGCCCGCCAAAAGGTCGGGCTGCAGGGTCTGGGCATCGCCGAGCGCGCCTATCAGGCCGCGCGCGACTATGCCAAGGACCGCGTCCAGGGCCGGCCGGCGGGGCAGCGCAGCGGCGATCGCGTGACGATCATTCATCACCCCGATGTGCGGCGCATGCTGTTGACGATGAAGTCGCAGATCGAGGCGATGCGCGCCTTCGGCTACGTGCTGGCCGCCGATGCCGACCTTGCGCACAAGCATCGGGATGCGGCCGAACGCGACCGTCATCGCAGACGGGTCGACCTGCTGACCCCGGTGCTCAAGGGCTGGTGCACCGAGCTCGGTGTCGACATCGCCTCGCTCGGGGTGCAGGTCCATGGCGGAATGGGCTTCATCGAGGAGACCGGCGCCGCGCAATATCTGCGCGACGCGCGCATCGCGCCGATCTATGAGGGGACGACCGGAATACAGGCCGGAGATCTGGTCGGGCGCAAACTGAGCATGGACAACGGCGCGGCCATGACGGAGCTGATCGCCGAGATGCGCGCCGACGAGGATCGGCTCGGCGGCTCGGACAATGCGGACTTGCCGGCAATCCGCGAGAGCCTTGCCGGCGGCATTCACGCATTGGAACAGGCCACCGAATGGGTTTTGCAGACGATCCGCCGCGACCCCAACGCGGCGCTCGCAGCTTCGGTCAACTACATGATGCTGACGGGTTATGTCTGCGGCGGCTGGCAGATGGCGCGCGCCGCTCTCGCCGCCCGGGCGCGGTTGGGGTCAGGCGCGAATGAAGGGTTCTGCCGGACCAAGATCGCGACCGCGAGGTTCTACGCCGAGCAGATCCTGCCCAAGGCGAGCGCGTTGCTTCGGATAGTTGGGTCCGGCGCCTCCACCGCCTTCGCTCTCGACGAGGAGCAGTTCTGAGCTACAGACCTCGCGTTGCCGGCCCCTTGAGCTCGACCGTGTTGCCGTCGGGGTCCGAGATGTAGAGCGAGGGGCCATAGCCCTCGGCGCCGTAACGTTCCCTGACGTCGCCGACCTCGACGCCGTGCTGCCGCAGATGTTCGCTCAGCGCCGTCGCGTCGAACCCGTCGACCCGCACGGCAAAGTGATCCATGTTGCGCCCCGCGCCGTCTTCCGCTTCCCCCGGCGAGGCGGAAGCCGGAACCAGATCGATCAAAGAGGCGCCGGCGCGCAGCTGGACCAGTTTGGGCTGCTCCAGCCGGCGCTCGACGCGGCAGTTCAGGACCCTTTCATAGAATTCGATCGCGCGGTCGAGATTGCCGACCCGCAGCACGACATGGTCGAGGCCGGCGATGCGGACCCCCTCCCCGGCACTCACGGCATGCTTCGTCTCGACACTTCCTGCGTCCGGCATTGTCGGCTCCTTTTCGCTCGCGGTGGGCTTCAGTCTACCGCGAATTGGCCGGAGCCGGCAGCCGGATTATTGCGGCGCAGGCTGGGACGGCTGCGCGCCGGCGTGGCGCGCATGCTGGGTGCGCCAGGCGCGGATCTCCGCGCGGTCGAGGACGCCGTCGTGATCGGTGTCCATCTGGTCGAAGCGGGTTCCGGCCCGTTGCGCTGCCCGATCCTTGGCGCGTTCAATGTATTGATCCCGCGTGATGCCGCCATTGCCCGTCGGAGCGGAAGGTGCGGGGGTCGCACTCTCGACGGCGGCGGTTTGCGGCGCCGTCTGAGCGAAGGTTGTCGCGGGCAGCAGAGAAAGCGCGACGAGAGCCACGAAGATGGTAGAACGCATTTGTTACGACTTTCGGTTGACTAAAATTGATCTATAGCATTCATTGCGTGCGAGCGCAAGCCGCGGGTTGCGTCATGTTCATGTCCCGTGCGCAAAAAAGGCGGGTCTAGCCGCCGCCTTTCGCACGAATCCGAGCCTTCAAAGGAGTACAGTGCTCCCAGACCCTTCGACAACCAGGAGCGGGGAAACCGTCATGCAATACCGCAGAATCTCGGCCGATTGTCATCTCGACATGCCGTGGATGCCGCCCGACTTGTTCGTGTCCGAGGCGCGCCGCGAGCTGAAGGAGCGCATGCCCTATGTCGAGGACGGTCCGCAGGGGCCGCAATGGGTCGCCAAGAACGGCGCCAATTTCGGATTGAAGAACGGCGTCGGGCCGGGCGGCGCGCCCTTTGTCCCGGGGCAGAACCACCGGGTCGACAAGATGGCCGAGACCGGCATGTACGAGGACGGCAAGCGGGACGTCCGGCGCTGCAGCGACCCGCATCTGCGCATCAAAGACATGGACCGCGACGGCGTCGACGCCGAGGTCATCTACGGCATTCTGGGCGCCGCCTCGCGCCTCAACGACCGCGAAGCCTCGAACGAGATGTTGCGCATCTACAATGACTTCCTCAAGGATTTCTGCCGCCATTATCCGGACCGCGAAATCGGCCTCGCCTGCCTTCCCTATGGAAATATCGACGACGCGGTCACCGAAATCCATCGCGTCGCGAAGATGGGCATCAAGGGGCTCGAATTGTCCTGTTCCTGGGACATGGACCCGATGTGGCACCCGGTTTGGGAGCCGCTGTGGAAGGCGGTCGAGGATGTGCAGTTGCCATTGCACTTCCACACCTTCCCGACGACCTCGCCGCGGGCCCGCGAAGGGGTCTCCGGCCAGGTTCGCCGCGCGGCGATGTTCACCGGCGTCTCGGCCTTCCAGATGGGGCTCATCAACATCATCGCTGCCCTCATCGGCGCCGGCGTCTTGGAGCGGCACCCGCGGCTCAAGGTCTCGTTCGGCGAGAGCGGCATTGGTTGGCTGCCCTATGCGCTCGACCGCATGGATTTCGAGTATGAGGACCGCTTCCGCGACCTGATCAAGATGAAGCCGAGCGAATATTGGCGCCGCCAGTGCAAGGCGACCTTCCAGTTCGACCCGATCGGCACCAAGCTCGTCGACGACATCGGCGTCGAGACCCTGATGTGGGGCTCCGACTACCCGCACACCGACGGGGTGTGGCCGGAATCCTCGAAATACATCAAGGAGCAGTTCGCCGGCCTCGCACCCGAAATCGTCCACAAGATCACCTGCGAGAACGCCGGCAAATTCTACGGGCTGATCAACTGACATCCGCAAATGTGGCGGCGGCGCCCATCGGGAGATCAGGGCGCCGCCGCTGTTTTTGCTGTTATTTGCAGCGAAAATACAGCTAGCGAGGCGGCTTCCGGCTCGGAATCTCTTGCCTTTTGAAGATCGAGATGGCGAAGAAACAGCGAGAGGTTCGTCGTTTTCTCTCCTATAAGAACGAATAACAGCAAAGTGATGCCCCAAATTAGACTAACATAGTAACGTTGAGCCGCATTAACGTTTTCGCCAACTGGCGGCCTGCAAAACATCAGCGTCGGAAGGCGTAGCCTCTCACAAGATTACGGCAATTTTCCGGTCTACCGACACCGCTGGGTTGCTTAGTTATAAATCAGAACGCAGCAGTCAGAAGTCCGAGATGCTCGAAGAGTGGCGGTCAAGCGCTTCTCGCAAGGAGCCCATATGGCGACAGCCGACCATCGGCGCTCCCTCAAAACGGCTCTCGGTTTAGGCGATCCGAATGACGGATCATGCCCCTTGAGCAGACCTTAGCTTCCGCCTGGTCTGGGCCGGTGCTCGTGTTCGACGAACCAGGTGACCAGCATGTCGATGAACGCGCGTACCTTGGCGCTCAGAGTGCCGGCGATGAGGATAGAACGCGTTGATCTCCAGTTCCTGCGTTCGATAACCGGGCAACAGCGGCACCAGCGCGCCCGACTCCAGCAGGTCGGCAACCATGAATGGCGCAGTCAGCACTAGGCCGATGCCGGCCACGGCAGCGGCGCGCGCGGTATCGGGGCTGCTGCTGATCAGGCTTCCCGATATGCGCGCCACCGCCGGATTGCCACTGGCATCCACGAAGTGCCACTCGTCCGCGGACGGCGCGTAGGGGTAGCGCAGGCAGTTGTGGCCGGCGAGGTCCGCCGGGGATTGCGGCGCCGGATGCTTTTCGAGGTAGGCCGGGGCGCCACACAGCATCAGGCTCGAACGTCGCCAGGCGCCGTCTGACAAGGCTCGCGTCGGGCGGTAGAAACGGGCTGATCGCCAGATCGAACGCCTCCTCTACCATATCGATCATCGCGTGACCGGAGCGCAGATCGACCGATGCTTCAGGATACCGGGCGAGAAAGTCGACCACGACCGGCGTGACGAACTGCACGATGCCCTGTTGGCAATGGACGCGAAGCTGGCCGCGTGGGGTTGCCTGTTGGGCGCCGGCGGTCTCGTCGGCCTCCTCCAGGTCGTGCAGGATTTGCACGCAGCGCTCGTAATAACTGCGGCCGATCTCGGTTAGGCTGACCCGGCGGGTGGTACGGTTCAACAGCCGCACCCCGAGCGCGTTTTCCAAGCGCTGCACCTGGTCGCTGACCGTCGCCTTTGACAGGTTCAGACGGCGGCCGCCGCCGAGAAGCCGCCGCTTTCGGCAACCCGAACGAAGGCCGTGATGCTGGCGAAACGGTCCATCCCGACCTCCTATTGTCTGCAAATGCCGGACAGCCTGTTCGCGAGAAGGGCAATTGTCTTCCGTCGATCGCTACTCATTTCGGTCGCGCGAAAGCAGATCGCAAGGGTGAGGACCATGCTGGACCTGGAAGATCGGAGAGCGGACGCTCAGAGCGCGGCGGAAACCGTGCAATTTGAGCCGGGGGCGGACCGTGGTGCGTCGCCTGACGTTGCGGCGCCGAAGGTGCAGGAGCGGTGGCCCCGGCAGGATGCGGATATTGAAACCCACGAGCTCCGGCGCTGATGAGCCGTCACACAAAGGCTGGCTTCGTCGGCATCCGGTGTCTTCGTCGTCGCATCGGCATGCCTGCTGCTGATAGCAGCGGCCGGCTATCTTGATTGGGACAATTCCAGTCATTTCGAGACGACCGACGACGCCTACATCGCGTCGCGCCAGTTCGCGATCGCCCCGGAAGTGTCGGGTTACATCACGGCGGTCCCGGTTACCGACAATGAGCATGTCAAGGCCGGAGATGTGATCGCTCGCATCGACGATCGGACTTATCGCGCAGCACTTGCTCAGGCTGAAGCGCAGGTGGCTGCTGCGCAGGCCAACATCGAAAACGTCGATGCGCAGATTGACCGTGCAGCAGGCCCAGATCGCCGCGGACCAGGCGCAGCTGGCGCAGCAGCAGGCGGCGCTGGTGTTCGCGCAACAGCAGGCGGCGCGCTATCAGTACCTGGCGCAGACGATTGCAGGCACGGTTCAGAACGCCCAGCAATACACCTCGCAGCTGCGCCAGCAGCAGGCCGCTGTCGACAGTGCGCAGGCGACGCTCAAGCTGGCGCAGCGGCAGGTCGAAGCGCTGAAGGCGCAACGCGCCAGCGCCGTCGCGAGCCTGGCGCAAGCCAAAGCGCAGCGCGACCAGGCGCAGCTCAACCTTTCCTATACGACGGTTACGGCAGCCCAGCCGGGACGCGTCGTGCAGCTCGGCGCCGCGTCGGCCAGTACGCGCAGCCGGGTACGAACCTGACGATGTTCGTGCCGGACGACATCTGGGTCTGCGGCGAACTTCAAGGAAACGCAGCTCGACCACATGCGGCCCGGGACAACCGGTGACGATCAGCATCGACGCCTATCCGGAACGCACGATCCGCGGCCATGTGGCGAGCGTGCAGCCCGGATCCGGCACCGCGTTCTCGCTGCTGCCGGCCGAGAACGCCACCGGCAACTAGGTCAAGATCGTGCAGCGCGTGCCGGTCAAGATCGTCCTGGACAATCCCCCGACGGATGTTGCGCTCGGCCCGGGCATGTCGGTCGAGACCAGCGTGCGGGTCGATCCGAACCCCTCGCTCTACGAGCGCCTGAGGGGGTGGCTATGAGCGCCGCTGCGCCAGCCAGCCGCGCCTCCCGGTGCGCCGAGCGGCGCCGGCGCCAACCCATGGCTGATCGCGATTCTGGTGGCAGTCGCCACGTTCATGGAGGTGCTCGACACCACCATCGCCAACGTCGTGCTGCAACTATATCGCCGGCGGCCTGGGGGTGAGCGAGGACGAGGCGTCCTGGGTGGTGACGACCTATCTCGTCGCCAACGCCGTCAGCCTGACGGCGAGCAGCTTTCTCGCCAAGCGCCTCGGCCGCAAGACCTTCTTCCTGATCTGCCTGGCGCTGTTCACGATCAGCTCGGTGTTGTGCGGCGTAGGCCTGGAATCTCGATGCGCTGCTGCTGTTCCGCGTTCTGCAGGGCTTCGGGGGCGGCGGCATGGTGCCGGTCGCGCAGTCGATCCTGGCGGATTCATTCCCGCCGGAGAAGCGCGGCCAGGGCTTCGCGCTGTTCGGCGTGGCGGTGGTGGTGGCGCCGGTGGTCGGGCCGACGCTCGGCGGCTGGCTCGCCGACAATCTCTCGTGGCGCTGGTGCTTCCTGATCAACGGCCCGGTCGGCGTGGTCACGATGGCGGCTGATCGCGCTGGTCCTGCGCGAGCCGAGGCCGCAGCGGCGCGAGCGCCGGCGACTGCGGCGGCAAGGGGGCAGGTTCGACGCTGGTCGGCTTCGCGCTGGTCGCGACGTTCCTCGGCGCGCTCGAGCTCGTGCTCGACCGCGGGCTCGAGGACGACTGGTTCGGCTCGACCTTCATCGCCGAGGTCGCGGCCGTCTGTGCGCTGGCGTTCGTGCTGATGATCCCGTGGGAGATGAGCCGCCGCAACCCGGCGATCGACCTCCGGATGCTGGCGACGCGCCAGTTCGGCGCGTGCTTCCTGGTGATGCTGGCGACCGGCGCCATCCTGTTGGCGACGACGCAGTTCCTGCCGCAGCTGGTGCAGCAGGATTTCGGCTACACCGCGACCTGGGCCGGCCTCGTGCTGTCGCCGGGCGGCATCGTCACGATGGCGATGATGTTCGTCGTCGGCCGTCTGTCCGGCAAGGTCCAGCCCAAATACCTGATTGCCGTCGGAGCGGTGCTGATCGCGCTGTCGATGTACGACATGACCAATGTGTATGGCGATCTCGACTTCTGGTTCATGGCGCGCTCGCGCATGCTGCTCGGCGTCGGACTGCCGCTGATCTTCATGCCGATCATCGCCGCGTCCTACGACGGCCTTCCGCCCGGCAGCGACCGACCAGGCTTCGGCCCTGATCAACGCCGCGCGCAACACCGGCGGCTCGATCGGCATATCGCTCGTCTCCAACGTGCTGTGCGGACCGCGAGCAGTTCCATCAGAACAGGCTCGTCGAGCAGGCGATCCCGTCGAGCGTGCAGTATCAGGATGCGCTGCATCAGGTGACGAACTATTTCGTCGCGCAGGGCAGTTCGCTATGGCAGGCCAAGCAGCAGGCGATCCAATGGGTTGGACAGCAGGTACAGGCGCAGGCCTCGTACCTGGGCTATATGGACGCGTTCTTGGTGCTGATGCTGATCTCGCTCGCGGCCGTGCCGCTCGCGCTGACCTTGCGCAAGGTCAAGCTCGGCGGCGCCGCTCCGATGGGTCACTAATGGACATACATGAAGGCGGGGTACCAGGTGATCCGCACGCCGCCAGTCAGCCTTGTCGATGGCAGCAAAGTGCAGATTCGCACCGAGGCCGCTGCACCAGGCGGATAATCCTCCCCTCACCCTGAAATGGAGAGTCCACCATGAATGTTCAGGACCAACCGCATGTGAAAATGACTGAGCGTCGTTCGCTGGCTTCGATAAGACGGCCCTCGCAGGATGGGCCTGTCTCCGAGCGGCGAGCCGACGCGCCGGTGCCCTACCAAGGGTTTGACGGACAATGCATCAACGGCTCATGGCGTCCCGAAGGCACGGTGGTGTGCAAATCGACACGGTGAGTATGCGTTCGGCACCCAGCCCGCAAAAGCGACTTTATCCAAAAACGTTAACAGTCTTTCTTGATGCCAGTCCGTCAGGAAAGCATCGGGCTGTTCATGCTGCCGCATTGGCGCAGCGCTGGGACGCGCATGTGATCGGTGTGCACGTGGTCTTCGCCGGCGTGAGGTTGGATCCGCCGTCGGAGTCTTGGGCGATCGGCGAAAGGGCGTTCCAAGCCGTGATCGCTCATGAAAAAAGGCTCCGTGCAGAGGCGGAAGCTGTTGCGGTCCATGTGAGCGAACACTTTCAGGCTCTCTGCACCACATGGAACGTCGCCGGGGAATTACGTCGAATTCGACGGCCATCGGCCGGCGCAAGAGGCGGTCCTCAACGCGCTTCATTCCGATCTGGTGATCGTCGGGCATCCTGAACCGAATGGCCTTCCAGATGATCTGACACTGGAGACGATCTTGCTTGCGAGCGGGGCGCCGCTGCTAGTCCTCCCCAACGCGTGGCTAGGTGAAGCGATCGGCAACAATGTCCTGATCGGCTGGAATGCCAGTCGGAAGGCCCGGCGCGCGATATCAGACGCGATGCCGTTTCTTGTCGACGCACAGGCGGTCACCACGCTGGTCGTGGATCCGTCCAGAGGCCGCCGACACGGGGAAGAGCCCGGTGCCGACATCGCCTTGCAATTGGCGCGGCACAATGTGCATCTCAACGTGGAACGCGTGATGTCGAACGGCTCTCCGATCGCGGAGGTGAACTTCGCGCACGCCGGCGGAGCGGAGCGGACCTGCTCGTGTTCGGAGCCTATGGTCACTCTCGGTTGCGGGAACTCTTGCTCGGAGGCACAACGCGAACCTTGCTCGCGCAAATGCCTGTCCCGGTATTTGTTACGATATGATAACGCCCGAAGCGCGGATCGTCGAGTTTTCGCGCAATCCCTGTTGTTCGATTGGGGGTGGCAGCGACGCCCATTCGGAACTGGGCATTTAGAGCCGCACGGCCGATCCTTGCACCGTACCGACGATGACTGGTTCGAGCCGCATCCGATCGGCTCGGGGCGGTGCCATGTTTGCGTCACGCCGCGTCCTCCCGTCCCGTCCCAAGCTCGCAGCGAGCAGACTGAGCTCGGTCGCGGAATTTGTCGCCTTCAGAATGAGAACAGCAGAGGCTAGCAAGAATGTCTGCTGTTACTTCCTCGGCAGCTACGGGTTTGCGACGGGGCGATGAAGCGTGCGATCACGTTCGTCCCCGACGAGGTGGCGCGGATCCTCGACACGCGTTCGGCCACCATCATCGCCGATATCGGTGGAGCCGGTGGCTCGGCGCTTCATGCTTTGCTGCAGGCATGGGGATTCGAGGAGTCGATCAATTTGGTCAGTCAGCTTTAAAATAAATAGCGCAGTGGGAACTTTCAGTCGAGGCGAAGTGTTTACTCCGGCTGCGGTCGACACTTACTTTGAACAATTCATGTTCCATTCACATTACCTGATTGCCGACGGCAGCTTATGCTAGGATATGATACAAGAGAGCAAAAAATACCGTCGACGTAACAAGCAGGCTCAACGCGGCTGGGAAAGACGATGCCTCGGTACCCGAAATACACGACCACGGTCATCGGGGCGCACAGCGTTCCGCGCTGGTACGAGACGCTCGACCGGCTGGTGACCCTGGGACAGCTCCAGCCGGCCGATTTCGCCGACGCGCAATTTCGCGCGATGCAGGCGGCGATCCTGGAACAGGAGATTGCGGGGATCGACGTGATCACTGGGGGCGAGATGCATCGGCGCACCCATAACCGGCACTCGCCGCCCAACGCGATGCTCAACCATTTCTGGCAGAAGATCCCGGCCTTTCAAGGAGAGACCCGGCCCAAGCCGATCACCAAGCACGATCCGAACGTCACCCATCCCGCCGCGATCTGCAAAGGGCCGATTTCCGACAGCACCGATCTCGGGCTGGTCGACGAATTCAGGACGGTATCGGCGTTCGCGCGCAAACCGGTCAAGGTCACGATGACCGGGCCGCACCTGCTGGCCGCGGTCGCCTATGACGAGCATTATGGCGATCTCGCCCCGATGATGCTCGACCTCGGCAAGCTGTTGCACAACAACTTCCGCCGTCTGGCCGAGGCCGGCTGCAAGCATATTCAGATCGACGAGCCCTACTTTACGCCGGCATCCGATGACGACGTGCGCGCTGCCGTCGACGCGATCAATCTCGCGCTCGAAGCGGCTTCCCGACGATGTTCATGTCTCGGTGCACATCTGTCAGGGCAACTACGCGGTCGGCCCCGATTACGACGGGCAGATCGGCCATCGCTATTTCGATTTCGGCCGCTACAAGGCCGATCTCGTGTGCCGGATCGAGTGCGACGCCTATCTGATCGAACACGATATGACCGACCACTTCGAGAGGCCTTCTCGGCGACAAGCAGCTGGGGGTCGGCGCGGTCGACGTGCAGGCGCCCAACATCGAGACCGGCGCGCAGATCGCCGAGCGCATCAGGGCGCACCCGTGGCTCGCGCCCGAGCAGACCATCATCACCAGCTCGTGCGGGTTCAATCACCTGCCCGAGGCATATCGCGCTGGGCAAGATGCGCGCCATGACCGAAGCGAAATCGATTTTGGGCGGCGCAGCATAGGCGGCCGGCCAATGGACGAGGTCGAATACAGCCGCGAGCACATCGAAAGCCGGCTCCGCGCAGACCGAGGAGCGGTTTCGTTTGGCGCAGATCGCCAGCGGGATCGGCTGGTTCGAATGGGATTTGGCGACAAACGAGTGGCAGTGGACGCCCTATGTAGCGGTTCTCTTCGGCTTCGATCCGGACATTCCGAAGCCATCATTTTCCGAGTGGGAGCGCGCGATTTTTATCGACGATGTGCCAAAGCTGCACGCCGCCGTCGAGCGCGCCGCGCAATCGGGCGCCTATTATAGCGAATTCCGGGTCAGACATCCGGACGGCAGCGTTCACTGGATCGGGGGCAAGGGCGAAGCCCGGAAGGGTGACAACGGCCGCATCCGTTGGGTGTTCGGCGTCTATTACGAGATCAGCGAGCGCAAGGCGCTCGAAGCCCGGCTGCTGGCGCTCAACGAAACTCTCGAAGCGCGTATCGTCGAACTTCGCGAAGAGGCGCGCACGTTGGAGGTGCTCAATCGCACCGGCACGGCGCTCGCCGCGGAGCTCAGCCTGGAGCGGCTCGTCCAGACCGTCACCGACGCCGCAGTCGAGCTCACCAGGGCTCAGTTCGGCGCTTTCTTTTACAACGTCGTCGACGAGGACGGCGAAGCCTACACGCTGTACTCGCTTTCAGGCGCGCCGCGCGAAGCTTTTGCGAACTTCCCGATGCCGCGCAACACGCCCGTGTTCGAGCCGACCTTTCGTGGCAAGGGCGCCGTCCGATCGGACGACATCCTCGTTGATCCTCGCTACGGGCAGAACCCGCCTTATAATGGCATGCCTCCCGGACATCTGCCCGTGCGCAGCTATCTGGCGATCCCTGTCGTCTCCCGTTCGGGCGAGGCGATCGGCGGGCTGTTTTTCGGTCACTCGGAGCCGGGTGTCTTCACCCAGCGCGACGAGCGGATCGTGACCGGCATTGCGTCGCAAGCGGCAATCGCGATCGACAACGCGCAGCTCTATGAAGCCAGCCAACGGGAGGTTGCGGCTCGCCGCCACGCCGAACAAGAGCTGCAACGGATCAACGAAACGCTCGAAGACCGGGTCGCCGAGGAGGTCAAAAATCGGCGGCGAATAGAAGACGCATTGCGCCAGGCGCAGAAGATGGAGGCTATTGGGCAGCTCACCGGCGGGGTTGCCCACGACTTCAACAATTTGCTGACGGTCATCATGGGCAACATCGAGACCATGCAGCGGCGGCTTCCGCCGGACCACGAATTTCATCGCCTGATCGCGGCCGCCCTGAGGGGTGCTTTCCGCGGCGCCGAGCTGACCCAGCGTCTGCTCGTGTTTGCGCGGCGCCAGCCGCTCGCGCCGGAGGTGGTTTCGCCCAATAAGCTGGTTAGCGGCATGTCCGATCTGCTGCGGCGAGCACTCGGAGAATCTGTTGCGATCGAAACCGTTTTGGCGGGCGGGCTGTGGAACATCTTTGCCGATGCGAACCAGCTCGAAAACGCGCTGATCAACCTCGCCGTCAATGCGCGCGACGCGATGCCGAATGGCGGAAAACTGACCATCGAAACCGCCAACTGCTATCTCGACGATGCCTATTGCTCAATGCACGCCGACATCGCTCCCGGCCAGTATGTCGGCCTTTTTGTAACCGACGCCGGCTCGGGCATGCCCGAGGATGTCGTCGAGAAAGCATTCGAGCCGTTTTTTACGACCAAGGGGATCGGCCAGGGCACCGGATTGGGCCTCTCTCAGGTCTACGGCTTTGTGAAGCAGTCCGGCGGGCATGTTAAGATCTACAGCGAGGTGGGACAGGGCACCTGCGTAAAGCTCTATCTGCCCCGGCACCATGGGGTTGGGGCGTTTCTCGAACCCTCATCGGAGCCGCGCAATCCGCCCCGGGCCCGGCAGGGCGAAACCGTCCTGGTCGTCGAAGACGATCCGGACGTGCGGACCTACACGGTCGAGATGGTGAGCGATCTTGGATACCAGGTCGTAAGCGCCCCCGACGGCCGGGCGGCTCTGCAAGCGCTGGACGCTCATCCCGAGCTTCGACTTCTGTTCACCGACGTCGGACTGCCCGGCGGCATGAACGGCCGTCAGCTCGCCGATCGAGCGATCCGCCGGCGGCCAGGCATCAAAGTCCTGTTCACGACGGGATATGCCCGCAACGCCATCGTGCATCACGGACGGCTCGATCCCGGCGTCGAGGTGATCTTCAAGCCATTTACCTATTCGGATCTGGCCGCCAAGCTCAGAAAGGCGTTCGAGACCTGATGAGCCTGCCGCTGCTTGGCCCGGGTATGCCGAGAGCCCGCTAGACGAGACCCGCGACGAGGCCTCTGTTCAAAGCTTCCTCGGCGGACAGATACCAGCCGCCATAGGCGCGGCGAGCGATTTCTTCCGCATCCACGTTTGCGCCGTCGATCAGCTCGGCAAACCCCTGTTCCTCGAGACGCAGCCCGTGGTCGATGTCGGCGATCATTTCTTCCAGCACCCGCCGGCAACTCCCCAGCGGCCCCTCGAGGTGCAGATCCTTGACCATCCTGCGGCCGTGGATGAGCAGCGCGGCGTCGCGGGTCAACCAGCGCTTGTCTTTGGGAAACGCCGCCATCACCGTCACCCCTGCCGAGGCGACCAGGGTCTTGCCCAGAAACCAGATATCCCGGCCGTGCTCCCGGCGCAGCAACCGCACTTCTTCGGCGAGGCGCCGGCCGATCTCGGCGTCGCCGCCATCGGTGAAAAGCTCGATCAGAATGGAGCCCTCGATCTCCAAAATAGGGAGAAGCTGATCGAAAAAGCTGGCGACCATAGGGTGCCCGACCGGTCCCGACAGGCGGACCGTCGGGCGCGCGAGCCGGGCCCGGATTGCCTGCGGAATCGACGGAAGCTCGTCGGACTGCCCGGTCACTTAACAATACTCATAATGATATGACGGCGAAACCGCATGTCGAAACCTCCGGCGCCCCCCGCTAGGGCGCAGTTTAGTGGCTGGTCGGTGTTCGGTTGTTCACCCAAACACGCATTCGCCCAGAGGTTCAAAGGAGGAGAGTCCGCCACGTAGCGGGTCTATAATTGGTGGTGGCGTTTTTTATCGGGACTATCGGGTCGGGCGGAAAGCGGCGACTTCGCCGGGCTTGCGCAGCATCTTGTCGACCTCGCTCGCATGAAGCTCCTCAGCGTAGACCATCTGGCGGGCATACTCCTCCAGGATGACCGACCGCCCTTCGGCGCATTTCAGCAGCTCACGATAGAGCGCCAGCGCCTTAGCCTCGGTTTCCAGGGACTCCTGCATGATCGCGCCGATTTCGGTGCGATGCGTGTCGAGAAGCGGACCGATTACCAATGACGGGTATTCGCCGAGCAGAGTAATCATCTCGCCGGCCTGCTGGGCATGCGTCAGCGACTCGGCCGCCTGTTCCCGCAGCCACGACACAATCGGGATCCGATTGTGGCCAAATACGAGAAACGAGTAGTGGGTATAGCGAACCACGCCCGCCAGCTCCGCCTCCAGAATGCGGTTCAGCAGGTCCACCGCCTTCTGTTTATTCAGCTCGGTCATCTCGATCAGCTCCCCGAGTTGCCGTTCTCGCGCAAGTTCCCCTGTGTTAAACTGCGCGGCGCTGGGCATCGTTCCGAGGTGGAAATGTTCGAGGATATCGGGAAACCCAATCTGGCCACTCTGCTGACTCTCGGACTCGCCTCGGTGGTATTGCCGAAATTGCTTCCCCAGATGGGCCCGGCGGTCGGGACAGCGGTCAAGGTCGTCATCGACCTGTTGACCGAGTCCGAGGCGGAAGCCGCGGAAGAGCTGATCGACGCCCTGGTATCGAACACGATCGCCGAAATAAACAAAGAGGTCGCCCGCCCTGCCGACCCGCAGCAATCCCGTCAGGCGGTCGAACGCGCCGTCGAGCATTTCAAGCACCGGGCGCGGCGCCGTGCGCATCACTGGGGAGCGGACGAGCACGACCGGCGGCGGCGCTACCGGCGGCATCTGGCGAAGTTGCGCGCGGCGGTAGACAGATCAAAGAACCAGCATGCGGATTGGCAGCGCAACATACTCGACGACGTCGGAGAGAGCCTGGACGAAGCCGCGTGATGATCGCCGGCCAGTGCGAAGGCGAAGCACTTTTGTAAGCTTTTTTATGATATGTATGCCTTATCATTTACCCACCCTACCAAGGAATCAAACACTCAGACGCGCCGGTCGTCGCACTTCGCTAGCAGGGGGTGCATCTCTCCGGATGCGATCGCGACCTGATGGAGCCGGACCGATGCTTGCGGCGAGGGCGCGTATGGACACCGGGCTCACAATCGGCAAAGATCAATTTTCGGGTCCGTCGCCCATGCTTGGGGAGGTAGGAATGAGCGCCCAAATCGCGACCACACTTGCCATCGCAGTCGCAGCTGCAATGGCAGGCGCGGCGGCAAATGCCGCGTGTATTATGAAAGGACCTAACGGGTGCGCCGATACCGGCTCGGCCGTGAATCTGAACGCCGTACCGGACATCGCGCGCAAAATCGTAGGCGAAGAACCGATCAGCGCCAAACAGGATAAGTCAGCGACCGAGCCGACCGCACCAGCGCCCTACACCGGTCCGATTGTCGGTGTGACCTCGGGCAAGCGGGCGCCCACAGTTGGTTATTCGTGGTCGTTGGAGTGACGGCGTAAAGTGGTTCCTGTTCGGACGGGGACAGGAAGCTTAATCCGGCCCGCACCGCCCGACATTAGATGACCGAGGCCGCAGGTCATCGCATAGAGCTTGATTTCCATCTTTCGCCTCACACTGGACCGTCGCCCTGGAGGACGACCGGGTAGAGATAGGGCATCCGGCTCATGGCAATTTCGCCTCGCGCCGCCTCCCTTGGCCTTCGCCGATCGGAGTGGCTGCACCGCTCGGCGCGAATTTTTCGCAATAGAAATTCGCCGGCGTCACGCTCTGCTCCCCGAGCCAGGCACGGACTGCGTCCACCATAGGCGGCGGGCCGCACAGATAGACGTCCAAGTCGCCGCCATTCAGGTGGTTAGCCTCGACATGGGCCGTGACATAGCCCTTGCGCGGATGGGCGCTGTCTCCGGCTCCCACGCAAGTGAAGAATGTGAAGTCGGGGATTTTGGTCGCGAATTCCTCCAGCCGCTCGACCCCCACGAGATCGACGTCGTTGGTGACGCCGTAACCGAGGTGAATCGGGTACGCACTCCCGGTCTCGGCGATTTTCCCAAGCATCGACAGAAACGGCGCGAGACCGGTGCCGCCCGCCAGGAGCAGCAGCGGGCGTTTGATCTCGCGCAGATAGAAGCTGCCCGCCGGGCCGATGAACTCGACCGGTGTGCCGGGCACGGCCTTTTCGCGCAGATAGGTGCTCATCACCCCGGGCGGAATATTGCGCACCAGGAAGCTCAGGAGCCCGGCGCCTGGCGGTGAGCTGAACGAATAGTACCGTCGCTGGTCGGTTCCCGGCACGAGGATGTTCGCGTACTGGCCGGGCAGGAAGGTGACCGCACCCACCCTATCCAGCGAGAACCCAATGGTGGTCTCGGAGAGCCTGTCCACCGAATGAAGCCGTGCGCGATGCGTCTGACCCCGGGTCTTGCAGGCGTCCGACGACGCAGCAATGGCAACAACGAGGTCGGTCTTCGGCCGCGTCTGGCAGGCGAGCGCCGACCCCATCGCGGCTTCTTCCTCGCTCAGCGCGTCTTCAAGATAGCTGCCACGGTCGTATTCGCCGGATTCGACGCGGCATTTGCAGGTGCCGCAGACGCCGTCGCGACAGTCGAGCGGGATGTTGATCCCGACGCGGTAGGAGGCGTCGGCAATCGTCTCGTCCGGACGGCACTCGATAAAGCGCGTGACGCCGTCCTCGAAGTTGAGCGCGATGCTGTGGCCCATTGTTTCGCGTCTCCGACGCCCCGGCTCAGAGGTGGTAGATGTCGACGACATGGTGGATGTAGTCGTTCTTCAGGACGACCTTCTTTCGCTTGATCAGCGGCTGCGCAGCCGTGGTGTCGAGCGTGTAGAAGGAGGTGCCGAAATAGGTGTCGACGGTCTTGTAACGGTAGCTGAACGTCACCCAGTTGCAGCGCAGCTCGACAGACGCCGCCGCCCTGCGTCAGGATCTCGACATTGCTGATGTTGTGCGATGTCCTGGGCTCCGGCATGCTGGTCGCACTGGACCGCTCGGTCCTGATGCGGAAGACCCTGTCCTCCAGGCCGCCCTTGTGCCCGTACCAGATCAGCGAGACCTGCGTCTGCGGATCGGTGACGAGCTGGTCGTCGTCGTCCCAGGAGGGCATCCAGAATTCCACGTCCGGCGCATAGAGTTCGAGCCAGCTTTCCCACTCCTTGTCGTCGAGAAAGCGGGCCTCGCGGTAGAGGAACTGCCGCACCTCCTCGACGGAGAGCGCCGGCACCTCGGCGCGAATACGCTCAAGCATGATCGACATCGGTCTGCTCCTCGAAATTCTTCTCGACGGCCAGCGCACGCCGCATGGCCTCCTGCCAGTACTTGTGCTGGACGAGGAAGAGCCCCTCGTCCTCGAGACGCGGTCCGCTCATCAGCGGGCTTAGGTCGATCGCTTCGGCCACTGCGTTAGGACCGCGGATCCAGTGCTTGGCGCCACGGGAGAGGTCGTTCCAGCGAGCCGCACGGCCTCGGTAGGACATCTGGCAGCCGCGGAACTCCTCGAGGTCGTCCGGCGTCGCCATGCCGCTGGCGTTGAAAAAGTCCTCGTATTGCCGGATGCGCCGCGCCCGCGCCTCGGCGCTCTCGCCCTTCGGGGCGATGCAATAGGTCGTCACTTCCGTCTTATCGACGGCGATGGGGCGGTATTGGCGGATCTGCGAACTCATCTGATCCATCAAATACACATTCGGGTAGAGGCACAGGTTGCGGATCCGCCGCACCATCCAGTCCGCGCGCGCCTCGCCGAACTGCGCGGCCCATTCGCTGCGCCGCTCCCAGTGCGGTCGGTCCTCCGGGTTGGCGGAAGTTGCCCCAGAGCAGCAGATGGCCGTTCTCAAAGGAATAGAACCCACCTCCCTGCTTGTTGAAGTCGCTTAAGCTGATGGCGCGGACATTGTCCGACTGCTCGGCCTGCTTGCGCCGGTTCGTGGTCGCAACGTAGTTCCAGTGCACCGCAGTGACGTGGTAGCCGTCGGCGCCGTTCTCGCTCTGCAGCTTCCAGTTGCCGTCATAGACATAGGTCGAGGAGCCGCGCAGTACCTCGAGACCCTCAGGCGACTGGTCGACCATCAGGTCGATGAACTTGGTGGCTTCGCCCAGGTGCACAGCCAGCGGGGGCACGTCGGGGTTGAGGCTGCCGAACAGAAAGCCGCGGTAGGATTCGAACCGGGCTACTTTCGTCAGATCGTGCGAGCCCTCCTTGTTGAAGCGGTCCGGATATCCGGCGCCGTCCGGGTCCTTCACCTTCAAAAGCTTGCCGGAATTGTTGAACGTCCAGCCGTGAAAGGGACAAGTGTAGGTAGCTTTGTTGCCGCGCTTGAACCGGCAGAGCATCGCGCCGCGATGGCTGCACGCATTGACGAATGCGTTCAATTCGCCGTCACGATTGCGCGCAATAAAGATGGGCTGACGGCCCATATAGGTCGTGAAATAGTCGTTCTTGTTTGGGATCTGGCTCTCGTGCGCCAGATATATCCAGTTGCCCTCGAAAATGTGCTTCATCTCGAGTTCGAAGATTTCCGGATCGGTGAAGATGTCGCGACTGACGCGGTAGACACCGCTTGCCGGGTCGTCCTCCAGCGCCGTGTCGAGAGTTTTCTGGATCGGGACGAGCATCGATTTCTTCCGTTCTTTCGACTCGCCCGATGGGGCGGGGTTTTGGTCAAACGCGGTCATGGCATTTTCCTGGGCTGTGTGTCCCGTTTGCTGATCTGAAAATGAGGTCGCCGTGCTACAGATGAATTTCAGTCATCGGGAAATCCGGTTACATCTGTAACGCTGAAGGGCGTTTGGGCGGCTGTGTCCGCTCCTCGCGTTCATCGAGGCGACTCTGAGGTCGCGGCCAGCACGCCACTGGCTGAGTTTATTCCGAGAATAACGATTGCCTGCCTTTGCTCAGTGCGAGCAACTAGCCGCAGGCGATCCGATCAGCATCGTTGTTCTCGGGTTTAGAAATCATCGCCAGCAAAGATTTGCGGTCGATCTTGCCCAGGCTGTTTCGCGGAATTGCATCGACGATCTCGAGGCTTCCCGGGGCTTTGTAGTCTGCCAGCAATGCCGTGACGCCGGCGAGGATCTCTTCGAGGACTATGCTTCGCGTGCCGCGCTCCATCTGCACGAATCCTGCGACGCGTTGACCGAGCGCACCATCCGGCACACCGACCACGGCGGCATCGCGGACCGCAGGATGGGCGGTCAATACGCGCTCGATCTCGACAGGCGAGATATTCAAGCCGCCACGGATGATAACGTCCTTTTTTCGCGAGATGAACCAGAGATCATCGTGGTCTCCCTGCCGCATCAAGTCTCCCGTGCGAAACCAGCCGTCCTTCGAGGCGTCTTCTATCGCGCCCGGTCCAGCCCAATAGCCGATCGTGACGTTAGGCCCCCGTAAAGCCAGCTCGCCAATTTCGCCGCGAGGCACTGGAGCACCGTTGTCATCGATCAGGCGGACCTGCTCCCCTTTAACGATGCGGCTTACCGGTCCCGGCTCCAATCCGTAGGTGAGAGAGCCGGCCGCCTCCGTCGCGGCCCAGAAACTGCGCAGTCGGGTCCCAAACAAGGAGGAGAACTGCGCCTGTAGCCGAGGTGGACAGTTGTCGCCGGATGACAGGCAAACTCGAAGAGAATGGACACTGCGTCTGCGGGCCTGTTGGCGTTCGAGCAGCGCGGCGAACATCGCCGGCACAGCAGGGAGCCAAGTGCACCGATGACGCTCGATTGCATCAAGCATCGCATCGGGATCGAAGCGCTCCAGCAAAACGGTCGGCGTGCCGAACCGCAGACATGCCAGGAAGGCAAATAGCCCGAACCCGTGGACCATGGGCAAGCCGATGACTGCAATGTGGTCGCCGTCGAGTCCCAGGTGCTTCGCAGAATCGGCAATGGCAGCCAGCGTTGCCGGGGTATGAGCGACGAATTTGGGTTGGCCTGTCGTTCCCGAGGTCGTGAGCAGCACAGCGGGTGCCTGGACATCCGCCTCGGCTCTAACCGGCCCCGCGTTGCTATCCCCGCGCAGATTTGTGAACGGTTGCGCCCAGGGATCATCGACCATGTCGCCGACGATGAAACGCGCGTTCGATGGGACAATCGAGCAATCGATAGCGGCAATACGCCGATAGAGATCGGCTTGGCCGATATAAAAAGCGGGTCGCAACCGCTGCAGCAGGGGCCTCAGCTCCGCGGATTTCAACCTTATATTCAAGGGTGCGGCGATAACGCCAATTTGAAAGCAGGCGTAATAAGCAACGGCCAGCTCGGGCACATTCGCCATATGCAGCGCGACGCGATTGCCTTTGCGAAGGCCACGCTCGACCAATCCGCGCGCGAGGCGTTCGACTTCAGCCGCCAACCGCTCGTACGTCCAGACGTCCTCGCCGAAATGGAAGGCCACGGCCTCAGGGCAAGATTTCGCGCGATCGTGCAACGCCTCTATCAGTGTCTTTGTCATTTTGCTTTTCCTCAGGTGTAAGGACCAGCTCCAGTTCCCACATCGGCAAGCGTAGACCGCCCCCTTTTCCGACGGTCATTGCGTCGTAGTTGACGGACCCTTGCGGCTCTCATGCAAAGATGATGGGCGTGCCGCGCTACGGCGTTATTTCAGAGTCGGGAAAACTCGTTACGACTGTAACGCACTGGACAACTTCCGTTGCGCGGGCCGCAGGGCCCAGGTGCTTCCGGCGAAGCGTACCAGTGCTTTACTGCCGCGCAAGTCGGCAATTCGAGGATGACGATGGTTTTCGCCTCCGTCAGTCTTCGACGAGGTCGGTCGAGCCGCCCTGATACGGCGCGATTAGTGATCTCGATTTTCGGCGATCAAATAGGCTGGCATTTTTGCCTAGAGATTCGCAGACGTCTTCAGTGTTGTCGGACCACCCGAGAGCAGCGCGTCGGGAGGCGACGAACCCGCCGGCAAGACCGTGGGGCAAGGCCCTGGCGGCCTGATCTGCCTCGCAAATGAGCACGTCAGCTATGCGCTTGTCCGCTCTTTGCCCGGTCCCCAGGGGTGATCTAGATCATCCGGCAAACTCGGTTAATTACGGATGCACGGTCATGCCCCGGACTGCCGAACAAACCACGATGCGCAAGGTCTACCTGCGCCTGCTGCCGTTCTCCATCCTGTGCATGTTCGTGTGCTACCTCGATCGGGTCAATCTCGGCTTCGCCGCGCTGACGATGAACAAGGATCTCGGGTTCAGCGCCTATCTTTTTGGGCTGGGCGCCGGCGCCTTTTACGGCGGTTACTGTCTCTTCGAAGTGCCGAGCAACCTGATGCTCGAGAAGGTCGGCGCCCGGTTCTGGCTCGCCCGCATCATGATCACCTGGGGGCTCTTTTCCGGGGCGATGGCGTTTGTCAGTGGTCCGATCAGCTTTGTGACCCTGCGCTTTCTGCTCGGCGCCGCAGAGGCCGGCTTCTTTCCCGGCATCCTGTTCTATTTCCATTATTGGTTTCCGGCGCGCCACCGCGGGCGGATGATCTCGTGGTTCACCGTGGCGACACCGATTTCGGTCGCGCTCGGCGGACCGATTTCGACCGGGCTGTTGGGACTCGACGGCACCTTTGGTCTTGCCGGGTGGAGATGGGTGTTCCTCGCCGAGGCGGCGCCTGCCGTGATCCTCGGCTTTTTGTTGCTCACTTATCTCAGAGACCGGCCCGCACACGCCTCCTGGCTGACCCGGGAAGAAAAGGATTGGATCGAGACGGAGCTCGCCCACGAAAAACGTGAGCTCGAAGCCGTCCGCACCTATACGCTGCTCCAATCGCTGACCAATATCCGGGTTCTCGCGCTGGCAGTCATCTATTTCGGCATCATCACAGCAAGCGTGGGGCTGGTCATTTTCGTACCGCAGATCATCAAAGCAGCTGGGCGTCTCGAACCTCCAGACCGGCTTCCTGACGATGATCCCCTACGTCGTCGGCACGATCAGCATGGTGGTCTGGGGCTATGTCTCCGACCGGATGCAGGAGCGCAAATGGAACCTCTTTATCGGCTGCCTCGTCGGCGCCGCCGGGCTGATCTTCGCCGGGTTGCTCGGCGGCAGCTTCTGGTCGCTCGCCGCAATGTGCCTGGCGACGATCGGGTTTTACGGGTCGAAAGGACCCTTCTGGCCGCTGCCTTCTACCTTCCTGACCGGAACGGCCGCGGCCGCCGGCATGGCTCTGATCAACTCCGTCGGGAATGTCGGCGGTTTTATGGGTCCTTTCCTGGTCGGCTGGATCAAGGACGCGACCGGAAGTTTCGAGAACGGCCTCTACGCGCTTGCCGGCTTCATGCTGTTGGCGGCGGTCGTCACAGCGATCGGGGTCCAGGCGCCGCGCCGCAGGGTCGTGCCGGCCGGGCTCGAACCCACTCCGGCGGAGTAAGCCACAGTTAGTTGCGCACGCGGGCGAGGCTGGCGTTTGCAGCGCCCGTTGGGAACCAGCTCGTTATCGCGGCGGGTACGAAGCCGGTGGCGGATAGCTCGGCTGGGGGGCGTAACCTGGGGCCGGTCCATAACCCGGCGCCGGTGCATAACCCGGTCCTGGTGCGGCATATGGTGGTGTCGGGGACCTCCGAGAGGCCATGCACTGCGCATAATAGGCGTTGTATTGCTGTTGCAGGTACCCCGCCGCGTTCTGGGCGTTGGCAGCACCAACTCCGGTGCCGACGAGCGCTCCGGAGGCCGCCCCGATCCCGGCGCCTCGACCGCCGCCAACCGCGGCACCGAGCGCCGCACCGAGGCCGGCGCCAAGGAGAGTGCTGCCGACAGCCTGGGAATTAGCCTGGTCGCGCAAGGGGGCGACCTGCGCGTCGGCGAATTGCCGGCAAGCTTGATCGTCGTAATACGACTGCGCCAGAGCCGCGGTGCTCGCCATGAGCGCCGCCAGAACCGCGCCGACGAAGTTTGAAGGGAGCGTTACCATTCAGATATTCTCCTCGACACCGTGCTCGTGCCCGGTCCGCTGAGCCGGGAAGGGTTCAAGATCATCTAGACAAGGTGACCAAGTCCTAAACAATGGGGCAAACTTTCATCCATCGAGGGCGTCGGTTAGCCCTGAGTGAGGTTCGGTCCTCACTAACTCGACGAGCCGCCGACAGGCAGCTACGGTGGGCAGGGAGATCGGCTTCAATCCAAGCTATCGGCGGGTAATCGAGCCCTGCTGTGAACGGAGGACATAATGCCAGTTGGCGGATTGATCGAAGAATGGGACCACTTGGATTTCATAGGTGCCAGTGGAATGCTTTTTACGACAGGCGGTGTGATTGCGTCCCTGTTCCCTGCTCTTCGGAAGATATGGATTTTGGCTCCGATAGGGATCGGGGTGGGAATGATGGCGATCGCCGCCTACGGGGCTCGGTCGCGCTCACCGATCACCTCACCGAGGTGATGAGACCGCCCTTGTCAATTCTTGGTTCGTTCGGCATAGCGTATTCGGATTTAGTCTGGCGCTCCGGTTTCGTCGTTTCGTCGATCAGTGCACGGCCGCCAACCCGGCAACGGGAATGCCCGAGGAGCCTGGACGCCGCACGCTCAGCATCCGGCGCGCATCGTCCAGGCGGTCCGCGCCGAGATAGGCCTTCAACAGCGTGAACTCCACCAGGTCGAGCTGTGCGCGGCTGCCGCCGATGCGTTCGAGTTCGCCGGCAATCGGTTCAAGCGCGTCGATCGCGGCGGAGAAATCTCGCCGTTCGAAAGCGGCGAAGGCGTGCGACACCGCCGGAACGCAAGGGGCCGGATGGATAACGACCCTCGCGCGCGAGCTCGTCCATCTGCCGTGCGCGCGCCTCCAGCGCCGCGTCATTGCCGGCCACGGCCTGCGCGAGCGCGATGTGCATGTCGGAAAAGGCCACGCCGGCGCGCGGAAACGCGCTGTTCGCGAAGTCGTGCATCATGCGCCATGCGTCGGCGTCACGCGGATGCCCGGCGAGTTCCCAGCGCCACAGAAAGGAAACCGCATCGTTCACCTTCCCGCGCGGCGGCCCGCTGTGCACATCGGGTGAGAAGGCTTCCCGGAAAAGCCGGAACGCCGCCGCCGCATCGCCGGCCTCGAGGTCGCCGAGCGCGAGATGCCAACTCAGGTGGCTGTATAACAAGCCGTTGCGCGGATAGGTGGTGAGCCAAGACGCCAGGAAGGCGCGGGCCGCGTCTGGATCGCCCTCCTCATAGCAGAGATGCGCGCGGGCGTGCGCCGCCCAGGGGTTGTTCGGGTTTTGGGCGAGGGATCGATCGATCTTCGGGCGGGCGGCATCGCGCTGTCCATTCTCCGAGAGCGCCATGCCATGATGGGCCGTGAACCACCAATCGTCGCCGTAGCTCGGGGCAAGCCTGTCCAGCAGCTCCAGCAGCGCGCGTTTCTGCCCGGCGCGGCCGGAACTGCCGATCAGGCCGTTGGTGAACGCGGTGGTGCCGAGTACCAGGGCGTCGCGCGGCCAGGCGTTCAGGTGCGCGGGCAATGCGGAAAGCGCGGCTTCGGCGTCGCCCGCCGACAAGCAAGTCGAAAAATGCGATATGGCTGGCTTCCCGCGCGGACAGACCGGCGGCGAGGGAATTGGCCGCCGCCATCGACGCGCGTGCCGCCGCTGCGTCCCCGCGTTCCAGCAGCACGTGCGCCCTGGCGGCATGGGCGAGGGCAAAGCCGGGATCTGCGGCGATGGCACGATCGAACCCCTCGATCGCGCCGGGGTACATGGTCAGCTTCGCCTCACAGCCCTCTACGTAGGCGTCCCGCGCGGCGGACGAGGCGGTGGACAAGGGAAGATCGTATCGGTCCGTCAACATGATGGATCCTCATCGCGGAATTCGCGCTGAACGATACGATCCGCCTCGGCGCTGCGGAAGAGAGTGCGTTGACGCTGCGGCCACCAAGGCGGTGGCGGCAGCCATCGAGAGGCCCGTGACGTCGGCCCAGGTGGCGAAAGCCCGTGTGGCGAAGGCCCGGGTGCAGCCTCTATCCACCGGGAGGGGCTCGCTTGGCTCACCCGCGCTTGAGCGGCCAAGCGAAGCTTAGCTCATGGCCGTCGGGATCGCTGATATGGAAGAAGCGCTCGCCCCATTCCGCATCGCGCGGCGGCGCCTCGATCAGGTAGCCGGCGGCGATCAATCGGGCATAGAGCCCGTCCACATCCGAGTGGTAGAAGATCACGCGGCCCCACCACGACCACTGCAACGCAGCCGGCTGGGCGATCAAGTTCACAAAATTGCCGCCGGCCTTGAAGCTGGTGAAGCCTTCCTCTTCACCGCCATACAGCATGGTGAACCCGAGCTCCCGATAGAACCGGACCGCGCGCCGCATGTCGTGCGTCGAGAGGGTGATCGCGCTGATGCCTTCGATCATCGCCGGGCTCCTCCGACATCAGCAATGCCGGCGGCCCGGCGCAGCGCCGCCGATTATGACACATTAGACGCGACCGCGCCGACAAACCGCCGCGGCCATTCATCGCCGGCGTGCTCGACGCAGAGGACATGGCCCGTGTCCATGCAGCAATCGCGGAGGCTGCCGCTCGGTCCGGCATTGTGCCGGCCTATCATAACAATCCCATTCCTGAAGACGGTGGCCGCTAAACCCCGGAACGGCAGCGAGGTTTTGCGCGCCAGTGTCGATGCCGGCGCCTCACTGTACGCTAGCCATGGCGCGCCGCGACGGCACGGAATGGAGCTATGTCGCAAAAAAACCGACCTTATACGATCCACCCCTCGATCGCGCGCGGAGCGGATGCTCGGACGCATCTCCGAGCTCTCCCGCGCGTTTGGCATCCCGATCGAAACTGCTGGCGAAATCGCACTCATTGGTGCGGGGCGAGGAGCACCAACCCTGCTGCTAACGGGTGCCGAATTTGGCGGTGACGATCGCCTGCTTGCACTGGTCGGAATATTCGGGGAAATGGTCCTTCATGCAGGCCTGAATGCGGCCGCCGCCGGGTTGAATATCCGGACACGTCCGCTGGACATCCGCCTTGCAAGCCTTGACCACCGCCACGCTGCTCAGCATGGCTTGCTTGCAGGGCTCCGAGAAGGCGGCGAAATTCTCTTTGACGCAATCCCGCAGCCGTCCCTCGCCGGGTTGAACTCCGGCGCAATGCTGCTGGATCTCCGCTCCGCAGGCCTGGCGCACGGCCGACCCCTGCGCCATGGCACTGGCCGGCACCATCAGAAAGAGGAACGCGGCAGCCAACCTCGGTGTGGAAAGCATCATCGTCATCCTTCCGGGATGCCGGCCTGGCGCAGACCCGGAAAATAGGTGGCTTCGGCCAAGGCGCAAATCTTTGGTTCGTCGTACCAGATCGATTTCTCCACGCTCGCCAGGTTGGAATAGCCCTTGCTCAATCGCTGTGCCTCGGCGAGCTGTGCTTCGCCCCGTTCAGCGTTGCCCTCGAGAGCATAAGCCGCCGCAAGATAGGCGTGCACAAAGGCCAACCGCGGGTTCTCGCCATTGGCTTTTTCGAGCCAGACGAGCGCACGGTCGGTATGCCCCTGCAGCAGCTGCATGACACCCAGCCGGCCGTACCATGGGGCAATCCCGGGTCCCGAGGGGCTGAGGCGGATTGCCTGCTCGAAATACGGAATGGCTTCATCCACGGAGCCGGTGAGAAACTTGCACCAGCCGACATGGGCATAAGCCGGTACCCGGCTGGGATCGAGTGCGATCGCTCTCTCGAACTCGGGAATGGCTTCCCGGCACCGCGACTGCGCACGCAACACCTGGCCCTTTGCGTAATGCGCGAGCGCGCTGTCCGGCGATCCCTCCAGAGCCTGCTCGGCCAGCCGCTTCGCTCGCTGCAGGTCGGCATCCGGGTCGGTGCTGAGCTCATCTGTGACGCGGACCGTCAGCGCAACCGACAGCCAGGCAGCCGCATCGACCGCTTTCGGGTCGAGCGCCAAGGCAGTCTCGAAAAGCTTTACCGCCTCGTCGTAGTTTTCCTTCGAAATCGGCCGCGTCATCACGGCACGGCCGCGCAGCAGATAATCGAGCGCGTCGGGATTGTCGGTCGGTCGGCGCGCCTCGGCAATCGCGAGCTGCGATTCCAGCGATCGCGCAATGCGCGCGGTAATCTCGTTTTGCACCGTGAACAGGTCGCTGATGTCGCGGTCGAAGCGCTCAGCCCACAGATGCGCGCCGGTCTCGGCATCGACCAGCTGGACGTTGATGCGGACCTGATTGCCGGATCGCTGGACACTGCCCTCCAGAACATAGCGGACGTTCAATTCGCGACCGATTTGCTTGGCGTCGAACGGCTTTCCCTTGTAGGTGAAGGCGGTATTCCAGGCGAGAACCTGGCTGCCCTGGATGCGTGAAACGTCGGTTGTCAGATCCTCGGTTATGCCGTCCGCGAAATACTCCTGCTGCGGATCGTTGCTGAGATTGGCAAAGGGCAGCACGACAATCGACAATCGCGGCGCCGAATAAGGCTGAACTGAAGCGTTCGTCGACTCCGCCTGGAGCGGCCGCAGCTCGGAATGCTGCCCGGGCCACAACCACCATGCCGCGCCCACCGCTGCGATCAGCGCCAGGACGGCGGGAACGAGCATGACCGCACGAATCGTCGCCCGTCTGCGTCGGACCGACTGCGGCGAGCCTCGACCGGCGGCTCCGCCGATCTTGAAGACACGCACCGGCTCGGCAATGTTCTTGACCCGCTGTTGGCCGAGAGTGGTCAGGCCGATAGGGAGGCGAGAGCCGATCTGGTCGCGCACCGCGCCGGAGAGGCAAATACCGCCCGGTTCTGCGAGCGCCTCCAGCCGCGCAGCGATATTGACGCCGTCGCCAAACAGGTTTGGTCCCTCGACGATCACGTCTCCGAGATGGATCCCGATGCGGAACCGCATCTGCTCGCCGGCCGGACGACCCTCGTTTTCTTTTTCAATGGCGTCCTGGACCGCGACGGCGCATTCGACGGCATCGACCGCGCTTGCAAAATCGGCGACAAAACTGTCGCCGGCGGTATTAAAGATCCGGCCGCGATGGGCGGCGATCAATCGATCGAGGATCGTCCGGTAGGCTTGCAGCCGGCGCAACGTGCCGACCTCGTCCAGCCCCATCAGCCGGCTGTACTCGGCAATGTCGGCCGCAAAGATCACGGCGAGCTTTCGTTCGACTACCTGGACTTCTGCCACCGGCCCTCCTCGAGGGGCGCTGATGCCGCAACCAATTCGTTAGACAGACGAATATAGCAATTATTCCCGCTTTGTTCGATGGCGATCCTTTCTCCGTGGTCTCCGTGCGCTGCGGGGTGGTATCGATAAACAATGGCGCGAGAAGATGACCGTTATGCGGCTGATATCCCGTATTTGCGGGACTTCAAAGCGATGCTGGCGCCGGCTTGGCTCGATCATGTGGCGCTCGTCGCCGGGATCGAGCCCCCCGCGCGGCAAAACGGTTTCGCGTGGTGCGATCTTGGCTGCGGCCAGGGGGTCACCGCCGCAATCCTCGCCGCTACGCATCCTTCGGGCGTGTTCCACGGCATCGATGCGATGCCGGTGCACATCGATCATGCGCGCCGCCTGGCGGCGGCCGCGGCGATCCCGAACCTGCACTTGCACTCCGTCGATTTTGCTGCGGCGATCAATCTTGAATTGCGGCAGTTCGACTACATCGTCGCGCACGGCGTCTACACTTGGATCGGCCCCGAGGTGCAGTGCGCCCTACGCCGGTTCATCGACCGGCAGCTCAAACCGGGCGGTCTGGTCTATCTTAGCTATAACGCAATGCCGGGCTGGGCGCGCGATCTGCCGTTCCAAGGTCTGCTCGGAGAGTTTGGCCGCGCGTTGCCTGGCGACAATTCCGGGCGCCTTGCCGCAGCCGCCGAGCTCGCCTGCACCCTGGCCGACGACGGCGTCGCTTCATTGGCGGGGAGCTTCATCGTCAAGGAGTTGCAGGAACGGCCGGAAGATTATCCGCCGGCCTATCTCGTCCACGAGTTCATGGCCGCCGCATGGCAGCCGCTCTACGTCACCGAGGTCAGAAGAGACATGGCGACGATCGGGCTCGAGCCGGTCGGCTCCGCGACACTCAGCGAAAATTTCGACTGGATGGTGCTTGACAAAGCGGCCCGCCGGAGGCTCGGGGCCATTACAATCCCTGACGCCCGCGAGCTGGCGCGCGACTACTACCTCGACCAGCGGTTCCGCTGCGACGTCTTCGCCCGCGGCAACCGCCGCCTCGGCCGCGGCGAGCGGGCCGGCCGCCTTCTTTCGAGCACCTTCGCGCTGGGCCGCCCGGTTCCAGCTATCCGCTACACAACGACGACACCTGCCGGATCCTTCGCTTATGACGGCCCGGCGGCTAGGACCATCGTAGCGGCATCGGCTGCGGGCCAACCCGCCGTCGCCGGTGATCTGAGGACGCTGCTGACATTATGTGCTGCAGGGGACATAGTGCCCGCGGAACCCGGGCGCGCCGCGGTGGCCGATCTCAACCGCGCCCTTTGCGGGCGGGTCGACGGACCCGAAGAGATCCGCTGGCTCGCACTGCCCTGCGGCACCGCCGTGGCGGTCGACCCCGGCCTGCTGCGGGCTTTGCGCGACGGCCAGCCAGTCAACGACAACCGCTTCCCCGGCTGGCGCCAATTTCTTGCGTCCCACGGACTCTAGGCCCCAATTACTTTTAGCTAGTGGTTTGTTCATGCTCCCCACCGCCAAAGATAGCGCCCAATACAAAAAGCACGATCACAACACCCGCCATGCCTTTAAGCCAATCGCCGGCGCTCTCACCGGCTCCGCAGCCGAAAAACGGCGCTGGTTTCCTCCGACTTTTTCCGGCCTGTGATCTGCTTCGCAGACCGCCTAAATTTCCGTGCGCCGGGTTAGGGACACACTCCAAATCACCGGAAGGAGCGCCTTCCCGATAATGAGGAGTAAAGCCTATGCCACTGCCAGCACACATTTACGGCGCGACTATTAACCGGAAATTAATGGTGATTTCCGGTATTCTGGCGCAAATGGGACCAGAGTCCCATTTGCGCCAGAATACCGCTAATTCCCGGTGATTGACGGGCGCCGCGAATTCCCGGTAACGGTAATTCTGAGCCTGACCCCGCGGGATAGCGCCCGGAATGACTTTTTCGACAGCCCCTATAGAACCTCGCCAATGATCTCGCGCCGTTCGCTGTTGCCGATGCTGGTTCCGTTTCTGGCCGGTTTATCCCGGTTCTCGGCCGGTGCCGATCTACAGCAATTTCCGACGTCGGAACTTACGATAATCAGCGCGACCGGCCCGCATCGGTTCAAGATGGAGCTCGCCAAAACACCGGCGCAGATGACGCAGGGTCTGATGTTCCGGACGAGCCTGGCACCGGATGCCGGCATGCTGTTCGACTACCGGGAGCCGATCGTGGCGACGATGTGGATGCGCAACACATTGATTCCGCTCGACATGCTGTTCGTCGATGCGCAGGGCCGCATCGTCAATATCCATGAGCGAGCCGTGCCTCAGTCGGACGACGTGATCGCTGCGGCGGAGCCGGTCCGCGCCGTTATCGAGCTGAACGGCGGCACCGCTGCGCGGCTCGGCATCGAGCCAGGCGACCGGGTGATCCACCCGATTTTTGGCAACGCCTCATAAACTTTGCGCGATTCCCGGCGGCACGAGCACGGGATCAATGGGTCCCGGCTTTCCGCCGGGACAGCGGTCCACGGTTTCGTCCAGGGCAGGGCGCCGGCGGCTATAGAAATCCGCGGACCAGATCGAGAAAAGCGTCGAGCCGGTCATGATGGACCCAGTGGCCGGCGTTTTCGAACGAGACGATCTGCGCGTTGCGGAAATGGCGCGCCCGCCCGTCGTTCGCCGGGTTGGAGGCCCAGCTCTCCTGGCCGTAGACGAGGAGAGTCGGGCAATCGATGCGCTGCCATAGCCCTTCGGTCTCGGCGGCCGTCATTTCGTACGGACGGTCGGCCCGGACGTAGTTGTCGAACTTCCAGCTGTAGGTGCCGTCCTCGTTCTGGTTGACCCCGTGCTGGGTGAGATGCCGCGCCTGTTGCGGCGACAGGTGCCGGTTTGCTTCCTGCATGCGCTTGAAGGCGTCCTCAATCGAAGGATACCGCCGCGGCAGGCGCCCGGAAAGCGCGCGCTGTTCGCTGATCCAGTGTTGCATACGTTCTGCCATCGGGCGTTTCGAACGCTCCTCGCGCCGCCTTGGCGATGCGCCCAGCCCCTCGATCGAAATCAACCGTCTGACGTGATCGGGATAGATGCCGGCGTAGCGCAGCGCGATCATGCCGCCGAGAGAGTGCGCGATGATATTGACCGGCGCGAGCTCCTGCTGATGGATCAGCTGGGCCAGGTCATAGATGTAACCGGCGATCGAATAATTGCCGTCGGGAGACCACTGGCTGTCGCCGTGGCCGCGCAGGTCAGGCGCCAAAATATGCCAGTCCTGGCGCAGCGCGTTGGCAACCCAGTCCCAGTTGCGGCAGTGGTCCCGTCCGCCATGGACGAGGAGCAGCGGCGGCTTCGCTGGATTGCCCCAGTCGACATAATGCAGCCGAAGCCGCTGCGAGAAATAGATCCGCGAAGTCGGGCCGGAACTGTCGAGATTCAACGCAAGGACCCCCGTGCGCTCGGAGGCGTCAGCCGGGGGTCGCTGTTGCGAAGCTTTCCTTCGCGCTCGGAACTATATACCGAGCTTTATCTTGGACTTTCAACTTGGTTGCCGATGCCAAGCGGTCGGCAACTGCTTCTCTCCAGGTGGCGTCATGTCTGTGGCACACCCTCCCAGTTGGTTGTCGACAAGCATGATCTAAGTACGGCTGAGGTGTGCCGTCAAGGGCCAAATTCAGCCGGAATTACCCGAAGGAGGAATCCGGCGCTGCGAGCGCTTGCAACGACCGCTCTCGTGGTTTATCTTCCTGGCACTCTCTCATGGAGAGTGCTAATCACACCTTGAAATCTGATACTTCTACGGAGGGCTCCCGTGAATTTTCGACCGTTGCAGGATCGTGTTCTGGTCCGCCGCATCGAGCAGGAGGAAAAGACGCTGGGCGGCATCATCATCCCCGATACCGCAAAGGAAAAGCCGATGGAGGGCGAAGTGATCGCCGCCGGGCCCGGCGCCCGGGGGGATGACGGCAAGCTCAATCCGCTCGACGTCAAGGTCGGCGACCGAGTGCTCTTCGGAAAGTGGTCGGGCACCGAGATCAAGATCGACGGCGAGGACCTCGTCGTCATGAAGGAGTCCGACATCATGGGTATCGTGGCGTAAGGGAGGTAGCTAATGGCTGCAAAGGAAGTACGCTTTCATACCGACGCTCGCGACAAGATGCTGCGCGGCGTCGATATTCTCGCCAATGCCGTACGGGTAACCTTGGGTCCGAAGGGCCGTAATGTCGTTCTCGACAAATCATTCGGCGCGCCGCGCATCAGCAAGGACGGCGTCACGGTCGCAAAGGAGATCGAGCTCGCCGACAAGTTCGAGAACATGGGCGCTCAGATGGTGCGCGAGGTCGCGTCTAAGAACGAGCGATCTGGCCGGCGACGGCACGACGACTGCAACCGTTCTGGCCCAAACGATCGTGCGCGAAGGCGCCAAGGCGGTCGCTGCCGGCATGAACCCGATGGATCTGAAGCGCGGCATCGACCGGGCGGTAGAAGCGGTCGTCGCGGATATCGGAAAACGTTCGAAGAAGGTTTCGACAAACGACGAAATCCAGCAGGTCGGAACGGTATCCGCGAATAATGATCGTGAAATCGGCCGGATGATCGCCGAGGCGATGCAGAAGGTCGGCAACGAGGGCGTCATCACCGTCGAAGAGGCGAAATCGCTCGAAACCGAGCTCGACGTGGTCGAAGGCATGCAGTTCGACCGCGGCTATGTCAGCCCCTATTTCGTGACCAACGCCGAAAAGATGGTCGCCGAGCTCGACGACCCGTACATCCTGCTCAACGAGAAGAAGCTGTCGAGCCTGCAGGCGCTATTGCCGTTGCTCGAAGCCGTCGTTCAGTCCGGCAAGCCCTTGCTGATCGTCGCCGAGGACGTCGAAGGTGAGGCGTTGGCGACGCTCGTCGTCAACAAATTGCGCGGCGGCCTGAAAGTCGCCGCGGTCAAGGCGCCGGGCTTTGGCGACCGCCGCAAGGCGATGCTCGAGGACATGGCGATCCTGGCCGGCGGCCAGGTGATCAGCGAAGATCTCGGCATCAAGCTCGAAAACGTCACGCTCGACATGCTGGGCCGCGCCAAGCGGATCAGGGTCGAGAAGGAAAACACGACGATCATCGACGGCGCCGGCAAGAAGGACGACATCCAGGGCCGCATCGCGCAGATCAAGGCGCAGATCGAGGAGACGACTTCCGACTACGACCGCGAAAAGCTGCAGGAGCGGCTGGCCAAGCTGGCCGGTGGCGTCGCGGTGATCCGCGTGGGCGGCTCGACCGAGGTCGAAGTGAAGGAGAGAAAAGACCGGGTCGACGACGCGACGCACGCGACGCGGGCGGCAGTCGAGGAAGGCATTGTCCCGGGCGGCGGCGTCGCTTTGCTCTATGCCGCCAAGGCGCTCGACGGGCTGACACCCGAGAACAGCGACCAGCGGGTCGGGATCAACATCGTCAAGCGCGCGCTGCAGTCGCCGGTCCGCCAGGTCGCGGAAAACGCCGGCACCGACGGTTCGATCGTCGTCGGCAAGCTGTTGGATTCGAACGACCCGAACCGCGGCTTCGATGCGCAGAGCGGCGAATATGTCGACATGGTCAAGGCCGGCATCATCGACCCGACCAAGGTCGTGCGGCTCGCCCTGCAGAATGCCGCTTCAGTCGCGGGCCTCCTCGTCACGACCGAAGCGATGGTCGCCGAAAAGCCCGAAAAGAAAGCCGCGCCCGCGATGCCGCACGACCACGGCATGGGCGGCATGGACGACTTCTAAGCCACAACTCTCGCAGAAATCGGCCGGCATCCCCACGGGTGCCGGCCTTTTTGCTCCCTCGCCCCGCTTGCGGGGAGAGGGCGGGGTGAGGGGCGGCAAGTGAAGAACTGAGCCAGGGAGGAACACTTATGAGCCGGTTGTTCGGGTCCGCTGCGGCAGATGGGGTTCGTGGTGCGCGACATCGACAAGGCGATGCGCCACTGGATCGAGGTCTGCGGGATCGGCCCGTGGTATATCGCCGAGAAATTGCCGCTGCACGGCTTCTGGTACAAAGAGCAGCGCTACGACGACATTCATCTGACGATCGCGCTGGCCAATTCCGGTGACGTGCAGCTCGAGCTGATCCAGCAGCGCGACGATACGCCGAGCATGTACCGGGATTTTCTCGCGGCCGGCCATGAGGGGCTGCAGCATTGGTCGAGCTGGCCCGAGAACTACCATGAGCTGCTCGACCGCGCCGTCAATGGCGGCTGGACGATCGGCCAACGCGGCGAGAGCCCGCGCGGCCCGTTCGTGTATTTCCTCAACGAGGGCCACCCCGGCACGGTCATCGAGATGGCCGAGCTGACGCCGACCCGGCGCCGTATCTTCGACGCGGTACGCGACGCGGCGGTCGACTGGGACGGCCGCGACCCGATCCGCCGGGATTGGCCCCAAAGCTGACCTGAATTACCGCGGCAACACCTTCGCGAGCGTCGCGTAGGCTTCCTCGTCGGTCCGGTCGTAGCGCAGCGGCGTCACGACGATCTTGCCGGCGTGCAATGCCTCGACGTCGCTCTCCGGCCCCTGGTCGCGGGGCCCGCGCCGAAAGCTGATCCAATGGTAGGTCAGGGCGCGCGGGTCGGTGCGGGTTTCGACCTGCATTCCCTGGATCAGCCCGGGGCCTTGGCGCGCCAGGGTCAGCGGGCCGGCATCCTCTGCCGGAAGATCGGGAAAGTTGACATTGAGGCAGGTCGCGGCGCTCCAGCCGATCGTCAGCAATCGGCGCACGACGCCGGCGCCGAGTGCCGCGGCGGTGTCCCAGCGGACATGCGCGCGGTCGGTCCATGCCTGGCTCAGCGCGATCGAGGGAATACCGAGCAGCATGCCGGTCATCGCTCCGCCGACCGTACCCGAAAAGACCGTTTCCAGACCGAGATTGGCGCCGCGATTGACGCCCGACAGAAGCAGCTGCGGCGCCTCGGGCATCAGATGGCATGCGCCCATGACGGCGCAGTCGCCGGGGGTTCCGGTGATCCCGTAACGCCGCAGCCCTCGCTCGCTGACCCGGATCGGATGATGCAGGCTGACCGCGTGCGAGACGCCGCTCTGGTCGTGCTCCGGCGCGACAACCCAAACCTCGTGGGCGAGCTCGCCGGCGATCTGCTCGAGTACTGTGAGACCCGGCGCTTCGATGCCGTCGTCATTGGTGATCAGAATGCGATCCAGCATAATACGGCTCCCAGTAGCCGCAGAATAGGGTCCGAGTCGATGAGCGTGCCCGAGAAATCCTTCGAGCCGGAAGCGCCGCTGCCCGCTCGACGGGGTGCGCGTCGTCGACATGTCGCGCCTGGTCTCCGGCAACATGGTCAGCCTGCAGCTCGCCGATTTCGGCGCCGAGGTCATCAAGATCGAGGACCCCAAGCGCGGCGACCCGCTGCGCGCCTGGCAGACCGACGGGGTCAGCGTGCATTGGAAGGTCTATTCGCGCAACAAGAAGAGCCTGGCGATGAGCCTGCGCGAGGCGCGCGGGCGCGAGCTGTTCCTCGACCTTTTGGCCACGGCTCAGGTGCTGATCGAGAATTTCCGTCCGGGGACGCTCGAGGCGATGGGGTTCGCGCCGAAGGTGCTGCACCGGCAAAACCCGCGCCTCATCATCCTGCGGATTTCCGGCTGGGGTCAGGATGGCCCCTACCGCGACCGGCCCGGTTTCGGCACCTTGGTCGAAAGCATGTCCGGCTATGCGTCGCGCACCGGATTTCCCGACCGCGAGCCGGCCTTGCCGCCGACGGCGCTGGCCGACATGGTCGCCGGGCTCTACGGCGCCTTTTCAGTCATGGTCGCGATGCGCGAGGTCGAGGCGAAGGGCGGTATCGGCCAGGTCATCGACCTGCCGTTGCTCGACCCGCTGTTTTCGTTCATCGCCACCGAGGCGGCGATCTACCGGCTGACCGGCGAGGTGCGCGAGCGCACCGGCAGCCGCTCGGAGACGACCTCGCCGCGCAACGTCTTTCGCACCAGGGACGGCCGCTACATCGGCATCTCCGCTTCGATTCAGGCGATGTCCGAGCGGCTCTTCCGCGCGATCGGCCGCGAGGACATGATCAGCGACCCGAGGTTTCGCACCAACAGCGACCGGGTGAGGAACGCCGAAGCCTGCGAGGCGCCGATCGTCGCGTTCATTGGCGCACGCACTTTGGCCGAGAACATGGAAATTTTCGAGCGCGCCGAAGTCACCGCCGCGCCGGTCTACGACATCGACCAGTTCATCGCCGACCCGCATGTGACCGCCCGCGAGATCCTCGTCGACCTGCCGGACGCGGAGATGGGTCGATTGCCGATGCACAACGTCATTCCCCGCCTGTCCGCGACACCCGGCCGACTGCGCCGCCCGGCGCCGGCGCTCGGCGAGCACACCGCCGAGATCCTCGGTTCGCTCGGTCTCGACCGCGCGGAAATCGAGGGGCTCGCCCGCGAAGGCATCATCGGTCTCGTGGGAGGTAAATCTTGACCACGGCTGCGCTGCCGGTATGGCGCTCACTGCTGTTCGTCCCGGTGACCGCCAAGCGCTTTGTCGACGGCGCAGCACGGCGCGGCGCCGACGCGATCATCCTCGATCTCGAAGACAGCGTCGCCGCCTCCGAGAAGGAGCGGGCGCGCGACCCTGGTGCCGGAGGCGGCCGGGATCGTCTCGCGCGGCGGCGCCGATGTCGTGGTCCGCATCAACCGGCCGCTGCGGCTCGCGGTGCGGGACATCGAGGCGGCCGTCGGCCCCGGGGTGCTGGCCTTGGCTCTCCCCAAGGTGGAGACCCCCGAGCATGTGCGGCTGCTCGCCGAGATCGTCGACGAGGTCGAAGCCGAGCGCGGCGTGGCGCCGGGGACGACCCGCTTTATCGCGATGGTCGAGACCGCAGCAGCGTTCTTCCGCATCGCCGAGATCGCGCGCGCACATCCACGGCTTTGCGCGCTCAACCTCGGCACCGAGGATTTTGCGTTGTCGGCCGGCATCCTGCCGGAGGCAGAGGGGCTTTTCATGCCGAAGCAGATGGCGGTGTTCGCCGCCCGCGCCGCGTGCATCATGCCCTTGGGCTTCATCGGCACCGTCGCCGAGTTTCACGATCTCGACGGCTTCCGGCAGACGATCCGGCGCTCGCGCCGCCTCGGCTTCATCGGCGCCTCGGTGATCCATCCGAGCCAGGTCCCGATCCTCAACGAGGAATTCCGCGCCAGCCCCGAGGAAGCCGACCATGCCCGGCGCGTCGTCGCCGCTTACGACAAGGCGCTCGCCGAAGGAATCGGCGCCGTCACCGTCGACGGCAAGATGATCGACGTGCCGATCGTCGAGCGCGCCCGCCTGCTGCTCGAACGCGAAGCCGCAATTTCGAAGCGGGAAGCCCGAATGCGCGAGATCGCCGCCGCAGGCTCGTGAAAACGTCCGCTATCAGTTTCGGGAGGCGAGGGCATGGAGCGGCAAAGACCGATGTTCGATCAAGTTAACATTGTGGCGAGCGACTTCGGCCGTTCCCTCGATCTCTATCGCCGCCTTGGGGTCGAATTCGCCGACCCAGGCGCCGATCGTACCGGCGACCCGTTTCATGCGAACGGGGAAACGCCGAAGGGGTTTCGTCTCGAGTTGGACAGCGCCCCGTTCGCACGGGTCTGGAACCAAAGCGGGGCCGCGCGATCGGATCTTGCGGGCAGTGTCGTTCTAGGCTTCGGCCTGGCGTCACGGGAAGAGGTGGACCGGGTTTATGCGGAACTCATCACGGCGGGTCACCCGGGGCTCACGCCGCCGCATGATGCATTTTGGGGCGCTCGCTACGCCATCATCGAGGACCCGAACGGCATAGCCGTGGGGCTCATGAGCCCGATCGACCCGGCGCGGAAAACATGGCCGCCGGAGGGTTGGCCGGAGTAAAGCGATGAGCGGTGCAAGTAGCGACTAGCTGGGCATCGGATTACTCACCCCACCTGGAAATGCTGTAGCAGCCAGCGGAGGGTCTCGTCCGGCGCTTCCTCGGGCACGTAGTGCCCACAAGGCAACGCGCCGCCCGACGCATTGGTCGCGTAACCGCGCTTCCACACTTGCAGCACATCGCCGTGCACACCCTCGGTATGGCTGCGCGCTCCCCAGATCACCAATAGCGGAACAGTGATCTTCCGTCCGGCCTCGAAATCCGCCTTGTCCATGTCAAAGTCGCAGGTCGGGCAGGCGCGATAGTCGGCGCAGGAGCCTTTGATCGTCTTCCAGTCAAAGCAGCGGACATACTCGGCAAAAGCCTCGGGATCGAAAAACCCGAGGCCGATACCGGGCTTCGACAATTTCTTCTCCATATACCATTGCGCCGGGACCCCGGCCAACATCCGTTCCGGAAAGTCGTAGGGCTGCGCCATCAATGCCCAGTGCCACGAGCGCAATGCCCATTCCTTGGAGGTGTGGGTCCAGATGTGGTGGTTGGGCAGGATGTCGATCAGCGCGGCGCGCTTCACCTGATCGGGATGGTCGAGGCACATTCGCGCGGTCGTGCGCGCCCCGCGGTCGTGCCCGGCGACGAAGAACTCGCGATAACCGAGCTTCTCCATGACCTCCACCTGGTCCTGCGCCATCGCCCGGAACGAATAATTGATGTTGTTCTCGCCACCGTCGTCGGGCCCGGCACTGTCGCCATAGCCGCGCAGGTCCGCGGCGACGACGTGGAAGCGCTCGGCCAGGCGCGGGGCGATCTTGTGCCACGAGACATGGGTCAGCGGATTGCCGTGCAACAGCAGCAGCGGCGGTCCGTCGCCGCCGTGCCGCAGATGGATTCGCGCGCCGCTCGTCGAAATTTCCGTCCGGGTGAACCCTTCGAACATCCGCCAGCTCCCTGATCCCGATTGAAAGAGCCAGCTTAGCGCATCGGTTTAGTGCGGTCATCGGACTCCAGGCGCGATCGATTAGCCCGAATCACGAGAAGTGCAGCGATTCCCCAAGATCGCGACCTCCACGAACGAGCCAGTTTGTCCAGTGGCGGAAACAGCACTTGTTCAGAGGCACTGTGATGCGGTTCACAGAGGGTTCACAAGAAATCAGTCAAAATGATGATGCGGCGCACCCGGCACCGCGTGGATCTGGACTGGCAATGACTGAGACACCGCTCGCCGCTCTAATGAAGGCTTGGAAGACAACGATGCTCGCGACGACTGTGCTCGTCGCCGCGCTCGCTCTCTCGCACGTATGGGATAGCGCCGTCTTTTTTCGAGCGCTCGAAGATAGTATGGCGCTCGGCGAAGGAGCAGCGCCGACTGCTCTCCTGCCCGAGACTGCGCCTCAGGCCGCTGACGGTAGCGAGAACCCGACACCCCAATCCAGCATGATGGTGCCAGTTGCCCGGAGTATCGATCGCCTCGATCGAGAAACGGCAACGGGCTCTTTGCGCGCACTCGCCCCGCACGGTAGATTGATGCCGCACGGAGGAGCGAGGGTGCGTTGGGGGACCGCCGGTTCGTCGTCGAGCTAGTAAAGCCGTCGCATTACGACGATGACGGCTATGTGATCCAGTGGTGGAAATCCTGGATCCCGTCGAATTCGCTCGCCTGCCTCTATGGCATCGCCACCGATCTCGCCGAGCGCCGCGCGCTCGGACCCGACGTCGCGATCGAGATCCGGGCCTATGACGAATGCCACACCGTCATCCCGGTGCGGCGAATTATCCGGCGGATCAAGGGCGCCGATGCCGGGCTCGTCTGCCTCGTCGGCGTGCAATCGAACCAGTTCCCGCGGGCGATGGATCTAGCCGCCCGGTTTCGCGAAGCCGGCATTCAGGTGGCGATCGGCGGGTTTCACGTGTCGGGCTGTCTGGCGATGCTGCCGGAATTGCCGTCCGACCTCGAAATGGCGCGCCGGCTCGGGGTCAGTCTCTTTGCAGGCGAGGCCGAGGGGCGGCTCGCCCAGGTCTTCGCCGACGCGTTCGCCGGCCAACTCGCGCCGATCTACAACCATATGGACGATCTGCCCGGGCTGCAGCAGCAGGTGACGCCGTTTCTGCCGCTCGACATCGTGCGCCGTTATGGCGAGACGATCGGCGCCTTCGACGCCGGGCGCGGCTGCCCATTCCAGTGCAGCTTTTGCACGATCATCAATGTGCAGGGTCGCAAGTCGCGCTGGCGCGACGCCGATGATGTCGAGCGGCTGGTGCGCGCCAACCTCGCGCAGGGCGTCTTCCGCTTCTTCATCACCGACGACAATTTCGCGCGCAACCGGAACTGGGAGGCAATTTTCGACCGCCTGATCGAGATGCGCGAGCGCGAGGGGCTGGGTCTGCAGTTCATCATCCAGGTCGACACGCTCTGCCACCGCATCCCCAACTTTGTCGAGAAGGCGGCCCGCGCCGGCTGCAAGCGGGTCTTTATCGGCCTCGAGAACATCAACCCCGACAACCTCTTGCAGGCGAAGAAAAAGCAGAACCGGGTTCATGAATACCGCCAGATGTTTCTCGCCTGGCGCGCCCAGCGGGTAATTACCTATGCCGGCTATATCCTCGGTTTTCCGGGCGACGCGCCGGAACGGATCGCCCGCGACATTCGCACAGTGCAGCGGGAATTGCCGGTCGACCTGCTTGAATTTTTTATTCTGACGCCATTGCCCGGCTCGGCCGACCACCAGCAGCTGCACAAAAACGGGGTATGGATGGACCCCGACATGAACAAATACGACCTCGAACACGTCACCACCGGCCATTCGGTGATGACCGCGGCCGAGTGGCAGAAGGTCTATCACGACGCTTGGGACCTCTACTACTCGGCCGAGCATATCGAGACGATCTTCCGCCGCGCCAAAGCATCGGGCATAAAGCCGGTGCGTCTGTTGAACCATATTCTACAATTCTACTTTACCTTCATTCAGGAGAATGTGCATCCCTTGCAGGGCGGCTATTTCCGCCGCAAATTGCGCCGAGAACGCCGGGCCGGCCTGCCGCGCGAGAACCCGTTCCTCTTCTACCCGAGGCGGGTTCGGGAAGTCCTCGAAACCCAGATAAAGCTCGCCGCCTTCTACCTCTACCTGCACCGCATCCGCCGCCGCGTCGAACGCGACCACAGCCCCTATACTGACTCCGCGTTGACGCTTGCAGACGGCGAAGCGTCGAGCCCCTTCACTGCCCGCCGCGACAAGAAGGCGATCGCCGAAGCGATCGCCTGATGGCGCGGCCGGCGGACGCGAATGACAAGAGACAAAAAATTTAGTTAGCAACTGGTGATCCTGGTGAGCAATTGCTTTGTATTAGGGTTGCCAAGGGCACGATCTTGCCGTCGTTGGCATTGGTGCAAAATAGATAGAGGTAGAGGTCTTGGAACCCGTCTTCTCCCTATGTTGAACACATCGAGCGCTTGGCCCTATCTGCTTTGACAGCGGCAACCACCTTCACGCGTATCGCTTTGGCTCGATCGTCAGTGCCGTACTGGCTCGGCTGCTGAGCGAAACCGTTGGCAAGAGCGCTCCCGGCCGTTCGTGTGTTTCGAAACCGGAGAGGCTCTTTCTCGGGACTCTATCGCTCTCCCGCCGCCCGATAGCTGTCGAAAATCAGGCGGACGGCGTGCGCGCACTCGCTCGCCGGTATCGGTGGAGGATCGCCCCGGCCGTAGGCTTCCAATGCCTCCCGGATCGCCCTCGGGTAACCCGCTTGCCAATCCTCGGGCTGCGGGATGAATTCGTCGCGACCCGGCCCGATCAGCTGCAAGCCGCCCGCCGCTTGCCGCAACAGCAGCTTTTCACCGGCCACCTTCTGCTCGCCGTCGGTCTGGTTGGCCGGCCAGGTCGGCATCGTGTAGCCGACTTCGTTGTGAAACAGGATGCCGCTCGGGGTGCGCAGTGTCGCGAGCGCGTAATCTTCGACTTCCCCGCCATGCACCTGCCGGCTGACCACGGCAGACACGACCTGCAGCTCCTCGCCGGTAACAAAGCGCGCCATGTCGAAGCCGTGTCCGCCGAGGTTCAGCAACGCGCCGCCGCCGGCGAGCGACTTGTCCGCCATCCAGGGGGAGTTCCACTCGACATAGCGGCGCATCGTCGGGCGGATCCCGCGGAAGAAGATGTGCGAGATCTTGCCGAACTCGCCCGCCTCGATCATCCGCTTCACGGTCACCGCCCAGAAGGAATAGCGGGACATGAACGGCACCCCGACCCAGGCGCCCTTGGCGGCGGCGAGGCGGGCGAGGTCCGCGACGGTCTCGGGGTCGGTCCCCCACGGCTTTTCCATGACGAACGGCACATCGGCATCGACGAGAAAACGAAAGATCTCCGGCATGTCGCAATGCCGGCCCAAGGCGATGACGAATTCCGGCTTTGTCGCCTCGATCATCTGCCGGTAGTCGGTGAACGGGGCGCCGCCAAATGTTCGGCGCGCTCCCCGGCGATCCGCGCAGAGCGGTCGGAGACCCCGACGATGTCGCACTCGAGATCCCGCAGAATGCGCAGATACGAGGCGTCATTGACCGAATGCCAATGGCTGACTTCGGTGACGGCGACGCGCTTTGGGATGGTCACTGCGGTCCTCCCGCTAAGGCCCTCATTCCCGCTGTCGTGCCAGAAAATCACTCGGCGTGACAATCTCGATGCCGATCCTGCCGTGCTGCGCCAGCACGAGTTTGTCGCTGGTCAACAGCGGCACGTTCGCCGCGGCGCTCAGCGCCGTGAATTTTCGGTCATCGGGGTCGGGGATCACGGTGAAGGCGGCGAGATCGACCGGCCCGGTAAACTCCTCCTCCGGCCGAAAGAGATCGGCGACCCTCTGCCAATCGAGGCGCGGGATCCGCCGCAGGATCATCTTGGTCTCGCGCCGGGTCGGCTCGTTCCAGATCAGCCGGAAGCGCCCTTCGCGGACGCCTTCGAGGATGCGCGCGGAGGCGCTTCTCCGGTTGAAGCCCGCCGCCACGAACACGTTGGTGTCGATCACGACGCCTTCCATGCGCCCTCCGCAAGTGCAATTCTAATCCGGCGAACGCCGGTGAATAGCGAAAAGGGGAGAGCGGCTTGGCCATCGATTACGAAAAGCGTGACGGGGTCGCCTACATCACGCTGAACAATCCCGAGAAGGCGAACATCCTCGACAAGGCCACATCGGATGCGATTTCCGCAGCCTGGATCGACCTCTGGGAGGATCGCGACATCCGCTGCGCGATCCTGACCGGCGCCGGCGACAGGCATTTCTGCGGCGGGCACAATCTGGCGCCGCGCCCAAACATCACCGAGGAGGAACGCGAATACCTGCGCACCCAGCGCATTTACTGGCCGCTCGCCGGCACGGTGCACGGCCAGAAGACCGGGGTCGACGGCCGGATGGGCGACCACTACCCGCGGGTGTGGAAGCCGGTCATCGCGGCGGTCAATGGCTGGGCGGCGGGAGCTGGGCTCTATATCCTGCTCTCCTCGACCGATATCCGCATTGCCAGCCGCGAGCACGCCCGGTTCAAATTCGCGCTGTTGTCGCAGGGTTGGCTGGGTCACGGGCCGGGCGCCAGCCTCTTGATCCGCCAGCTCCGCTACATCGACGCGATGAAGATCCTGTTGACCGACGACCCCTTCGACGCCGACGAGGCATTGCGGATCGGTCTCGTCAACGAAGTCGTGCCCCACGCGCAGCTGATGGAACGGGCAGAAAAGATCGCCCGCCACATCGTCACGTTGCCGCCGGTCGCGGTCCGCATGATGAAGGAGTTCGTGATCCGCTTCGGCGACCTGCCGACCGACCAGGCCTGGCACGTCCAGAACCTGATCAATTCCCTGCTGATCCAGACGACAACCGACGGCGAGGAGGGCCGCCAAGCCTTCAACGAAAAGCGCCCGCCCAACTTCACCGGCGCCCTGCGCCGCCGCGGCGACGGCTGGGAAGAACCGTCGGAGGAGGACGCCAAACGTCTCGACGAAGCTTATCGCAGCGGGGAGTTCTAGGGAGAGGGTGATCGCTCGCAACTGTGCAGATCTGGGTCCAATGGCGCTCTCTTTTCCCTCTCCACCCGCCGGCCGGGGGGAGAGGGTAGGGTGAGGGGGGGCCGACGTTCCGGTTTGCGGAGCCAGCCACCCACCTCACCCTCCCATCGCTTCGCGACGGGCCCCTCCCTCTCACCCCTATAAAGGGCGGAGAGGGGCACTTGCCCCGTGTGAATATTCTTGGTTGAGCGAAACGGCAGCCGCACGATCGAGATAGGTTCTCCGGACAGCCCTACGAAGCGCGGCCTGCCTCCGATTGGAGTTCGGTCAGGCGGTCGGCCAGGCGGTTCAGCTCCCATTCGCGTGCCAGGGCCGCCGCCTTTCCCCAGGTCGGGGTCTGGTCGGGCAGGGGAGGGAGGGGGGCTGCGGCGTCCATTGTCGCGATCGAGCGGTAGAGGCGCAGCTGTTCGGCCTGCGCGGTAAACTTCCCCTGCGCCAGGGCGGCTTCGAGCGAGCCGTAGCGGCGCAAGAGGCTAGCGGCGGTTTTCGGGCCGATGCCGGGTGCGCCGGGGATCTTGTCCGACGAGTCGCCGCGCAGGGCGATGAAGTCGGGCACTTGTTTGGGTTCGACGCCGTAGCGTTCGCGCACTTCCGCGGGCCCGATCCGGGCCATCTCGCCGGCGCGCACCGGTTGCAGGATCACCGTCCGCTCCGAGGCGAGCTGGAAGGCGTCGCGGTCGCCGCTCGCTACGACCGCGGCGCCGCCCGCCGTTCTTCCTGCGCCACCGCGGCAGCAAGGAAGTCGTCAGCCTCGTAGCCAGGCGCCTTCGCGGCGGCGAACCCACAGGCCGTAACGAATTGCGGCAGGACATCGAGCTGGTCCAACAGCTCGGCGTCGAAGACGCGCCCACCCTGGTAGCCTTCGAGTGCCCGATGCCGGTAGGTCGGCGCGTCGAGTGTGTCCCAGCCGACGAGCACGGCGCGGGGTTCTTCCTGCGCGTAGAGCCGCAGCAGGAAATTGGCGAACCCGACGATCGCGCCGCCGCCCTTGTTGCCATGCCGCCGGATCGACTTCGGCAATGCGTGGTAGGAGCGGTGCGCGAACGAGTCGCCATCGACGACGAGCAAAGGCCGGTTCATGGTCGGCTGGGCGCTTTCTTGGTTAAAACAGCGATCGAGGCAACGACCTGCGGCTGATCCCACCGATTAGCGCTCTTCATATAACCACCACGCTCTATCGATCGCAGCAGAGCAACTTCTGCTTTAAATCTGTCTTAACCTTAGGTTATATAGTACGCGCTTGTGGCGCATCGCTTGGCCGAGCGAGTGCGACGGCCTAGCTAGATCGGGCTGACACGGGCCTACGGAACAGGAGACCTGCGATGAACAGAAAGGCGGTTGGAGCAGCAATTGCGATCCCATTCAGCATGCTGCTGTTATCGGGTTGTGTATCGCAACAACAGTATGACGCGGTTGTCGCCGAGAACAACCAGCTCAAGGCGCAGCTCGCGCAATCTCAAGCCGAGCAAAAATTTGTCGAAGCGGGCGACCAGCTGTTCCCGTCGGGCGGCTTTCAGATGGGCCCCGCCGGGCAGGCCGAGATCGCCAACAATGTCGTGCCTCGGCTGAGGGGTCTGCAGAATGTCAAAATCGTCGTATACGGCTATACCGACAATACTCCGGTAGGTCCCGAGCTGCAGCGTCAGGGAATCCCGGACAATCTCGTTTTGTCGACGCGGCGGGCGGCCACCGTGGCGAGCTTCCTGGTTTCGCAGGGAATCAACCCCAACATCGTTTCCGCCAAGGGCTTCGGCGAGACCCATCCGGTCGCGTCCAACGACACGCCGCAGGGCCGCGCGGCAAACCGCCGTATCGAGATCACCGTGCAGGGCCCCGGCGCGCCCGGAGCGTAATACCGGCGCGGAGGACATCGTCGGATGACCGGGAAGATCGTTGCGGTGGCGGCATTCGTGCCGCTCGCCGTCGCTGGTTTTGGCGGGCTGCGTATCCCAATCGGCCTACGACGAGCAAGCCTCGCAGCTCGAGCAGGCCCAGGCACAAATTGCCGCCCAGCAGGCAGAAATCGCCAAGATACAGGCCGAAAACAAATGGGTCATGGCGGGCGACCTCCTGTTCCCCGATGGCGGCTATGAGCTGAGCGCCGCCGGCCAGGCGGCGCTCAGCCAGCACATGCCGCAATTGACGTCGGTGCAAAACGTCAAAGTGGTGGTCTACGGCTTTACCGATAATTTGCCGGTCGGGCCTGCGTTGCAACGCGCCGGCATTGCCGACAACCTCGATCTGTCGTCTCGCCGCGCTGCAACCGTCGCCGCATTTCTCCAGTCGCAGGGGATCAACCCCAATATCCTGTCGGCCAAGGGGTTCGGCGCAACCCATCCGGTGGCGCCGAACGACACGCCGCAGGGCAGGGCGCAGAACCGCCGGATCGAAATTGTGCTCGAAGGGACGGGCGCTTGACGTGCGAAGAGGCTAAATGACCCATTCACCAAAATAGCCTGGGGCTGTTTTGGCCCACCCGGGGGGGTGAATGTTTCTTTGCGACTCCGCTCGCCGGAGATCATCTGGTTCCGGCCCGCCTAGGCCGGCCAAGCGATTTTGCGTATGGCTCGGTCTCGCGCTGCCGCTGTGCTGCGCCGGTTGTCTCGTCGGCCCCGATTTTTCCTCGCCCTCGGCCCCGGTTGCCGAGAAGTGGCTGGAATCCGACAATCCGTCGGTCGACACCCGTAATCAGGAGTACCGCGACTGGTGGACAGTATTCCACGACCCGGCGCTCAACCATCTGATCGGGATTGCGTATAATCAAAATCTGACGCTCGTCGACGCGGGAACCCGGGTGCTCGCAGCGCGCGCGCAGCTAGGGGTGGCGATCGGCGAGTTCTACCCGCAAGTGCAGCAGGGCAACGGCTCGGTAACCTATATCCGGCCGAGCCATGCCGACACGACAGAGTTTCCAGTAAACGTCATACACAACTTCTGGCGCGACTCGCTCGGTCTCACAGTCAATTGGGAATTGGATTTTTGGGGCAAGTTCCGGCGTGCCATCGAGTCCGCCGATGCGTCTTATTTCGCCTCGATCGCCAATTACGACTACGTGCTTGTCACACTCCTCGGCAATGTCGCTACGACCTATATCGGCATCCGCACCCTGCAAACGCAGATCCAGATCTCCGAGGAGAATATCGTCAAGCAGAAAAAGGCGCTCGCAATTGCGGAGGCGCAATACCACGGCGGCACCGCGACCAAGCTCGACGTCTACCAGGCGGAGAACGTCCTTGGGCAAACCGAAGCGACGATCCCACAACTGACGGCCCAGTTGAATCAGGGCTTTAACGCACTGGCCGTCCTGCTCGGGATGCCGCCGCAGCCGATGGAGCCGCTGCTGCGAGGCTCGAGCGGGATCCCGGTCCCGCCAAAGACCGTCGCGGTCGGCATTCCCGCCGATCTCGTCCGCCGCAGGCCGGATATCCGCGCCGCCGAACTGGCCGCGATGGCGCAAAGCGCACAAATCGGCATCGCCCAGTCCAACCTTTACCCGGCGTTCAGCTTGACCGGGACCTTTGGCACGGCTGCCAGCAACGTCAGCCAAAGTCCGCTCAGCCAAAACAAGCTCAAGCGGGTCTTCGAGGGGAGAGGCATCACCTTCGCCTTCGGACCGGCGTTTCAATGGAACATCCTCAATTATGGGCAGATCACCAATCAGGTACGGGTCGAAGACGCCACGTTGCAGACGCTTCTGGTCGATTATCAGAACACCGTGCTGCAAGCGCAGCAGCAGGTCGAGAATGGTCTGACGAGCTTCCTACAAGGGCGCGAGCAGATCGACTTCCTGCGCGAGAGCGTCGCTGCAGCGAATGCTGCGCTTGGCATCGCGCTCTTACAGTATACTCTCGGAACCAGGGATTTCACGACCGTGCTGACTGCCGAACAGAACCTTTATACGGCGCAAAACGACCTGGCGATGGCGGAGGGCAGTGTCGCGACGGGTCTGGCCTCGGTTTACGAAGCTTTGGGAGGCGGATGGCAGATCCGCGCGGACAACGAATTCGTGCCCGCTGCAACGGCCGACGAGATGAGAAACCGCACCAATTGGGGCGAGCTGCTGCCGCCCCCCGGCACGCCGCAACCGGCCGTCCCGCCGCTGCCCACGCCGCAAGATGTCAGCCCGAACCCGCGGCCGCCGGAATGGTGAGGTCGTCGTGAATTTATCCTCTTTGATCGTCCAATCGCGCCGGGTGTATGTGTCACTCGCGCTCTCGTCGATGTTCGGTATCGCTGCCGGATACGAAGTGGCGAAGTTTTATCCAAGGCCATTCGACCCGATACCATTCGACGTGGCCGCGGCCGCAGAACCCAAGGGGATGGCGGCGCCTTCCCCGGCCGGAATCGTGCAGGCGCAGGTCACGCAGCAGCCATCGCCGCCGGTGCCCGTCATCCAGCCCAGAGCCCAGAGTGTCGCCGACTATATGGTGGTCACAGGCAACGCCGCTTCGGTGAACGTCGTCAAGCTTGTCGCGCGCGTCGAGGGCTATCTCGATAAGATCCATTACGAGGACGGCCAATCTGTCAAGAAGGACGACCTTCTGTTCACGATCCAGCAGGACCAGTACAAGAGTCAGCTGGTGCAGGCGCAGGCGCAGGTCCTCGCCGCACAGGCCTCGCTCAAGCATGCCAACACCGAGCTCCCGCGGTATTCGGCGCTCGTCAAAAAGGACGCGGCGACCCAGACCCAGGTCGACGAGTGGGTTTACCAAAAAGCGAGCGCCGAGGCGTCACTGCTCTCCGCTCAGGCGCAGGTCGCGTTGGCTAAGCTGAACCTGAGCTATACCGAGGTAAGGGCGCCGTTCGACGGCATCGTCGGCAAGCACCTGATCGACCCCGGCAACGTCGTCGGCGGCGGAGGCCAGCAGAGCGCGCTCGCCGAGATCACCCAGCTCGACCCGATTTACGTGGTTGCCAATCTGAGCGAACAGCAGGTGTTGAAGGTTCGCCAGAATTTGGGCCAGCATCGGCTCACCCTCGCCGATCTGCGCAAGGTCCCGGTCGGTGTCGAGCTGTCCGACCAAACCGGGTTTCCGCTCCAAGGCACCATCGAATATGTCTCGCCGGGGATAGACCCCGCGACCGGGACGTTATTGGTGCGTGGGATTCTAGCGAACCCGGACTGGACGCTGTTGCCCGGTTTCTTTGTCAACATCCGCCTGCCGATGGGAAAGGTCGACCGCAACGCGCTGCTGGTGCCCGACCGTGCCCTTCAGGAAGACCAGGGCGGCCGCTATCTGCTAGTCCTGAACAAGGATGACGTCGTCGAGCAGCGGTATGTGCAGCTCGGTCAACTGGATGGATCGCTGCGGGTCGTCACCTCGGGTCTAAAGCCGGACGATCGCGTCGTTGTCGGAGAGCTCTGGCGCGCCACCCTCGGCACCAAAGTGACGCCGCAACTGACCTCGATCGAAGCGACCTCCGCAGGCGCCAAGCCATGATGTCGAAATTCTTCATTGAACATCCGGTCCTGGCGAATGTGCTGGCGATCGTGCTGGTGCTGATCGGCGCGCTCTGCCTATTTCGCCTCCCAGTGGCGCAATATCCGAATATCGTGCCGCCAACTGTCCAAGTGACGACCCGTTATCCCGGCGCGAGCGCGCAGACTGTCGTCGATACGATCGCTCTGCCCATCGAGCTGCAGGTCAACGGCGCCCCCGGCATGCTCTACATGCAGTCGACCAGCGCCTATGACGGCACCTACGTTTTGACGGTTACCTTCGAAATCGGCTCCGACCCGAATATGGACCAGGTGCTGGTGCAGAATCGGGTGCAGAACGCGATGGCCCAGCTGCCCGAGTCGGCGCAGGCTCAGGGTGTCTCGATCCGCGCGAAATCCCCGTCGATCCTGGAATTCGTGACCTTGGATTCACCGGACGGATCGCGCGACGCCCTCTTCATGTGGAATTACGCGACGATCAACCTCGTCAACGAGCTCTCGCGTCTACCCGGCGTGGGGAACGTTACGGTAATGGGCGCGGGTCAGTACTCGATGCGGATCTGGATGGACCCGCAGAAACTCTACTCCTTCAACCTGGTGCCTGAGGATGTGATCCAGGCCGTCAAAGAGCAGAGCCAGGAAGTCGCGGCCGGGCAGGTCGGCATGCCGCCGGCGCCGAAGGACCAGCAGTTCCAATACACGATCGACATCCTGTCCAGGTTCAACGATCCGGGTCAGTTCGCGGAAATCGTCGTCAAGGACCAGACCGCGCAAGGCGGCCGTCTGATCAAAGTAAAAGACGTGGCGCGCATCGACCTCGGCGCCCAGACCTATTCGCAGGACTTCAAGCTCGACGGCAAGCCGGCTGCCGGCATCGCCATCTACCAGACCCCTGACGCCAATTCGCTGAAAGTGGCCGCCGGGGTCGCGGCAAAGATGGAGGAGCTGTCCCGCCGCTTCCCGCCCGGACTGCACTACAGCATCCCGTACAACACGACGATCTTCATCAGCAACTCGATCGACGAGGTCTACAAGACGTTGTGGCAGGCCGGGGTGCTCGTGCTGATCGTGATCCTGGTCTTTCTGCAGAACTTCCGCGCGACTTTGGTGCCGGCGACGACGGTTCCCGTCACGATCATCGGCGCGTTCGCCGGCATGGCGGCGCTCGGCTACACGGTCAACCTGTCGACCCTGTTCGCCCTCATTTTGGCAATCGGCATCGTGGTCGACGATGCGATCGTTATTGTCGAGGGCGTCTCGAAATATATCGAACAGGGCATGTCCGGCCACGATGCCGCAATCAAGGCAATGGACGAGCTGTTCGGGCCGATCATCGGCATCACTCTGGTGCTGATGGCGGTGTTCCTGCCCTCCGCCTTCGTACCCGGTTTGAGCGGCCAGATGTTCGCGCAATTCGCGTTGGTCATCGCGGTCACGGCCCTGATCAGCGCCGTCAACGCGGCGACATTGAAGCCCACTCAATGCGCGCTGTGGCTGCGAACCCCTCGCCCGATGGAGCAGCGCAATATCTTCTCACGCGGGTTTTCTCACGGCTTCGAACGCATCTATGGCGGGATGGAGAACGCGTATACCCGATTGATCGGCCGGATGGTGCGCGTCGGCGGACTGATGGTCCTGATCGGTTTGGCTCTTGCGGTCGTCGGAATTTGGGGCATTGCCCGGCTGCCGACCGCTTTCATTCCGAATGAAGACCAGGGTTACCTAATGATTGTCGCGCAATTGCCCGACGGCGCTGCGCTCGGCCGGACCACCGCGGCGCTCGACGGCGCGACCAAGCTCGCCCAGGAGACGCCGGGGGTGGACCGGGTGATCGCGATATCGGGGCTGTCGGCGCTCGACAATTTCGCCGACCTGCCAAATGCCGGCGTCTCCTTTGTTGTTCTGAAGCCTTGGGATCAGCGCAGCAAGGCAGCGGGAACGGATATCCTGACAATTGCCGGACGCTTGCAGAAAGGGCTCGGTACGGCGCCGGACGGCAGGCTTACCGTGGTGCCGCCACCGCCTATTCAGGGGATCGGCAATGCCGGTGGGCTGCAGATGGAGGTAGAGCTGCTCGGCGGCAGCTTCGATTACCAAAGGCTGAGCGACCTCACCAATAAGATGGTCGACCAAGCTGGGAGGGATCCCCAGTTGCAGCACGTGTTGACGACGTTCAGCCCCAGCGCACCGCAGGTCTCGGTGACGGTGGACCGTGACCGGGCCCAAACCTTGCGGGTGTCGGTCGGGGAGGTGTTCTCGACCCTGAGCTCCTATCTGGGAGCGACTTACGTCAATCAATTCAACAAATTTGGTCAGGTATTCCAGGTCTACGTACAGGCCGACTCGCAATTCCGGCTCCGGCCGGACGATCTGTTGAACCTTTATGTGCGCAGCCAGGACAACCAGATGGTTCCGATCGGAGCGGTCGCGCATCTTGGCTCCGACGTCGCTCCGTCCGTCATCACCCTCTACAACCTATATCCGTCATCGACGATCATTGGCGCTCCGGCGCCCGGCGTCAGTTCAGGCCAAGGCCTCGAAGCATTCGAAGGGATCGCGAAGGCTAATTTGCCGAGCGACGTCTCCTACCAATGGACTGCGATGTCCTATCAGGAAAAATTGACCGGCAATCAGCTCTATTATTTGTTCGGATTGTCGGTTCTGCTCGTCTATCTCTGTCTCGCCGGCCAGTACGAGAGCTGGGTCTTGCCATTGGCGGTGCTTTCGGCGGTGCCGCTGGCGTTGTTGGGTCCGGTGGTCGCGCTTACCAGCCTAGGCGTCGCCAACAATCTCTACACGCAGATCGGCCTCATTCTGATGATCGCGCTGTCGGCCAAGAACGGCATTCTGATCGTCGAGATGGCGCGCGAAGGCCGCCTCGTCCACGGCAAACCGATCCGCGAGGCGGCGGTCGACGCCGCGCGTCTGCGGTTCCGCCCGATCCTGATGACCTCGTTCGCCTTTGGGCTTGGGGTCGTGCCGCTCGTGCTGGCCACCGGCGCCGGGGCCGTTGGCCGCATCTCGCTGGGGCTCAGCGTGCTGAGCGGCATCATCGCCTCGACCTGTCTCGCGGTGCTGTTCGTCCCCTCGTTCTTTGCAGTGCTGCAGGGCTTCGAGGAGTGGCGCAAGGCGCGGAAGAGAGCGCCGGTTCCCGCCGCGCGGGCGGCGGAGTGAATTCAGCTGCGGACTTCTTCGCCAAGCTCACCAGGCGACGGAGTGAAGCGCGGCGCGTTCCGCTCGCTTTCGCCCTTGCTCATTATCGGATTGAGCGGGTTGCTTGAATGAAGGGGCGGGAACATGTCGACGGCCATGCTTCCTGAAGTGCGAGAAGGCTATTTTCCACATTGGAAGCTGAAGACAACTGGCGTGATCATGCCCGAGGAGCGTCTGCCGTGGGGCCAGACGATCGTCTCGGGTCTGCAGCACGGGGTCGCGATGGCGGGCGGAACGATTATCGCGCCGCTCATCATGGGTTTTGATCCTAACCGGGCACTGCTCTTTTCGGGCGTTGGCACTCTGATCTTCTTTGTCGTTGTCGCAGGACGTGTACCGAGCTACTTGGGCTCGAGCTTCTCGTTTATTGCGGTCGTCATTGCTGCAAGCGGTTATTCCGGCCATGGGCCAAACCCCAACCTCGATGTGGCGCTGGGCGGCATCATTGCAGCGGGTGTGCTGTACGGCATCATTGCTTTGATTGTCATGCAATCGGGTGTTGGCTGGGTTGAACGATTGATGCCGCCCGTTGTGACTGGCGCGGTCGTCGCAGCAATCGGTCTCAATCTCGCGCCCGTGGCCGTTAAATCCGTGAGCCGCAGCCAATTCGATACCTGGATCGGGCTGCTCACGGTTCTGATCGTCGGCTTGATCGCCGTCGCAGCACCGGGAATGTGGCGCAGATTGCCGATCATTTTCGGGGCGATCGGCGGATATCTGCTGTATTTGTTGTTCGCCAACGGTTTCGGATGGGAAAGGCCGATCGACTTCACGGCGTTGGCTGCGGCACCGTGGATAGGCTTGCCGAAATTCACCGGTCCGACGCTTCCACGCTGATGCGATGTTCTTGATCGCACCGGTTGCCATCATTCTCGTTGCCGAGAACCTTGGCCACATCAAAGCCATCGGCGCGATGACGGGCAGAAGCCTCGATAGCTTCTTGGGCCGCGCGTTCTTGGGAGACAGTCTGGCGACGATTGTATCGGCCTTCGGCGGCGGCACCGGAGTGACGACTTACGCCGAGAACATCGGTGTGATGGCGACTACAAAGGTCTATTCAACGCTTCTGTTTGTCGTTGCTGCCATCGTCTCGATCCTGCTGGGCTTCTCTCCAAAATTCGGTGCTCTTATTCTCTCGATCCCGGGTCCCGTCATCGGCGGCTTGTCGATCGTGCTGTTTGGCTTGATAGCCGCCATGGCAGGCCGGATCTGGGTAGAAAATAGGGTAGATTTCTCCGACCCGCGAAATCTGATCACCGTCGCTGCCGCGCTTACGGCAGGGGCGGGCGACCTCACACTCAAGTTCGGCGCCTTCACGATGGGCGGGATCGGCACCGCAACCTTCGGCGCCATCATCCTCCATCAAATTCTCGCGTGGAACAGCGACAGCCAATAAATCCCTCGCCCAGAAATCTGGTGCGAATGTCCGCTTGCGACCCTTATCGGTCACTCAGCTTCGCATGCGGAACGGCTCCTCCTGCACCTTAGCGGTCATCCAGGACTACGCCAAGAAGCAGCAAAGTCGGATGGAAAGTCGTCACTCAATCGGTGGGCGTCGCTGAATTAAACGCTCGCGTTTGGGCTGAGTTCGAGCGTACTCTGCCACGCTGGCCGAGGGTCCGTGGGAGGCCGGATTGCCGGAATGAGAGAGGACCAGATGGACGGTGCGATCCGACCGATGACTGAGGCCGACCGGATGACGGCCAAGCGGATCTGTCATGCGGCGTTCGGAACCTTTCTCGGCGCGCCAGACCCAGAAAATTTCTGGATGGACCGCGATTACGTATACGGCCGGTTCGGGGCCGAGCACGTCGCCGGCTTCGTCGCCAAGGCCGATGGCGAAGTGGTCGGGTCCAACTTCGCGACGCGGTGGGGCAGCGTCGGGTTCTTCGGGCCGCTTACGATCCGGCCCGATCTGTGGAATAGCGGCCTTGGTCAGCGCCTCGTCGGCGCCGCCTGCGACACCTTTGCCGCATGGGGCATCCGCCACGCCGGTCTTTTCACTTTCGCGGACAGCGCGAAGCACGTCTGGACCTACGGCAAGTTCGGCTTTCATCCCCGCTTCCTGACCGCGATCATGGCGGCGCCGGCGCGGGCGGGCAGTGCCGCCGGTTGGTCGCGCTACGGCGATTTACCGGAGCGGCAGCGGGCCGCAGTCGAAAGCGCGGCGCACGACCTGGCAGAGGAACTCTATCCGGGCCTCGATCTCGGCGGCGAGATCCGCACGGTGGCGGCACGCGGTCTCGGTGACACCGTGTTAACCTGGGACGGCGACAGCCGGCTCGCCGGCTTTGCGATCTGCCATTGGGGCCCCGATAGCGAGGCTGGAGAGGGCTGCTGCTTTGTCAAATTCGGTGCGGCGCGGGCCGGGCCCGGCAGCGAGGAGCGGTTTTCGAGGCTGCTCGACGCCTGCGGTGCGCTCTCCGTAGCGGCCGGCCAGCCGAATGTGCTGGCCGGGGTCAATCTGGCGCGCGAAGAGGCCTATAGGCACATGCTGGGGGGCGGCTTCCGCACTCAGATCCAGGGTGTCGCGATGCACCGGCCGAACGAATTCGGCTACAGCCGGTCCGGCCTCTTCGTACTCGACGACTGGCGGTAACGTTCGATCCCCGCATTCCGTTGCCATCTCGCGAATGGCGGAAATCGGCGCTAACCCGCCGTTGGCTCATCAGATCTGAAGGGCCGGAATCCACCCGGTGAAGCCATTCGCGGCTCGTCGAGATCATCGATCGCCCTCGACCCCAGCCAACGGCTCAAACCGACCCGACCTCGCCATTGCCCAGTCGCGGCGGACGGGCTTCCTCAAACTGCATTTATCAATTTGACAATATGCGACGGGTATGATATCATTTCAAAATGTCATTTCACCAAGGCGCCAATCTGCGCGGCACGCCCGCCGCGCTTGCAAACCCGATATCCGCTCCGATACCGGTTTCGACTGGCATGCTTTCCTTTGCGGCTCTTTCACATTCTCCATCGAACAGCGGAAAACAGCGGCAGAACAGCGGGGGCTTCCGCTGTTTTTCTGTGAGCCGTTCCGTCGGAAATCCAGGATTTCCGCCGTTAACTCGATGCCGGTTGCTGATAAAACGCTGCAAAAAACAGCGAGAACAGCGGGCCGGCGCCGGGGTTGCTAGCCCGCGGGTTTCTCGACGTGGCCGCCGAACTCGTAGCGCATCGCCGAAAGCAGCTTGTTGGCGAACTCGGCCTCGCCGCGTGAGGCGAACCGGTCGTATAGCGCCGCCGACAGGACGTGCGCCGGCACGCCCTCGTCGATCGCGGCCTTGATCGTCCAGCGCCCCTCACCCGAATCCGAAACCCGGCCGGCAAAGCCCGCAAGCCCCGTATCCTTGGCGAGCGCATTCGCGGTCAGGTCGAGGAGCCACGAGGCGATCACGCTGCCGCGCCGCCACAGCTCGGTGATATCGGGCAGGTTGAGGTCGTATTGGTAGTGCTCGGGATCGCGCAATGGCGTGGTCTCGGCATCGATCGTATGCGTCTGCTTTCCGACATTGGCGGAATGCAGGATGTTCAGCCCTTCGGCATAGGCGGCCATCAGCCCGTATTCGATGCCGTTGTGCACCATCTTGACGAAATGGCCGGCGCCGTTTGGCCCGCAATGCAGGTAGCCTTGCTCGGCGGTGCTGGCCCCCAATTTCTCGCGTCCCGGCGTGGGCTCGATGTCGCCCTTCCCCGGGGCCAATGTCGCAAAAATCGGATCGAGCCGCCCGACCACCGGCTTTTCGCCGCCGATCATCATGCAATAGCCGCGCTCCAACCCCCACACCCCGCCGCTGGTCCCGACATCGACATAGTGGATCCGCCGCGGCATCAGCTCCTTGGCGCGCCGGATGTCGTCGATGTAGTAGGAATTGCCGCCGTCGATCAGGATGTCGTCGGGCTCGAGCGCAGGCAGAATATCGGCGATGGTCTTGTCGACAACGGCCGCCGGCACCATCAGCCAGACCGCGCGCGGCTTCTCCAGCTTTTTAACGAGGTCGGCGAGCGAGGCGGACCCGACGGCGTGTTCCGCAGTCAGTTCGCTGACCGCCTTCGGCGACATGTCGAAGACCACGCATTCGTGGCCTCCCTTGAGCAGCCGCCGCACCATGTTCGCGCCCATCCGGCCGAGGCCGACCATTCCGAGTTGCATGGGGATTTCCTTCCAAAAGCAGCGTTACGAGGATTTCGTCACCAAGTCAGAGAATTCGTAGACGAGAAGGTCGCCGATGCGCTCGACGGTGATGTCCGCGGAGGGCAGCGAGGCGACGACCCGAGCATCGTTCGCGTACTGGCCTTGACGCGGCAGTACCGTCGTCACTCGATTGCCCCAGATCTCCTTGACCGCCGCCAAGATCCGCGGCTTGTCGTCGACCAGGACATAATGGCGCGCCGGATAGCGTTGTTCCACATCCTCGAGCTCCTGCTCCTTGTGGATGTAGATCAGCACATGGCCGTCGACCGCTTCCGAAATTCCGGAGCGCTCGACCTTGCGCGGCTGAAAGACGACGTCGCCGTCGGACAGGATCGCGGTCGGCCCCCAGCCGCGGAAGCGCTCGAGAACATCGAGCGCCTGCGGGTAGAGCCGGTTGGCGAACGGATAATCGACCAGGTACGACGACATCGACAGGAGGTGTATGTCCCGTGGGCGCTCGGCACGGTATCGCTGCAGGGCGCCGAGGTAGTCGCGGTAGCCTAAATCGGTGAACAGCTCTTCGAGAATGGCCCAATACCGGTCACGGGACGCTGCGCCGAATTCGCGCTCCAGGTGGCGCTTCAGATCGGCCTGGATGTGGTCGTTGTCGAGCAGCGTGTTGTCGACGTCGACGAGAAATACGGTCGTCTCGGGGGTAATCATCTGAGCGGGTCCTTCTGAGCCGATCTCACTCCGGCTGGTGGGTTTCGTTCCACAGCCGGATCACCGGCTCTGCCAGATTGTGCTCGTAGCCGAGAATGCTGAGGCTGGAGGTGCCGAGCACGAGGTAACGGCCGGCAGCCGCTTCAAGCCCGAGCCAGCGGGCGGCGAGCACCCGCAGGATATGCGCGCTCGAAAATATCAGGACGTTGCCCCCGATGGCGCGAATGCGCTGGATTACCCGGTCGGCCCGCGCCCCGACCTGGTCCGGAGTTTCGCCTCCCGGAGCGCCGTCGCGGAACAAGAACCAACCCGGTCGTTCGGCCAGAATATCGGCGGTACGGCGGCCCTCATACTGGCCGTAGTCCCACTCGGCGAGGTCGGGATCGATTTCCGCCAGACTGCCGAACCCGGCCAGCTCGGCGGTCCGTCTTGCGCGCTGCGACGGGCTGGTCAATACCTTGGCGAAATTTGCTCCGCGCAGCCGCTCGCCGAGGGCGCGTGCCTGGCGCTCGCCCCGCTCGGTCAGCGGCAGATCGGTGCGGCCGGTATGCTGACCGGAGAGGCTCCAGGCGGTTTCGCCGTGCCTCGCAAGATAGACGACGGGCAGCGGTTCACTCACGATTTGCTCCTGCGCAATGCGGCGACCGAATAGTCGAGAAAGCCCTGCGGCGCGCTAATATAGTCTAATTCGAGGCGTGTACCAGACGGGCGACTATCTTCATTACAAAGCCCAGAAAGCCCGCCACACCCTCGCTGAAAGCGAAATAGCAGACCGTCGAGATGATGGCGAGGATAACGGCGGCATCGCGAAGCATCGGATGCCGGGCGGGCAACAGCTCCGCCGCTGCATCCTGACTTTCTGCTCGTTGTCCCAACATTTTGGCCCTCCGTTCAGTCAAGGCAGCCTCTTCCTGGAGGGCCCTGATTATTCCGCCGGCTGCGGCGTGAAAATCGGGGCGCTACGCCGCCAGCGGCCGGGCAGGAACAATCCGGCGGCGGCGACAAAACCGGCGCAGCCGGCCAGGGTCAGCCACAGCGGCGCGAAATTCCCGGCGCCGTCATAAATTACGGCGACGAGCTTGACCCCGATCGTGCTGACGCCGAGCGCCAACAGAAACTTGGCGCCGAAGGCGGTGGCGCGCCACTGCGGTGGGCTGTAGCGCGCGAGCAGCGCATTTTCCGCCGGCACCGATAGCACGCCAAGATAATTGACCGCCATCATCGCGCCGAGCAGCGGCAGGTTGCGCGCCTGCATGGCGACGACAAAGAGCGGGACCTGGGCCGCCCAGGCGAGGACGTATACGGCCTTCATCGCAAAGCGGTCGGCGAGCCAGCCGCCAGCCAACTGAGCGGTTGCTGCGACGAGAAACACCAAGGTGACGAAGCCGCCGGCATCCAGGGTCCCGCCATCGGTGAGACCAGTCAGCCCGGCGGCAAACGCCTTCGGCAAGGCGACCGTGATCGACTGTGAGATCGTGCCATCGGCCAGCATCGTAAAGGAGAGCACGATAAAGGTGCGGATCACGTCATTGCGCGCGGCCTCCGGCTCGGGCCGGCGGTCGGCCGCCGCCGCGACAACGCCCCCGCCGCGCATACAGCAGAGCAAAACCGCCCCGGTCGCGGCGCACAGCGCTCCCGGTATGATGAAGGCCGCTCGCCAGCCGATCGCTTGCGTCAGTGCGCCGGCGACGAACGCCGCTGCGGCGAGCCCGATGCTGCCGGCAATCCCGTTGACCCCCAGCGCGCGCCCGCGGTTCCTGGCGTTGCGGACCAGCCACGCAGTGCCGACCGGGTGATAGATCGAGCCGAAGAGGCCGATCGCGGCGAGACCGAGCGCCAGCGCCACCGGCCCGTCGGTCAGGCCGGTGGCGATCGCCGCGCCGCCGGTGCCGACGAAAAAGACGACCATCATGCCCTCGGCGCTCCACCGGTCGCCGAGCCAGCCCGCCGGCAGCGCACCGAGGCCGAACAGTACAAACCCGCCGAGCGACAGCGACAGGAGATCGCCGTACGACATGCCCCACCGCCCTTCGAGCACGAGCAGGACGGTCGGGTAGAGCAGCATCAGCAAATGCGCAAAAAAATGGCCGACGCTCGAAAAGCCGAGCGCCAAACCGGCAGACCGCGGGTCCATCTGCCTAAATTCTCACACCCTCCGGCCGCCGGCAACGGCACGGCGAGGCCGTGCAGGCGCCGTCACACCGGCGCGAGCGGGCGATGCGGCTGCGGCGGCAGCTCGACGCGGATCGGGTCGCCGGGCCGCACCTCCCCGCCGGCGACGACGATACCCATGATGCCGGCCTTGCGAACCAAGTTGCCGTGCTCGTCCCGGCCGAGGGTCGCCGCCATCAGTCCCGGCTGGATGCGGTCCAGCTGGGCGCATGGGTTGCGCAGGCCTGTCACCTCGACGACCGCTGCGCCACCGAGAGAGAGCCGCGTGCCGGCCGGCAGACCGAGCAGATCGACGCCTTGCGTCGTGATGTTCTCGCCCATCTGCCCGGCTGACGACGGTAAAGCCCGCTGCGCGCAATTCCTCGTGCAGTTCGGCGTGGATCAGGTGAACCTGGCGCAGATTGGGCTGGGTCGGGTCGCGCGCCACCCGGGAGCGGTGCTTGACGGTGGCGCCCTGATGCGCGTCGCCGTCGACGCCGAGCCCGGGCAAAAGCCGGATGCTGTCCTGGTTGGATTTGACCAGCGTGTGCTTCGCGCTGCAGCTGACTGCTGCGACCACTGCGTTCATCGCTTCTCCTCAGGCGATCGGCACACGCCGTTTCGCCAATTCCGCCTCGTTGACCTGCAGTCCCAATCCCGGCGCCTGCGGCAGATGAAAGAGACCGTTGACGGGCCGTGGCGGATTTTCGAACACCGCGTGCATGCGCGGCGACGGGTCGTTCAGCTCGCAGGGTTTGGTGGCGTGCAGCTTGGCTTGCTGCCAGATGCAAATTGGCCATATGGCCGATCGTCGGCTGCGTCTGGTGCGGCACCAGCTCGACGCCATGCGCATTGGCGAGCGCGACGCAGCGCATCAGCCCGGTGATCCCGCCCATCTTGACAATATCCGGCTGCACCATCCGGATCCCGGCCGCGATCAAATCCGCCAATCCGGCCAGAGTGTAGGTCTGTTCGCCGGCGGAGACCGTAATGTCGAGCCTCTGCGCCACTTCGCCCATCGCCTTCACATGGTAGTGCTGCACCGGCTCCTCGAACCACCAAAAGCCGAGTTCTTCGAGCACGCGCCCGACGCGTATCGCGCCGCCGATCGAGTAGCCGTTATTGGCGTCGAAGGCGAGCGGGAAATCATCCCCGACCAGTCGCCGAACCGCGCGCGCCTTGGCAATATCGCCCGGAATGTCGATGTCCGGCTTGGTGCGGTCGTTGTCGAAGCGGATCTTCACCGCCGCCGGCTTGTCCTGCAGCCGCGCTTCGACAACGCGCAGCACCTCGTCGACACTGCGCTCGCCATTGCCGCCGATCGAGGCGTAGAACGGCAGGCTGGTGCGCCAGGCGCCGCCAAGTAATTTGTAGATCGGCTGATCGAACAGCTTGCCTTTCAAATCCCACAGCGCAATGTCGAGCGCCGCCAAGCGCGCCGGTCAGCGCACCTTCGGGTCCGAGCTTGACGAAGGTGTGCAGCAACGTATCGAGGAGGACCGCATGGTCGAGCGGGTCCTTGCCGATAAGCGCCGGCGCCAGGTTGTGCTTGACGATCCCGAGCGAGGCGAGGCCGCCCTGCATCGGCGACGCCTCGCCAATCCCGGACGAGCCATCGTCGCAATGAACTCTGACCCAGGCGCTGCGCTGCGCCGGATTGTCCTCGGGCGCCCATTGCACCTGAAACGCTTCGATATTGCGAATCTTCATGCCCTCGCTCCTTCCGACTTGAATTGATCCAACGCCCTTGTCACGAAGCCAATATTCCTTAACTCAGTGCTGCCAATTTTCGTTCATGGCCGGCCTTGTGCCGGCCATCCACGAGAGGTTGTCGTGGAGAGATCTTTCCAGACGAGCTCTTTGGATGCCTGGATGGGTATACATCACGGCGAACCGGACCAACGGCACCTTGTACCTCGGTGTGACGGGCGACCTTGCCCGAGGTGCGTGGGAACATCGCGGGGTCTTATCGAGGGCATCACCAAGCAGTACGGCCTGAGGCGGCTCGTATTTGCCGAACATTACGATGACATGCGCGCGGCGCGGCAGCGGGAACAAAATATGAAGCATTGGCGGCGCTCTCGGAGAGTGCGTCTGATCCTCGCTCAAAATCCTCATTGGGATGACCTTACGATCGGCTCGCGTAAGTCGTGGATGGCCGGCACGAGGCCGGCCACGAACGAAGAAAAGTGCATCCAGCGTCACCACGCCAATGCCCACCATGATAGTGTAAGGCTCGTTTTACTCGCCAACACCCGTGAGAGTGAGAACGCCGATTAAGGCGAACACGACCGCAGCCGTAATGCGGATGGGTCTCACCGGGAGCTTGGCGGCGATCCGGTCGCCGATGAGCACGGCAGGGATGTTCGCCAGCATCATGCCGAGCGTCGTGCCGAGGACGACGGGGTAGAACTGCTCGAACCTGGCGGCGAGACCGACCGTGGCGATCTGAGTCTTGTCGCCGATCTCGGCCAGAAAGAAGGCAGCGAGGCTTGACATGAAGGCGCCCGAGCGGCCGATCGCCTTATCGTTGCCTGCGTATTTGTCGGGGTACAGCGCCCACACCGCGACGCTCAGGAAGGAAATCCCGAGAATCCACCGCATCCAGGGGCCGTTCAGCAGGTCGCCGAAATACGTTCCCGCCAGGCCGGCGGCGGCATGGTTGGCAAGGGTGGCAAACAGGATGCCGAAGATGATCGGCAGCGGGCGCCGAAAGCGCGCGGCGAGCATCAAGGACAGAATTTGCGTCTTGTCGCCGATCTCGGCGAGGCCGACCACCATGGTCGAGACGAGGAACGCTTCCACTGAGGGGCCATCGGGGTCGGGCGGGAAATGGACCTTGGCACGGACCCCTCCGCCCAACCCGGGTGCAGGGAACCGATGCCAAAGGTCTCGCCAGACCTTCAAGGCCGCCTGCGCCATGGCCGAAGCCAAGTGTGTTGACGCAGACCCCGCAGTCAACGCGGGCGGCTACTCCCCAATGACGCGGGATCTATTAGCACAGCCTCAACGGCCGGGAAAGAGGCGTAACCGCAAACTGCGTACGGGACCGGATCTTCTGCTGCCGCTGCGCCGCGGTCGATCGGCTACATCGCTCTAACGCAGGCTGCCGCGGAAGCCCGCCGCGCATCATACCGGCGCCAAAGCCGCCGCGGGCACAGCCGGGTCCACCAAATCCGGGGCTGCGTCGCCGGCTGAGCGGCCTGGGTGTTGGTAAAGGTCGGTTGCAGCATGACGCCGAAGGGCGGGCCCTTACAATCCCCGCCGTCCAATCTTGTAACCGCCGAGCTTAAAGCGGCGGGCAAACGGGGTCAGCTCAAGAAAGGCGGTATGGCAAGTCGCGCAGGGCTGGCCGGTCTGGCGTGCATATAGAGGCAGTGAGACGGCACGGCGCGGCAACAACCCAATTATCAGCACCGCAGCGATTGTTGCCGCACTGACGAGAATAGTCATCAGCAGGTGCAGCCGCTCGCGGCGGCCCGCAGCCATTGGCTCTGACACCCCATCATGCCAATTTCCCAAAGGCGGCAGTGCTGGCGGCGCCAATGCACAGACCAACCAAGTTTGCTGACCGCTTCGATCCCCCAATGTCGAATTTATTCCATAGGGGCAGGTCACATGCATGATTGGCGAACCGGCGTGAAGATCCGGCAAGAGCCCTGCGGGCTGATCGGGCGCAGACCTCGCACTCATGTCACGCCTCAATTCGGTGCGTCGGAGGTCAATACTTTGAGCCATACGACGCATGGCAAGCCGGTTTATTTCACGCATCCCGCGCTTCGTTGCCAGGCAACGAAGCGCTGTGGAATAAATCGGGTGCCCGGAGTGTCCTGACATCTGCGATCGGGGCGGGGTTATTCCCGGTACGACGCGTTGTCATTGAAGACTAGGTAACGGAAATGTGATCACACCGTGAGCGACGGAGTGGCGATGATGGCAGGCACACCGAGCGGAAGCTTGGCTGGCGACAGGATATCGCCGCCGACCGGCCGGGAATTGTGGTGGTTGCCGGGTGCCGTCTTTCCAAACGGTGAGGCAATGCCGGATCGAGCCGCTCTGATCGAAGCGCAGATTCCCGGGTTGCGCCGCTTCGCCTGCGCATTGTTGCGCGGCGACCGGGAGGGAGCCGACGATCTCGTTCAGGATACCCTTGTACGCGCGCTTTCCCATTGGAAGCTGCGGCGGAACCTAGGGAATTTAAAGGGTTGGCTCTACACGATCCTTTACAACCAGTTTTTGTCCGATCAGCATCGGGTGCGGCGGCGAGGCACACCCGACGCGTTGACGGAGGAGACCGAACTGCTGGGTATCGACGGCGGGCAGCATTCTGTGCTGGAGCATCGGGATCTGCTGCGCGCCTTTGCAGCATTGCCGGAGGAGCAGCGGGCGGCGCTGCTGCTGGTTGGCGTCGAAGACCTCTCCTACCAGGACGCCGCGCGTGTGCTGGGAGTGCCCATCGGCACAGTGATGTCGAGGCTTTCGCGCGGTCGCGAGCGTCTGCGCCGCTATATGCACGGAGATACCGGCGGAAGGCTGGCTGGGCCGCTCCGAGATCGCGAAATCTTCGTCGGCTGCGTCCGCCCGTGGCGGAATAAAACGCCCTTTTGCGAGTCATAGTTATCGGGGCGCCAGCGGCGCCCCAGCTCGCGCCCTCGGAAGCTGATCAGCGCAAGCGGCAAGTTACGCTGGCCTGAGTTGTCGCTTCTGCAGCTGCGCCGGCGGGCGCAGCTCGTTCATTCAACGGGAGAACAAGCAGCATGAAAGGCATAACTCGACACCTGGCACCCGCCGCGATCATCGCATTCGCGGTTTCCGGCATGGCGGCTGACCGCGCTGATGCGCAGCAGAATGCCTATGTCGTCACCCCGCTCGTCTCCGATTTGGCGGGCAAAGCCGAGGTGCAGGACCCTAACCTGAAAAATTCGTGGGGAGTTGTCTTTACTCCGGCCGCGAGCCCCTTCTGGATTTCCGACAACGCCAACGGACTGTCGACACTTTATGACGGCGACGGCACGATCGTGCCCCTCGTTGTCACGATCCCCTGCCCGCCGAAAGCCGGGCAAGGGTCGGCTTGCCCGGCCAGCTCGTCGCCGACCGGTATGGTATGGAACCCGACCACGAACCCAGCCACGGCATTCCTGGTTCCGGGAACGAAGCTGCCGGCCACCTTTATCTGGGCCACCGAGGACGGAACGATATCCGCCTGGACCCAAGGCCTCACTCCGGCTGACAACGCAGTCCTCGCCGTCGACAATTCCACAGAACCCAGTGCCCAGCTTGGCGCCGTCTACAAGGGTCTCGCTGTCGGGGTCAACGTCAACGGCGTCTTCCTCTTCGCCACCAACATCCGCGCCGGAACGGTCGACGTGTTTGCCCCCGCCCCCGCCAACAGCGCGACCGGTTTCTATGTTCCGGCGACCACCGATGGAGGCTTCCAGGATCCGAACATCCCGCCTGGCTTTGCGCCGTTCGGCATCCAGAATATCAACGGCGATCTCTTCGTCACCTATGCAAAACAGACCGCGTCAAAGCATGACGACGTGGCAGGTCCGGGCAACGGTTTTGTCGATGTTTTCGACACCAACGGACATTTGCTGCGGCGCTTTGCTTCGCAGGGAGCATTGAACTCCCCCTGGGGCGTCGCGCGGGCGTCCTTTGCGTTCGGCCTGTTCAGCGGACAAATTCTGGTTGGCGATTTCGGAGACGGCAGGATCAACGTGTTCGACTCCAACGGAAATTTCCTGGCGCAGCTCGGGACGACGAACGGCAAGGCGCTGGTGATCAACAAATTGTGGACATTGACTTTGGGCGGCGGCGCGAGATCCAGCTCCGACACGCTATATTTCACAGCCGGCCCAAACAATCAGACAAACGGTCTGTTCGGCACGATCACGCCGGTTTCGCAACAATAAATTTCGCAACAATAAATCCACCGCGCCGACGTGACCTTCATCACCACGCCAATGCCCAGCCGTCGCGGCGCGGGTCGGAGCCGGCGAGCAGCATGCTGCTCGCCGCGTCGCGGCGGATGATCTCGACGCTGCACGGGCCGTCGAGATCGCCGACTGTCTTGACCGGGTGACCTCGGCCCGCGAGCTCGCTGCGCACTGCCTCCGGAAAGCGGCGCTCGATGGTCAGCGCGTCCTCGCCGTCATGCGGCCAGTTGGCGTATTGGCCGGGCACGTTTGAGGTCCAGCGCGGCATTTCGGCGGCCTGCTGCGGGTCGAGGCCGAAATCGATCATTGCGGTCAGGATCTGCAGATTGATCTGCACCTGGTTGTCGGCGCCGGGTGTGCCGAAGACGCACCACAGCGCGCCGTCCTTGAGAACCAATGGCGGGTTCATCGTATGACGCACCCGGCGGCCGGGCTGCAGCCGGTTGGGATGGCCGGGGTCGAGGTGCCAATAGCTCATCCGGTTGTTGAGCAGGATCCCGGTATCGCCCGCCATGACACCGGAACCGAAGCCGCTGTTGATGCTCTGCACCCCCGAGACGGCATTGCCCTCGCCATCGGCGGTGCAGAAATAGGTCGTGTCGCCGGCGGCGAGAGCCATGGTGCCGGTCGGGGCCGCGCGCCGCAGGTCGATCCGCCCGGCGAGCCGTGCGGCGTGGTCGGCGGACAAGAGCTGCGCGAGCGGCGCCTCGATCGAGCGCGGGTCGGCGCCCCAGTGCTCGCGGTCGGCGAAGGCGAGCTTTTTTGCCTCGACCATGACATGGACCTCATCGGCCGACAGGAGGCCCATGCGCCGCAAGATCGAAATGTTCGAGGATTTTTAATTCTTCGAGCAATACGAAGCCGGTCGAATTGGGTGGCGCTTCGAGCACCGTGAACCCGCGGTAGTCGATTGCGATCGGTTCTTGCTGCTCTGCCTCGAAGGCTTCGAGATCAGCGGCCGAAACCAAACTCCCGGCCGCCTCGAGACCGGCCGCGAGCCGCCGCGCCAGGCGGCCGCGGTAGAAGGTTTCCGCGCCGTCCGAGGCGATCTCTTCGAGCGTGCCGGCGAGGTTCGGCTGCACGATCGCAGCGCCGAGGAGCGGCGGCTTACCATCCGAAAGAAACGTTGCGGCGCTGCGTGGGTCCACCGTCAGGGTCGCCCGATATTCTTCGGCGAAATGGCTGTAGGCCCGGGTGGCGGCAAACCCGTCGCGAGCGAACGTGATCGCCTCGGCGAAGAGGTCGCGCCAGGGTAGCCGGCCAAAGCGGCGGTGCATTGCGCCGAGCCCCGCGACGGTGCCCGGGACCGAGGCCGACAGCGGTCCGGTCCGCGGAATGCCGCGGGCGTAAGGTTCGGGCGTCGCCGCAGCCGGCGCTGGGCCGGTGCCGTTGAACACGACGGCGCGGCCGGTCGCCTGATCGTAGACATGATAGAACCCGTCGCCGCCGAGCCCCGACATCATCGGCTCGACGACGGCGAGCGTCATCGCCGTCGCGACCGCAGCGTCGACCGCGTTGCCGCCCGCTCGCAGCGCCAAGAGGCCGGCCTGAGCGGCGAGCGGATGATTGGCCGCGACGGCCCCGCGTGCCCCGATGATCACCGGCCTGTAGGACCGCATTTCTGCAGCCATTATTGATCTCCTTTCCATGGCATAGTAGCGGATAAAGGCTGGAGAGGCAGGCGTGGGCAAGAGGCAATGAGAACAGGGCGAGGGTTTGCCGTAATTGGGCTCCTGCTTGCGTTGTTGACCGCCAGCTGCGCCGATAGCGGCGGTAACTCCGATAACGACAAGCGGGGCGTGTTTTACGGCGGCGTCTCGGCGGGCGGCACGCGGCCGTGACTGCGCGCCAGACGAGCTGCGGCGTGATCGTCACGGACGGGGAACGAGTCCTTCTCGGACACGCAACCCGCTCGCCACGTTGGGACATTCCCAAGGGAGTTGCGGAGCCGGGCGAAACCCTTCCCGCCGCTGCTGCGCGAGAATTGCTCGAAGAAACCGGGGTCGCGATTGAGCCCGAAGACCTCACCGATCTCGGCGTACATCCCTATCTGCGCGGCAAGGACCTGGCGCTGTTCGTGTGGAAACCGGCGCAACTGCCCGATCCGCAGCGCCTGACCTGCACTTCGCGTTTTGCACTCCCCAACGGAACGTCGCTGCCGGAATTCGACCGGTTCGGGTTGTTCCCATGGGAAGACGCGTTGTCGCGGATCGGCAAGAACCTCGCGCGGGTGTTGGCATCCGTCCGGCAGGTCGTGATACGCTAGCGCGATCAGCTAAACGAGGAGGTTCCTATGCCAAAGCTGCGTCATATCGCGATCGCCGCGGAAGACCCGGAAAAGATGGCCGATTTCTACAAGAAGGCGTTCGACTTCAAGGAGGTCGGGCGGCCGAACGGAGTGCTGGCGGACGGCGTGTTCTTGAGCGACGGCACCCTCAATATGGCGATCCTCAAATTCAAGACCGATCAGCTCGGCAAGGGTCTCGACTACCGCGGGATCCACCATTTCGGCGTGCTGGTCGAAGACGTCGACGAGTTCTCGAAGAGACTGGAGAGCCTCGGCGCCGAACACTACTTCGACCGCAACCAAGTGGACCCGCAGGCCGGATATTTCGAGAAGAAATTCTACGGTCCGGAGCGCGTCCTCTTTGACATCGCCGAGCACGCCTGGGCCGGCGCCGAGCCGCTTCCCACCGAGATCAAAGAAGCCGCGGAGTAATCCGCTTACTTTCACCCGCCTCGCTGCGCTGACGCGAAGCGGGTGAAGCTGCTGCCCCGAACAGCGAACAAGGAACTAAAGATGGCCAAGCTGCGTCACATCGCCATTGCCGCCAACGATCCGGATGCAATGGCCGAGTTCTACAAGAAGGCGTTCGACTTCGAGGAGGTGCGCAAGACCGACGGGCCGCTTGCTTACGGCTATCACCTGAGCGACGGCACGATCGATCTGGCGATCCTCCGGTTCAAGACGGACCAGATCGGCAAAGGTCTCGACTATACCGGCCTGCACCATTTCGGCATCCTCGTCGACGACGTCGAGAAGTTCGCGAAGAAGGTCGAGGCGTTGGGCGGCACGCATTACATGGACCAAGCCGGCGACCGCGCCGGCGGGTTCGAAGTCAAGCTTTACGGCCCCGAGGGCGTGCTCTTCGACATCGCCGAGCATCCCTGGGTGGGAACCGAGCCGCTGCCGGCCGAGAGGGCCGAAGCTGCCGATTAAGGCTCAAAACGGGATCTCGTACTCACTGCGGCGGGTCAGAAGTGAATCTCGTATTCGAGCTGCCAGCGAAACGTTTCGCGCGGCGCCGCCGAGCCCACACCGAACAGAACGCCGGCGTTCCAGTTGAGGGTACCGGGCCCGATGTTCGAAACAACCCCAAATACCTGGGGGCCGATACGGTTGTCCTGCGGCCAGTGTGAATTGAACCCTGCGAACGCGCTCGGGTTGCCATAGGCCTGAAAGCCCGGCTCAATCGGCGTGCCGAGGTTGATACGCGTTTCCCAGGCATATAGGAAAAACGGGCGCTGCGCGGAGTTGGGGCCGACTTCTTTTTCTATAAACAAGTTTACGGTGTTGGTCGTGCCGAAGATTTCCTTGCGGAATATCGGCCCCACGGTGAATTCGTTGGGATCACCCCGGATCGTGGCTTTACCGAACTCGGCAAACAAACCGGCGTCCAACCAATATTGGCCGCGCTCGGTAAATTGAAAGATGTTCTCGGAAGTAACCTGACTAAATTGGTAGGGTTGCCCGGGACCGGCGTCTCGCTCCTGCTCGAGCTCGATCTCGGTGCGCCAAAAGCCGTTGACTCCGTATTCGAATTCTTCGGTCGTGCTTATTTCGCCGCTGTGGGCGGACTTCGGGTCGTGGCCATAGTCCCCGAGCGGTTCGATCGAGATTTCTCCGGTTTCAGCGTCGGGCAACTGAACTTTGAAATCCGCCACTGCCGGAACCGCGTTAGCCAGGGCCAAGGCCGCACCTGCAGACAGAATGAAAATGCTACGCATTCGCGTCCCAACTCGACAATATTGGCACAAAGTGACTTGGTACCCAGCGAAGAGGCTCGGCTGTTTAAACGGGTGCCGCGGCGGCGGGACGGCTGGGCGCGGATGGTGTGGTGCGCGCCATTACTCGCATCAAAGTACCGATGATGAGGAGCGTGGCGAGGTAGAACACCACTTGGATGCCGGCCGGCTGTGCCGAATAGCCGATCAGAACGTGCAGCAGCAGTCCGACCATGCTGTTCTCGCTCAGGATCGAGGAGGTATCCCAAAGGTTGTTGCCGAGCGACGGCAAAAGGTTCGCCTGCATCAGAAAAGCGGCGCCCTGCGAGGCCATCCCGGCGGCGAGCAGCAGAATGAGCCAGCTCGTCACGGTAAACAGCTGACGCAATGGGATCGCTAGAAGCCCGAGATAAATCACCGCCCCTATCGCCACGCCGCCGGCAAGCCCGATAATCCCGCCCATCAACAGGCTGAGCCCGCCCACTCCCGAGGCGATCGCGATCCCGTAGAGAAAAAGGACGATCTCGGAACCTTCACGCAGCACGGCGATCCCGACGACCAGCGCCAGCGCATAGAGCGGCCGACTGCCGCCAAGCACTGCCTTGCCGAGCCGCGCCGCGTTGGCCGCCAGCTCGCGCCCGTGGCGGTTCATCCACACATTATGCCAACCGAGCATGGCTACCGCGGTAAACAGTATCGCCGCGTTGAACAGCTCCTGGCCGATGCCGTTGACCGCCGCGGCAATCGCGCTGGCGCAAGCAGCGACGATGGTGGCGCCGAGAACGCCTCCGGCGATCCCCCCACTCACCCAGACACCACGGCGCGGGACACCGCGGGCGGCCGCCAGCACGATGCCGACCACCAGCCCTGCCTCGAGGACCTCGCGGAAAACGATAATTGCTGTCGCCAGCATCTCAGCCTCGCTACTTGACGACCAGATGGCCACGGGTCTCCGGATGGAAGTCGTCGTAAAACTCATAACTGCCCGGATCGAGCGGCCCGACGAAAACGATGATTTCCTGGCCGGAGGCCACGACCTTTTCGCGGTGAAATTGTATGCTCTCGAATTCCGAGGTGGTTGAGTTCTCGTTGCGGACCACGAGCTTGACCTTGACGCCCGCGGGGATCTGAACCTCGCTCGGAACAAACTGGTTGTTTTTCAATAGAATCGGGAAAGTTGGGTCATCCGCCAGGGCCGGCGCCGCAAACGCGAGAATGAATAATGCCGCAAACCGGGCGATAAGACTCATCGTGTACTCCGATTATTCAATCATCCCACCTAGCTCACGATGATGTGACAGCGCGCAGTCTTCGCGACGCTGGTTCCCATTGCCGGAAGCAGGGCGAGCGAGAGATAGGTGAAGCGAAGCATGCCACGGGATTTCCAGGGAAGTTGCTGGACAAGCGAATGCGACTGACTCGCAGAGTATTTGGCTTCAATCGCCCGGGCAAGCAAAATCTTTTGCCTCTCCGAGGCTTAGCAGTGGAGAGGGCTATGCGCAGACATCATAGCTCTCCCTCCCAACTACCCTCACCCACCAAGCCCGGAGCCTGTCCTCGGGCCGCACCGACACCCTCACCCACCAAGCGCTGGCGCGCTTGGTCCCCGTCTCCCGCAGTGCGGGAGATGGGCTCTGCGGCTGTGGGCTCGCAGCCCCTCTCTCGCCCTGCGGTCCATACACCCTGCGGGAGAGGGTGCCGAGCGCAGCGATGCGGGTGAGGGTCGGCGGATTTGTCTACCCTGCCTTCAGCCACATGCGCTGAATATCTCGTAGTCGATCGGCACCACGCCCGATCCCGCGCACCACCCGGCAACGATGCCCGATGCGAAGAGAGCGAATAGCGGCCTCAGGCGTCCGTCGCCTTGATGCCGTCGAGCGTTCGCCGCCATTTCGCCCGCAATGCGCTCGGCCGCTCGGGGTAGCGCTCATCCAGGAACCCCGCCGCAATCACCCGGTCGGTCCGAAAGCTGCGAAAGCCCTGGCGCAGTTCGCACCAGGCGATCAGGTGGCGAACTGTCTCCATGTACCCCACCGTAACCGGCCAAATGATGCGCTCGCTCTCGCGGCCCTGTTCGTCGCGATAGAACAGCCTGATCTTCCGGCCCGCATGGATCTGCGCTCGCACCCGCGCCATATCGAGGCTATCGGTCGCGAGGCCTCGCACCGGCGGCGTTTCGGTCACCGGTTCGAAAACAAAGGGCCGAAGCCGTTCCGGCACGACGGCGCCGATCTTGGCGATCAGATCCTGGGCCGCCCGCGCCAGCTCCGCGTCGCTATGGCGCGCCACCCATTGGGCGCCCAGCACGGCCGCTTCGATCTCGTCGGGCGTCAGCATAAGAGGGGGCAGGTCCAGCCCCGGCTGCAGCACGTAACCGACGCCGGCCTCGCCCCTGATTGGCACCCGCTGGCCGATGAGGTCGGCGATGTCGCGATAGACGGTCCGCTTGGAGGTCTCGAGCTCGGCGGCGAGGGCGTCGGCGGTTATCGGTTTGGGCGTGCGCCGCAGGATCTGAATGATTTGAAAAAGCCGGTCGGCGGGTCTCATGTGCCGTTGTCGCCCAACAATGCTGACAGAATGGTGGCAGCAGGGTAGCTGGCGCGCGCACAATTCGTAACCAAATTTAATGTCGAGTGGCGACGGCATGGCGGCGACGGCGCCAAGGCGATTGCGTCGGGTCGGCAAGAGATGCGTGCGATCCCCGAGGCGTCTCGGGGTCTTCCGCGCAACAATGCGGGATAGGATTTAAAATGAGCGAAGCCAAAAACCTGTTTCCGCTTTTACAGCAATCAGCAGATCCCGCCGTCGTCCGTGCAATCGAAAAGCTGGTGCGGGATGCGCCGGATCGCGACCTCTGCCGGGTCAACGTGTTGGATTTCGCGGCGAAGAGAGGCCTCGACGAAGAAAAATCGATCACCGCTTTTTTGCACGCCGCGCGCCTTGGTCTCTTCGAGCTCTCGTGGAACGTGCTGTGCCCAAGCTGTGGAGGCGTGCTCGACGCGGGCTCCACGTTGAGGAATGTGAACCGCGAGGAATACCATTGCGCCTGGTGTGCGGCCGGTTATGCGCCGATCCTGGACGAAATCGTCGAGGTGACGTTCACGGTCAACCGGCGGGTGCGCCGGATTGCGGCGCATGATCCGAACGAGCTTCCGTTCGTCGAGTACTTTCGCCAAGTGTTTTGGAGTTCGGCGATCGATCTGCCGGACAATCTCGATCAGGTGATCGAGGAAGTGACCCTGGACACAGTGGAGCTTCCGCCTGGAGAGAAAGCCCTGCTTTCGCTGCAACTGCCGGCGAAACTCGTGATGCTTCTCGACCCGGTGACCCATATGACCCAATTCCTCCAGGTCACGGGCGAGCCGACGCGCGAGCGCCAGAGCCTCTCGCTGTTTTTCGATAAGGTAACTCCGGCAACAGATACGATCGAGCTGAGCCCGGGGCCGCTGCGCCTGTCGCTTGAAAACCGCACCGACACGCGCGTGTTGCCCGGGTTGTGGGTCGCGACGGACCGGCTCAATGAGCTCCTCAGCCGGCGCAAGCCTTTCCTCAGCGCAAAGCGGCTGCTGACCAACCAAGTATTTCGCGATCTCTACGGCGCCGACACGATCGATGTCGACCAGCGTCTCAAGATCACCAGTCTGACGTTCCTCTTCACCGACCTCAGAGGGTCCACCGAGCTCTACGAGCGGGTGGGCGACCTGGTCGCCTTCGACCTCGTCCGGTCGCATTTCCAGCTTCTCAACGACATCATTGCCGGCGAAGCCGGGGCTGTGGTCAAGACCAGCGGCGATGCCGTGATGGCGACATTTTCGACACCCGATCGGGCCCTCGCCGCGGCGCTGCGCATGCGGGATGCGATGCGCGACTTCAAAGACGCGGGCCGCGGCGATGGGCTCCTGCTCAAGATCGGCATCCACGAGGGACCTTGCCTCGCCGTCGTTCTCGACAACCGCCAGGACTACTTCGGCCGCACCGTCAACATCGCGGCGCGCGTGCAGGGTCTGGCCGACTCGCGCTCGATCCTGGCGACCGGGTCGGTCGTCAAACATCCCGGATCTTGCAAGCTGCTCGAAACCAGCGGGCTCGATCCGGTCCCGCATCAGCGTGCGCTGCGCGGCGTCGCCGAGGAAATGGCGGTTTACGAGATTCCCTGACGAGCCACCCGAATTGGCCTAGGAGTCGGTGAGATGAGCGAAGCCGGCAATTTGTTCACGCTGTTGCGGCAGTCGGCCGATCCCGAAGCTGCCGGGGCGATCGAGGAGCTGGTGCGGGACGCGCCGGATCGCGACCTCTGCCGCGTCAATGTGATCGATTTTGCGCGCCGAGCCGGAGTCGATGAGGAGCGCGCCGTCACCGCGTTCCTGCACGCTGCGCGCCTCGGCCTCTTCGAGCTGTCATGGAACGTGCTGTGCCCCGGCTGCGGCGGCGTCCTCGATACCAGCACGACATTGAAGAGCGTCAACAAGGAGGAATACGACTGCGCGCTGTGTGCGGCCGGCTACCGGCCGACGCTCGACGAGATGGTCGAGGTCACGTTCACGGTCAGCCGCCGGGTGCGCAGGATCGCCGCGCACGATCCGCACGAGCTTCCGTTCAGCGAGTATTTTCGTCAGATCTTTTGGGGCTCGGGCATCGATGTCCCGGGTGATTTCGAGCAGCTGGTCGAGGAGATCGTTCTCGACCAGATCGAGCTCCCACCCGGCGAGAAGGCGCTGCTGTCACTGCAGCTGCCTGCCGAATTCGTCATCGTCATCGACCCGGTGACGCACGGGACACAGTTCCTCGACGTCAAAGGCGAGCCGACGCGCGAGCGGCAAAACCTGTCGCTCGTCTTCGATAGATTGCGCGCTCCGACCGGCACCGTGACACTGCGCCCGGGGCCGTTGCGCCTCACCTTGGAAAACCGCACCGACACCAGGCTCCTGCCGGGGCTGTGGATTGCCGGAGACAAGCTGCACGAGCTGCTCGCCAAGCGTCGACCGTTCCTGACCGCGAAACGGCTGCTGACCAACCAGGTCTTCCGGGACATCTATGGCACCGACACGATCGACGTCGAGCAGCGGCTCAAGATCACCAGTTTGACCTTCCTGTTTACCGACCTCAAGGGCTCGACGGAGCTTTACGAGCGGGTCGGCGACCTGGTCGCCTTCGATCTGGTCAAAGCCCATTTCCGCGTGCTCAACGAGATTGTCGCGTCCGAAGCCGGCGCCATTGTCAAGACAATCGGCGACGCTGTCATGGCGACCTTCCCGACCCCCGACCGCGCGGTCGCCGCCGCGCTGCGGATGCGCGAGGCGATGCGCGATCTCAATAACGGGCATAACCGCGAGGATCTGTTGCTGAAGATCGGGATCCACGAAGGACCTTGCCTCGCGGTCGTGCTCAACGACCGCCAGGATTATTTCGGGACGACCGTAAATATTGCTGCGAGGGTCCAGGGCCTCGCGGATTCGCGCACGATCCTGGCAACCCGCTCCGTCGTAACCGACCCGCAAGCCTCCGCCCGGCTCGAAACCAGCGGGCTCAAACCGGTGTCGCAGAGCCGCGCGTTGCGCGGCATCGCCGACGAAGTCGCAGTCTACGAGATCCCGTGACAGGTGAGGAATGAGACTTCTTTGGACCGGGCCGGCTACAATCTCGACGGGCCAGCGAATGCACCGAGAGGGGCAGGAATGACGAGCAAACGCCTCATAGTCTGCTGTGATGGTACCAAGGCGAGCAGTTGATTGCTGGAAGTGCTCTGGCAACGTGAACTGGTAGGAGCATGTGCCGTGTTTCAATCCTCGCTGGTCAACAGGCCGCGTCCGTCGTGGCCGGGTGAGTGCTTGCGCTCCATCGGCTGATATCCGCGGGTCCAGGAATTCTGCGGAGCCCGTCCGGCGGACTTTTCCGGAATGCCCGCGCCCTTTTCCCAGGCCGCAACGCAATGCGGATCGTGCATATTGCAATGGCTCGCCGTCTCGTCGAAGATCACGTATGGCGCCTTGGCACGATGCTGCCAATCGGGGTGATATTGGTGGAAGGTCTCCTTCTGCACCGGTCGACCATTCTCCAGCCGTGCCAAAACATTGTAAAGCTCCTAGTCCGCGTTGGACTGGCAGCCGTTCCGTCATTCGCCTGACCGTGACCATGCTCCTCGGCGAGTGGGACGAAATTCTCGAAAGCTGTTGACTCAAGCGCTTCGCAACGGCTCTGTTGCTCAGTACCCGGAGAAGAGTACGGAATGTAGAAGATCGTCGATTGGCGCAATTGCTTGGAAGCCGATCGTCAATCATTAGCATCGCAAAGCCATGCACCAGTGACCAAGCGGCAATCGATCTCGCATGGCTCTGCAAGCTGGCTCGGGCTTCCCGCTGCGCCTCAAGCTCAATCGTGCCGCGTAACACAGCAAAAGCGGCTTCGGACGCTCGCTGAAGGGAAAGCCGCTTTCGATCGAGGCGCCTGCTACGAAACATCAGCAAGAAAAGGTTCGGATGGGCCCGCGCGAAATGGACGTAGGATTTGCCGATGGCCTTGAGCCGGGAGCTTTTCCCGACTGCCTGGGCAGCCGCGTTCAGCTGATCCGCAAGACGCAGGAAGCCGACGGCAGCCAACTCGCTCAGTAATCCCGAGAGATCGCCAAAATGGTGTGCCGGCGCTGTATGCGACACTCCGACCGCTCGGGCCGCCGAGCGCAAAGTCAGCCCGTCCGGACCGTCGCGTTCGAGGATGATTTCGGCGACCTGCAACAGCGCCGCGGGAAGCGCACCATGGTGGTAGCTGTCCGGCATTAATGAACTCCTATCTTTCCGCTGGAAAGATTTTGGTTGACGACGACATCAAAAAACAAAATCTTTCCGATGTAAAGATCGAGAGGTGAGTGATGTCTGCCTTTCATGGCCTGTTGATGGTTCACATCGGGGCTGGCGCCATTGCTCTCATTTCCGGTCCGTTGCCGATGCTGAGCCGGAAGGGAAGCCGTCTTCACCGGCGGGTGGGCATGATCTACGCCTGGTCCATGACCGTCGCTGCTTTTTCGGCCTTCGCGCTGGCGTTGGTGATGGGAAGCGCGCGCTTTGTCGGTCTCGCTGCCCTTACATTGTTCTTGATCTTCGTGGGCCTGCGGGCAATCCGCTTCCGGCGGAATCATAAGCCGTCAATGCGGACAAAATCGTCTGCTCGGTTTCAGGCCTCATCAGTGTTTGGCTTTTCTAGCGTGGCATTGTATCCGGCGATGCCATCAGCGTTTTCTTTGGCTTAGGCGGGACGGCTCTGGCCTGGCGCCAATGGTACCAACTGGGTAATCCGGCGACGAATTGGCTTGCTGCGCATCTCACCTCCATGGGAGCCGGCTACGTGGCCACCTTAACGGCCTTCCTTGCCCTCAACCTGAGATTCGTGCCTTCGGTCGTCGTGTTCATCTTGCCAGCCCTGGTTAGCATACCGGTTCTTCGGTCAGCAGCCTTCCGATACGGCGACCGTCCTGTCCAAATGTCTTGACATTTGCACGATGTCGTAAATCCGTCCCCCGGGCTATACTCCCCCTGCCCGCATAGGGCTGGCGAAACGACGGATCGCAGAGAACATGAAGCCGACAAGTCGTCGGAATGGCGAGGCCGCTTCGGCGAACATCACCAAGCGGATTGAAGAGCTGGGGGATTGGAGAGGAGAGACCCTCTCTCATCTCCGTCAGCTCATCCACGATGCCGACCCGGACATCCAGGAGGAGTGGAAATGGGAGAAGCCAAAATCCCCCGGAACCCCCGTCTGGTCCCATGACGGCATCGTCTGCACAGGGGAATCGTACAAGCAGGTCGTGAAGCTCACCTTCGCCCGCGGAGCCTCCATCGAAGATCCGAAGAAGCTCTTCAATTCCAGCCTGGAAGGGAACACGAGGCGTGCGATCGACCTGCGCGAAGGGGAGAAGATCAACGAAGCCGCCTTCAAGCAACTCATCCGCGCCGCGGTGGCGGCCAACTCCGCAACGCGCGCTCAAAGGGCAGCCAAGAAGAAGTGAGCCCCGGCTCTTACCAAAGCGCGTTATTGCTATTTTAGATATAATGTGCTATCATCATCGATGTGAATGTATAGTGGTTCCCCAAAGCGGACGTGCTGCTTTTGCTGCTTCTCCATCAAAATATCAGCCATCGATCTCGTCTGCTCCGCGAGGGCGAGGTTGCGGGCGGCCCTTCGAGAAGGGCCAGTCCGGCAACCCGGCCGGGCGGCCGCCCGCGACGGGGGAACGTGCGACCCAGGCTATGCAATTGCTGCTCGACGGCGAAGCGCAAGCCTTGACCCGCAAAGCCGTCGAGCTAGCGTATTCACTCATCTCGTCCGACCGATGAGAAATCCCTCTCCGCCCCCAGGGGCGGAGAGGGAGAATGCTGTTTTCTCTGTCGCCCCAGAATTGACATGAAATGTGTGAGCCAGACACTGAGGCCGGCCAGGTCACACGTCGAGGTTGGCGACGCTGAGGGCGTTGGCTTGGATGAAGTCGCGGCGGGGCTCGACGAGATCGCCCATCAGGGTCGAGAAGGTTTCCTCAGCCGAGTCGGCGTGGCTGATCTTGACCTGCAATAATGAGCGGATGTCGGGGTCGAGCGTCGTTTCCCACAATTGGTCCGGGTTCATTTCGCCCAGCCCCTTGTAGCGTTGCACGTCGATACCGCGGCGGCCCAGTTCCATGACCGCCTCGACAAGGCTGACGGGGCCGGTGATCGGCCAGGTCTTGTCGCGCGCGGCTAGGGTCCCGGAGCGATCGTAGACTTCGCGCAGCCGGGCATTCTCGGCGTCGAGCCGGCGCGCCTCGGCGCTGCGCAGCAAGGCCGCGTCGATGAGGCGCCGCTCGTCGACGCCCTGGCGGATGCGGCGAAAGACCAAGCCTTCGCCGGCGATGACCTCGCCTTGCCAATTGCGCTCGTGCTCCGGGGCGAGGCGGTTGAGCCGCTCGGCGGTCGCATGGGCGGCCTCGATCGCGCGGTTCGGGTCGGCGAGCAACCCCGCCGACAACGCCCCGGCGATCGCCGCCTGCTCGATGACCTCCATGCTGCCGGCCTTGCCGGCGAGCGGCTGCAGCCAGCGGCGGTGGACCCGCGCCTGCTCCAACAGGTCGCGCAAATCGTTGCCGGCGCGCTCCACCCCGTCATGCTGCGTGAAGACCGAATCCCGGAGTGCCGCATCGATGCAATAGGCTTCGAGCGCCGCATCGTCCTTCAGATAAACCGCCTTGGCATTGCCGCGCTGCAGCCGATAGAGCGGCGGCTGGGCGATATAGAGAAACCCTTTGTCGATGAGGCTCGCCATCTGGCGGAAGAAGAAGGTCAGCAACAGGGTGCGGATGTGGCTGCCGTCGACATCGGCGTCGGTCATGATGATGATGCGGTGATAGCGCGCCTTTGCGGCGTCGAAATCCTCGGTGCCGATCCCGGTGCCGAGCGCGGCGATCAGCGTGCCGATCTCGGCCGAGCCCAGCATCTTGTCGAAGCGTGCCCGCTCGACGTTGAGGATCTTGCCTTTGAGGGGCAGGATCGCCTGAAAGCGCCGGTCGCGGCCCTGCTTGGCCGAGCCGCCGGCGCTGTCGCCCTCGACGATGAAGAGCTCGCTCTTCGCCGGGTCGCGCTCTTGGCAGTCGGCGAGCTTGCCCGGCAGATTGGCGATGTCGAGCGCCCCCTTGCGCCGGGTCAAATCGCGCGCTTTGCGCGCCGCTTCGCGCGCCGCCGCGGCCTCGACGACCTTGGCGACGACCTTTTTGGCGTCGGCCGGGTGCTCCTCGAACCATTGCGTCAATTTGTCGGCGACAATGCCTTCGATGACCGGCCGAACCTCTGAGGAGACCAGCTTGTCCTTGGTCTGCGACGAAAATTTCGGGTCCGGCACCTTGGCCGATAGGATACAGGTCAGGCCCTCGCGCATGTCCTCGCCCGTCAGCGCGACCTTCTCCTTCTTCGCGATGCCACTGTCGTTGGCGTAGGCGTTGACGGTTCGGGTCAACGCCGCGCGAAAGCCGGCCAGATGCGTGCCTCCGTCGCGTTGCGGGATGTTGTTGGTAAAGCAGAACATCGTCTCGTGGTAGCTGTCGGTCCACTCCATCGCGACCTCGAGCATGACGCCGTCGCGCTCGCCGCGGATCACGATCGGCGACGAATGGAGTGCCTGCTTCGAGCGGTCGAGATAGCGGACAAAGGCCTCGAGCCCGCCGTCGAAATGCAACGTGACGGTCTTCGGCTCGACCCCTCGAAGATCGCTCAGCACCAAGGTCACGCCGCTGTTCAGAAAGGCGAGCTCGCGTAGCCGGTGCTCGAGGGTCGTAAAGTCGAATTCGGTTTTGCTGAAGGTCTCGGTGCTCGGCAGGAAGGTGATCTCGGTACCGGTGGTGTGACCCTCGCGGTTCGACCCCGCGGGCGAGGCTGGCACGGGTCCTATTTCGGCGAGAGGCGCCTCGGGCACGCCGTCGCGGAACCGCATGAACCATTCCGATCCGCCACGGAAGACACGCAGATCGAGGCGGGCGGACAGGCCGTTGACGACCGAGACGCCGACCCCGTGCAGGCCGCCCGACACCTTGTACGCGTTCTGATTGAATTTCCCGCCGGCGTGCAGGTGGGTCATGATGACCTCAGCGGCTGACACCCCCTCCTCGTCGTGAATGCCGACCGGAATGCCGCGGCCGTTGTCGGTCACGGTGCACGAGCCGTCGGCGTTCAATGTCACCGTGACGGTGTCGCAATAGCCGCCGAGCGCCTCGTCGATTGCATTGTCGACGACTTCGTAGACCATATGGTGCAGCCCGGAGCCGTCATCGGTGTCGCCGATATACATACCCGGCCGCTTGCGCACCGCATCGAGCCCGCGCAGGACCTCGATCGATTGTTCGTTATAGATCGCATCCTCGCCATTGGCGGCGGCGCCGTTCTCGCTCGGGTTGTCAGCAATCTTACCCGGCGGCAAACCGGTGCTGGCCGCGCGCTTGTCTGCGGCAGGACCGAGGGGGTCGGATGCGGAGATGTTCGCCATGTCGTCCTTATTCGAAGTTTTGAGGGGTCAGAAGCTCGCGGCTAGCTGCCCATCGCGCACCGAGAGAAACTGGGCCTCGTGCCGCAATGGCGCGAACAGCGCCTCGTCGGTGCCGGTCAGCCAAGCTTGGCTGTCGAGCCGCAACAACGCATCGAACAATGCCGCACGCCGGCTCGCATCGAGATGTGCGGCAATTTCGTCGAGCAGCAGCAAAGGCGGCTCACCGCGCACCGCCTGCTGCAACCTCGCGTGAGCGAGGAGGACGGAAATAAGCAACGCTTTCTGCTCGCCGGTCGAGGCCAGCTCGGCGGCAATTCCGCTCTCGGCCAAACTGACATGCAGGTCGGAGCGATGCGGTCCGATCAGCGCGCCGCCGGCCTGCGAATCGCTCTGCCGATTGCCGGCGAGCGCCGAGGCGAACTTCGCTTCGACGGCCAGCGCGGGCACCGCTTCGAGCCACTTCTCGACCGTGCCGGCGAGAACCAGCCGGGCGCGCGGAAATGGGCCTTCGGCCTCGGCGCAGGCACCGTCGAGCCGTTGCACGGCCTCGCGGCGCCCCGCCGCGACCGCCACGCCCTGTTCGGCCATGACCTCTTCAAGGGCGGTCAGCCACGCCGGGTCTTTCGGGCCGTCGCGCAGCAGCCGCGAGCGCTCGCGCAATGCTTGTTCATAGGCCACGACACGCGACCCGTGCGCCGGGTCGAGACCGAGCACGAGCCGGTCGAGAAAACGCCGCCGTCCGCCCGGACCTTCGACAAAAATACGGTCCATCGGCGGGGTCAGCCATAAAACGCCCAGTCGCTCGCCGAGCGCCGCCTGGCCGCGCACCGGCTCGCCATCGATCCGCACGACCCGCCGCTCACCTGCCGTCGGGTCGCGCCCGGTGCCGATGCGCAGGGTGCCGCGGCGGGTCGCGACGACCGCGGCGACAGCCCAGCCGCCGGTCGCATCATCCTGACCCCGCCGGGGCCGCCGATCGATTTCGGCCAGCTTGGCCGCGCGCAATCCGCGGCCAGGGGCGAGAAACGACACGGCCTCCAGGAGGTTCGTCTTGCCGGCGCCATTGGGTCCGGTCAATACCACCGGTGCGGTCGCGACGGTGAGCCTCGCCTCGCGATAATTGCGAAAATTAGTCGCCACGAGTCGGGTCACACCGACGCGATCTGCCGCGGCACCGGCATCGTCCCGGGCTTGCTGTGCCTCGGCAAACATGAGAAATATATGGGGTGGAGGGCACCTGTTTGCGAGCATTCCGCGCGACTGGCGGGGCAGAGGACGGGGCGTGAACCCTCACCCGCCTCGCTGCGCTCGGCACCCTCTCCCGCGATGCGGGAGAGGGAGGCCAAGCCCAAAGGGCTTGGTGGGTGAGGGTAACATCGCCGATAGTCAACTCACACCCGCATCGGCATCAGCACGTAGAGGGCACTGCGATCGTCGCTGTCGCGCACTATGGTCGGTGAGCCAGCGTCAGACAGCTCAAATTGTATGCCCTCTCCCTGGATTTGATCGGCGATGTCCAACAAGTAACGTGAATTAAAACCAATTTCGAGCGGAGCGGTGGAATAACGGGCTTCAAGCTCCTCTTCAGCCTTGCCGTTTTCGGGACTGGTTGCCGAGATTTCCAGACTGCCGTGTTCGATCTTCAGCTTGACCGCCCGACTCTTCTCTGTCGAAATCGTCGATACGCGGTCGACCGCTTCGGCGAAGTCTTTCCGATTGACCTCGAGCGTCTTGTCGTTGTTCGACGGGATCACGCGGTCGTAGTCGGGGAATGTGCCGTCGATCAATTTCGAAGTCAGCGCGGCCTCGCCGATGGCCAGGCGGATCTTTGTGTCGCCGAGCCCGATCTGCACCTCGTCCTCGCTCTCCTCGACGAGCTTTCTCAGCTCGAGCACCGTCTTGCGCGGGATGATGATGCCCGGCATGCCGGCGGCGCCCTCCGGCAGGACCATTTCCATCCGGGCGAGCCGGTGCCCGTCCGTGGCGACCGCGCGAATGACCGGCACTTCGTCGGCTTTGGTCGCGTGGAGATAGATGCCGTTCAGATAATAGCGGGTCTCCTCGGTCGAAATCGCGAATCGGGTGCGGTCGATCAAAGTTCGAAGCTCGGTCGCCGACAGCGAGAAGTTGTACGGCAGCTCGCCGCTCGCCATCAGCGGATAGTCCTCCGGGGGGAGACAGGCGAGGGTAAACGTCGAGCGGCCGGAGCGCAGCTCGATGGCGTTGCGCTCGCCGCTCGTCTCGATCTCGATCTGCGCGCCGTCGCGCAGCTTGCGGACGATGTCGTAAAAGGTGTGGGCCGGTGCAGTGGTCCGGCCCTCACGTTCGATTTGGGCCGGAACGCGCTCGACGATCTCGAGATCCATATCGGTCGCGCTCAGCGCGAGCCTGCCCGGCTCGGCGCGCAGCAATACGTTCGACAGTATCGGGATCGTCGTCCGCCGTTCGACGACACTTTGCACATGGCCCAGCGCCTTCAGGAAGGCCGCCCGTTCGATGGTCAGTTTCATGTTGACTACACAAGAGTTGCCGACCCGGCCCCCGCCGGCCTCGGGTCATGCCCAGAGGGACGGTCAGTGCCCCCGCCGTGTCATTCCGGCTCGACGGGACAGCACTATAACACGATCGGCCACCCGCCTCAGCAAGCGGTTTTGCCGCGGACGCCTTATGGGCGTTCAGCCCTAGGGGGCTCAGCCCTGCAGCATCCGGCGCAACAGCTCGACATCCTCGGCGAGCGACGGGTCGGTGCGCGTCAGCTCTTCGATCTTGCGCACCGCGTGCATGACGGTGGTGTGATCACGGCCGCCGAACTTGCGACCGATTTGCGGCAGCGATCGCGTCGTCAGCTGCTTGGCCAGATACATCGCGACCTGACGCGGGCGGGCAACGGCGCGGGCCCGGCGATCGGAGGTCATCTCGCCTAATTTGATATTGAAGTGCTCGGCGACCTTCTTTTGGATCTCGTCAATCGTCACTCGCCGCTCGTTCGAGCGGAGCAGATCGTGCAGCACCTCCTGAATGCTCTCCAGAGTGATATCGCGCCCGACCAGCTGAACCTGAGCGGCGATTCGGTTCAAAGCCCCCTCGAGCTCCCGGACATTCGAGGCGATCTTATGGGCAAGAAATTCCATCACCTTTGGCGGAATCCGCAGGCCGCCCTGCTCGGCTTTTGACTGCAATATTCCGAGGCGCAATTCATAAGTGGTCGGGTGCAGATCAGCGACGAGCCCCCAGCCGAGACGCGAGCGCATGCGCTCTTCCATGCCTTCGAGGTCGGAGGGCGATTTGTCGGCCGATATTACGATTTGGCGGTTCTCGTCGACCAAAGCATTAAAGGTGTGGAAGAATTCCTCCTGGGTCGATTCCTTGCCGATGATGAATTGCACGTCATCGATCATCAAGAGATCGACCGAGCGAAATTGTTCCTTGAAGTCCATGGTCGATTTGAAGCGCAATGCTCGAATGAACTGGTACATGAACTTTTCGGCCGAAAGATAGATTATCTTTCGGCCGCAGGCATGCTTGCGGACGTGCCAGGCCACGGCGTGCATCAGATGTGTCTTGCCGAGCCCGACCCCGCCATACAGAAACAGCGGATTGAACGGCACCGGGTTACCCGGGCACGCGCAAGCTTCGGCGACGCGCCGCGCCGCGGCGTGGGCGAGTTCGTTGGGCTTGCCGACGACGAAATTCTCGAAAACGAAGCGGTGATCAAGAGCCAAGAGCTGCGCCTTTTCGTCACCGATTTCGAGCGGCAACGCGGGTCCGGCGAGGGCAGGCGAGGCCGGAGGTGCTTCCGCATCATCATCCGGGCCGGCGAAATGGTTTCCGTTTAGGGGACTCAAAGGCATGCCGACGACGACCGAAAGGCGCTTTACTTGCTCGTTCTCCGCCCGCCACAGCGCGAGAAGCCTATCCGCATAATGGGTTGCCACCCAGTCGCGCAAAAAACGTGTGGGTGCAGCGATGGTGGCCTGTCCGCTGTCGACGTTTTCCAGGTTCATCGGTTGCAGCCAGTTGCGAAAGGCGTGCTCGCCAACTTCCGCCCTGAGCTGACTGAGAACACCAATCCACTCCGCCTCGTGCGCTGTCATCGTGTTGGTCGCATCTTCTTGAATTGCTTGCGCCACCCCCTACCCCCCATCTATAGAACAGACGCAATTCCGGTCGCCCGCCGGCAATATTTCATCCTGCAGAGGCGCACATCGTGGTTCTGCCATACTACTCAATACGGGAAGAGACGCCCTCCCTGTCGCTTATTACGGTCGGCTCGATCGTCAACATCTTGACGTTTTATTGACGTTTCATCGCCATTTACACGGCACAGCCGTACTTCTGGGTACCGTTATTTGAAAGTTTACCTATGTGGCGGATTAGTGGCAATGGGATCGAAGAAGGAACATGAGAAATATTTTTTCCGCCGTAAGCGCTGGCGGTTCGTTCGCCTAAGAAACCCTGGTCGGGCCTCACCTGCGACATTCCGCCGCGGAAACGATCGGCGCGATCTCTGGTCAGAGCGCGTTGATCCGCGCCGCCAGCCGCGACAACTTGCGCGAGACCGTGTTCTTGTGGAGCACGCCCTTGGTTATCGCCCGATGCAGCTCGGGCTGCGCCAGCCGGAGGGCCGACTCGGCCGTCTCCTTGTCGCCCGTTGCGATCGCCGTCTCGACCTTTTTGACAAAGGTGCGGACGCGGCCCACCCGAGCGCGATTGATGGCCGTACGCTTGGCCGTCTGCCGGATGCGCTTTTCCGCTGATTTGTGATTAGCCATGCAATTCGCCGTGACGGAAGGACGAGACTTATATCGGGGCCTCGTCCGTGACGTCAACTTCGCGCGGGGAGCCCCTTTGCGGGTGGAATAGCGGATCGGTCGGTTTTGAGATCGATGTCGAGCGGTCGGGCGGCAATCAGCAGCCCCAAACCACAAGTTTAAAAGCTGTCGCCATTTTGCCACTGTGGCTGAGGTGACACACCTCGTTGAAATTCCCTAAAGTGCAGGTGGCCTCGATTGACTCTAAACGGTCTGCGGATAGTATTTAGGGAGCGAATTTGGCCTGTGTGCTGTATCGGTCTTGAAGCGACAAGTAGTCTGCAAGCGTTCGCCTTTCCCGTTCGTCGCGGAAAGGGAATAGGGGACGCGATCGGAGGTCGGCACGAGGTGGCCGCGTTCGGGGGAGCATGGTTGCACGAAATGCGACCTAAGAGTGGTCGAGGGGACAAAGTGTCGAAGCAGACGAACGTTGTGCCATTCCCGCTGACGGTGAGGGGGGTCCGATCGGCGGCAGATAAAGCGTGTTCGGCAACCAGCTACGAATTCACCGTAGAGGAGTTGGCTGCGCTGTGCCGGTGGTTTTCGGCCATGAAATACGCCTTTCCGGGAACGGAAGGGGTAATGATGGTGAATCATCGGGAGGCCTACTCCGCAGTCGGGCTGTACAACCGGGCAGGAGGCGCGCCGAATTGTCTGGTTGCCAAACATCAGGTAGGCGGCGCGGCACGATTTTTCTGGTCGACCGAATTTGACCCGCCCCGTCCGATCAACGATCTGTCCGAAATCACGGATGCCCATATCCGGGCTATTCGGCCGCCGCGCAACGAAAAGGGCTGGCTCGACCCGAACGGGTGGATGGGCGTCTATGCATCGCGGCTGATCGCAAACCAGCTTCAACTCGTCTAGTCCTTAGTCGCACCCCGTCACTCGATCGGGCCTCGGAAAGAGGAGCTTGATCCAACAGCGGTGATCGGTCGCTAGGCTTGCCCTGATCCTCGTATCAGTAGAATATTGGACCGAATATAAACCGTACCGTATCGATGAAGTCTGCCGTACTGCTCGTTTGCCTCAGCGGCGCCGCACTGGTCGGCTGTGCATACCTGCCGACCTCCGGTCCGACGGCTGGCGAGGTGATCGACCGAGGGGTGCAGGAGAATCAGATCCGCTACGATGTCGTCGATGTAAATTCCGGGGTCGTTGCGACACTATTGGCACAGCCGGAGGCGAGCTTTCGAACCCGCTTCGGGAAATATGGCAAGTCGACCGCGCCGAAGATCGGGATCGGTGACACGCTTTCCGTTTCGATCTGGGAAGCAGCGGGCGGCGGCCTGTTCGGGACGTCGCCGACCGATCACGTTTCGGCCGGCTCGCGCAGTGTGACGATTCCCGAACAGGTCGTCGATCGGGACGGCGGGATCAGCGTGCCGTTTGCCGGGCGGGTTCCGGTCGCCGGGCGGACAACCGTGGAAGTCCAGCACGAAATCGAGCGGCGCCTCGCCGAGAAGGCCATCGAGCCGCAGGTCATTGTAACAATTGCGAAGAGCGTGACCTACGCCGCGACCGTGTCGGGGGAGGTGGTCAACGGCGCGCGGGTGCCGCTCTCGGTCAACGGTGATCGGATGCTGGACCTGATTGCCCTCGCCGGCGGCACGAAAGCTACTGTCTATGACACCTTCGTGCGGCTTTCCCGAGACGGCGTCACGGTGACGATGCCAATGGAACGGCTCGTGTCGGACCCGGCCGAGAACATCTACGCACAGCCGGGCGACGTGTTGACCCTGGTTCGTGTGCCGCAGACCTACTCGGTGCTCGGCGCGACCGGGCAGAATGCCCAGATCACCTTCAATGCAGAGCGGATTACCTTGGTCGAAGCGCTCGCCAAAGCCGGTGGTTTGCAAGATCTGCGCTCGGATCCGACGGGAGTATTTCTTTTCCGCTTCGAGCCGCCGGCCGTCGTCGCCGGGTTGAATGCTCCCCAGTTGGCGCACCGGTCCTGATCGAACCTCGCCGGTCGTTTACCGCCTCGATATGAGCGACGCGAACTCCTATTTCCTTGCTCAGCGGTTTCCCGTCGAAGACAAGGACATAATCTACGTCGCCAACGCGCGGCTAAACGAGCTGCAGAAATTCTTCACGCTTTTGAATACCCTGACCGGACCTGTCATCACCGGCATCGTCGTCAAGAACGCAGCACCGTAGCGCTCGATTTCGGCATATAAAGCGATCGAGCGCGACCCTTTTGAAAGGACGCCATGCCGAGGGTGCAGAGCTTGTCCGGCGACGACCTGGTCGTCGTTACCGGCGGCGCCGGCTTTATCGGTTCCCATATCGTCAGCCATCTGGCCGAGCTTGGTTTGCGCATTGTGATCTCGGATCGTTGCGGATCCGGTGACAAGTGGCGCAACATCGCCGCGGCTCCGCTTTATGACCTCGTCCGACCCGAAACGCTGTCCGAGTGGCTCGAACTGCATAGCGGCAAAGTGGCGGCTATCGTGCACATGGCGGCGATATCCTCGACGACCGAAACCGATATCGACCGGTTCGTAGCCAACAATATTCGCCTGACGCTCGACCTTTGGGAGTGGTGCGCCGCCAACGCGACCCGTTTTATCTATGCTTCCTCTGCTGCGACCTACGGCGATGGCAGCGCCGGCTTCAGCGACGACCAGAGCCCTGCGGCCCTGGCTGCGCTGCACCCGCTCAATGCCTATGGCTGGAGCAAGCATGTCGTGGATCGGCGAGTGGTCGAGGACGTGGTGCTGGGACGGCCCAGCCCCCCGCAATGGGCCGGGCTCAAATTCTTCAATGTATATGGCCCGAACGAGGCCCATAAGGGCGACATGCAGTCGGTTGTCGGCAAGGTCTGCCCGATAATCGAGGCCGGCGGCACTGTCACGCTTTTCAGGTCGCACAACCCCGCCTATCGGGATGGCGGGCAGTTGCGGGATTTTGTTTATGTAAACGACTGCGTCGCGACGGTTGACTGGCTGTTGCAGAACCCGAAGGTCACGGGTCTGTTCAATGTCGGAACCGGTGTCGCACGGAGCTTTCTCGACCTCGTCGGTGCGGTCGCCGCGGCGGTCGGACGTCCGCCGAAAGTCCGGTTCGTCGACACTCCCGCCGAGTTGCGCGACAAGTATCAATACTTCACACAAGCCGATATCTCGAAACTGCGCGCCGCCGGATTCGGCGAGCCGTTTCACTCTTTGGAGGACGGTGTTCGAGACTTTGTTCACGGCATGCGGGGCGCGGCGTGATCCTGTTCGACTTGTCTCGGCTGGTCTCGCGCGCCGGGCGGGAGACACCGACGGGGATCGACCGGGTCGAGCTCGCCTATGCCGAGCATCTGATTGCCGGCCGCACACCTCTTTCCTTTACGATGATGACGCCTTTGGGTGGTTTCGGCACGTTGCCGGAGGCGGTTGCCAAGGAGTACCTCCAGGTGCTTGCCGAGACATGGCGGGAGGCCGGCTCGTCGCAGCGGATTGCGCAGGCGAAGCGGCTGGCGCGAACGCTCCACACCGCCGCCCTCTGGCGCGGAGAACGCGCCCTGCACCCGCGATGCCGTTCTGGAACCGGCCGCGTGGTCTATATGCTCGTCTCGCATCACCATCTCGAAAAGCGCCGCGCCATCGCCCGCCTGAAGCGACAAGTTGGGGCGTGCTTCGTCTGTCTTATCCACGATCTGATCCCGATCGAATTCCCCGAATACGCGCTGCCCGGCCAAAACGACAAGCACCGCAAGCGGATCGAGACTGCCGCGGCGCTGGCCGACGCAGTTATCGTCAACTCGATCGTGACGCGCGAAGGATTTGCGCCCTATCTGGCGCGTGCCGGCCGAGCCCCGCCCGTCGTGGTCGCGCCGTTCGGCGTCGATTTACCGGTCGGCGTTGCCGGCCGAGCCGCCACCCGTGAGGCCGCCCTATTTCGTGTGCGTCGGGACCATCGAGGCGCGCAAGAACCATCTTCTGCTGCTCAATCTGTGGCGCCAGCTGGCAGGACGAACTGGGCGATGCCGCGCCACGTCTCGTGCTGATCGGGCAACGCGGCTGGGAAACCGAAAACGCGATCGACATGCTCGAACGCTGCCCGGCACTGCGCGGCGTCGTCTTCGAACGCGACCAACGTGCCGGATGACGAGGCGGCGCGCCTCGTCGAGGGCGCCCGAGCATTGCTGCTGCCATCCTTTGCCGAAGGGTTCGGGTTTCCGATGGTCGAGGCGCTGGCTCTCGGGGTCCCCGTCCTGTGCAGCAATCTCGCCGCCTTCCGCGAGAATGGCGGGGACGTGCCGGAGTACCTCGATCCGCTCGACGGGCTCGGTTGGCGCAGCGCCGTCATCGATTATGCGCTGCCGGCGTCGCCGCGCCGCGCCGCCCAGCTCCGTCGGCTTTCGGACTGGAGGGCGCCGAGCTGGCAAGATCATTTCGCCGCGGTCGAAGCCCTGATTGCCGAAGCCCGATCGATTGGCCAATATGAGATCGAAAGTCCGCCGGCCCCAGGGCTGGGGGCTCGCCGCGAGCCCCGGTTTAACGCTCGGCAGACTGCGGACATGCGCTGATTTATTCTCGGGAGGGAGACGACAATGGCCGATACACCGCGTCTCAATGGCGTGATCGCCGCGTTGGAGCAGGGCAAGCCCGCCTTCGTCAGCTTTTGCGCTGCCGAAATCGGGGTGGCGCAGGCGATGAATACTGCGCCATACGATGGCGTGGTCTTTGAAATGGAGCATCGTCCATATGACATCCGCGCCTTGCGCGACTGCCTGCAATACATGCTGGACCGCCGGCAGATCCTGCAAAGAGGGACGCTGGCTCCGGCGGTGACGCCGTTCGTGCGCATCCCGCCCAATGGCGGCGAGGCGAGCCAGTGGGTCGCCAAGCAGGTCTTGGACCAAGGCGTCTACGGCATTGTCTGGCCGCATGTCAGCACCGTCGACGAAGCGCGCAACGCGGTCACCGCCTGCCGTTATCCGCGGCCCCGCTCGGCGCAATATTTCGAGCCGGCGGGTCAGCGAGGCGATGCGCCCGCGGCGGCGGCGCGCTATTGGGGGCTGTCGCAGCAGGAATATTATGCCCGCGCCGATGTCTGGCCGCTCAACCCGCAGGGCGAAATACTGGTCGCCATCATGTGCGAAGAAGTGCGCGCGATCAAAAACTTGCCGAAAATGCTCGAGGAGGTTCCGGGGATCGGGGTCGTGATCATCGGCGAAGGCGATCTGTCGCAGGACCTCGGCTTCCCGCGGCAATACGACCATCCGACTGTGGCTGCGGCAATGGACGAGATTCTGGCGATCTGCAAACAATACAATGTCCCTTGCGGACACCCGCATGTCGACACCAAGAATGTCGAAGCCTTACTGGAGAAGGGCTTCCGCTATCTGATGCCGGCGCCGGTCTATTCCTACGCCGCGCTGGAGCTCGGCCGCAAAGCCTGCGGCCGCAGCTGAATGGGAAAAGTCCGAGCGGCGGTTGCAAGGGGCAACAATTTTACGACCGTTCGGCCCCTTCATGGAGCGTTGGAATGGGGGTCGGGTCAAGGAGCCAGACTGGGCGGCGGACTTTGGTGAAGAGTTCCGGAGTGTAGATTTCCGAGCAGAGCGCGCCGGTATCGACGAGGACGACCGCGCGGGCGATCGGCTCGAAGGCGGCGCGGAAATGCTGCATCGGACGTGACCGCGATGGTGCGGTAGCGGGCCGGGTCGATGCCGAGCGAGGTGAACTGGCGGAGATCGACGGCCTGGCCCGCGCCATTACCGAAGCCTCCGGGCGGATCAACCTTGAGACTGCCCCGATCATCGCCGCTACTGGCGTCGATCTGATTTCCAGCGGCTGGATCACGCACAGCGCCCCAATCCTCGATCTCGGCCTCGACGTCACATAGCCGGCGACGCCGGAAGACGCCAGGCGAAGGAGGGCGACGCGGTTACCGTGGTCGCGGCAGACGCGCTGCCCGCCGTCGGGATTGCCGGAGCGGCCCTTGGCAACCGCGCGCCCGTCCCGCACACCTGTTCCGCCTGTTTTATCAGGTCGAGATCAGGCATCGCCAACTCCATTCGATGATTTTCGCGCCCGCTCAGAGGCACTCGATGCGGTGAGAATACAATGCGATTATGGCGATCATATGGTTGTCGATACCGCAAACCCGGCAATGGGAACCCTCAATCTGCGCCCCTTCCACCCGCTGAGGGTCGAGGTTGCTCAATCCGTTTAGCGCAGTTTGAGGCGCTCGCTCGAATATGCGGCGCGCGTGGGTTGTCTGATATAATGTGCTTAACGATAACCCGGAGCAGCGTGGGCTGCCGCAGCCATGGCCTCGACCCGCCGTCTCGCCGCGATCCTCGCCGCCGATGTGGCCGGCTATTCGCGCCTGATGGGCGCGGACGAGGAAGGCACGCACGAACGTCTGAAGGCGCATTCGCCGACAGCTCGTCGATCCGAAGATCGAGGAGCATCAGGGCCGCATCGTCAAGAACACCGGCGACGGCATGCTGGCGGAATTCGCCGAGCGTTGTCGACGCGGTGCGCTGCGCCGCTGAGGTGCAGCGCGGGATGATCGACCGCGAGCCCGAGGCGCCCGACGAGCGGCGCATCAGGTTTCGCATCGGCATCAATCTCGGCGACGTCATCGCCGAGGGCGGCGACATCTTCGGCGACGGCGTCAATGTCGCGGCGCGCCTGGAAGCGCTCGCCGAGCCCGGCGGGCATCTGCGTCTCCGGACGGTGCGCGACCAGATCCGCGACAAGCTGCCCTACCCGTTCGAGGATCGGGGCGAGCAGAGCGTCAAGAACATCGCGCGGCCGGTGCGGGTCTATGCGTTGCGCCCCGAAGCCGTCGCCGATCTGCCGGCATCGAGCGCGCCGCCCGCGTCACGCTCGATCTCGCCAGCCCGCCGCTCGCGCCACGCCTGTCGATCGTCGTGCTGCCCTTCGCCAATCTCAGCAACGACCCGGAGCAGCAATATTTCGCCGACGGGATCACCGAGGATCTGACGACCGATCTGTCGCGGATCGCGGACATGTTCGTGATCTCGCGCAATACCGCGTTCACCTATCGAGGACAAGCCGGTCGACACGAAGCAGATCGGCCGCGAGCTGGGCGTGCGCTATGTGCTGGAAGGGAGCGTCCGGCGGTCGGGCAACCAGGTCCGCGTCAACGCCCAGCTGATCGATGCCGAGACCGACGCGCATCTGTGGGCCGAGCGGTTCGACCGCGACATGGGCGATCTGTTCGCCCTGCAAAACGAGATCACGAGCCGGATCGCGGTCGCGCTCAACCTCGAGCTGATCGCCGCGGAGGCCGCTCGACCAACCGAGCATCCCGATGCGCTGGACTACATTCTCCGGGGACGCGCCGCAATGCTCGAAGCCGCAATCGCGTGACAGCTCTCGCGGAGGCGATCAGCCTGTTCGAGCGCGCGTTGGCGCTCGATCCGCGGTCCGTCGAGGCGCAGAGCTTGTTGGCGAATGCGCTCGCGGACCGCGTGCTCGATGAATATGACCGACTCGGCCGCGGCCGACATCGCACGCGCGGAAGAGCTGGCCGGGCAAGCCTTGGCGGCATCGCCCCGCAGCCCGCTTGCGCATTTCGCCAAAGGCCAGGTGCTGCGCGCGCAGCGCCGATTCGAGGAAGCCATTCCCGAATACGAGACGGTGCTCGCGTTCAATCGCAACTGCGGTCGGTCGCATTAGCCGCTCTCGGCTGGTGCAAGTTCTTGACCGGGTCAATCGAGGAGGCGATCCCGCTCGTGGAGCAAGCCATCCGCCTCAGCCCCCGCGATCCCCAGATCGGCATTATGGTATTTCCGGATTGGGCACGTGCATCTGCTGCAATCGCGCACCGACGAGGCGATCGTCTGGCTCGAAAAGGCGCGCAGCGCCAATCCGGCACTGCCGCTACGTTCACGCCTATCTCGCCTCCGCCTATGCCCTCAAAGGCGAGACCGAACGCGCCGCCGTCGAACTCGCCGAAGCCCGCAGGCTGAGCGGCGACGGTCGTTATTCGAGCATCGCCCGCTTGAACGCCGCCCAATATTTCGGGGTGCCGAAGATCCGCGCCTTGTTCGAAACCACTCTCTTCGCCGGTCTGCGCAAGGCCGGAATGCCCGAGGAATAAAGCGACCGGGCTCCTACGGCGCGCGCGGGACGGGGATCGGGTCGAGGGGCCAGATTGGGCGTCGAACTTTGGTGAAGAGCTCGGGGGTGTAGATCTCCGAACACAGCGCTCCGGTGTCGACGAGGACGACTTCGCGGGCGATTGGCTCGAAGGCGGCGCGGAAATGCTGCATCGACTTGACGGCGACGGTGCGGTAGCGGGTCGGGTCGATGCCGAGCGAGGTGAACTGGCCGAGATCGACGGCCTGACCGTTATTGGTGATCACGACGATGTCGATGCCGCCGACGCGGAACACCATCGAGGGGCCGTAATTGCGCTCGATGCCGCCGCCCATCGGACCATAGGCGATAAACCGGCCGTTGGTCAGGCAGACGACCTCACCTTGGAGGGAGAGCGGGCCGCCGCCCATCGATGGGTCGGTCTTGCCGCCGAGGGTCAAAGTGGTTTTAGTTCCGACCCCGGCGCGCATGCCGTCCTGCACCGCTTCGGGGTCGCAAATGGCATGGAATGCGACGCTTTCGACGCCTGCTTCGACCAGGCCCTTTAAAAAAGCGGTCGCGTCCCCGTAGCCGCCTCCGCCAGGATTATCGGTGTAGTCGGCGACAACCAGTGGCTTGTCGCCCGGGGTGCCTTGCCGCGCCAGCGCAACTGCCTCGGCAATCGGCAGCAATTTGACCGTCGTGAAACCGCGTGTTTCCCAGGCGTAGTCCATGAACTCTTCGGCAATCGCCTGCCCCCGCCCAGTGTCGCCGTCTACTGTGACGGTCACCGACGGGCCGACATCGTGGATATTGGCGCGGCTGAACCCGGCGCAGATGCTGACCACCAGCGCCTCGCCGCTCTGCTCGAGCGCCTCGCCGCGGGCGATCAGCTCGGCCATCGGTCCGCGCTGGGTGCGGCCGTGGTCGAGCCCGTAGAGCATCGGCCGGCGGGCGATTACGGTCTTCGGCCGGATCTCGCCCTGCATTGCCCGCTGCAATAATTCGGCGCCCTGCCAGGCCCGCTCGTACTGGTCGATATGCGGATAGGTGCGATAGGCGATCAGCGCATTCGCATTGTCGGCCATGCGCCGTCGTCACATTGGCGTGCAGATCGAGGGTGACGACCACCGGCACCTCAGGTCCGAGCCGGCGGCGCAGCCGCGCCAGAAACTCGCCCTCGGCGTCCTCATGGCTTTCGCTGACCATCGCGCCGTGGAGATGCAGCAGCACGCCGTCGATCGGGCCTTTCATGTCGACGGCGTCGAGGATCATCCCGGCGATCGTCTCGAACGCCTCGTCGGTGACGATGCCGGACGGGTTGGGGTTGGCGGAGACCGGGTGAACCAGGCTCCAGCCGAATTTGTCGGCCGCCTCGAAGGTCGCGCCGAAGGCCGAGCGGGTGCCGCGGAACGCCTCGGGGATCTCGTTTTCGAGATGGTAATCGCGGCGGCGGATCATCGCCATATCCGTCGGCACCCGGCTGAAGGTATTGGTCTCGTGCATGAAACGGGCGGTCAGGACGCGCTTCAAGGGATCACCTCGTCGATTGCCGATGGGCGGCCGGCGTAATATCCGCCGGCCTCGCCGGAGAAAAGCGGATGGTATGGCGATGAACTGTTGGAGGATAGCTTTTCTGCGGTTGACGGCTATCTGGACGTGTTGCGGCCGGTAATCCGCAGGCATGCTGACGCTCTACAACAACCGCGGGGTCTGCAGCGAACCGGCGGCCGACCCGGAGGGCGGTTCTGCCGCCGGATGTCGTGTGGATCGATCTGCTAAAGCCCGAGGCGAACGAAATCGCCTTTGTGGAAAAAACGACTGGCCTCACCGTGCCGAGCCTCGACGAGCTCAGCGAGATCGAAAGCTCCAGCCGATTGCGCGCTCGCGATGGGGCGCTCTATCTGAGCGCGCCATTGATCTATAGGCCTGAACCCGATCAGCCGCTTTCTACGCCGGTCGGGTTTGTTCTGACCCGCGACCGCCTGATCACCGTGCGGTTTGCCGAGCTGCCCTCGTTTGCGATTTTCGTCGACCGCACGATCCCCGCGGACAGCCCGCGCGTAACCAGTGCGGGCATTTTCACCGAACTGCTCGAGGCGATTGTCGACCGGCTGGCCGACGTGCTCGAACGCAGCGCGAGCGAGCTCGACAGCCTCTCGCACCGGCTGTTTCGGGCGGGACCGGCCAGGTCCGTTGAGCCGACGCCGGTCGATAGGGGAGGCCGACCTCAGAGTCATCCTGCGCCGCGTCGGCCATAACGGCGATCTCACCTCGAAGATCCGCGACAGCCTCCTGGGGATCGCCCGGATCGTGCCGTTCGTTTTGACGCTGGCCGCCGACTGGCTGCCGTCCGAGTTGAAACCGCGGCTGGAGACGCTGCGCCAAGACATCGCGTCGCTGAACGACTATGATGCGCATCTTCTCAACAAGGTCCAGCTGCTGCTCGACGGCACGTTGGGGTTGATCAACATCGACCAGAACAACATCATCAAGGTTCTGACGATCGTGTCGGTCGTCGGCGTGCCGCCGACGCTGGTCGCCAGCATGTATGGCATGAACTTCGAGCACATGCCGGAGCTCCACTGGGCGTGGGGTTACCCCTATGGCCTTGCGCTGATCGTACTCAGCGCGATCCTGCCGCTGCTGTGGTTCAAATGGCGCGGATGGTTTTGAGCCAGTGCGGAGCCCAAAAGGAAAACGCCCCTGGTCAAGCCAGGGGCGACTTAGAGGCGAAACTCGAGCCGCGTTACCGGCCGCTGCCAGGTGTCCGCCGTGCACCGGCGAAGTTGAGGTGCCGGCACCGGTATAAGGGTTCTCCAGCCGGTAATTTGCGCCTGCTGCTGGAGCTGTTCCTTGGGCCTCGCACGAGACCAATCAGACGACGTGAAACAGGTAAAGCAGGATGATGATCGGGATCGGAATCCCGAGCAGCCAAAGCAGAATGCCCCGACCCATAGCAACCTCCTCCCGGATGATTAGAAGCTATTTCTTGCCCGCGATCTCGCGAACCGCGTCCTTGACGTGGCCGACTGCACCTTGAACCCGGCCTTCGGCCTGATCGGCCTTGCCTTCGGCTTCAGTGCCCGGATCGCCCAGAGCTTTGCCGGCCTGTTCCTTGATTTTGCCGGTGACCTTCTTCACGCCTCCTGCGACACGATCCTTATCCATTGCCAATTTCCTCTGTTGGTTAATCGTGTTTAAAACACGGTAATTCGCCCAGTAGTTCCTTGGCGACGAAAAGAGCCGTCAAATCAAAAACGCCCCCGATGTTTCGGGGGCGTTTCGTTCTGCGAATTTGATTTGCAGATTTCGCTGATCAGGCAGCTTGGAGTTGCGTCTTTTGCTGCGGTGCAGTCACCTGCTCCGACTGTCCGCCGCCGATCTGTACCTTCCGCGGCTTCGCCGCCTCCGGCACCTCGTGGACCAGGTCGACATGTAACATGCCGTTGACGAGGCTGGCGCCGACGACCTTGATGTGGTCGGCGAGGCTGAAGCGGCGCTCGAACGTGCGGCGTGCGATTCCGCGATGCAGGTAGCGGTTCTCGTCTTCGTCCTTTTTCGCCTTGCCAGTCACCAGCAGCGTGTTCTCCTGGGCGGTGATGTCCAGCTCATCCTGAGAAAAGCCGGCCACCGCCATCGTGAGGCGATAGGCGTCTTCGCCGGTCTTTTCGATATTGTATGGCGGGTAGGCGAGGGAGGCGCTGTCGACACGCGTCGCCGCGTCGACCAGCCGGGTCAGCCGATCAAAGCCGATAGTCGAGCGGAACAGGGGAGAGAAATCGAAACGATCCATGACCAAGTTCTCCTTTGAGCAACATGGGGTACGGCACCCACCAATTCGGCCGGATGCCACTTCAGTAGCGCGCAATCCCTTATTGGCGATCACGCAATGCTAAGATGGTGATTGGAGGGTGATGGTCAAGAGGTCCGCGAGTGTTCCAGCGCCGGCCGGAGAAGTTCAGTGCTTGATGCCAAATCCTTGGAAGCGCTTGTTGAAGCGGGCCAGCTGACCACCGCTGTCGACCAGCCGCTGTTGCCCGCCGGTCCAGGCGGGATGCGATTTCGGGTCGATGTCGAGCCGCAAGGTGTCTCCCGGCTTGCCGTAGGTCGAGCGCGTCTGGTAGGAGCTGCCGTCCGTCATCACGACGGTTATTTCGTGATATTCGGGGTGAATTCCTTCTTTCATCGAACCGTCCTCCGTACCGCTGTGACTTATAGCGAAGCGGCTTATCAAGCTGCAATGTCGGCGGGATCTAAGCGTGGGTGACCCGCATTGCGAGGATAATCAGGTCGAAAATATCGACGAGGCGGGCGACATAATGGTCGCGCAGGATTCGATTTTGACCAGGCTGGCCGCACAAATCGGTCTCCAGGATCCGCAAAAGCCGCTCGAGCTTTCGCCGATGCAGGCCTAGCCGGCGCTGCACGGGATCGGTGACGACGCCGGAAAAGGCGGCCAACATGGCGCCGCCGAAGAACACGCCGGCAGTCGTGGAGGCGAGCAGTCCCAGACCGGCGGCGGCCGGGAACAGGCTGTACCACAACCCGCCGAGACTAGCGCCGAGCGGAAAGGCAGCGATCGCCATCTGTTGCGCTATCATCGCCGCCAGAGCGGAGCTCAAGGTCACCAGACCCGGGGTCGCCTGTTTGACGACCAGGGCACCGAGACTCGGCGGCGACAAAGCCGGTCGCGATCTCGGCAGTTGCGGTGCGCGAGCCGAGATAGGTCTCGACCGCGGCGGCGAGCCGGCGGCGAAAATCTGGGTCCGCGCCGGGCCGGGGCGACAAGGAGTGCGGCCGCTCTCTCGTCGGCGAGTATCGTCTCGGCGATCGCGTCGCGATACGACGACCCGATCTCGGCGTCGACACGGAATTTCGAGCAGTTCGGTTGCCACCAGCCACTCGATCTCGCGTGCGACCTCGGTCTCCAAGAGGAGCCGGCGGCCGGCAAACCATGCCGCCACCGCTCCATGCCGGCCCGCCGCGCCGCACAGGCCATGAGCTTGACGGCGAGCGCCGGCCCCGCGAGAAATAGATTGGCCGGCGCCCGCAGCAGATCCCAGCCGAGCGCTCGCCGATGCAGCGCAGCCGAGCCGGCCAGGGTGAAGTGGCGATCGACAAAGGCGTCGATCCGCCCGCGCCGGCTCTCGATATACCGATGCACGGCATCGCGGACGATCGCGCCGGCGAGTTCTTGCAGGGTTATGTCCGACATCCGTTCACAAAGCCGACAGCCGCCCATATCTGGACTTACATGTGTAGTGGTCAACTCAGTTTTCTCGCGCCGTTGCCCTCGCTTCCGGAGGGGCTCGAATATCGAGCGGAGCTTGTGTCGCCGGACGAGGAGGCCGAACTCCTCGAGACATTTTCGCGAGCTGGATTTCAGGGAGTACGAATTCCATGGCTATTTCGGCAAGCGGCGTGTGGTCTCGTTCGGGCTGCGTTACGACCCCAACGAGAGCACGGTGCGTAACACAGGGGACATTCCCGGCTTTCTTCTGACGCTGCGTCAGAAGGCTGCCGATTTCGCAAGGCTCGCTGCCCTCGGAATTGCAGCAGGCTCTCGTCACGGAATACACTTCCGGAGCCGCGATCGGCTGGCACGGGATCGACCCACCTATGGCGATGTCATCGGCGTCTCGTTCAGTTCATCGTGCCGGTTCCGCCTCAGACGCAAAAGGGGCGGCAGCTGGGAACGCGCTTCCCTGATCGTGGAGCCGCGTTCGGTCTACCTGCTGAGCGGCCCGGCTCGGACGGAATGGCAGCATAGCATCCCGCCCGCCGAGCGTTTGCGGTACTCCGTCACATTCAGAAGCATGCGGAGCGGCCCGATAAAGTCGGGTCAAGGTGCGGTGGCGTAAGTGGCGCGGCCGATCGCCAGCAGCTGTCCTGCTTCGTTCGCCACATCGATGTCGACGACACCGACTAGTCGGCCGCTGCGCCGCACCGTGGCGGTCACGACGAGCGCGGTGTCGATTGCCGGGCGCAGATAATCGACGCGGAAATTAACCGTCGGCAATGGCCGGCCCAATAGCATCACGAGCGCGTAATCGCCGACCGTGTCGATGATCGCCGCGATCGGGCCGCCATGCCATTGGCCGCTGCCGCGCCCGCGCTCGAATTCCGGTCGCATCGCGGCGCGCATGACCAGCTGCTGCTTCTCCGAGTCGGCACTCAGCACCGTCAGGTTCAACAGGCTGATGAACGGCGACTGGCCGAGGCGCGCCTGTAGCGCTTCCTTGCCGAGCGGTTCATCGCTCATGGCACGACCACCAGCTTGCCGAATACGTCGCGGTTTTCGAGTCGCGCCAGCGCTTCCGGCACGCGTTCAAGCGGATAGGTCGTATCCACGACAGCGTTCAGCCGCCCCGATTGCACCATGTCGAGCAACGCCGTTATATCCTCGCGCGCCCAACCATTGGAGCCGACGATCTGCAGCTCGAAGGTCCAGATGAAGCGGATATCCTCGGGCGGGTCGTAGCCGGCCGTCGCGCCGCAGGTCAACAGCCTGCCGCCGACGCGCAACACCCGCAGGCTCCGGGTCCAGGTGTCGCCGCCGGTGTAATTGACGACAACATCGACCCCATTGTCGCTGCCGGCGCCGCGACGCGCCGGCTTGCCGTACAGCCCGTAGACTGCCTGCACGAAATCCTGCTCCGTGTAATTGATGACGTGGTCGGCGCCGAGGGCGAGCAGCCTGGCCGCCTTCTCCGTCGAGCCGGTGGCGGCGATCACCGTCGCGCCGGCGAGCTTGGCGAGCTGCACGCAGCACACCCCGACGCCGCCCGACGCGCCGAGGATCAGCACTTTCTCGCCCGCGGCAACCCGCCCGTTGGTGAACATCATGCGGCGCGCCGTGCCATAGGCGCAGGGCAGCGCCGCGGCTGCTTCAAAGCTGATGCCGTCGGGGATCGCGACGAGCTGATGGGCCTTGAGGCGGCAATATTCGGCCAGTCCGCCATGCACGGTCTCGCCGGTCAGCCCGCCCTCGACCCGGTTGATCGGGTCGCCGAGCACGCGGTCGCCCACCTTCCAACCCGAGACGCCAGGACCGACCGCAGCAATCTCGCCAGCGACGTCGAGCCCCATGATGGCCGGCATCGTGATCCTGATCCCCGGCATGCCGCGGCGGGTGAATACGTCGTGGTAATTGAGCGCCGTGGCGCGGACGCGCAATATCGCCTCTCCTACGCCCGGCACCGGGTCGGGGAAATCGGTTTCATAGCGCAATCCAGCTGCGCCGTGTTCGTGCAGTACCATAGCCTTCATTGGATCAGCCTCGTCTCGCGCGCTGGAGCAGCACCGTGCGTCCTTCGAGACGCGCCCTCCGGGCGCTCCTCGGGATGAGGTATTTTCTCTGATGGTATTGAGAGAGCTTCATCCTGAGGAAGCCGCGCAGCGGCTGTCTCGAAGGATGCACGACATCGCCTTCAGCCCTTCACGACGTTGCCAGTAGCTCGGCGGCGCGCTTTGCGAGCGCCAGCCGGTCGATTTTGTTGGTGCCGGCCAGCGGCATCTCCGGCACGAACCATACCCGCCGCGGATGCAGGTAGGGCGCGGCATTGGCGAGCGCGAATTGGCGGATCGCTGCTTCGCTCGGCGCCGCGCCGGGCCGCGTCACGACAAAGGCCACCGGCTTTTTGAATTTCAGCTCGTCATCGATCGGCACGACAACGGCCTGGTGAATGTCCGGATGGCGCTCGAGCACTGCCTCGATCTCGCCGGGGTAGATGTTCTCGCCGCCGCTGACGAACATGTCGTCCGCGCGGCCGATGAAATAATAGAAGCCGTCGGCATCGCGGCGGAACACGTCGCCGGTGATGTAGAAGCCGTCCTCTGTCAATGCCTTCCCCGTCGCCTCGGGCAGATTGTGGTAACCGTTCATCAATGCCGGGCAGCGCATCTGCAATACGCCCTCGCTCGCGTCGCTACGGGCACCATCGACCAGCCGCAGGCTGACATGGGGATGCGCAACGCCGACCGACAGGTCGGGAGTGGGCCGGCCATTGGGGTGCACAGTGAAGACGATCGGGCCCGCCTCGGTCGTACCGTAGCTGTTGGTAACCACGGCATTCGGGATGGCACGCCGCGCCGCCTCCATCAAGCCTTGCGACACGGGCGCCGAGCCCATCCGCACCGCAGTGACCGCTGTGAGATCCGCACCAGCCAACAGCGCCTTCTCGCGCAGCATCATCCCGATCATCGTGGGTACCGAGGTCAACGTGGTGGCGCGATATTTGGCGGCTGCCCCGATGTAGCTCTCCACGTTAAAGCCCGGCAGCAGAATGATCGTATCGTGTTGCGCCAATGCCGCTTGCGACACGGCGAGCGCATTCATGTGGTAGAGCGGCGCCGCCACGAGCACCCGTTGCTCGCCGGGGCGGCTCGATCGGCGACGCATATCGATGACCCAGAGGTGACTGCGGTGAGACAGCACGACCCCTTTGGGCCGGCCGCTGGAGCCTGAGGTATAGAGGAACATGGCAGGGTCCGCCGGATCGGGCGTCGGCGCGGCAAAGGGGCCAGGGTCGAGCAATGCCGGGAAATCCTCGTCGAAGACAAACCGCGCCAGTTCCTCCGGGCACAGCGGCCGGCGCGCCCGGTCGCACAGGACTAGCCTAGCGCCGCAGTCGCGCAGAATAAATTCGACCATCGCAGGTGGCAGCTTCCAGTTGACCGGCACCGCAACCAGACCGGCGCGCATGATGCCGAGAAAAGCAGCGAGGAATTCGCCGCGATTAGCGGAGAGAATGGCGACGCGCTCGCCTCGGCTCAGGCCCTGCGCGAAGAGGCCGCGCGCCGTCGCCCCGGCGAGCGCGTCGAGCTCGCGGTAGCTGTAGAAGCGCGGCGCCGACCCGGCGCCGAGATCGATCACCGCCGGCGCATCGGGGTCGCCGTCCCGGTCGATGGCGTCGCCCAGATTTCTTGTTCAAGCCGGTCACCGCTCACTCCGAGAATACTATGGTCGTATTGAAGGCGGCATCGGCCGGCACCACCAGCCGGTGAGGCTCGATTCGCAAGCCCCGCAGGGAGCGTAGGCATTGTCCCGCCGCCGCCAGCGACCGGACGGTGATCTCCAGCGCAGCCATATATTCGGCGCGGCCGGCCGGCCGCGCGGCTGTTTCGCCGAACTCGGCCGTCACCGCATCCGGTGTGGAGATCTCCACCTGTGCGGTTCCGGCGGCGATCATTTGCCTCCCTTCACGATCTGCTATGGCGTCGTCGCCGAAGAGACCCCGGAACAGCGTTGCCGTGTGCTGAGGATCGGCCGTCGCGACCACCACGCGCGCAATTGCGCAGGCGCCGTTCGGATGGGTCTGCCACTCGGGCCGCCATACGAGGTCGGGGGTCTGATGCTCGCAGAAATAGACGCGGCCCATTGGTATCTGGGCCGGATCGAGCCGGGTGGTGCGGAACCGTGCATCTTGAGTTCCGCTGTCGATCGCTACCGGACGGGAGAAGGATTGAACCGGCAAGATCGGGAGACCGGCCGCTGCCGCTTGGTCATGAACCAAGTCGGCGTCCGCGGTCTTGAAGACGAGCCCGTTGAGACCGGAGGGAAAGCGCATGATCTCTGGTCGGATCGCGCCGTCCTCGGCAAAGCCCAGCAGCTCCAGATAGTCCGTCGCAAACATCGAGAGATGGTTGACCGAGCCTAGTGTGTGACGCCCGCGCGGCGTCAGCTGAAAGCCCAGCGACTGAAAGCAACGCGCCGCCTCGTCGATGCGGTCGCGCACATCGATGACGAGGTGATCCAGGACGGGCGAGAGCGCGGCCATATGACCTCCATCGGGAGAACCTGATCAGGGTAATCGGCGCGCCGGCTGCGCGGCAAGCCGTAGCGGTGATGCCGACACAGTTGACAAGAGTGCTTATGCGCTCGCACATATCCGCCCGGGATTACCGGCATCGATCGAGGCAGACGTGCTGCCTGGCCGGGTGTTTCACGGGCAGGTCGCCAGCCTGGCGCCGGCAACCGGCGCAAGTTTCAGCGTGCTGCCGCCCGAGAACGCCACCGGAAATTTCACCAAGATTGTGCAACGCGTTCCGGTCCGCGTCCTGCTGGACGACGGGGCGTCGACGCTAGGCGACCTTCGTCCAGCCTGTCCGCAACCGCCGCCGTCGACGAGCGCCCATCCGGGGAGCGTGCGCCGTGAGCGCCGCCATCGACACCGTCCTGACGCCTTCATCAGCGCAAGCTGGCGGTGGGCGCTGACCTGACGGGAGGCGCAAACCCAGACCTACGCCGCCCGAGGAAATACAGCTGCTCTCAATGTGCTAATATCGGTATCGGATACCGGCCCACGGCATGTCCGAGGAGGTGTTGAGGAGGGCGGTCGAGCCCTTTTTCATGACCAAGGAGCCCGGCAGAGGCAGTGGTCTCGGCCTCAGCATGGTGCACGGCGTCACGACCCAGTCGGGCGGCGGGTTGCACATCAACAGCCGCCTCGGCCGCGGAACGGCCGTCAGCGTCTATCTGCCGCGTGCCGGTCGTCTCTCGGCGGCAGTACGGGAGCGTGAACCCCAATCGCTCGCGATCCACGAACCTGCAGCCGAGGTGATCCGTTCTACAAAAGCCATATCGTCTGTAGCGGCTGGCCGAAAGCGTCGCCGGCGCATCGCGTCGCGAGGTGCCCAGGCAGGGGTCTGAACGTGGTTACAATAAAGCCGGCGCCGCGGAGGGCGTAAGTCGCACGGGACGGTCGCGCGCCGGGGCGGCGCCACCCGCCTTACCCTGTCCTCTCCCCCAAGCGGGTGAAGAGGAAGATATTTGCCGGCGCGATGCTTATTTCGCGGCGACCGCCATGTCTTCGGCGTACATCTCCGGGAGCACGGTCTCGCGCCAGGTAATCTCGCGCGGGAAGATCTTTTCGATGGCGCGCGCCGAGTAGTAGCTGGTGTCGACGCCCGGCGGGTCGCCGCCTTCCTGGACGGTGTTGACCGCTTGCAGCAAGAGCCGCCGCGTCGCGATGATCGCGCGGTCGGCGGGCCCGAGATATTCTTTCGAGCGGTCGACGATCGGCCCCATGCCCTCCTGCACCGCGCGGTCCTGCGTGTTGATGCCGTCGATGCCGGTAAAGGTCTCGTATTTCTGCACCCGGCGGTCGATCATCCAATCGTTTCGGGCGTTGCGGAACGAGCGGAACTCGCCCGATTGCTCGACATAGTCGGGGCCGTTGCCGTTGCCGCGCTCCATGCGGTCGTCCTCGCTCAGCCCCTCTTCGCCATAGCTGTACACCCAGTTGTACACCATGCAATTCTGGTCATCGATCGGGACCCAGATGTGCCCGGCGATGTTGGTGCGGTCGCCGCCGCCCAGGGCGCGGCCCAGCTGCTGCGGCCGGATCTGCGTGAACGGCATCACAAAATGGTAGGAGCGAACATAGGTCTTGTCGTCGTCGAGCGGGCGGATCCCGACGTAGCGGTAGCCGTAGTCGGTGACGTCGACTTCGAGGATCGGCGCCTTGCCGCGGACAAACGGCCCCTGGACGGGGATGCCGGGGCGGCTGGTGTTCGGGGTGATCGTGCGATGCAGGATCGGGGCATGCGAGGTGTCGATGCCGCCTTCGAGCGCCTGCAGCCAGTTGCACTCCTCCCAGACCTTCGACACGTGGCGGTGGGTTTCCGGCACCTGCGTCCATTCGAAGGCCGGCGGCGCCGGCATCTTGTCGCGCGGCCCCATATAGGCCCAGATCACCCCGCCGATCTCCGTCGTCCGGTAGGCGGTTAGCCGAACCTTGTGACAGAACGGCTCCGGCTCGTTCATCTGCTCGAGGCACTTGCCTTCAACGTCGAATTTCCAGCCGTGATAGATGCAGCGCAGCCCGGATTCCTCGTTGCGCCCGAACCACAGAGAGGCGCGGCGATGCGGGCAGAACTCGTCGACAAGCCCGATGCGTCCTTGGCTGTCGCGAAAGGCGACGAGCTTCTCGCCGAGCAACTTCACGCGCACCGGCGGGCAGTCCGCCTCCGGCAACTCGCGCGACATCAGGGCCGGAATCCAATATCGCCGCAACACATCGCCCATCGGCGTGCCCGGTCCCACCCTCGTCACCAGCTCGTTCTCTTCGCGCGTCAGCATTATGGTTCCTTTCTTCCGACCTTCGGCCAGACCGCAATAATCCGCCGATTGAGCGTCGAGGACAAGAGCGAGCCGTGCGCGCTCCGTGGTGTTCTGGTACGAAGGGCCAATCGAAGCGCCAAAAGAGGGAAGCGATGAGTGTAATCCTGCGGCAGGGCACTCCCGCGGATGCGGCGGCCTGTGGTGTGATCTGCTTCGAGGCGTTCAAGTCGATCGCGAGCGAGCACAATTTTCCGCCGGATTTCGCATCGGCGGAGATTGCGACGCGTGGCATCAAGATGCTGCTGGCCCACCCCGAGGTCTACGCGGTCGTTGCCGAGGAGGACGGCAAGGTGGTCGGCAGCAATTTTCTCGACGAGCGCGGTCCCATAGGCGGCATCGGCCCGATCACGGTCGATCCCGCCGCGCAAAACCGTTCGATCGGCCGGCGGCTGATGCTCGATGTGATCGAGCGTTGCGCGCGCCGCGGCATCGCCGGGGTCCGGCTCCTGCAATCGGCCTACCACAATCGTTCGCTCTGCCTCTATACGAAGCTCGGCTTCGAGACGCGCGAGACGGTATCGAAGCTCGACGGCAAGCCGCCGGGGATCAGCTTGCCGGGCTACGCGGTGCGGCCGGCGGTGGAGGGCGACCTTCCCGCTTGCAACGCACTGTGCCAGCGGGTCCACGGGCACGATCGAGGTGGCGAACTCGGGGATGCGATCAAGCAGGGGTCGGCTCGGGTCGTCGAGCATTTGGGCGAGGTCACCGCCTACTGCACCGACATCGCCTTCTTCGCTCACGCCGTCGCCGAGACCAACAATGGCCTGAAGGCATTGATCGGATCGGCCTCTACTTTCCCGGGCGGTGGATTCCTGGTGCCGACACGCAACGGTGAGCTGTTTCGCTGGTGCCTGCAGCACGACCTGCGACTCGTGCACCAGCTGACGCTTATGACGATCGGCCTCTATAACGAGCCCGCCGGCGCGTATCTGCCGTCGGTGCTTTACTGACGAGAATGGCTTCGACTTCAATACGATGATAACCTACCAATCGTTTGGCTTCTGCAATGCCGGTCAGGGACTTCCCCATGAACGAGCGAGACTTGCGAGATCTCATCGCGGCCGTGAAGGCCGGGCGGGTGTCGCGCCGCACTTTTTTGCACAGGATGGTCGGCCTCGGCCTCACGGCGCCTTTTGCGACCGGCTTGCTGGCCCAAGCCGGCGTGGCCCAAACCCCGGCCCAAGTCGAGTACAAGCCGACCAAGGCCGGCGGTGGCGGGCCGCTCAAAATGCTGTTCTGGCAGGCCCCGACCTTGCTTAATCCGCACTTTGCCGTCGGGACCAAGGACCAGGAGGGTTCGCGCATTTTTTACGAGCCGCTCGCGGGATGGGACGCCGACGGCAATTTGGCGCCGGCGCTTGCCGCCGAAATCCCCGACATCGAGAATGGCGGGGTCGCGCCCGGCGGCATGTCAGTGACCTGGAAGCTCAAGAAGGACGTGCAGTGGCACGACGGCAGTCCGTTTAGCGCCGACGATGTCGTGTTCACCGGGGAATATGCCGGCGACCCGGCAACCGCCTCCACGACGATCGGCAACTATCGGGACATTAAAGTCGAAAAGGTCGATCCTCTCACCGTTCGGGTGCATTTTGCCAAGCCGACGCCGTTCTGGGCGAGCCCCTTCGTCGGCCAGTTCGGCATGATCATCCCGAAACATCTGTTCGAGCCCTATAAGGGTGCCAATTCCCGCGACGCGCCGGCAAATTTGAAGCCGGTCGGAACCGGCCCCTATCGGTTTGTCGATTTTAAGCCGGGTGATTTGGTCAAAGGCGAGCGCAACCCCTCCTATCATCTGCCCAACCGCCCGTATTTCGACACGATTGAAATGAAGGGAGGCGGCGACGCCGTGTCGGCGGCACGCGCCGTGATCCAAACCGGCGAATATGATTACGCGTGGAACTTGCAGGTCGAGGACGAGATCCTCCTCAGGCTCGAGAACGGTGGCAATGCCAGGGGCCGTGTCGAGATCGTGCCTGGCGGCAGTATCGAGCACATCGAGCTCAACGACACCGACCCTTGGACTGAGGTCGACGGCGAGCGTTCGAGCGCCAAGACCACTCATCCGCTGCTCGGCGATCCGGCGGTCCGGCACGCGCTGAGCCTGCTCGTCGACCGCGCCTCGGTAGAGGCCCATATCTATGGACGCACCGGCCTTGCGACCGGCAATTTTATCAACAACCCGCCGCGCTTCGTTTCGAAAAATACGAAATGGGAGTTCAACATCGACAAGGCGAACCAGATGTTGGACGAGGCCGGTTGGCATCGCGGGTCGGATAGCGTCCGCACTAAGGATGGCAAGAGGCTGAAGCTCGTCTTCCAGACCTCGATCAATGCGCCGCGCCAGAAGACTCAGGCGATCGTCAAACAGGCGTGCCAGAAGGCGGGCATTGAGGTCGAGCTCAAGTCGGTGACGGCGTCGGTATATTTTTCCTCCGACGTGGCAAACCCGGATACTTACTCGAAATTCTACGCCGATATGCAGATGTTTACGACGACGATGGGTGAGCCCGATCCCGGCTTCTTCATGCGCCAGTTCCTCTCCTCGGAAATCGCGTCCAAAGACAACAAGTGGCAGGGCCGCAATATCACCCGCTGGCACAATGACGAATACGACAAGGCTTTTCATGCGGCTGAGGGCGAACTCGACCCGGTCAAGCGGGCGGCGTTGTTTATCGCGATGAACGACATGGTCGTCGGAGATCCGGCGGTCATCCCGGTCGTGTACCGCCCTAGCGTCTCGGCGATGTCGCGTCAGCTCCGGGCGACTTTGAGTGGTTGGGATAACGTCTTGTGGGACCTGAAGAACTGGTATCGCGAGACATGACCACCCAGAAGAGACGCCGGTCAGGGAGAGTTTCCCGGTCAGGGAGAGTTTCCCGGTCAAGGAGAGTTTCCCGGTCAGGGAGAGTTTCATGGATGATCGAGAGCTGCGAGAGCTCGTTTCCGCAGTAAAGGTCGGGCGCCTGTCGCGCCGCGCCTTCGTGCACAAGATGTTCGGTCTCGGTCTTGCCGCGCCTGTTGCGACCCAGCTGTTGGCCCATGCCGGGCTGGCGCAAACCGCACCCTCAACCGACTACAAGCCGACCAAAGCCGGCGGCGGCGGGGCGCTCAAACTGTTGTTCTGGCAGGCCGCCACCCTGCTCAATCCCCATTTCGCCGTCGGGGCCAAGGACGCGGAAGGATGCCGGATTTTTTACGAGCCGCTCGCAGCCTGGGATCCCGACGGCAACTTGGCTCCGGTGCTCGCCGCCGAGATTCCCGACATCGAGAACGGCGGGGTTGCAGCAGACGGCATGTCGGTAACCTGGAAACTCAAGAAAGGGGTGCAGTGGCACGACGGCCGGGCTTTCACCGCCGATGATGTCGTATTCAACTGGGAATACGCCTCTGACCCGGCGACAGCCGCGACGACGATCGCCAGTTATCGGGATATAAAGGTCGAAAAGATCGACCCGCTTACCGTGCGCGTTCGCTTCGAACAGCCGACACCATTCTGGGCCGGTGCGTTCGTCGCCGGCTCGGGCATGATCATTCCGAAACATTTGTTCGAGCCCTACAAAGGCGCCAATTCGCGCGATGCCCCAGCAAACCTCAAACCGGTGGGCACCGGCCCCTATCGGTTTGTCGAGTTCAAACCCGGTGATCTCGTCAGGGGCGAACGGGATCCCTCCTATCATGTCGCCAACCGGCCGTACTTCGACACCATCGAGATGAAGGGCGGCGGCGACGCGGTGTCGGCGGCGCGCGCCGTGATCCAGACCGGCGAATACGACTACGCCTGGAACATGCAGGTCGAGGACGAGATCCTTTTGAGACTGGAGAACGCGGGCAACGCCAAGGGTCGCGCCGAGATCGTGCAGAGCAGGGCAATGGAGCACATCCAGCTCAACAGCGCCGATCCGTGGACCGAAGTCGATGGCGAGCGCTCGAGCCCCAAGACGAAGCATCCCTTGCTCAGCGATCCGGCCGTCAGGCAGGCGCTCCGCCTCCTCGTCGATCGCGCCTCGGTCGAGAAGTACATTTATGGGCGCACCGGTGTCGCAACCGGAAATTTTCTCAACGACCCGGAGCGCTTCGTTTCGAAGAACACGAAATGGGAGTTCAACGTCGATAAAGCGAACCAGCTGCTGGATGAGGCTGGCTGGAAGCGCGGCCCAGACGGCATCCGCGCCAAGGACGGCAAAAAGCTCAAGCTCGTATTCCAGACCTCGATCAACGCCCCGCGCCAGAAGACCCAGGCGATTGTGAAGCAGGCCTGCCAGAAAGCAGGCATCGACGTGGAGCTGAAGTCGGTCACGGCGTCGGTCTATTTCTCCTCCGATGTAGCAAATCCCGATACCGCCAGGAAGTTCTACTCGGACATTCAGATGTACACGATAGGCTCGCCTTCGGTCCCCGATCCGGGGTTGTTCATGCAGCAGTTCTTGTCCTGGGAGATCGCTTCGAGGGCCAACAAATGGCAGGGCCGCAATCCGATGCGCTGGCGCAGTGACGCGTATGACGAGACGTATCGGAAGGCAGAGCGCGAGCTCGATCCGGTCAAGCGCGCCGCGCTGTTCATTTCAATGAACGACATGGCGGTTGACGACGGAGTCGTGATCCCGGTCGTGAACCGCCGCTGGGTGGCGGCGATGTCGCACAAGCTCAGAGCGACCTTGAGCGGCTGGGACAATGATTTCTGGAACCTGAAAGACTGGTACCGCGAAGCGTGACTCGCTCTGCATCAGCATAGGGTTATGAGCCGATACCTACTCCGGCGTTTGCTGATCGCGGTCCCGAGCCTCCTCGGGATCAGCGTGGTGCTCTTCACGGTGCTGGCGCTGGCGCCCGGCGACCCGTTCGGGGAGCTCGCGAGCAACCCGAATGTCCCACCCGAGGTTGGGGCCGCATTGCGCGCGAAGTTCGGGCTCGACGATCCGATCGCGCTGCGCTATCTGCACTGGCTTTCCGCGATGCTGCACGGCGACTGGGGCTTTTCTTTCGTCAGCCGGATGGATGTCGACACCCTGATCCTCCAGCGGCTGCCGGTCACATTGCTCATCATCGGATCGTCGCAGGTCCTCGCGCTGCTGATCGCTCTGCCGGTCGGCGTGTATTCGGCAGTGCGGCCGTACTCGATCTTCGACCACATCGCCAATCTGCTGGCGTTCGTCGGCTTTTCATTGCCGACATTCTTCACCGGTCTTCTGTTCATCCTGCTGTTCAGCATCCATCTCGATTGGCTGCCTTTCGTTTACCGCACCGACCTCAACGCCACCGGTTGGGATTGGTACTGGGAGCAGTTCAAACAGTCGGCGATGCCGGTGGCGGTGCTCGCACTGTTGCAGGCGGCCTCCTGGACCCGTTATGTGCGCTCCTCGGTGCTCGAAGTAAGCCGGCTCGACTATGTGACGACCGCCCGCGCCAAAGGGCTCCCCGAACGCATGGTCGTGATCAAGCATGTCGTGGGCAATGCGTTGATCCCTGTCGTGACCCTGGTCGCACTTCAAATGCCGGGACTGTTCGGCGGCGCCATCGTCACCGAGCAGATATTCCGCATCCCCGGCATCGGATCGTTGTTGATCAGCTCGATTCTCGCCAATGACACGCCGGTCATCATGGCGGTCACATTTGTGTTCGCCTGCCTGGTGATCCTGTTCAACCTGCTTGCCGATGTCCTTTATGGCTGGCTCGACCCTCGCATCGCCTACCGCTAGCGCGATGCCGGAGGGCATCGTCCTTGGCGAGCGGGGATCGCCCGCCGGCGAGATCTGGCGGCGCTTTCGCCGGCATAAGCTCGCCGTCGCGAGCACCGTCATTCTGGCATTGATGGCGCTGGCGGTGGCATTCGGGCCGCTGCTGTGGCGAGTGCCGATCAACGACATCGACTTTCAGCTCGCATCTCGAAGGCCCGTCGTGGAATCATCCATTCGGCACCGACGACCTCGGCCAGGATCTGCTCGCCCGGATGCTTTATGGCGGCCGCATATCGCTGGCAGTCGGATTGGCGGCTATGCTGGTGGCGATCACCTTCGGCACAGCCGTCGGGGCGGTTGCCGGCATGTCCCACGGCAGTATCGATGCGGCGCTGATGTGGCTTACCGACCTGTTCCTGTCACTGCCGCCATTGCCATTGTTGTTGCTGATTATTTACCTGTTTCGCGAGCCCTTGACGCAACTGGTCGGGCTCGAGGCCGGCACCTTCATTCTGATTGTCGTGGTGATCGGTGGCTTTCGGTGGATGCAGGTGGCGCGGCTCGTGCGCGCACAGTTTTTTTCGCTGCGCGAAAAGGAGTTTGTCGAGGCGGCGCGGGCTCTCGGCATGACCGGCTTGCGGCTGGTGATGCGGCACATCCTGCCGAACTCGTTGGGGCCCATCATCGTCGCCGGTACGATCGACGTCGCCGCCGCCATCATTGCCGAATCGACCCTGTCCTTTCTCGGCCTCGGCTTCCCGCCCGACATCCCCACCTGGGGACGCATTTTGTTCGACGCCAAAGACTACCTCGACATCGCCCCGCACTGGGCGTTGATTGCCGGCGGGGCGATCTTTCTCGCGGTGCTGTCGATCAACTTCATCGGCGACGGATTGCGCGACGCGCTGGATCCCCGCACCCAGGCCTAGCTATAGCTAGCCGGTTTCGATACGCGCTAACTGGACCAACAGAAGAGGGCCGGGAGGCCACAGCTTCACCGGCTGGCTTTGCACGAGCAGAGAGAAAGAAAGAGGCATTCGAGGGGTAATGCAGTCCTCTAAGAACTGCAAACCGTCATCCCCGATATCGTGCTCTTCCATTCACCGTAGCTGCGTGCGCGTTCGGCAAGCGTACCCGGCTGCGACCCTCGACGGTGCGGGTGCGGATTAGATTGCGTTCCACGTCCGCCAACCCGCTTAACACGGCGAGCATCAATCGTCCGGTGCAGGTGCCGGTGTCGGCCCACGGCTCGGCCACTGACATTGCGCAGAGCGGCGTCGCGTTGGACCTGTTGAAGGAAGCCGGCTATCGATACGTGATGGATTGGGCGATGGACGATCAGCCCATTTGGATGCGGACCCGCGCCGGACCGATCCTGTCGGTGCCCTACCCGCTCGAGATCAACGACTGGCCGGCACTGGTTTACCGGCGCCACACCGGACGGCAATTCGCCGAGATGGTGATCGACCAGTTCGACGAGATGCTGGAGCAGTCGCGAAAATACCCGCTGGTCTTCGCAGTCTCCGTGCACCCCTTCATAATCGGCCAGCCATTCCGCCTGCGCGCCTTCCGCGACGCCGTCCGCCACATCGTCCGCCACCGCGATCGGCTATGGATCACCACCCCCGGCGAGATCGCGCGCTATTGCGAGAGCCTGCCGACAGGCACAATCCTAGGCTCGGAGTAGCGCATGGTAGCCGGGGCCCGATGCCGGTTCGCAATCGCCGAATACCGCGAAGGTGTGGGAGGCCGTGCAAGGCGACGTGCGGCACGGCGCGCGGGCCTCGGTCTGTCTGTCTGTCTTGTCTCTCACGGATAAGAGGAGATTCTGAAAAATCGATGCCGCGGGTTTAGGCGGAAGGGATAGTCCCTTCCATTAGTTCCGGCCAGTGAGCCCAGTGTTCGAAGGCGACACAGTCTTTCCAGCATTGTATGAGAGGATCGATCAATTCGCTCCCAAGCAAGCTATCGACGAACCATGCTGCCCTCCACGTGCAAGCAATGGCGGTCGAAAGAGCTACGTGATCCCTGACATCTTCATATTGTTTCCATCGATCAGGATCACTTGTTCGTGGCCCCAGGTGCTCCATGTAGTCGGTATTATGGATGTTTCGCGAGAAATTACGGTAAACGATGTTGTATAACTCACTGAGTCCAAGTTGTCGTGCTCTAGCCTCGACAGAAAGGCCCGTAAAACCATTATTTTGCATCCTCGCGGCAAGGTCTTTTCCGTGCTTTCGGATCAGAATCTTTTCGTCGTTGAGCAGTTGCTTTGGCGTCGGGGCTTCTGCCACGAGATCAAGGCCGCGAAAATCTGATTGGCGTTGTTGACGTATCTTTTGTAGCATCATCGTGTCGAGCACTCTGCTTGCAGCCGCCACGGGGTCTTCAGCCCATAACCGAAGAAAAAGTGCCATATCGATGCGAATTTCAAAAAGTATTCGGATGAGGGCCTGCGCTTGTATCGGAAGATTGGCGCTGTAAAGAAGCTGGATCGCGCGAAGTGTATCAACGCTCTTCCAAAACATGCTAGCGAGTATTCGTATTTGAACGCTGTCCATATGGGGCTCCGATGACGTTTTGTCGAGTATTTTTGCGCAAATTACCGTGATGGCACCTATTAGGTCATCCCACTTTTTCTTGTCTTTCACAGGAAATGCTCCTGAAATAAGTCCGGTGAGGCGGCTTGGAGCGGGCCGCAAGAAGCTAAAATTGCCAGCCCTCTTCTTCCATGAATTCTTCGAGCGAGAGACACCTGACGCGAAAGTGCTGGCAGATGTTCGGAATTCTGGCCGCATTGGGCTTAAGCTGCTCCATTGTAACGACGGAGCGCCCCTCAACGGCTGCTTTGGCAATGACAAAAGGGTCGGCGTTCTTCCCACCTTTAAGAAGCTTTTGCTGCTCAATGTTCTGTTGGAAATGAGGCACCCTGTAAATTCTCGCGACGAACTGGCCTTCTGCGGCAGTGGGCGTCGCAAATAGCTCGGTGTGGTCTTTGGCCCACGCCAACAAACTTTCCGGCGCTCCGTCCTCGATCTCGCGCAGGGCTTCGCGCGTCGAGACAATGCGTCCTTCCGCTACCAGCCCGTCAAAATGCTCCCACAAACTACGAAAGGTGTTGCGGTAGAAATTTTTGAACAGCACCGAAAGCGGCGAATTGTCGAAAACGTAGCTCATTAGCTGCCCGATAAATACTCTTCGAGCGTGCTGACGTTTCGTGGTTTTGTGTCGAGATATTCGGCAAGCTGCTCATCATCGATCTTGTTCTGATAATATTGTCGGAAGGCCAACTCCATGTATTCGCGGCCGAGATAGGTGATCTGGGTTCGATACCAGTTTCCACCGCTGCCGCCAGTCCTTTGGCTTCCCCAAATCTGGGCTGCGCGCGTGTATTCGGCTTCATCGATCCAGCCACGGTCGAGGAATTTTCGGTAAATCACTTCCCGGCTAACGTGAAATCGCTCGGCAACTTGCTCGGCGGCGCGTTCGGAGTGGTCGCGCGAGGCCATTGCCTGGTTGAATGCCGCCTCCGGCACTAAGAATTCAGCGGCAAATCTATTGCAGAGGATTTCGAGGCGGCGCTGCTGCTCCGGCAGCCTCGGGATATAGCGGTCTTCAAGCGTGTCGATCCCGCTTGTATGAAAGAGTAGATGCGCCAGTTCATGGAACAGGGTGAAAGTCTGGCGGGTTTTGGTCGAGCTATTATTGACGTAGATGATCGGAAATTCGTCGTCGTAAAGGCTGAAACCGGAATAGGTGTCAACGCGAAACGCGTCCTTGAACACGAAAATGCCACTGGCCTGAAGGGCGGTTCGCCACGCTTTGAGGGCGGTTTCGTCGTCGGGCCATTGGTATTGCTCGGCAAGGGGAATGCCGATGTACTCGCGTATGCGCTCCGCCATGCGCGCAATGGAAATATTGTCGGGAAAGCGAAGATCGCGAGTGATGAGCCGGGCGGCTGGATTACGCCCTTGCGTTAGCTCGGCCAAATTGATCTGTAGCGCCTTGGCCTTCCGCAACAGGAACCGTACTTGGCGCGGAATTTGGTCAAACTCGGCGTCGGGTAGCGTGCGGAACGACTTCCGGATGGGCGGTAGGGTCGGCGGCTCGGGGAAAAAGAACGCAGCAACCGGCAGCTTGAATTCGTCGGCAAGCCTCTCAAGCTGCGGGTAAGTGGGGAATGACGTGCCAGCTTCCCACGCGGCGATATGGGTAAATTTCTCCGCAGCCTCTTCGATAGTCAAACCGGCGCGGTTGCGCGCCCAGGCGACCATCTGCGGGTTGACGGGGATTTCTTCTCCTCTAGCCATGCGGCGCTCCGGTGACAGGAAGCCGGGAATTCGTGCTGTGGCTTAGGTTGTAGCTGCGCGCGATGCCGCGGATTCGCTCACCCTCCTCGCGACGGCAATTCGCCTCGCGTCTCTGATGTTCGGTCAATTTTGGTTTTCGTCCAAGCTTCACGCCGCGCGCTTTGGCCCGTTCCCTTCCTTCTCCCGTGCGGCTGCGGATTAGATCGCGCTCAAATTCGGCTAGGCCGCCGAGCACAGTAAGCATAAGCCGTCCATGCGCCGTCGTGGTATCGGCCCAGGCATCGCCGAGCGAACGGAAGCCAGCTTTTTTGTCGGTGATCGCCGCGAGGGTGTTCAACAGGTCGCGCGTTGATCGCGCCAGCCGGTCAAGCCGTGTCACCATCAGCACGTCGCTAGCGTCGAACTGGTCGAGCACGCGCCGAAGCTGTGCACGGTCGCTCTTGGCTCCGCTCGCCACTTCGCGGAACACCTTTCCCGCCTCAAATCCACGACTTGAGCCGTGACGCTCTGGCCGTCGGTCGATACCCGTGCATAGCCGTAGATCATGCCCGTCCTTCCCCCGTTTTTTTTGGGAAGGATTCTGCACCAATATTACACACCAAAAAAGGGTAATTCCTTTTCAACGCTCTAATTTTGGTGCGAAATTCCTGATTTTCGCCAGCTTCGTTGGGATCGAGCGATCCGGAAGGATGTCGGCTGCGCTCCGTATGGTAGGCTGTCGCCTATGGCCACCGAGGCTATTGGCTTCGTTCTTCGCAACCTGCCCGCCCTGCTGTTCGTCGCAGCACTCGTAATGGCGGCCAAGCGGCGTGACCACGGGTCCGCCGCCGAGCGGCTTCTATCGTGGATATTGTTGCTCCCGATTGGGGTCACAGGGCTATGGGCGGGGATCACGCACGTTTTCTTTCCTGCGACTGCGGCGACATATATCGGATGGCAGGTCAGTCCGTTCCAATTCGAGGTTGGCATGGCCGATCTAGCGATCGGCGTGACCGCCTGTATGGCTTTCTGGCGTGATCTGAGCTTCAAGGCCGCCGCTGTCAGTGCGGCTTCGATCTTTCTGCTCGGCGACGCGATAGGACATGTCAGACAGATGATCGTGGTAGCCAACTTTGCTCCGGGTAACGCCGGCGTCCCATTCTACATGGACGTCATATGCCCCGCGCTCGCCATCGTCCTTTTGGTGCTTGCGAAACGCTCCAGGACGCGGCGCAAAACGTTCTGATTTTTGCAACACCGTTCCAGACTGCTGTCGCATACGCGTCTTATGAATGCGCCGCAGAAAATCACGCCCGGCGGCTGCCAAGTGCCTTTGCCGGGGGGCAGGATGGAGGGCGGAGATTCCTTCGGCCAGTAGAGGCGCATCACAAGATAGATCGGGCCGGCAGGGGCGGGCAACCAGTTGGACTCCCGGTCGGCTCCAGGAGACTTGTTCTGGATGTAGAGCGTCAACGATCCGTCTGCGTTCTTCTTCATTCCGGGCAGCATCGGCGAATTGATGAGATAGCGGTTGATCGGGTTCTTGATCAGCAGTTGGGTCTTGCCGTCATACATCGTCACCGACCAGAAGGCGTTCACGGGCGGAAGCTGGTCGGCGGGAAAGGTCAAGCGTAGTTGTTCTTGCTGCCATCCAGCGCTTGCCGGCGCCGTCCTTGCGGGTAAACGGATACATCGCCTCTTCCGGACTGTTGCCGTAAATGCCAGCCTGAGCGGCGACGGCGCGAGCCAACCAGTCGCCGTTGTAGTGCGCGCTGTCGCCGGGCAGGCCGCTGACCTGCCAGCCATTGACGGCCGTGCCGGCTTTCGCGACGGCGGCGTCGACCTTGCTCTTACCCTCCTTCAACCCGAGAGCGACTTCCAGCTTCTGCTCGAGCGGGAGGTCCTTGAAGTTGAAAGTCTTGCCCGGCCCGACGCCGATGCTGGCGAGCTGGGCCCTGATCTCAGCCTCGTTCGGGCGCCGGCGGGCGCAAATTGCAGCGCAAAGTCGAGGTATTCGAAGAAGTTCGTCTTCGCGAGCTCCTTGGTGATCTTTGGAAAAGCTGACGGTCGGCGCGGCAGCCGGTGCGGGTTGCTTCAGATAGGCCGAAAGGGGTTGAGCAGCGGTAGCCAGCCTGGACCTTCTTGACGTTGTCGAGATCGGACGGATCGAAGAGCTGCGTGCGGAAGATCGCGATCGAAAGCTGCGTGCTGGAGCGGAATACCTTCTTGATCCCGGCGGCGTGTCGCTCCGTTCCAGTCGGGTCCGACCACCATGTAGTCGCCGGCATCGCTGCCGGTGGCGCGTGTGCCGATATAGCCGTAGTTGTAGGTGTTGCCGTCGCAAAGCTGGACCGAGTAGTAGCGCTTCCGGTCGATCGCCGGGACCGAGATCACCATGGGTTCGGCGCGCAGGTCCATCCACAGCAAGGAATAGGGCGTGTCGCTGTTGGGCGTGACGACGGCCGTGTCCTTGTAGGTGAACACGTTGGCTTCGTTCTTGATCGTGTTGAAGGGCGCCTTGAACTGGCCGGAGTTCTTGTCGACTGCGAACTCGTACATGACGCCGTAATTCATCACGATTGGCAGTCCGAAGATGTAGCCAGCTTCCGCAATGTCCTTGGCCGCGAAAAATCCCGGTCGGCTGGGGACTGCGGCCTTGGCCGGCGGTAGGTCGAATATCGGAGCCGAGGCCGCTGACGCTGTTCTGGTGAGGAGTTGGCGTCTCGTGATCATCACGGCCGATCATCCTATGTGGCATTTTGCTGAGCTGGATTCATGCCATAAATTGCCGGGATTGGCGAGCGAGGCAGTCAGCATCCCACGCTCTGGGCGAAAGTCGCATATCGTCCATTCCGGAAAGGCTGCTCGATGATTGTTCCTGTCGGGCCTGTCACTCTCGCCACTGGCTCCAACAACACGCTGATCGATGGCGGAGGAGAGGAGGGAACGCTATCGAGACATTCGACGCGGTGATCGCCGCAACGGCGTTGACTGCCGGCGCGGGTACCGCGACGGGCGATATGCCGGGTTCGACGCCTTCCTCGCCGGCTGCACGGCGCATGGGCCTCAAAAAAAGCCATTTTGCGCAGTAGGCTCACCCGCTCAATTAGCTTAATGTTTACTTACTAGGCGCGGCGGAAATATGAGTCTCTTTGCAATTCCCGTAATTCCCCGGTTTGGCGAATTTATTCCCCGGTTAGGCGGGGAAATTCCGCGGTTCTCTGTGCTACGGGAATTCGCTCGCAAGAGCTTGATCTGGCTTGCTGATTTTGCGGCCGAGCGGCCATTTTATGGCGAGAATCGAAAAAATTCCCGTTTTCAACGGGAAAAACCGGGAATTCGCCCCACCGACCGAGCGGGCAGGGCGGTCAGTACGGCAGGCCGACATAATTCTCGGCGAGCGCGGCCTGGGCCGCCTCGGATCGCGCGAGATATTCGAGGTCGGCCCTCTGAACCTTCTGGTCAAAGCCGCTGTCCTCCGGGAAGCGGTGCAGCAGCCTGGTCATCCACCACGAGAACCGCTCGGCCTGCCAGACCCGGGCGAGCGCCCGCTCCGAGTAGCCGTCGAGGCCCGCCATCGACCGCGAATCGTAGAATTCGGCAAAAGCCTGCGACAGGTAATGGACGTCGCTGGCGGCGAGGTTGAGGCCCTTGGCGCCGGTCGGCGGCACGATATGGGCCGCATCGCCCGCCAGGAACAGCCGGCCGAACCGCATCGGCTCGGCGACAAAGCTGCGCAATGGCGCGATGCTCTTCTCGATCGATGGCCCGGTGGCGATCGTTTCTGCCGCGTCGCGGTCGAGACGCAGCTTGAGCTCGTCCCAAAAGCGCGTGTCGGGCCAGTCCTCGATAGTGTCGTCGAGGCGGCATTGGATGTAGAGGCGACTGCGCGTCGGGGAGCGCATCGAGCACAGCGCAAAGCCGCGCTCGTGGCTGACATAGATCAGCTCCGGCGAGACCGGCGGCGTCTCGCTGAGGATGCCGAGCCAGCCGAACGGATAGACGCGCTCATAAGCGCGGATTGCCGCTTCCGGAATGGTTTGCCGGCTGACGCCGTGAAAGCCGTCGCACCCGGCGATGAAATCGCATTCGATCTCGGCTTCGAGGCCGGCGTTGCGGTAACGCACGCGCGGCCGGTCGCCCGCAATATCGTGCAGCGTCACTCCTTCCGCCTCGTAGATCGTCAGCGCGCCCGCGGCGGAGCGCGCTTCCATCAGATCGCGCGTGATCTCGGTCTGGCCGTAGACGGTGACGGCCTTGCCGGTCAGCTTGCGAAAATCGATGCGCTGACGGCGGCCGCCAAAGCTGATCTCGACACCCTGATGGACGAGGCCCTCGCGGTGCAGGCGCGCGCCGACCCCGGCGCGGTCGAGAAGACCGACGGTCCCGTCCTCGATCAGCCCGGCGCGCACCCGGCTGAGGACGTATGCGCCGCTGCGCTGCTCGAGGATGACGTTGGCAATGCCGTGATTATGCAGAAGCTGCCCGAGCAAAAGGCCGGCAGGCCCGGCGCCGATGATCGCAACTTGGGTGCGCACGTCAGTAGCCGGCCGCCTCCTCGGGCGAATGCCCGCGTTTGTAGACGAGCATGGTCCGCTCGAAACTCATGACCATGGTGCCGTCCTGATTGAAGCCGCGCGTCTCGATCGTGACGATGCCCTGGCCCGGGCGGCTCTCGGACTCGCGCTTGTGCAGGATCTTGCTCTCGGCATAGAGCGTGTCGCCGGCGAACACCGGTGCGGTCGCCTTGACCTTGTCCCAGCCGAGATTGGCGACGACCTTGGCGCTGACCGTGCGCACGCTCATGCCGGTCAGCAATGCGAGGGTAAAGGCACTGTTCACCAGCGGCTTCTTCCACTCGCTGGCGGCGGCATAGGCGGCATCGAAATGAACCTGCTGAACATTCATTGTCAGCAAGGTAAACCACGTATTGTCGGCTTCGAGCACGGTGCGGCCCGGGCGGTGCTCGAAGATGTCGCCGGGCTCGAAGTCCTCGTAATAAAGGCCCGAGGTCTCACGGAAGCGACGCTCGCCGACCGGCTTGTAGGCGGGAAGGATCGGGTTCATTTCTCGCCTCCGGTGCCGGGCGGGCGGCGCTCGTGCCAGTCGGTGAGCTTGCTGATACGCCCAGCCGATGCGCAAGGCGGTTGCCTCGTCATAGCCGCGGCAGACGATCTGCAACGACAGCGGCAAGCCCGTGGTCGTGAAGCCGTTCGGCAACGCCAGGGCGCACAGTTCGAGCGCATTGACAAAGCGGGTGAAATGCGCCGGCGTCGACCCCTGGTCGACCTCGTCGAGGGGGACGGCCGCGGTTCGGGTGGTGGGGGTCAGCAACGCATCGACATCGGCGAGCGCTGCCGCGAATTGCCGCTTCGCCTCGTCGCGCTCGCTGAGCGCCCGCAGATAATCCCGCGCCGAAACACCTCTGCCGGAGGCGATGCGTGGCCGTACCGCCTCATCGATCGGCAGGGTCATGTCGTCGACCAGATCGCCGACCAGAAAATATCCCTCGGCGCCGATGATCCGGCCCGTCAGGTTGGTGAAGTCGTCGAACCTCCGCGGCAGCTCGACGGCGACGATCTCGGCGCCGAGCCGCGCCAGAATGTCGAGCGAAGCATCGTAGGCGGCGAGAACTTCGGCGGCGACGCCGACGCGTTCCGCCTCCGGCATTCGGGCGAGCCGCAATCCGCGGATGCCGCGCCTCAGCATCGCCATCGGATCGCTCGGCTCGTGGCCAAGGGTGCGCGGATCGAGCGGATCCGGACCCTGCATCAGCTGATAGAGCAAGGCCGCGTCGGTGACCGAGCGCGCCATCGGCCCGGGCGTGTCGAGGGTCGGGCTGAGCGGCAAAATCCCATGAGTGCTGACCCGGCCGATCGTCGTCTTGAGGCCGCTGAGGCCGCACCATGAGGCCGGCAGCCGGACCGAGCCGCCGGTATCGGTGCCGATCGCCCAAGGCGCGAAACCGGCGGCGACCGCCACTCCCGAGCCGCTGCTCGACCCACCGGGGGTGCGCGCAACCGCGGGGTCCCACGGGTTCCACGGCGTGCCGCGGTGCTGGTTGGTGCCCCAGCCGCCCATAGCGAACTCGACCGTGTGGGTCTTGCCGATGACGATCAGCCCGGCCGCGATCAAACGCTTGGCGAGTGTCGCGGTATAGGTCGACCGTCGTTCGCGCCAGACCTGCGATCCGCCGGTCGTGATCCGCCCTTCGATCTCGATCAGATCCTTCAGCGCAATCGGGATGCCTTGCAGCGGGCCGACGGCATGCCCCGAGCGGATCGCCTTGTCGGCCGCCTCGGCGGCGAACCGCGCCTCCTTGTCATAAACCTCGACAAAGGCGTGGAGCTTGCCGTCCGCCGCCTCGATCCGTTTCAGCGCGGCATCGACGAGATCGACCGGAGAGAGCCGGCGAGCGCCGATTTCGGCTGACATCACATGGGCCGGCCATAATGCCGGATCGGTATTGAGCGACGGCATAGTTTCCTCTCCCGGGCGACGGTCGCGCCAGCATAAGCGGCTTCGCGCAACGGCTGTCAATCGGTCGGGGGGTGGTCTTCCCCGGAGTGTGCGTGCGCGGTCGAGCCCGTATGGGCTTGCCGACCCTCGCGAAGCCCGCCATGCCGCACCGCGTCCGGAGTTCTGCCGTCCGGATATTCGGTGGTGACCAAGAGGTGAACGAGCCCGGCCGGTGAGGCCGATGGTTCCGACGGATATATAAAGCCGAAGGTCGGATTGTCGCGCCCGTGCTTGCCGGAGTGCAGTTCCATAACCGCCACCCTTGTCCAATCACCGGCGGGTGAGTTGTCGCGCACCGACACGCCGCGGCTAACGGTCCCGTGATACCAGTTGGCGTGATCGACGAGGATTTCATGCGGGCCGATGAGTTTGGTGACAAGTGCCACATGTCCGGAGCGCATGTGCCCGGTTCGCTTGAAGACGAGGATCGCGCCGACCGCCGGAACCTGCCCGCGCGCGTAGCGCCCTTCCGCTTCGCTCCACCACCCGCCGGCGGCACCGTAAAGCGCGACGCCGGTTTCGGCGCGGACGTAAAGGACGCAATTGGCAGCAGCAGTCGGCTTGTTCGACAGCATGAGGCTGCCGATGAAAAAGGCAGCCCAAAGCAGGCGCGAGATCCCCCTCGATCGCATGGATTTTCCCCCGGTAGGTGGCGGCCGCGAAGCTCTTTAGAGCTGCGACGCCAGGTTCAAAGGCAGGTTAACCTTTATTAACCGACCCATAGAACCTCAAGTTGGGGGTTGAAATCACCCATAAATCGAAGGTTATCTGGTTGAAGATACGACCCTGCTTTTCTACCGAACTCGCGCCACCCTCGGCGTGGCAGCCTTAGTCACCGAGGGCCGAGCTGGCATGCCACGGGCTGAGCGATTACGATCGCAGCAGCGACTGCGATAGCTGTTTCAAAGCAGCAAAGGGAGGCCGCGAAGTTGGACGCGGTATTTGCCGTGGTCGGCGTGCTGCAGCCTCGCAAATTCCGGCGTGACCTGGCACGTTTGGTCGGGCTCGCGCGGCCGTGGAAGTACGTCGATGGAGCGTGACAGCAAGCGCATCGTTCGGCAATGGAACCGAGAGATCGAGGCCGAAATGCGCCGCCTTGCCGGCAAGCGAGACAACGGGGGGAGGTGGAAGCTCGTCGTCTGGACGCTGCTCGAGGCGATCTGGTTGGTCGTTGTGCTGGCGGTAATGGGTCTGTTCGGCCGGCTACACTGACCAACGCCTTGCTCGGAAGCTGTAAGCGGCGCGCACCCTTATTTGGTCTTTCTGGTGACCGCCCAGGCAGATCTCAGCCGCATCATCGCGCGGCAATCGCGTCCAGTGGATGCCGGTAGCTGAACAGATGCGGCAATCGGCCGAGTACCGGTTGCCGCCGGTCCCGATCGGACAGCAGCGGCTGTGCGCCGGAGAGGCGCCAATCGATGTCGAGCTCCGGGTCGCTCCACAAAACGCCGCGGTCATGGTCGCGCGAGTAATAGCGGTTGACGCAGTATTGGACGGCGGTGTTCGGCTCGATCGTGCGAAAGCCATGGGCAAATCCCTCCGGCACGAAGAGCCGTTCTCCCCGATAGGCGGTCAACACGGTAGCGGAATATTTGCCATAGCTCGGCGAACCCCAGCGGATATCGACGGCGACGTCGAGAATCGCACCGGCCGTCACTTGCACCAGCTTGGCTTGGGCGAATGGTGGGACCTGGAAATGCAGCCCTCGGATGACATTGGCGCTGTCCGAGTAGGAGCAATTTTCCTGCACGAAATGAACCTCGATCCCGTGGCCGGCGAAGATGTCCTCTCGAAACGTCTCGGCAAAAAAGCCGCGAAGGTCGCAGTGACGCACTGGCCGGATCAAGAGGACGTCGGGAAGCGCGGTTTCAAAGATCAGCATTGCTAACTCACTCTCATCCCGCCCGACTGTTGCGTAAAACCGAAAGCCGCGACGCCGCCTCACTGTTTCCTTGCGCGGCCGCTTGCTCGTACCAGGTGCCGGCAGTCGCGAGATCTTCCGCTACTCCGAGGCCCGCCCTATACAGGTCGCCGAGCTGAAGCTGCGCTTCGGCCAATCCTTGTTCGGCTGCCTCCCGGCACCACCGGAAGGCTTGCTCCGCGTCCTGCGGTGCGCCCTGGGCCTTCAATAGCATCACACCTAGGTTGTACTGGGCATAGCGATCTCCCTGTTCGGCGGCGCGCCGGTACCATTTGACGGCTTCTTCGAGATTGCGGACGACGCCCGCGCCGGTGCAGTACATTGCCCCGATTTGAAATTGCGCACTGGCATCGCCTCGCTCGGCCGCCTTGCGAAACCACAGCGCGGCGGCAACCCGGTCACGGGCGACGTGGTGACCGTTCAAGTAATTCCACGCGAGGATACGCTGCGCCTCGAGATGACCCGACTCCGCGGCGGCGCGGTAGCAGCGCGTCGCCGCGCCGTCATCCGGTTCAGTGAGATGTCCTTGCGCATAGAGGTGGCCAAGCTGGACGAGAGCCGGCGGGTGACCCGAATCAGCCGCTAGCCGGATCAAGGCCTCGGCGCGTTCGAAGTCCCGGCCGATCTGCTCGCCCCGGGCGTAGAGCACGCCAAGTTCGGTTTGCGCCTCGGCGTCGCCCGCCTCGGACGCCTGCTGCAGCAAGGCGATGCCGGTTTCCGGATCGCGCGTGACACCCTCTCCGCTCAGATAGAGATGTCCGAGGCGAAGTTGAGCGGCCGTCAGTCCCCGTTCGGCCGCTCGCCGAAACCAGTCCGCCGCGCTGCCCGCATCACGCGCGACCCCGGTCCCCTGCAAATGAAAGACCGCAATATTGAACTGGGCGGCGGCGATGCCCTGTTCGGCAGCCTTCTGGAACCATTTGGCAGCCGTGCTGAATTCCTGCGGAACGCCGTCGCCGCGCGCGTAGAGGCGCGCAAGACAAAACTGCGCCTCGGAATCGCCGGCCTCGGCAGCGGCGCGATACCATTTCGCCGCCTCGATCATGTTTGGCACCGCCGCTTGGCCGGTCTCGTATAAATGGGCGAGGCGCAGCATTGCCGCGACCAGCCCTTGCCGAGCGGCCTGGCGGAGCAGGCTTTCGGCAACGAACTCGTTGCGCGGCCGCCCGTCTGCTTCCAAGGTGAGCAGCGCCAGATTGTACTGCGCGCGAGCATTGCCTTGCTTGGCGGCTTTTTCAAACAACGCCGCGCCGTTTTCGCTATCGCGGTCGACGCCTTGACCGGAGCGGTACATCAACCCGAGCGCCACTTGCGCCGAAGCATCCCCCTTCTCGGCGGCCTTCTGGTACCAACGCGCCGCCGCCTGAAGGTCCTTCTCGACGCCATGTCCATTGGCGTAAAGGACGCCGAGACCAAGCTCGGCGGCCGCGCTGCCTTGGTCGGCAGCGAGCTGATACCAGCGCCGCGCCTCTCCATAGTCGCATTCGCCGCCAAGCCCGCGCGCACAGATCAGCCCGGTATTGGCCTGCGCGTCAGTTATTCCCTGTTCGGCGGCCGACCGGCTCCAACGCAGCGCCTCGGCAGGGTCGTGCGGTACGTCGAGGCCGTTCGGAAAGAAAAGCTCGCGGTTTTGCTCGGCGGCGTCGCTATCGCGCTCGGCAGCCATGCGGTACCACCGCGCGACGCTCGTCGACCCCTTGGTGTTATGGCCGGTCAGATGGAGGAGGCTGAGCTGATGCTGCGCTTCGGCATGACCCTGCTCCGCCGCCTGCCGATAATAGGCGGCCGCATCGGTGAGGCTGGCGAGGACCCCATGCCCACGAGCGTAGAGCAATCCCAAACGATAGCAGGCCTCGGCATCGCCGACCGATGCGGCTGCCGACCACGCTTTGAAAGCCGCCGTATAATCCTCGCGCCGATAGGCCGCGAGGCCGTGCTCCATCGCGGATGCCGGCCGGCGTGACAATATTTCGGCAAGCCGGATCACGGCTCGCGCATCGCCTCGCGGGCGCCGCGAATGACCCCCTTCAGCACGTACATGAAGACAGAGCGGGATCCGACATTGATGTCGGCGGTCAAAGTCATCCCCGGCACCAGCCGAAAACTGTCCGGGACCGAATTGAGCCTGACCTCGGTCAGCGCAATGCGTGCTTTGTAGTAGGGGTCGACCGGACTGCCGTTGTCGTCTTGCGAGAACGCGCCTTCGCTGACCCAGCGCACCGTGCCTGCGCCGGTGCCGTGTTCGACAAAACTGAAAGCGTCGAACTTGAGTATGGCGGTGTCACCGGGACGGATAAAGCCGATTTCGCGGGTGGCGATGTGGACCTCCGCCTCGACCGGCGAACCCAGCGGCGCGAGTGTAATGAAGGGGTCGCCCTCCTTCAGAATCGAACCCACGGACAGTTTCGCCAGTTTCAAGACGACCGCGTCCTCCGGCGCCTCGAGACGCACGAGGTCCTGATGCTTCGTGGCTTTGGCCAGCTGTTGGCGGCCGGTATCGAGCGCATTGCGCGCCGTTACCAGTTCTTGGCTCACTTGTCCGGACCATTGCTCGACGAAAGCGTCGCGATTGGCGACGGCCGAGGCAAGCTGGTGCTCTGTTTCAATAAGCCCGTTGCGATCGAAATCCTGGGTCCGCAGCATTTCGAGGCGCTGATCGGTGGCGGTCAACAGATTGAGGCGACTGCCAAACTGGCTCGCCGCCAGACTGGCCCGCATGCTCTCGATCTCCTGCGAGATCTTAACCCGGCTATCATAATGGGCGAGGTCGTCCTTGAGCTTGCGGATCGTCGCCTGGTTCTGCGAGATCTGCTCGTCATAGGCGCGCAGCTGCGCCTCGAACTGGCCTTTGCGCTGCATGTAATATGCTTTCTGCAGCGCCATGTAAGCGGCCTCGGGCGTCGTCCCGGCGGGCGGGTCAAAGCCGCGATGCGCAAGCTCTGCCTCGGCGCGGGCGATCTGCGCCTCAAGGCTGGCGATCTGCAATTTCGCCGCACTGACATCGGCAGAAGCAAACGTCGGGTCGAGAGTTGCCAAGAGCTGACCGCGCTTGACTCGTTCGCCTTCCTGCATGTCAAGGCTCTTGATGATCGAGGCATCGAGCGCCTGCAGGACGATGGTTGGCTCAGTCGTAACAATTTGGCCGGCGGACGAGGTGACGACCCGGTCCATCCGCATGAACACGGTAACCGCGAGCATGGCGGCCAGCAAGATGGCCAGCCCGTACAGCGTCCACCGCAGCTGCGCCGGCTCCGGATCTTCCCGGACCTCCCCGGTCTCGGACTGAAAGACCCGGATCAGCGCATCCGGCGAAGGGTTACGCTGCGGTGCCGGCGCGAAGCGGAACAAGCCCATGGGTCGGCCTTGTTTGGAGATGCTGATTTTGCTGGTACCAGAGCCCGCGATAGATGTCGCAGCGCTCGAGCAACTCGTCGTGCCGGCCGGAATCGTAGACCCGGCCGCGCTCGAGCACCAAGACCATGTCGGCGCGTACCAACACCGAGAGGCGGTGTGAAATGATGACGAGCGTGCGGCCTTTGGCGATGCGCAGCAAATTGGCATTGACGATCGCCTCACTTTCGGCGTCGAGCGCGCTCGTCGCCTCATCGAGGATCAGGATGCGCGGATCGCCGATCAATGCGCGGGCGATCGCCAGCCGCTGGCGCTGACCGCCCGACAGATTGGCGGAGCCCTCCTGGATGTAGGTCTCGTAGCCGCGCGGCAGATGCTCGATAAACTCCTCGGCGCCGGCCAGCCGCGCGGCATAAACAATGTCCTCGAAGCTCGCGTCCGGTTTTGCCGCGGCGATCGCCTCGCGGATCGTGCCGCTGAACAGGAAGTTGTCCTGCAGCACCACCCCAAGACTGGAGCGCAGATGGTCGACGTCGATTTCCCGCAGATCATTGCCGTCGATCTTGATCAATCCCTCATAGTTGCTGTGCAGCATCTGCAACAGGCGGGTGACTGTCGTCTTGCCCGAACCGCTGCGCCCCATGATTCCGAGAATGGTCCCCTCCGGCGCGGTAAACGACACGCCGTCGAGCGCCGGTACAGTCGAACCGCGATAGCGGAACCGCACGTTCTCGAACTCGAGCCGTCCCTCGAGCGGGGTGCGAATGCCGGATGTGGAGCGGCCCTCCTCGGCGGGTTGGTTGACCAGCGCGGATATCGCCTTTACCGCAAACTGCGCCTCATCATATTGTTGCAGCAGATGCGACAGCTGAACCAGCGGAGCAGCAACGCGCTGGGTCAGCATCATAAAGGCGACCAGGGCGCCGATATAGAACTGGTCGTTGGAGGTGATCGCCAGATAGACGGCCAGTGCAAAAACGCCGCTCACCATCAGCCGTTCGAGTGGAGTGACGACGCTTTGAATGACATTCGCCGTCCGCCCCTCGTCGAGCCGCAGCCGCGCCGCAGTGGCAACGCGGACATCCCACTCATGCCGCTGGCGCGTGTCGAGCGCCAATGATTTTACGGTTCGGACGCCTTGCAGATTTTCCACCAGAAACGCATTCTTGGCGCCTTCGGCGCGGAACGCGGCGGCGCCTTTGCGGCGCAATACCGGCAGCATCTTGATGATCCACAAGCAGATCAGCCCGCAGAACCCCAACACTACCGCGGTCAGGGTCGCGCTGAAGAAAAACATAATCGGCAGGAACACCAGCAAGACAAAGCTATCGAGTACCGTACCGAATACCTGACCGGTCAAGAAACCGCGGATCTTAAATATCTCGTTCATGTCGCGGGTAATCACGCCGGTCGACGACCGCTCGAAGAAATCGAGCGGTAGATTTAATACTTTGTTGAACATGTAAGTGGAGAGCTGGGCGTCGACCCGGGCGGTAATGTGCAATACCAGAAAGCGGCGCATATAGCCAAAAATCGTCTCGAAGACGATCAGCACCACCATGGCCACACACAAGACGACAAGCGTGTCGAGGCTGTGGAAATAGACGACGCGGTCGATCAGCAGCCGCCAAAACACGATCGGCCCGAGCGCGAGAAGGCTCAGCACCACCGCCGCCACGGCAATGTCGCGAACGAGACGCCGGTCGCGAAAGATCTGCGCCGCGATCAGGCGCAGTCCGAAAGGTTGATCCTCGTCGCGCAGCCGGTAGTCGCGCTTGAGCAGGATGACGTCGCCAGCCCATCCCAAAGCGAGCCGCGGCTCGTCGAGGCTCAACAGCGCATCTTCCGGCGCGCCGGGGTCCTGCGCCACCACATGCGGCGGCTGCGCCTTGCGCTCGACCCGGAGGGCGACCATGGCGCCGCCATTCTTCAGCAGCAGGATGGCCGGAAGGGCCGGCCCCATCTTCATCAAATCGCTAAAGCTGAGCCTTGTCGCCAGGGCCCTAAGGCCGCTGCTGCGAGCAATCTGAAGCAGCTGTTCCGGCGTCGTGGCGCCTGGTCCCACTCGGTGATCGCGGCGCAGCTGGGTTTCGCTGAGATGGATCCCACGATGCCGCGCGACGATCACCAGCGCGCCAAGCAGCGCGGCGCCACCGCCAGAAGCTCCGTTGCCGGGAGCTTCGGCGCGATCCTGCAATGGGTCGCTACCGGTCATGATTTTCCGAACCGTCAAATTGCCGGTTCCCCAGTGGAGCGCGACGGAGCCGGGGCTTCTTGCGGCAGCGTCGCGACGTCGGCGACTAGCAAATAACCGCGCTTAAACTCGGTTTTGATCAGCAGCTCCGCGTCAGCGCCCGCGGCCGATACAAGTTTTTTGCGCAGGCGATTGACGACGACATCAATGGCGCGGTCGCCGACGCTGTTTTCAGGACCATAGAGCAGTTCGGCGATTTCGCGGCGGGTGCAGAGGATCCACGGCTTCGTTACAAAATGCGCCAGCAGACGACCCTCCGAGCTCGTTAGGTCAACGGTGACGCCGTGCTCGCCGGAGAGCAGATTGCGTCGGGGGAAAAAGCTCATCCGGGCAAACGCGAAATTCTGCGGAGCGCCGCTCGAACGGGAGCCGCCGCCACTCCTGACGCGCAGAATTTTTTGTATTTTCTGGTTCAGGCGAATGATGTCGACCGGAGCCTGAATCCAGTCGGCGGCGCCGGCAATCCGGTAATCGTCTGCTTCCGGCGGTTCGGGGTCGCAGACCACCAGGATCGGAATGTCGGTTTGCCGCCGGATGGTCAGGATTGTCTCTGTTCCGCTCGCCGGCCGGCTGCTGAAGTCGAGAACGATGACATCGGGTCTGCTGCGGTTGACGAGCTCGAAAAAATGGGCTTGCACCAACTCCGTTTGATCCGAGATCAGCGCAGCATCTTCTACAGCTCCAGGTATCGATAAATCCTCTCGAGCGAATACTATAGTCGTCGCTGCATTCATCAATGGTTGATCCTGTCACTGGCCTGCAACTATGTAGCAGTAAGATCCAAGCTGTGACAAGTAGAAATATTTTGAAATAAGGATGTTTACCATGTGTTTTGAATAACAAGATTAATAAATTGTAGATGCGTCAATTTCCTTCAATTGTCAGAGACTCGAACGAAATGTGATTTGGTATATCGGTGGGCTTTAACGAACACGTCAGTTTTGTGGGCTAATTGAGGGTCTGCTCGTGTTGAGATTATCAAATTCCTGTGCTCCCTGAATGGGTGAAGAAAGATGATCCGTATGGCGCAGATAAGACAAAATTCGACCGCGCGAGTTGCCGACATGGGTATCACCGAAATGCCGACTAAGCAGTTCGAGTTTGCCGACGGCACGCCGGCAAAGGCGCACAGCTTCGAGCGCCCCTCGGCGATGGCCAGCCTCGTGTTACTCGAGCAAGGTCTTTACGCTCTGGAAATTGGCGAGACAGCTGGTCCTCGGGATCAAATCGCTGGCCTCGATACACCGATCGTACAAGTCTCGGCGATCTCTGCCGACCGGGACCGGTCGGCAGAGATCATCGGCATTTCCGGACCCGGCGAAACATCGCTGGGACGTGAGGGGGGTACGGTCATCGTCAAGTCGCCACCCGGCGGCGGGCATGTGCTGGTGACGTCTTACGGCCCTGCCGAGGAAGCGGTCCGCGTTCCGCAAATCGAAGTGCGGCGGTTGGATCGCCCCCGGTCTAATGTTATGGATTTCGCGTCGGCCGAGGCGACCGACGACCCGGAGGAAATCGGCACTGAAATTGTTCTGCACGTGGAGCGGCTCGGAGATCGGCGCTTTCCGGGGCAAGGCTGGGTCGGCAATCCCGGCAAAAAGCTGCGCATTGAAGCCTTCAGCATCCGTCCGCTCGGGACACTGATGGCGCGCGACATCGAATTCCGAGCGTTGGGCCCGAAGCGGCGGCAAACGCCTTGGGTAACCGACGCAAAGCTGTGCGGGACACGCGGGCAGGGACTGGGGTTGACCGGGTTCGCCGTTCGACTGGCGGCGCATGTCAGCGAGCGTTTCGATATCGTCTATCAGGGCGCCTTTTTCGAGAGTGGCATTGTAGGACCGAGCCGCAATGGAGAGCTGTGCGTTGCACCGATCGCCGATGACCAACTCGAGGCGATCAATGTACGCCTGATCAGGCGACCCGCTCGCCAGACTTGACGGCCGTCCAATCACCCTCGAACGCGCGATATTGCGGAATGCTCGATCGAAATCTGCACGGCGGTGGTGCGACCCCGTCGAAAACCGTCCTGAATGTCGGCTGCGGGTACCCGTTGCGGCAGAAACTGCACCGGCACTTCCACGGGGCCAATTGGCGCGAAATCCGGCTCGATCTCGACCCTGCCGTACAACCTGACATCGTCTGCTCGATAACCGAGATGAGCCCGGTCGCCGCCGATTCGGTCGATGCGATATGGTCTTCGCACAATCTCGAACATCTGCAGCGCCACGAGGTGCCGCTGGCCCTTGCAGAGTTCATCCGGGTCCTGAAGCCGGGTGGTTTTGCGTTGCTGACCCTGCCGGATTTGCGGCAGGTGGCGCGGCTGGTGGTCGAGGACCGGCTCGAGGATCAGGCATACACGTCATTGAGCGGCCCAATCACCGCGCTCGACATGATATTCGGGCATAGCGCGTCTTTGGCCCAAGGCAACCCATTCATGGCGCACCGCACCGGATTTACCGCGCGGACATTGCAGCGGCTGCTGATCCAAGCGGGGTTTGTCGAAGTCACGCTGCGGCAAGGCACCTCATTCGATTTGTGGGCTACCGCCCATAAGCCGACACCGAACCAGGGAGCGGCATGAAATTCCTCTTCATCCACCAGAATTTCCCTGGTCAGTATATCCATATCGCGAGCCGTCTGGCGCAAGCCGGGCACCAGGTCAGTTTCATCACGCAGCCGCGCAGTAACGAAATCCCAGGCGTTCGCAAGCTCGAATACCAGCCGGCGAGCCCGGCCTCCGACGCGCATGCCTATGTCAGGGAGATGGAGACCGGCGTCGCCAACGGCCTGGCCGTGGCGCGGCTCTGCGAATGGCTCGATCGCGACGGTTTTGTCCCTGACATCGTGATCGGCCACAACGGGTGGGGGGAGATCCTTTATGTCAAGGATGTCTGGCCGCGAACCCCGTTGCTCGGCTATTTCGAATTTTATTATCGGGCCAGCGGATCGGATGTCGATTTCGATCGCGAATTCCCGCCAGACCCGGACATGCCGGCGCGGTTGCGCACGCGCAATGCGATAAACCTGCTGGGCCTCGACGCGGTCGATTGGGGACAGAGCCCGACCGAATGGCAGCGATCTCAATACCCGTCAACGTATCGCGATCGCATCACTGTCGTGCATGAGGGGGTGGACACCGCGCTGGTGAAGCCGGAACCGACGGCGAATCTGTGGCTGAGCGGCGGCCGCCGTCTGTCTAGGGCGGACGAAATCGTCACCTACAGCGCACGCGACCTCGAGCCCTATCGCGGTTTCCACGTGTTTATGCGCGCTTTGCCGAGGCTGCTCCGGCTGCGGCCGCGAGCCCAGGTGCTGATTGTTGGGGGCGATGGCGTGAGCTATGGGCGCAAACCCGAAGGTGCTGCCAGTTGGCGAGCGCAGCTGCTCGCCGAGCTCGATGGCAAGCTCGACCTGCGGCGGATCCACTTCCTCGGTCACTTGCCCTATCAGCAATACCTGGTGGTGCTGCAGATCTCGACGGTCCATGTTTATCTGACCTATCCGTTCGTGCTCTCCTGGTCGCTGCTAGAGGCGATGTCGGCGGGATGCTTGGTCGTTAGCTCGCGAACTCCGCCGGTGGAGGAAGTGATGCAGGATGGAGAGAACGGACAAATGGTCGACTTCTTCGACGTGGAAGGATTGGCGGACCGCGTCGCGACCGCGCTCGCGCCGGAGAACGATATGATCAAAAGCCGCATCCGCGCCAATGCGCGGGAGACCGCGATCAGACGCTACGACGTGAATAAGGTTTGCCTTCCGGCGTACTTCGACCTGCTCCGCTCGCTGTTGCCGACCGGTGAGCCTTTTTGACCAGCGCTGACGCAGGTTTCGACACGACCGAATTCGCGTCGGGCGCTAAGCCCGGGAAAGCGGCGGCGCGGCCTCGGCAAGGCTGAGCAATTCCTCGATGATCTTGGGCATGCTCGCAGGCGACCGCCGAAGCCGCTCCACGTGACCGGCGTAATCGCGCGGATCTGGTCGCCGTCCAAGCAACTCGCAAAAGAGAAATCCGACAATCAGATCAGGCCTAAAGCGCTCTGACAACCGCTCGGCAGTAGCGGCAATCCGCCCGATCTCGGCTGTTTTTGCCTGCTCGAGCAGCTGAGCGAGGTCAAAGCGCTCCGATAGGGCGAGTGGTCCTCGGCTCGGCTATCACGGGCCCGCCTTAATGATGAATGAAGGAAAAAGGCCGACACTATTCGCGCAAGGCCGGCGGCTGCTTGCAGTGCCGGCAACATGCCGCGATCGGTCGCAGCAAACAGGATGCGCTCCGCTTGATCGATTCTCGTTTCGCCGATGGACGCCGCATCCATCCCTTGATGCATCGCTATTTTCAGCGCGAGTGCGGCTCAGTCGAGGGCAATCGGAGCGATTTGTTGCGGCTTGGGGCATCGTATTTCGACGAGCCCGAGCCGCGCCTGGCGATCCTTGGGCCGCCGGCCATCACTCGCCTGATGTTCGAGCTGTGGCGGGCGGATCGCCGGGTGAGCGCGAGGTTCGATCTTAAAAATCCTCTGCATCGCCGGGATTATTTGCTGTGGCTACAGAGGGAGGGCAACTCCCTCGAAATGGACCGGCAATCGATCACCGCTGCCCTGGCGATCATCAGGCGCGGTATCGGTCTGCTTCGCGTGCCGCCGCGCTGGCCGGTCCAGGCGGCCCTTACGATGACGCCCGGCGCAGCAAGCGTCGATGCCTGGCTGGCGGAGCCGATCGGCTGGGATCTCGGGGGGCCAAGGGCGGGCATCCCGATGCCGCGGGCGCTGGCTCTGCTGTGGGAGCTGCGCCAGGACGTGCGCCTGCATTTCCCCAATCGGAACCGCGCCGAGATCCTCGACTATCTCGCCTGGGGTCTGACCCAGGGCATCCATGACCGATGCGTTGCGGTGGAGTTGACCCAGCCCGGGCTGGCAAGCTTCCTCGATATGCTCGATCCCGATCTCGCCGAAGACAGGGCCGCCGATGCCCCGCCGGTAACCCGGCTATTGCGGATCATGGCACCGCTTTACGACGGACCATTTCCCGATATCGCCCAGGAGTTCCCCCATGGCGGGCGGGCACGTTTCTGCGTGGCGGTATGGGCGTGCGGCGCGTTGCGCCGGCGCCACGGCTGGCCGGACAGTTTTGTCCGGCGTCCGTTGCGCTGGTTGTCGAGTCGTGCCACGAACTTTGCCGATGCTTTCCTGACCCTCAACAATCTCGGGCTCGGCTTGTGGGAGCTGCGGCCGGAGCTGCAGCGGCGGTGCGACCTCGATACGCATGAAGGCCGATCCGCCTTGCGCGAGTGGCTGGTGGACGGCGGAGCGGAGGCGTTCGACCTCGATGATTGCATGGCAGAGGGGTCTGCGGGGAATTGGCGGCCGCTGCGGCATCGCCTCTCCAAGCCTGCGATAACGTTGGCAACCGAGGGGGTCGTCAGGCGCGATCTGTGCCTGGTCGGATATACCGGACTTGTCTCCGGCCGCGCCGAGGATCTGCGCATGAGCGCCCTCGCGCTGGATCGGCAAAACCGCCAGTGGGCGGTCCTCGACCGCCTATCTGGGGCACTCACCACGGAGGGCGGTCGCCCCGCCGGCGGGTTGGCCGAACCGCCGCTGCTAGCCCTCGTGCACCTGAATGCCGATACGGCATTTTTCGACTATCTCTTCTTGCGCGAAAGAGGCTTCGCGCAGAGCTACACGATCGGTTATTGGGCCTGGGAACTGGCCAGATTTCCTGAAGAATGGTCATCTTCGTTCGCTTTCGTGCAGGAAATTTGGGTCGCCAGCCGCTTTGCATATGAGGCTATCGCACCGGCGACCGCAAAACCCGTTCTGTTGATGCCGATGGCGGTCGCCATTCCGCCGCCGGAGCCCGGCTTGAAACGCGCCGATTTCGGACTGCCCGACGGCAAGTTTGTCTTCTTCTTCAGTTTCGATTTCCGCTCCTACGCCAGCCGCAAGAACCCGTTGGCCGCAGTCGCGGCTTTCCGGCGGGCCTTTCCCCGGCGCCGGTCCCCGGTCTGCCTGGTCTTGAAGACGATCGGCGCCGACTGGCAGGCGCAAGGGCGCGACAGTTTGGTCGACGCGATCGGCAACGACCCGCGGATCCGGCTGATCGATGGCGAACTCGCCCGCCCGCGCGCCGTGGCGCTTCTGGCGTTGTCGGACTGCTTTTTGTCGTTGCACCGGTCGGAGGGATTTGGCCGCGGCCCGGCCGAGGCGATGCTGATGGGCAAGCCAGTGATTACGACCGACTACTCCGGTACCCGCGACTTCGCCACGCGCGAGACCGCGCTGCTCATAGACTATGAATTGGTGCCTGTAGGGGCCGAAGAATATCCGGGCGCGGACAGTCAGGTTTGGGCCGAACCCGACATCGATCAGGCCGCGGCGGCGATGCGCCGCATCAGTGACGATCCTGTCTTGGCCCGGCGACTGGGCTCGTGCGGGCAAGAACTCATCCGCCGGCGCTATCACCCGAACGTCGTTGGTGCGCAGTACATAAAGCGTATCGAGGAGCTTGTGAAAGGGACGTGAGGAAACCCGATTTCGTCGATCCTCGACAAGCTTTCGCTGCGTAGGTTCACTGCGATGCATTATTACGATGTTTGCAGCTAACTCCATTGAAATGCAATTGAATGATGACCTGGTACGCTGCTGCGCGTCGGAAATTATTAACTATTTTGACGGAAACCTCTCACGGGGCTCGCGGGGCATGGTGTGGCGCATTGCAGGAAATTGATGCAAAGCGACACTGCGCTGAGAAAAGCAGAATGACCTCCCTGCCGCCACTGTCAGCCTTTGAAGAGGATTAGATGGCACGAACTCCACCGCACGGAAAACGACGGAAAGAGACGGGAGCCGCGGCCGATCAAGGCACCGCGGCAGCGGAAACAGCTGCATTCTCCGTGCAAGAAGCCGTGGCTGCGGAAACGCCATTGGCATTGGCGCCAATGTCGACCGAGCACACTGGCGACTTTCCGGGTGTGGGACGAAACATCCGCCCGCGCGCGCTCCCTTCTAATGGCCACGCTGCTCGCCCGAACGGCCATGAAAATTCCGCACCGGCTGAGCAGGAGGCGCTGCTTGCGGCACGGGAAAGCTCAGCCTTGGCCAATCGGTCAGGCCGCAAGGCGGCAGCCACCTCTGAGATCGCGGCGCTGCCATCGCAAACCAACCGCAGGCTTCAGGGTCATATCGAGGCAGTGGATTGGGCTGCGGTCAACGGCTGGGTTTGGGATCCGGACACGCCCGGGGAACGGATCCGGCTCGAGTTGGTCGATGGCGAAACCGCCCTGGTCACGACGACCGCGAGCGGCCATCGGCCGGAGCTCGTGAAACGCGGCATTGGCGATGGCGGGTACGGGTTCAGCATCGAATTTCCGAACGAAATGTTGGCGGAAGGCCGCCATAGCCTGCACCTGCGCTGCGCCGACAGTGGTGCAGCCGTGCCGGGCTCGCCAATCGTTCTCGACTACACTAGCCTCGGCGAAACACCTGACGTGTTGACCGAGCTGGCGGCACCGCCGGCGCCGAGGACTGTGCCGCGTTCGGCGCCGCTCGTCGGCACGCGGATATTGTTCGATATTTCGGATCTCATTTACTACCTCGGCGAGCACGCCAATCTCACCGGCATCCAGCGGGTCCAATCGAGCATCGTTCTCTCGGTTCTGAGCCATGGGGTACTGCCGCAATCTGCTCTGACCTTCCTGAGCTTTCACGCCAGGAGCAGGAGTTGGGTGGTAATTCCAACGGGATTCCTGTTTGCGTTGCTCCAAGACCTGTTTCTGCCGATGGCGCAACGCACGGTCGCCTTTCCGGCCGAAGACGCTCGTTACGGAATATTGCCCGGGGCCAAGGAATTCACCGGAGTCGGCGTGCTCGACGGTGGCGGGCCCTCGGTCCTTTGCCTGCTGGGCGCAGCCTGGGTGCACCAGGATTACATCCATCGTGTTCTCGCGCTGAAGCGCCAGTTCGGCACCCGGTTTGTCATGACCGTGCACGATCTGATCCCGATCTATGCGCGCGAGACGTGCGACCAGGATACTGCCGTCGTGTTCGAAGAGTTCATGCGCCGGGCGCTGAAACACGCCGACCACATTCTCGCCGTGTCCGAAAATACGGCAAATGACGTCAAGCGGTATTCCGCCTCACTGCAGATCCCGGAGCCGCCGATCACGGTAACCAAGAACGGCTCGTCCTTCACCGAATTCCTGCAGGGGAGCGAGTCCCCGGGCGAGATCGCTGTGGGCGAGCTGCCGGAGCGCTTTGTTCTGTTCGTCGCAACGATCGAGGGACGGAAGAACCATCAGCTGATCCTCGACCTCTGGCGCCGCATGATCGACGAGGGCGACGATCCGCCCCATCTCGTCTGCGTCGGCCGTTTGGGCTGGAAATCCACCGGGTTCATCAGCACGGTCGTCGAGAGCGGCTATCTCGGCGGCAAGATCCATCTATTGCGCGACATCTGCGATGCGGATCTCAGGATGCTGTACAGGCGATGTCTGTTTACGCTTTGCCCATCGTTCTACGAGGGATGGGGCCTGCCGGTCGGCGAGGCGCTGGCGATGGGCAAAATCTGCGTATGCAGCGACCGCGCCTCACTGCCCGAGGTTGCCGGCGAATTTGGCGCGTACATCGACATCGCCGACCGCGACGGCTCGCTGGCAGTAATCCGTGGATTGCTGAGCGACGACGCGGCGCGCGGCCGATTGGAAGCGAAAATACGACACGGCTACAAGCCGGTCACGTGGCATTCGGTGGCGAAGAGCGTCGTCGCCGCCTGCCAGACCGCCGCCGGGGTCGATTGGCAGGAGCCGTACCCTTACACGGCCATTCCCTATTCGAGCGAAATAAACTTCGGCAAGCTGGACCGCGACATCGACGGCACCGGCGAGGCCGTATTGGCCAAAATCGAGCGCACGAGGCGCGGGCTGTTTTTGGGCGAACTGCTGCAAGAGCAGAATTTTCTGCGGGGCGAGGAGATCCGCTCGCACGGGTTTTGGGCCTACCCGGAAGACTGGGGCACTTGGGCTTGCCACGCTGGCGGCGACATCGTCGTCGCGCTTGCGCCGAACGACAGTCTGTTCTTCGACGTGTTTCTCCGAGTACGAGTCAGCGGCCTTCTCACGGACCATCCGATAAAGCTCTCCGCGAATGGCAAGCCTGTGTGGAGCGGAGCCATCGGCCAAGGGTCGCGCAACATCCATTTCCGCGTCCGAAAACAGACTCTCGGAACCGGTGGCTGGCGGCTGCGGATCCGCGCCGAGCTCGCTTTGTCTGGAGAGCTGCGCAACCAGATCGCCGCGCTCGACGCCCGGGTGCCGACGATCGGGTTCGAGCGGCTGGTGGTCGTGCCGGAAAACGATCTGAAGACGCGGGTGGATATCCTGTACACGTTGTTGCTGTGAAATGTGAATCGCCTTTCTGCCGCGGGCTCACCAACATGAACATTGAAGGGCTTCGACTTCAGGACTTACGTGAGCCCGGCAATGTCGATAAGGAATTTTATATACGCGCTCTCTATCGGGTCGCTTTGCAGCGGGATCCTGATCCGAACGCATTGGCGCGGCTACTGGCCCGTGATGATATCAACAAGTTCTTTCCGGAGATCCTTTCTAGCGCGGAGTTTCGCAGACTCGCGCGTTCGCCAGCCTATGCTGCCACCCGAGCGCTCGCATCGCCCGATCGTCCACGCGTCCTCCTGTTCGGCGCCTATGGGAATGGAAATCTCGGCGACGCTATCCAGGCATCCTCATTATCCCGAGCGATAAACTTTCTCCGGCCGGAGATTGAGGTCTGGGCATGTTCGGCCTTACCCGCTCCGTTTCCGTTCGCGCATCAATTGACGTTGCAACCCGATGCCATCCTCGCGCCGGCTATCGTCAATTCGTTTGACCTGCTTGTCATCGGGGGCGGGGGCCTCCTGTCGCATCCTCATGACCCGCTAACTGACCCTGAATGGCAGAAAATGCTGCGGGTCCCGGTTGCGCTGCTGGGCGTGGGTGCAGCGGAACCCGTGGCAAGCAAAGCTGAAAACTTGATCCGGAAGGCTATCTATATTTCCGGTCGGGACAATCACTCGATCGCTACGCTCCGCAGGTTTGCAAGAGAGCCGGCTTTTGTTCCTGATCCCGTCCTGTGTGATGCGTCATACCTCAATCAGCAGGAGGAGCATTCCTGCTCACGACAGTCAAGTGATCGAAAATTATGGGTGTTAAAATATGTAAACACGGAAGATTTTCGGGCTCTGTGCGATGGTCTCTCCCAGAGTGATGACACTGTTTGCTTCGTAGAGCCACATATCGATTTCCGCCTTATTGAACACCTCCCAAATGCCCGGCCAATATATTTCGTAGAGGAATTAATTCCAATGATTGATGACGCAGATCTAGTGCTTTCAATGCGATATCACGGTTGTATCCTAGCGATGCTCCGTGGAAAACGCGTCTTTGGGTTACGCGAACATAAGTGCTTTGACTTGCTGGAACGCTATGGTAACAAACTATCTTTTTCAGCCTCCGTAGCTGACAAGATCAGTGACGGAATAGAATATTTTTCGACGACAAGTTATTTGAACGAAGATCGCAAGATATTTCTACATGAGTTAAGCAAAGCTCTTGCTTCCATTTCTGGCTCAATTCATGGCAATATCTTGGGTCGGCAATCGCATACCGCGGATTCGCGCCAAGTTGTTTGATTGACATAGATTCGAAGCAAAGGAAAGCTGTATGGACCGAGTTCGCGATATTGGAGCCGAGCTGGGGCGTGGCGCTCAACACCACAAAGCCCAAGAGGTTCTGGGAGGACAAGCGCCGCAGCCTAGCACTGCTCGCATGAATGCAAACATCGCGTCCGAGCAGGATGTGATCATGGCTTACAGGCTGATCCTCGGACGCGAACCGGAGAATTCAACCGCGGTTCAGAATATAATAGGAAAAGAAATATCATTTACGGAAATGCGAGACACCTTCATCAGATCTGTGGAGTTCCGCCACAATGTGATTGGAAGGATTGGAGGCATGCTGAAGCCTCTTGACTGGGACGCTAACCGTATTGAAACCGAAGTTGATGATGACACTCTCGCGTTGTTATACGCGCACGTTGAACAAGTGTGGTCAAATCTCGGGGCGGTAGAACCACATTATTCAGTTCTAACCAATCATAAGTTCAAGTCTGGTAGATTTAAGCAACATGCTGCCGAGTTTTATGCTTCTGGGTCGAGCAGCTTGCGGGTGTTTCAAAAAACATTACAGCGAAATTCTATCGAAATAACTCGATTTCGAGATTGTTTTGAACTTGGCTGCGGAGTTGGGCGAGTTACGGTAAAGCTTGCGGAGATTTTTCCCAAGGTCATTGCAGCCGACGTGTCAGCTCCGCATCTTGAACTTGCGCGCAGTGCATTGACCTCTTTGGCGCAGGAGGTGGTTGAATTTCGGAAACTGGAATCCATCAGGTCTTTGGACTTGCTCCCGAATTTTGACGTTTTCTACTCTGTGATTGTCCTACAACACAACCCTCCTCCTGTGATTGGTGTCCTGCTGAAAAAAGTATTATCAAAGTTGAGAGAAGGAGGGATTGCATATTTTCAGGTCCCGACCTACGCGTTAGGTTATCGATTTGATTGCAAAACTTTTTTACGGGAATTTATGAATAACACTAGAATGGAAATGCATGTATTTCCGCAACGCGAGCTTTTTGAACTCATCAGAGAACAGGGTTGTCGGGTGGTGGAAGTGCGGGAGGACAATTTAGTAGGAAGTCGCAACATAATTTCGAATAGTATTCTTGTCATAAAATAGGTCTGGCTGCACCACCATCGTGTAGCACATGCCGGATACATTCTCCCGGCGGCCCCGCGGCTGGCGGACCGGCGCACTAACTAAGGCACCTTCCGTAAGGCACGTGTCGCTTCGCCAGCCAGGCGCAGATACATATCGGTGCCGGCGGCACTGCAGCCGTCGGTATCTAGCGCGAACAGATCAGTACCGGTCGGTTCTTGGTTGCCATCTGCCACGAGTTTAAAGATAGCCGTACCTTCGTTGATTTCGTCGAACATTGCCGTGTACAGCATCTGCGCGCCCGCCTTGATTGCATTTTGGACTTGGCGCTGATAAAGCGCGCCGCACCGTCGTGGGTTGGAATTGAGCGGCAAATTCTTTTCCGGAAGTGCACCGTGGCGCCGTGAGTAGCCGGGAAACACCACAGGCATGTACTCGATGCCGAGCCGACGCGTCTCGTCGATGTCCGGGACGAGGCGCAGCCGCGCGAAGGAATCGGCACTCTCGTCGTCGCCGAACCTGCCGACCGACCATGGGCTGATCACGTCCAGCGAGCGGTAAACCGCGGCCCATTGCGGCTCGGTGCGCGAGTCGGGGTATTGGCCGTCGCTGCCGAGATTGCGCCAGGAGGCCGGGACACCGCCCAGAACCGTGGCCGGGACGCTCGCCGAGCGGAAATAGCGGATGATCGCCGACGCCTGGTCAGGGATGACGTCGCGGTCCTTGAATCCCAGTCCCCAAATGGCGACGACCGGCTTACCACGGTCAAAGATGTAGGCCGGACTGTTAGTAACGTGAAGATCCCCGGTCAGGTGCGACCAATCCTGCTCGATGGCCTGCAGCGCTGCGTCGCCGTGCATGCCCGAAATGTCGTACATGACGAAGAAGCCGCGGCGGTTCGCCTCGGCGCCTGCCCGCGCGTTGCTCAGGACGGTGTCGAAATTCTGCCTGAGATCCGCGCGAGCGATGTTGGTCAGGAACCGCTGCATGGCGGCGCCATCGATGCCGTACTGCTTCATCCAGGCGAAATGGCGCGCGACGGTTTTCGGGTTCTGGTCGGAGAACAGAAAGGCCGGCGCGCCGGAGGGCAGATGGAAGGCGGTCGGGCAGCGTTCGTCCGCATCGAGCTCGGAGGTGTCCGGCCACAGGTCGATCGCCAGCGAATTCGGGTCGTTCGGATCGCCGCCGCCACGAAACCAATGGCCCCATCCCACCCCCTTGGCGCCATCGCCGGGGCAGGCAAACCAGCCCTGATAACCGGCAACATGAATGCCGCGCAGCGTAGTGTAGAAATGGGCCGCGCCCCCCGTCGCCTGGGCCCACGCCAGGCTCCAGGGGATGACTATCAGCGCTTGCAAAAGCAAGGCGACGAATTCACGCGTGTAACGCGGCTTTCCCAACCCTCTCACAAGCAAAAGTTGTCCAGCGACCTGAGATTTGTAGTCAGGCTATCAACCGGGTCTTAAAACAACCGATGCAGACCCTCTTCAGGCCCAACCAACAAGGGAACGCAACGGTCGGCTCGATCACCGTCAACATTGGGTGCGGGAGGACCTAAAGATTGTCCACTTCTTTGTTACGAGAGCGTCACGACAAACGATGCCTCATCGACCACATACGGGATAGAACCGACCGTGGTAGCGACGAGGTCAACGGCATAGTATCCAGTGGTTGCGCCTGACGGCTTTGCGTTCAGCACCAGATTAGTCCCGGAAACGGCAAAAATGGACCGGTCATCTCCAATCGCAAAATTAACGCTTACGGTCGCGCCCGTTTGATCGACCGTCCGCATATTCGTGATAACGGTTCCGACTGGAGAGTTCGCCGGAATAGCCAGATTTCCCACTTTGATCGTCATTTCGTTTAGCACCTAGCGATGGTTCTTATCGTTCTCATATATCAGAACATACCATGAACGTCAAGCACTCTATGCCCACCGCCAAAGGGGCCGTGGCTTTGCGGTTTCCCCGCTCCGGCCTCGATAAGTGCTTGGCTCCGCCGCCATTCGTCCCCAAAGAAGATTCGTCTGTTCTCGTGCGGACTTATAGTCTTGAGCGGTGGTTAGGATTTAATACGGCCCTCCTGCTCCACAATCCAATAAAACCTTAGGGATTTGTGATATTCAAACGTAAATGTAACCAACTCGAGTTAATGGACACTTTACAAGGTTACAGTTGATTATTTTAGTAGATTTTAAACCAATAATACAATGAGATTTTTTGTTTTTGACGGAATATTGACTGGAATCGGACGCGATTTCTGACGTATTAGTAGGAGAATATCGGTTGGGGACTTAATTCGATTTGGTGGGAAAATTGGTGGCTTTTACCAGAGACCCAGTACTCGCGGTCTGGCAAGCGATGAACCTTCTTGATAAACTTCACGCGCAACTCGACACAGCGGACTTATCAGAAATACTCACGGAAGCGGAAACAGTCTTAGCTGGCCTCATGGTCGCACTAGTACGACGATCTAAAAATACTGGACTCCACCGATCGCTGACGGACGAGAATTAGGGAAAGCCGATGCCGATTCCAATTGTGCGCTGGCCCTTCTCCCTACATCTACCCTATTTGTGTTTGCTCCTTCTTGCGAGCGTCGTACGACTTGGGATCGCGCTCGCGGCGCCGGCGCCGGTTGCAAATCTCCCGACCGAGGGACAGACTCAACACGACTAAGCCGTCGTTTGGTGAATTTGCGGCCCACGGGCTGATCACGTTGAGCGAGCGGTAGACCGCGGCCCATTGTGGTTCGATGCGTGAGTTCGGGATAGTAGCCGTCGCTGCCGAGGTTCCGCCAAGCGGCCGGAATGCCGCCCAGGACCGTGGCCTGCACACTGGCCGAGCGAAAGTAACGGATGATCGCCGCCGCCTGGTCCGGGCTTATATCGCGGTCCTTGAACCCCAGACCCCAGACGCCGACGACCGGTTTGCCGCGGTCGAAGATGTAGGCCGGGCTGTCGGTCAGGTGGAGGTCGCCCGTCAGGTGCGGCCAATCCTGCTGGATGGCCTGCAGCGCCGCCTCGCCGTGCATGCCCGAAATGTCGTACATGACGAAGAAGCCGCGGCGGTTCGCCTCGGCGCCTGCCCGCGCGTTGCCCGGAACGGTATCGAAAACCCGCTTGAGGTCCGCATGAGCTATATTCGTCAAGAATCGCTGCATGGCGGCGCCGTCGATGCCGTACTGCTTCATCCAGGCGAAATGGCGCGCCACGGTTTTCGGGTTCTGGTCGGAGAACAGAAAGGCCGGCGCGCCGGAGGGCAGATGGAAGGCGGTCGGGCAGCGTTCGTCCGCATCGAGCTCGGAGGTGTCCGGCCACAGGTCGATCGCCAGCGAGTTCGGGTCCTGCGGGTTGCTGCCGCCGCGGAACCAATGGCCCCATCCTACGCCGACCGCGCCATCGCCGGGGCAGGCGAACCA
>CAVOWQ010000033.1:0-204797 GCA_963700195.1 uncultured Alphaproteobacteria bacterium
CGTCGGAAAGGGGAGGGTGGCGCAATTGCTGTCCGACCAGATGTGGTTTTGGGCGCGCGGTTTCGAGGGCGGCGGGCCGCAGGCGGAGTTGCTGCGGCGCCTCGCCTATTGGCTGATGAAGGAACCCGATCTCGAAGAGAACGACCTGCGCGCGATGGTCGAAGGCGACAGCCTCGTGGTTACCCGGCAATCGCTCGAACCAGACGACCGGCCGATCACCGTCGCGCGGCGCCCGACGGCTCCAGCCGGAGCCTCACCTTGACGCCGGAGAGCGGCGGCCGAAGCTCCGGCAGGCTCGCCGATCAGCGAGATGGGGCTCTACCGCGTGACCGACGGGACCCGCACGGCATTGGCAGCGGCGGGGCCGCTCAACCCGATCGAGTTCGCCGATGTCCGCACCACTCCCGAAAAACTGGGCCCGATTGCGGCGGCGTCGGGCGGCGGGGTCTTCTGGGTGGGTACGGGTGCGATCCCCGAGGTTCGCCGCGTCTCTCGCGATCGCGCCGCGGCGGGGCGGAATTGGATGGGGTTCCGCGCCAATGGCGACTACACGGTGACCGGGTTCAGCGAAACGCCGCTTCTGCCCGGCATCGCAGCGCTGCTGCTGATCGTCGGCGGGCTGCTCGCAGCCTGGCGCCGCGAAGGAAGCTGACCAGCTTCGTGCTGCGCCGGGTCCTCGCTCCGCTCCACCCGGACGGGGTCAAATTTGTCGCCGCGGGGGTGCTCGCAACCCTGCTGCTTTTCGTGTTGTGGGCTCCCGCCGGCTGGGCCGCGGCGGTCGTGACATTATGGATGGTCTATTTCTTCCGCGATCCCTGGCGGGTGACCCCGACCCGGCCGGGTTTCTTGATCAGCCCGGCCGATGGGATCGTCGTGTCGATTGCCTCGGCTACGCCACCCCCCGAGCTGGCGATGGGCGATGCGGCAATCGTCCGGATCGGCATTTTTCTCAACGTCTTTGACGTGCATGTGACACGCGCGCCGGTCGGCGGCAGGGTGGCGGCGATGCGCTACACCAAGGGCCGCTTTGTCAATGCCAGCCTCGACAAGGCGAGCGAGCACAACGAGCGCCTGGCGATTCGCATCGCGCCGCCGGAAGGTCCCGACATCGCCTTTGTGCTGGTCGCCGGGCTGGTCGCGCGGCGCATCGTCTGCGATCTCTACGACGGGCAGCAGGTTGCAACGCGGCCAGCGGGTCGGCATCATCCGCTTCGGCTCGCGGGTCGACATTTATTGCCCGCCGCCTTATGTCCCGATGGTTGTCGCGGGGCAGCGCATGGTCGGCGGCGAAACCGTGCTGGCCGACCGGCTCGCCGAGGAGCCGCCGCGCGAGGGGATGGCCCAATGAAGCGGCGTCTGACGACGGGAGGAGAACCTTGAGGATGCGTTCGGCCAGAAACCGGCGGTCACGGATGCGGATGCGGCGGCTCTCCGGGCTGTCCGTCAACCGCATGGTCCCGAACGTCCTGACGTTGCTCGCGCTGTGCGCCGGGATGACGGCGATGCGCTTTGCGATGGGCGGAAATTTCGAGGCGGCGGTCTTTTCGATCATCGCCGCCGGCATCTTCGATGGGCTCGACGGACGCATGGCGCGCCTCCTCAAAGCGACCTCCAGCTTTGGGGCCGAGCTCGACAGCCTGTCGGATTTCGTCAGCTTCGGCGTGGCTCCGGCGGCGGTTCTTTACTTGTGGACATTGTCGGAACTGCACGGTCTCGGCTGGGCGATCGCGCTGCTCTTTGCGGTGTGCTGCGCGCTGCGTCTGGCGCGCTTCAACACCGAGGCCAGCCACGAGATGCCGTCTTACGTCGCGCCGTTCTTCACCGGGGCGCCGGCGCCCGCTGGAGCCGGCCTCGTCATGGTGCCGATGTTCCTCAGCTTCGAATGGGGCGACTGGCTGTTCCGCTCGCCTTATCTCAACGCCGTCACGGTCACCGGCATTGCGCTGTTGATGATCAGCAAGGTCCCGACCGTATCGCTGAAGCGGATCCGCATACCGCACCATTTGGTGATCCCGACCTTGCTCGGCTTCGGCGTCGCGACGGCTTTCCTGACCACCGAGCCGTGGCTGACCCTCACCGTCGTCGGCATCATCTATGTCAGCTCGATCCCGCTGACGATCCGCTCCTATTACCGGCTAAAGCACGCCGCCCAAGCCCGCAGGACCGAGACCGCCGAGAAGCCTGAAACCGCACCGCTGCCGGCTCCCGCTCCGTTTCCGCTCGGTGAGACGACCCGGCCCCCGAACGAATGGCGGCATTGAAGTCGTAACGGCTGATCCTCGCTTAGCTCTGCTCGCGGGTTTCTTTGAAGCGGATGTTCGGCCATTCCTCGATCGTCGTGCGCAAATCCCAGGCGTTGCGGGCGAGGAAGACCGGAACGCCGTCATGGTCCTCGGCGCTGGCCGAGGGGTTCTTGACGCGGAAGCGTTCGAGCTCGGCCCGGTCGTCGGCTTCGAGCCAGCGCGCCGCCTGAAAGGGCGCGCCGTCGAGGCGGGTCGGGAGGTCGTATTCGGCGGCGAGCCGCGCCGTCAGCACATCGAGCTGCAAGGCGCCGACGACGCCGATGATCCAGTCGCCGCCGTTGAGCGGCTTGAAGACGCGGGTCACCCCCTCCTCGGCCAATTGCTCGAGCGCGTGCTTCAGATGCTTCGACTTCATCGGGTCCTCGACCTTGACCCGCCGCAAGATCTCCGGCGCGAAACTCGGGATGCCGGTGATGCGGACCGCCTCGCTCTCGGTCAGGGTGTCGCCGATCCTGAGGCTCCCGTGGTTGGGGATGCCGATGATGTCGCCGGGCCAGGCCTCCTCGGCGAGGTTGCGCTCGCGGGCGAGGAAAAACACCGGGGCCTGCACCGACATCAGGCGCCCGGTGCGGATGTTCTTCAATTTCATGCCGCGCTGGAAACGGCCGGAGGCGATCCGCACAAAGGCGATGCGGTCGCGGTGCTGCGGGTCGATATTGGCCTGCACCTTGAAGACGAAACCGGCGACCTTGAGGCTCCTCGGGCGAGATCGGCCGTGGGTCGGCCGGCTGCGGGCGCGGCGCCGGGGCCAATTCGCCGACCCCGGCCAATAATTCGCGCACCCCGAAATTGTTCAGCGCACTGCCGAAATAGACCGGCGTCAGATGGCCCTCGCGATAGGCCTGCGGGTCGAACGGCGGGCACAGCCCCTTCGCCATCTCGACCTCCTCGCGCAATTTGGCGAGTGCGGCTTTCGGCAACAGCCGCGGCAATTTCGGGTCGTCGAGGCCGCTGCAGCGGACCGGCTCGGTGACCCGGTCGTGGACGCCGCGCTCGAACAATAAGAGCGCATCGGCGAAGAGGTCATAGGTGCCGAGAAAATCGCGCCCCATGCCGATCGGCCAGGAGGCCGGGGTCACGTCGAGCGCGAGCGACTGCTCGATCTCGTCCAACAGGTCGAACGGGTCGCGGGCCTCGCGGTCGAGCTTGTTGACAAAGGTGATGATCGGCACGTCGCGCAACCGGCAGACCTCGAAGAGCTTGCGGGTCTGCTCCTCGATGCCCTTGGCGGCGTCGAGCACCATCACCGCGCTGTCGACCGCGGTCAAGGTGCGGTAGGTGTCCTCGCTGAAATCCTGGTGGCCCGGCGTGTCGAGCAGGTTGAAGGCGAGCCCCTCGTGCTCGAAGCTCATCACCGCCGAGGAGACCGAGATGCCGCGCTCGCGCTCGACCGCCATCCAATCCGAGCGCACCCGCCGCCGCTCGCCGCGCGCCTTGACCTCGCCCGCCAGTTGGATCGCCCCGCCAAACAGCAGCAATTTCTCGGTCAAGGTGGTCTTGCCGGCGTCCGGATGCGAAATGATCGCAAAGGTCCGCCGGCGCAAAATCTCGTCGCTAAGATTACTCATCAATCCGTTTCAATTATTCCCGGGGTGCGGCCTCTTCCGCCGAGCGCACCCCCGCGCCTACACGAGCGGTGGATATGATGGCAGCCGGCCTCTTTGCCAACGCCTTCCCCTGCGAACCCAGCTCACCTCCTGTTTCGCAGGAAAAATACGCCACCTGTTTTGCCTGTTTTATCAGGTCGAGATCAGGTATCGCCAACTCCCTCCAAAGCGAACCGCCCGCCCGATCGTGGGCGCCGATATGCGCAGAAGTACCATGCGATTATGGCAACCGCATGGTTGATCAGCGCTCAGCCGGAACCGATAGGTGTCCTCGCTGAAATCCTGGTGGCCCGGCGTGTCGAGCAGGTTGAAGGCGAGCCCCTCATGCTCGAAGCTCATCACCGCCGAGGAGACCGAGATGCCGCGCTCGCGCTCGACCGCCATCCAATCCGAGCGCACCCGCCGCCGCTCGCCCTCGTGAGATCGCGGCGGCCGTCGGTTGCGGTTTAGCCCCATGTCGCAGGTTCACCGAGCCGACGGTGCTGCTGCTGAAAGAGATAGGAATTTACGGCACGAGTGAACTTTCGCGCTGTACAATTTCGGTGCTCGAGAGCCCAAGGTCATCCAATAGCCTATCAACGGGGGTGTCAGGGATGGTATCGCTCGGAGGACCAGCCATTTGTTGCACCCGCGTCAAAGCTTCCTGTTGCTGTTTCAATAGCAATTTAATCTGATCCACGGAAAAACCGTCTACTAATGCCGGCACAATGTACTCAGGTTTAGTGAATTGGGTGTCCACTACGTCTAGAGCTTGGTCTACCTCAGGAAATTTCCCTATGTTGAGCAAACGTAAGCCCTTCAACACTCGCAACTTCTGATTTGCTTCATCGCGAACCGCTTTAACGGGCCCAATTTCCTGATCATGCAAGAAGTCATCGATAGCAGCATTTTTTAACAGCTCGACATTCTGACGGATCGACATCAGGTTGGTGGCCTCTTCGGATGTCGCCGGATTGGGCGCAAAGTAATCCTCAAAATGCCCAAATATTGGGCCGACGCGCATACCGGCGATAGTTGATCCGCTCCAGGATGACGACAGTATTGGTACCAGGATTGTGCCCATGTTCCTTGGTAAAAATGTAGGCGTATAGATACGCACCGACGTTTTCGCTGATCCGATCGGGATTTGCCCGATCCCCCCACGGGTATTGTTGTCAGTCAGGTAGAAGGAGATCGTTATACGATAGCCCCAACGAATGGCCGTGACGACGAATGGACCCGGATTATCCGTACCGTACGAAAAGCCAGTGAGTTCTGAAACGCAGGCGCCCACGTGAAAGCGTCTCGGATCCAGGTGCTCCATCCAAAGAGCTTCCCGAGGGATCAGCCCCAAAATGGAGGCGTCAATTGGCATCCCGCGAGCCTTTAAATTGTTCACGTCAGGCGCTACAAACTCATTTACAGCGATATCTCGATCCCAGTCTGTCGCCCATTCGTATTTCGGGGAAAACGCACTGCACCCCTTCAGAGCGGTGGTAAGCAGAGAAAACTTTTTCCCGCTCAGGTCACCGTTGAATTTCTGTCGGTCGTCAGCTACCCGGCTATCGCTAGAAAAGTTTACGATATCTGTTGACCACGGCTTATTTGGCGGCAGCATTATCTTAGCCATGGTAAGGTTTTGGGATGGCAACGGTAATATCTCCTCAGGCAACGATTGTGTTGGGCCCAATAAGGGTAACTGCAGCTCAGCCAGCTTTGTAGCTACAGCCTCGGTGTAATTAGCGAGTGAGCTCTCATAAAGATTTGCTAAGTTCGTGACAATTCTAATATCTAATTGACCCTGCTCATCGGCGAATAGTCGCCGATAAAACTGCTGGATCAGTCGGCCTTGTTCTACGATTGATTTAATGTCATCAGAGGTCGTTGATCTCAGCAAATAGGGCTGATTCCCAACCAAATACGACATCAATCCGGCACCCCACATCCACGCCATCGGATTCGGCATTTTGAAGCGATCATCGAAGCGCAACTGACCATACAGCGGGATGACCTTCGAGAATTCGAAAACGGGTGTGAAGCCCGAGCCGACTAATTTTCCGTTAGTTGAATTCAGCGGAAACATCGAATCAAAATCCGAAGCTACACTGGCGGCATCGTACGACCATTTGATTGCCATTAACTCCGCATTGTTGCGGCATTGCCGCAGCTGATCTTGCAATTGTTCACCACTGGGGATACTGAGACACTCGGCCCAGAGCGCCTCGCGTTGACGTTCAGCGTAAGCATCGAGAGCCTCTCGCAACTGATCACGCGATCTTTCGATAGAACTCGAAATTTGGGTCAATTCTTCTGTTTCATTTTTCTCGTATCGCAAAATGGCGTCGAGGAGAGACTCCTGTAGCGCGAAATTCATAGCCAGGCTGTTGTCAATCAAGGTGAACCTATTTATCATATCAGTGTGCATACCATCGATTTGCTCAGCTAGGCGTCGCATAGCGCCCATGATTACATCTGTCTGTGAAGCTTGAGCATCTTGTTGCTGCTCAGCCTGAACGATACTTATTACCGCAACAAAAACCGCAAAGTAGCCACCCATATAGGTCATCGGGTTCTCAGCTGTGGAATTCAGTGCTGTATAGAGAGAATCCGCTATTTTGACAGCACCCCGCACGTATGTCATCTGTCTATTGGAGAGGCCTGCCATTTGCCCCAGTGCCTCAACGTAAGACAGCGCCATACCAACGGTTTCTATTTTCTTTTGGTTCTCTTCTAGTTCTTTTCGTTTTTGGGCTATCGCCTCTGACTGCCGCGCCTCATCGTCTTCCAATTTTCTAAGGTCTAAAAGTAGACCACGGTTGTTGTCGGTCAAATCCGAAAGCCGTTGGAGCTTTTCGGCAACCGATCCCTTGAAATTCGCCAGTGTGGATTCGGTTTGTTCCAAATCGTTCTCTTCAAGGAACGTGCGATACTCGGGAGACCTTTTTAGCGCCGCGATGTCTCCGATGTCCATGTACGTTTTGAAATCATTTTGGATCAACGGAGTGAGTGGGGTATCTTCCTTCAGCAACGTACTTACTGCGGTTGAAAATTCGTAAATATGGGAACCTTCGATAGATGGTGATTCGAGAGGACTGCTAATAAGAATATTATCAACAAGCTCATTCGTGCCTATTTGCACCAAACCTTTCGCACCCAATTGCTCGAGAAGAGCCAATCCATCGGTAGCATATGCGGCGACGCCAAGTACAGCCACTTTGGCTATCTTCCCGATGAATACATCACCAAATTTTTGGCCTTTGATCTCATCATCCAGCCTGCTAGAATATTGCTCTAAGAATTGACTTTCGTTCATATTGGCGAAGAACGTATCGGATTGATCAGTACCCCGGATGGTCGGGGGGTTAATACCTAATAATTTTAGTGCCGCTGGCTTGTCCTGATTGAAAAGCACGTCAGCTGCTTGCATCTTAGCGATCTTGTAGACCGCGCGCTTGGTGCCTTCCTGCGAGGAGCGCCCGGTTATAACTGCCCCGAGGCTCAGAGCGTCGTCATTTACCTGCCCGCACGCAGGCTCCGCTATGGCAAGAGCGGCTGCTAGTGCGACGGCCGCACCTACTCTGAATAATCCTAAAATGTCCATGCGTCGCTCCTTCGCCCCCGAACTCACGCCCGTTAAAATCGACCGCGCCCCACGAATAGGGCCCGGCACTATAGCTGATAAGTTGATTTTGCACGTGCATAAGCTACGACTGAGGATACCTTACGATCGTCGCTGAAAATTGCATACGGCCATCCGCGCACTCGCCGCTGGGAGAGAGCAAGGCGGGGTTTGGCCAGATCGGCCGGCGGTCGGCCGGCTGCGGGCGGGCACAGCCCCTTCGCCATCTCGTCCTCATCGCGCAATTTGGCGAGCGCGGCTTTCGGCCAGAGCCGCGGCAGTTTCGGGTCGTCGAGGCCGCTGCAGCGGATCGGTTCGGTGACCCGGTCGTGAACGCCGCGCTCGAACAACAAGAGGGCATCGGCGAAGAGGTCGTAGCTGCCGAGAAAGTCGCGTCCCATGCCGATCGGCCAGGAGGCCGGGTCACGTCGAGCGCCAGAGACTGCTCGATCTCGTCCAACAGGTCGAACGGGTCGCGGCCCTCGCGGTCGAGCTTGTTGACAAAGGTGATGATCGGCACGTCGCGCAGCCGGCACACCTCGAAGAGCTTGCGGGTCTGCTCCTCGATGCCCCCTTGGCGCCATTTGGGGCGGCGTCGAGCACCATCGACCGCGCTGTCGACCGCGGTCAGGGTGCGGTAGGTGTCCTCGCTGAAATCCCAGTGGGCTGAAATCCTGGTGGCCCGGCGTGTCGAGCAGGTTGAAGGGCGAGCCCCTCATGTTCAAAGCTCATCACCGCCGAGGAGACCGAGATGCCGCGCTCGCGCTCGATCGCCATCCAATCCGAGCGCGCCCGCCGCCGGTCGCCCCGCGCCTTGACCTCGCCCGCCAGCTGGATCGCCCCGCCAAACAGCAGCAATTTCTCGGTCAGGGTGGTCTTGCCGGCGTCGGGGTGCGAGATGATCGCAAAGCCGCGCTGGCGCGACATTAAATCACCGCTGCAGCGGCCACCTTTGTGCGCCAGGCATTACCCGGATTATCTCAACGGCATCGGCGCGGACGCGACAGACAATAATCCAGGGTGTGCCGCCGATGATTAGCTCGCGTGTGCCTGCTATCCGTCCGATACGCCCAATATTCGGGTTCGTGGCAATCGGTCGACCGCGGTCGGAACTCGCTCGACGGCTCTTCGAGCCGCGCCGGGGTTATCTTTGGCGATGTAGCTCGCATGATGGTTGAGGTTACGGAGCGCCGTCCTCGACCCCCAACCTGACCCTTCCCCGCGTGCGGGGGAGGGAAGGGTGGGGGTAATCGCGTTTTAGGCGATGCCATTTCTCGAATGTCACCTCTACCTCGGCATCGGTCGGGCTGGAGCTGCTCTATGGCATCGCCCCGTCGCCTGACGACCTGATTTTCGCGGAGGATCTGGCGGCTCGCGTCTTGCCCTTCGGCAGCGCCGCCGCTCATGAGTTCGGAGACATCGCCGCGAGCCGATGCCGCGCGGCCAATTTCCGAAGCCGACGCGCGCATTGCCGCCATTGCCCGGTCCCGCGGCGGCGCCCTGGCGACGGCATGTCGACAGATCCTCAAACCAGGCGCGACTGATCGAGCGCGGCGCGGATAAAGGAGGTGAACAGCGGGTGCGGCTCGAACGGTTTCGACTTTAGTTCCGGGTGGAATTGTACGCCGATATACCAGGGATGATCCGGGAGTTCGACAATCTCCGGCAGCATGCCGTCGGGCGACATTCCGGAAAACCGCAAGCCGGTGGCTTCCAGCGCCTCCTTGTATCCGACATTGACCTCATAGCGGTGACGATGGCGTTCGCTGATCCGTTCGGCGCGATAGATCTCGGCGACCCGACTTCCCGGCGCCAGCATTGCCGGGTAGGCGCCGAGCCGCATCGTGCCGCCGAGATCGTCGGTCGAGTTGCGCCGCTCCACTGTATTGCCGCGCGTCCACTCGGTCATCAGCCCGACCACCGGGTGGCGGCACGGGCCAAATTCGGTCGAGCCGGCGCCGGGCAGGTCGGCGAGGTCGCGCGCCGCCTCGATGATCGCCATGTGCATACCAAAGCAGATGCCGAAATACGGTACTCGCCGCTCGCGCGCAAAACGCGCGGCTTCGATCATGCCGTGAGTGCCGCGTACCCCAAACCCGCCGGGCACCAAAATGCCGTGCACCCCATCGAGCTTGTGGACCGCCTCGGTTTCGGTCTCGAACACCTCCGAATCAATCCAGTCGAGATCGACCCCGACATGGTTGGCGATCCCGCCATGGGTCATCGCCTCCGCCAGTGATTTGTAGCTGTCCGGCAGATGCGTGTATTTCCCGACCACGGCGATCGTCACCCGCCCCTCGGGCTTGTGAATCAAGTCGACGATTTCGCGCCAGCGATCGAGGTCCGGCTGCGGGGCATCGAGCCCAAAATGATTGCACACCTCGCGGTCGAACCCCTCCGCATGGTACGCGCCGGGCACGGCATAGATCGTCTCGACGTCGAGCGCCGGTATTACCCGGCTCTCCCGCAGATTGCAGAACAGCGCAATCTTCTTGCGTGCGTCGGGAGGGATCGGCCGCTCGCAGCGGCACAGCAGGATGTCGGGCTGAATCCCGAGGCCGAGCAACTCCTTCGCGGAATGTTGGGTCGGCTTCGTCTTCAGCTCCCCGGCCGACGCGATCCAGGGCACCAGGGTCAAATGTACGAACAGAACCCGTTCGCGTCCAAGCTCGTTGCCGAGCTGGCGAATCGCCTCGAGAAACGGGAGACTCTCGATGTCGCCGACCGTGCCGCCGATCTCGCAAATCACGAAATCCTCGCCGCCGAGATCGGCCAGGATGAACTCTTTGATCGCATCGGTGATGTGCGGGATCACCTGCACCGTCGCCCCGAGATACTCGCCGCGCCGTTCGCGGCCAATCACCGTCGAGTAGATCCGGCCGGTGGTGACCGAATCGCTGCGCCGCGCGGCAACGCCGACATAGCGCTCGTAATGGCCGAGATCGAGATCGGTCTCGGCTCCGTCGTCGGTGACGTAGACCTCCCCATGCTGGTAGGGGCTCATCGTGCCGGGATCGACGTTGAGGTACGGGTCGAGCTTCCTTAGCCTGACCCTGAACCCGCGCGCCTGCAACAGCGCGCCAAGCGCCGCCGCCGAGAGACCCTTGCCGAGAGAAGAGACCACGCCGCCGGTAATAAAGATGAACCGCGTCATGGAACTCCAGTCTACAGCATCAGAGGCGTGCGTCACATGGTTAAAACGACAGCGGGAGATTGCACTCCGCTCAGCGCGCTAGGGGTGCGCTCGGCGGAGCCGGTTCCGCCGGCGGGGCCGGCGGCTGCGGTGCTGCCGGAACGGCCGGCGCCGCAGGTGCGCCTTGCTCGAGGATAGAGCGCGGCGCGCGCTCGCGGTTGTGCAGGACGACGAGCAGCACGCTCGTCGTCATGAACGCTGCGGCGAGAATCGCGGTCGCCCTGGTCAGCAGATTTGACGTCGAACGACCGGTCATAAACCCAGACATGCCGCCGCCGCCCATGCCGAGCGCACCCCCCTCGCTCTTTTGCAACAGGACCACCCCGACGAGCGAGATCGCGACAAGGATGTGAACGGCGAGGAGGAGGATTAGCATCGACTATATCTATTCACTCTCTGTGCGGCTGACCAGAACCGCGACCTACCTCGCCGGGCAGCTCTGCGCAATCGCCCAGAAATCGTCGGCGTTGAGGCTCGCGCCGCCGCAGAGCGCACCGTCGACCTCCGGGAGGCAAATGATCGCGTCGGCATTCTTCGGATTGACTGAGCCGCCGTAGAGGATGCGAGTGCCGGACGGTATATGGCTGCGAATCTCGGCATGCGTTGCTGCGATGTCCTCAGTCGTCGCGGTCAATCCGGTTCCGATGGCCCAGACCGGCTCGTAGGCGACGACGAGTGAGGCCGAGGTGGCGTCGTCGGGAATCGAGCCGGCGAGCTGCGAGGATACGACCGCGACAGCCTCTCCGGCCTGACGTTGCTGTTGCGTCTCGCCGACGCACAAAATCGCCGCCAGACCCGCTCGCCACGCGGCGGCGATCTTGCCGCGAACAACAACATCGGTCTCGCCATGGCCCTGGCGCCTCTCGGAATGGCCGACGATCACGTAGCTGCAGCCGAGATCGGCGAGCATCTCGGCGCTGATGTCGCCGGTGTAGGCGCCCTTGGGCGCGGCATGGCAATCCTGTCCGCCGAGGGCGATGCCGCTTCCGGCAAGGATGCGGCCAATCTCTGAAAGGAGCGTCGCTGGCGGGCAGACAAGAATGTCGCACCCCAGCCTGTCACCTGCCGCGGCGGCGCGCGCCTTGAGCGCATTGGCCAGCATCGTGCCGTCCCGGCACAAGCCGTTCATTTTCCAGTTGCCCGCGACGAGCTTTGTCCTAATCGCCATGTTGCGACCCCGCTGGCCGGCTCCTATCATCTAGACGACACGATCACACCGGCGCTCGGGCGGGTCAATCGGCCTGGGCCGACAGAAAGAGGCCAGCTGCCTCCATGCTTCAAGCGATCCGCTCGAAAGCGGGATCCTTCGTCGTCAAGGCTCTCTTCGCGCTGCTGATCCTGACCTTCGGCATCTGGGGCATCGGCGATATTTTCCGCAATCGCAGCACCGAGACGGTGGTCGCCACGGTCGGCGACCGCAGTATCCCGGCCGACGAATTGCAGACCGCCCTGCGCCGGGCGCTCGAACAGCTCAGCGCCCGATTCGGCAGCACGATCGATCCGCAGCAAGCCAAACAGCTGGGGCTCGTCGATCAAACGCTCTCGCAGCTGATCGACCGCAGCCTGATCGATCAGGAGGCGGCCCGTCTGAGGCTCGACGTTTCGGATGATCTGATCCGCAATGTGATCACCGCCAACCCGAGCTTCAGAGGATCCGACGGGCGTTTCGACCGCGGCCTGTTTGGTTCGGTGCTCGCCGCGAACAACCTCACCGAGGATCAATATGTCGCGTTGCTGCGCCATGACATCCCGCGCAACGACCTGCTGCAGGCGGTGACGGCCGCGGCGGCAGCACCGCAACCGGTCGTCGATCTCCTTTACCGGTACCGCAACGAGAAGCGCACCGCGGACATCGTCGCGCTGCCGACGGCCGGCGTCCCCGATGTCGGACAGCCGGGCGAGGACGAGCTGAAGACGTTTTACGAGAAGCATCCGGATCTCTTCCGCGCCCCCGAATACCGGGGGTTCACCCTGGTGAGCCTCAGCCCGTCGGACCTCGCCAAGGACATCGAGATTCCCGAGGCCAAGCTGAAAGAGGAATACGATCAGAGGGGGGACGAGCTGCAGATCCCCGAGCGGCGTGACGTGGAGCAAATCCTGGCGCCGAGCGAGGAAAAGGCGAAGGAGGCCGAGGCGGCGCTGGTTGCCGGCAAGGATTGGCGAGAGGTCGCAACCACAATCGCCGGGCAGGATCCGGGCACGATTGATCTCGGCCTGATGCGACGCGAGGAGATGCCAAACGCGCTTGGCGAGGTCGCTTTCGAATTGCCGCTCGATAAGCCGAGCGAACCGGTCAAAACCCCGCTCGGGTGGCACATTTTGCGGGTCGTCAAGATCGAGCCGCCGGTTACGCAAACCTTCGATGAGGCCAAGCCCAAGCTCGAAGCCGATCTCACGCAGCAGGAAGCGGTCGACCGGATCTACAAGGTCGCGAACAACGTCGATGACGCCTTGGCGGGGGGCGCGACGCTCAGCGACGCCGCCGCAAAATTCGGGCTGAAGACGACGATCGTCGAGGCGGTCGACAACGGCGGTCACGATTCCCAGGACAAGCCGGTGGAGTTGCCGGTGCCCGCCGAGGATGTTTTGAAGCTCGCCTTTGCAACCGATCAAGGACAGACGAGCCGGGTCACTGAGACGCCGGACGGCGCGATCTTTGCGCTGCGAATTGACAAGGTCGTCCCGTCCCAGGTCAAGCCGCTGGACGACGTGAAGGACAAGGCGGTAGCTGCTTGGCAGGCGGATCGGCGGCGCGAGATCGTCGCCAAGGAGGGCGAGGAGCTCGCCGCGGCGGTGACCCCCGGGACGCGTCTGGCGACGGTAGCCGGCGAGAAAGGGCTGAAGGTGACGACCTCGCCGCCCTTTACCCGGCATCCCCAGAACGACACTGCGGTCCCCCCGCCGCTCGTCGGCAAGCTGTTCGCGGCAAAGCCCGGCGAGGTCGTCACCGCTTCGGATGCGACCGGGTCATACGTCGCGCAGCTCGACGAGGTGCAGCGCCCCGAGGAAGTGTCGCAAACCGCGGCAGCGGGCTTGTCGCACGAACTCGACACCGCGCAGCAGACAGACCTCGCCGAAGAATTAACTCGGGCATTGCGCGCCCGCTTCCCGGTCGAGATCCACCGCGAAGTCCTCGACCGGTATTTCTGAGCTCTACCTTAGACCTCCATTTCAAAACGGGTATCGTCGCGGGGGCGACGACGGCCGACGCAATCTGATCGGATGATGCTATAAGCGCATGGAAATTCCGAGGTGCGGGCCGCGTTGCCGGCAGGAGAAAAAACAATGGAAATCGGGGTTTATCATGAATTTCACTGCCGGCCGGACCAGACCGCGGCGGCGGCGTACGAGGAGGCGCTGGGACAAGTCGAGGCGGCCGACCGCTGGGGGCTCGATGCGATCTGGCTCGCCGAAATTCACCAGCAGGCCCGCCGCTCGGTGCTGAGCGCGCCGCTGACTGTCGCCGCCGCGATTGCGGCGCGGACGCAACGCATCAAGATCGGCACCGGCGTGCAGGTTCTGCCGCTCTGTCATCCGCTGCGCCTTGCCGAAGAGACCGCGACGATCGACCAAATCAGCAAAGGCAGATTGCTGTTCGGCGTCGGACGCAGCGGCAACCCGCGATCCTATGTCGCCTACGGCGTGCCTTACTCGGAAAGCCGCGAGCGCTTTCTCGAGACGCTCGAGATCGTCAAGCAGGCATGGACGCAACCGACTTTCTCGTACGAAGGCAAGTACTACAGCTTCAACAACGCCTCCGCCGTGCCGAGACCCTATCAGCAGCCGTGCCCGCCGATCCGCGTCGCCGCCGCCAGCGAGGAGACTTTCCCGTCACTAGGCGAGGCCGGGTATCCGATTTTTGTCGCCGTGCGCAGCGGCTCGCTTGCGGGACTGGCGCCGGACCTTGCCGCTTACCGCGGGGCATACCGGGAGGCCGGCCACCCGGGCGAGGGCGAAGTTTATCTGCGGCTGACCCTGCACATCGCCGATACCGACCGGGAGGCGCAGGAACAAGCCGAGGAGAGCATCATGTCCGGCTATCGGACTTTGAGCACGCGGCTGGAAAATTCGCCCAACCGCCGCCGTGCGGCGGAGGCGGCGACGGTGCGCACGATCTCCTACGAAGAAGTCATGCGCGATAAGGTCATCATCGGCAGCCCGGAAACTGTCGCCGGCCGCCTGCAGCAACTGCATGACGAGCTGGGATTGAACGGCATTCTGGCGGAGCTGAATTTCGGGGCGCGGATCCCGCCCGAGCCAATGACGCGCTCGTTGCAGTTGCTCTGCCAAGAGGTCATGCCGCGCTTGCAATAGCCTAAGCCCAGACGAGGCTGACGACGAAACGCAGCGATGCGGCAATCAGAAACAGCCCAAAGCCAATTTCCAGCCGGCGCCTCGGCAACGCATGCGCGAGGCGGGCGCCGAGCGGGGCGATCCAACTCGAGATCGGCGCGATCATGACGACGCCGATCACCGAGACGAAGCCGATCGACAGATGCGGCAATTGCGCATGATGAGGTAGGCCGGCGATCAGGTAGCCGATTGTGCCGGCGATCGTGATCGGGACGCCGAGGCCGGCCGAGGTCGCCACGGCGTTATGGATCGGCACGCCGTAGAGCGTCATCATCATCGTCGCGAGCGAGCCGCCGCTGATCCCCATCAGCGACGACGCAAGTCCGACTATAAAGCCGCACCCGGCCATTCCGGCTCGCCCTGGCAGGCTTCTGCCCAGCACCCAGGTCTCGCGTCCCACAAGGAGCTTGGCCGCGATGACACCGGCGATCACAACAAAAGCCAGCTCAAACACTTGCGCGGGTGCAAACGCCGCCGTCACTGACCCGGCTGCGACGCCTATTACCGCCGGCACCGCCCAGGACCGCATTACTGCCGCGATCACCAGACCCTTTGCCCGATGCGCCCGGTACGACCGCACGGCGGTCGGCACGATGATCGCGAGAGAAGTTCCGATGCACAGCTGCATGCGGATTTCTTCGGGCACACCGAGAAGGCGGAACACCTCGAACAGCACCGGAACGATGACGGCGCCGCCGCCAACCCCGAACAACCCTGCAAGCAGACCCGTCACGACCCCGGCGCCCATTACGGCGATCGCGAGCAAGACCAGTTCGCCGATGGGCACCCCCGCCATTGGCTCAGCCGCGGCCGAAGCGGCGCACCAGCTCAGTAAGCTCGGCGATGCTTTGCCACTGCTCGCAGCGGTCGACCGCGTTCTCGACGCTGCTCACGCCCTGTGGGCGCAGAACGACGCCGGCGAGCTCGCGGAATTTTCCGCGGATCTCGGATTCGGCGAAAGGCTGCTGAAAGTCGCCCCTGTGGCTGTCGCGCGAATGGGTGCTGTGGCGGCCGTCCGTCAGGGTCACGGTGACGCGGGCCGGCCTCAGCCGCGGCGCCACCGCGGTCATCGCCGGGTCCTCCGTCACATGCACGCGGTGACGCAGCGCCACAATTGCCGAGTCGTCGAGAGCGGAATCGTCGAGCGCCGCATAGCCGGCATTGCCTCGCACCACCATCGCCGCAGCAGCATGAGGAAGCGAGTATTTGGAGGCGAAGTAATTCGGCGGATCGGGGTTACGCATCACTGAAGCAAACCGGTAGGTCGCAATGTCGATCTGCTCGACCTCGTCAGCCTGTGGGTGCAACGCGGCCAGCGCCTCCTGAAGACAATCGAGCGCCGGGTGGATCGGGTTGCAGCACGCATAGAGCCGGAAATAATTGCGGGTGATGTGCCAGACCGTGCCCAGGTCTTCGAGTAGGCGTTCGGGCGTGAAGCCGCTTCCGACCAGTTCGCCGAGAGCCTGCTCGACGGCATCGTCCTGTGCCTCGAAACCGGCACGCGCCAATTCGGGCGCGAGCGCTGCAGCAAAGCCGCTCATCCCGCCGGCAACATTGAGCGCCGTCGCGCCCGCCACTGCGTTGGTATAGCTCGGCGTCAGCAGCAACGTCGTCGCAATGCGCATGGCGCGGCTGATGCCGGCCGCGTCGAGCCCGCAGAGCCGCGCTCCCGCAGCGGCCGCAGCGAGCAGCGACACCTGTCCGTTCTGGTGCGCCAATGGCCGGGGCGTGAAGCCGCCCGCCAGCCGTGCGGCGACATCATAACCGAGGACGAACGCGGCGAGCATGTCGCGGCCGGAGCTTCCGAGGTGCTCGCCGACCGCCAATACTCCGGGCAGTACCTGCATCGCCGCCTGTCCGGAAACAAAGCGCAGCCCCTCGCACAGCTCGATCGATCGCCCGGCGATGCCGTTCAACAACGCGGCGGTGCGTGAATCATGCATCGGCCAGCCCCGCGCAAACACCGTGGCCCCGGTCCCGGCAGTGCCGGCGAGAGCGTCCCTCAGCCCGCGCACCTCGGGACGTTCCGAGCCCGCCAGGATGACCCCCAGGGTGTCGAGCAGCACCAGCTTTGCATGGCGCTGCACGGGCGCCGGAATATCCTCCCATTGTGTCTGCGCGACAAACTGCGCCAGGGCTTCCATCTGCAGACCCATCGACGATGACTCCTTTCATCCACCGCAGCGCCTACGGAAGTTTGAGTTGCTTCCGGGGCGGCGACAGCTTATACAAGCCAGCGGGGTTGTGCAGACACCCCGTCAGACGGCCAACCGTCCAAGTTCTGCGCGCTTCACGTTGCGAGGAGCGCGCATCATGGATGGAGGCCGTTTTTGATTCTTGCCCGAGCGCTCCCCTCCGTGTCGGCGGTATTTCTCGCGGCAGGCCTCATTTGGTCTGCCGCAGCGGCGGCCCAGATTGTCGGCGCGCCCCTTCTGCTCGAGACCAAGATCCCGCTGGGCCAAGTTAACGGCGGGATCGATCACCTGGGCATCGATGTGAAGCGTCAGCGGCTGTTTGTTGCCGAGCTCGGCAATAACAGCCTGGGCGCGGTAGATCTGGCAGCCGGGAAGGTGCTGCGCACGATCGCCGGCTTGAGCGAACCCCAGGGCGTCGCCTATGTCCCGAATGCCGACAGCGTCTTTGTGGCGAATGCCGGCGACGGCTCGGTGCACGTTCTGGGCGGCGATGATCTTGCGCCGATCGGACGCATCGAGCTCGGCGAGGATGCCGACAATGTACGGGTGGACACTCGACGCAATCGGGTGCTCGTAGGTTATGGCAACGGCGCGGGGCTGGACTGGGCAACGGTGCGCAGGTACAGGACAGTATTGCGATCGACTTCGGACTGCGGGGAGCGCGCGTCAATGACCACACCGTGGGGGAGATCCGCGCCGGGGTGACCTTCGCCTTCGGCGTCGCAAAGGGGCCCGATATTTTGTCGCGCCTTTTCGCTGCGGCGCTGCATGGAATCCGCTAGTGCGCAGACGATGGTCGACCGGCGAGGAATGGTGGCGGCCGATGCCGCCGGGGGCCTCGGCCGATGCATTGCGAGTATTGATGGCGCGCGGCGTGCGGGCGTTTGGCGATGGCTTTGTCGCGTTGCTGCTGCCCATCTACCTTGTCGAGCTTGGCTTCAGCGCGCTCGCGATCGGCGCCATTGTGACCAGCACGCTGATCGGCACCGCGCTGCTGACACTCTGGGTCGGGTGGATTGCAAACCGGCATTCCCGACGCTTGCTTCTCCTCGCCGCGGCGGTGCTGATGGCGGCGACCGGGGCCGGCTTTGCAGTCATCACCGATATCTGGCCGCTCCTCGTTATCGCCTTTGTCGGCACAATGAACCCGACTTCGGGCGATGCCAGCGTTTTCGTGCCCCTCGAACAGACCGTACTCACCCAGACGATCGAGCCGCGCCGCAGAACTGCGCTGTTTGCTCGCTACAGCGTTATCGGGTCCGGCGCGACTGCGCTTGGCGTGCTGGCGGCGACGCTTCCCGACTTCATGGCGACGTGGATCGGGTGCACCCGGACGGCCGCCATACAATTGATGTTCGGGCTTTATGCCGCATTGGGATTGGTCGCCCTCTCGATCTATCGGCCGCTCTCGCCGCAGGTCGAGATTGCCGACGAGGCGCCGAAGGCGCCGCTGCAGCAATCAAAGATGCTGGTCTATGGCATGGCTGCGCTCTTCGGCATGGATTCATTCGGCACCGGATTTTTGCTGCAATCGCTCCTCGCGCTGTGGCTTTACCAGGCGTTCCAGATTTCGGTTACGACCGCCGCGGCGATCCTATTCTGGAGCAGCCTTTGCTCCGCCGTCTCCTATCTCATCGCGGTGCCGATCGCCGTGCGGATCGGGCTCATCAACACGATGGTGTTCACGCATCTGCCGTCCAACGTTCTTTTGATCCTGATCCCGTTCGCCCCCAACCTTGCGACTGCGATCGGCCTATTGCTCGCCCGCAGCGCGCTGTCGCAAATGGATGTGCCGACGCGGGCCTCTTACGTGATGGCCGTAGTGACCCCGCGCGAGCGGCCGGCGGCGGCCAGCATCACTGCGGTCCCGAAGACCTTCGCTTGGGCCGCGGGCTCGCTGATTTCCGGCTACCTGCTGACGCTTTCGAGCTTCGGCTGGCCACTCTTGATCGGCGGCGTCATCAAGGGCGTCTACGACATTCTGCTGCTGATCAAGTTTCAGAAGGTGCGTCCTCCCGAGGAGGCCGCCGTCCCATCCGCGCAGTAAAACTGGAGAGATCCGATGACGATCAAACTTGAAAGACGGGCCTTTGTTCAGGCGGGCGTCGCGCTTGCCGCGGGAGCCGCTGCGGCTGCCTCCGCTTCACCAGCCGCGGCACAAACCGCGAGCCCGGCTGCGGCCGGGCCAAAGCCGGCGACTTTCGACGTCAAACCGATGCCGTTCGATCCCACCAAGATCAAAGGCTTATCGGAGAAGATTTTAACCAGCCATTACGCCAACAACTACACCGGTGCGGTCAAACGGCTCAATCAAATCACCGAGCAGCTCGCCGGGCTCGATTACGCCAAGGCACCCGGATACTTGATCAACGGGCTGAAGCGCGAGGAACTGATCGCCACCAATTCGATGATACTGCACGAAGTTTATTTCGGCGGGCTCGGTCCCGAGGAGAGCCGCCCCGGCCCGGCGCTCGCCGAAGCACTCGCCCGTGACTTCGGCTCTTTCGAATGGTGGCGCGCGCAATTTGTCGCGATGGGCAAGGCCGAAGGCGGCGGCTCCGGCTGGGTGATCCTGACTTGGGACCCCCGCGACAAGCGGCTGATCAACGCCTGGGCGGCCGACCACACGACGACCCTGGCCAGCGGCCAGCCGATCCTCGTTCTCGACATGTACGAGCATGCCTATCAGATGGATTACGGCGCCAAGGCGGGGGACTATGTCGACGCCTTCATGAAGGCGATCCGCTGGGCGAACGCCGATAATCTCTACGCGCAGCACGCGCGCAGCTGATAGGCTCCGGGTCCAAAGCATCCAAGCGAGGCGAAAATGGCAGTCGTCGAAACCGAGCGTCACGGGCAGGTCCTCGTCGTGCGGATGAACCGGCCCGAGCGCCTCAACGCGCTCAGCCATGAGATGCGCACGAGGCTCGCCGAGACCTGGACCGAGTTCCGCCGCGACAACGAGCTCGAAGTTGCGATCTTCACCGGGGCCGGCCGGGCGTTCTGCGCTGGCGAGGACATGAAGGAATCGCTGCAGCACGGCGCACCCGGCGGCCGGCGGCCGGCAATCGAAGACCCGTTCATGTCGGGGGCCTTGGAGAAGCCGGTCATCGCCGCGGTCAACGGCTATGCGATGGGCGGCGGGTTCATGCTGGTCGAGCGCACCGACCTGCGGGTCGCCGCGCGGGGTGCAGTCTTCGAGGTGTCCGAGGCAAAGCGTTGGCTGCTCGGCGGTTACAATCATGGGCACATCGCGAACCTGCCCTACCCGATCGCGATGGAGATGGCTCTCGGCTTTCGCTTCACCGCCGAGCGGTTCTACGAGATCGGCTTTCTCAATCGCTTGGCGGACGCCGACCAGTTGATCCCGAGCGCGCTCGCGATGGCAGAACATCTGTTAACCCTGCCGCCGGCCTCGCGAGTCAACACCGTCCATATGATGCGTCAGATGCGCCCGGTTCCGTCGGCCGAGCAGCAGCACCTCGCCGCCGCTTTGCACGAGCACGGCGCCAAGAGCGACCTAATCGAATCACGCGCCGCCTTCGCCGAAAAGCGGCCGCCCCGGTTCAAAGGCTGGGATGACCCGGACGACCGTTACCGGCTGCCCTCACTCGACGAATAGAAGCCTGTCGCCGCCCAGCTTTCCAACGAGTTCCGGTCTGTCATTGCGAGGAGCCGAAGGCGACCAAGCAATCTCCCGGCGGGGAATCTCGATAGGCACGAGATTGCCGCGCTGCGCTCGCAATGACCGCCTTTCGCCTCCGCTAGGCGCTGCGCTCGGTCGCAAACGAGGCGGCTTCGATCAGCGCGCACCGCTCCGGCCCGTCGGGAAATACCGACAGCGCGGCGATCGCGCTCGCCGCATAGCTGCGCGCCCGGGACAGCGTTTCGGCGAGAGCGCCGTGTCGCTCGACGAGCGCGGTCGCGTGTTCGAGGTCGCTCGGGCACTGATCCATGTCTTCGAGCGTGCGGCGCCAGAAGGCGCGCTCCTCCTCGTCGCCGCGAGCAAAAGCGAGAAGGATCGGCAGAGTGACTTTGCCGTCGCGGAAATCGTCGCCGACGCTCTTGCCGAGCTCGGTCTGCCGCGCCGAAAAATCGAGCATGTCGTCGACCAACTGGAAGGCGATGCCGAGATCGCGGCCAAACCGATCGAGCGCCGCCTCCTCTTCATGTGGCCGTTCGGCAACGACCGCGCCGATACGGCTCGCCGCCGCGAACAGCTCCGCGGTCTTTGCGCGGATCACCTCCAGATAGGACGCTTCTGTCGTCTGCAGGTTGCTTTGCGTCATCAGCTGCAGCACCTCTCCTTCGGCGATGACCGAGGAGGCGCGCGACAGGATCTCGAGGATGCGCAGGGATCCGTCCGCCACCATCAGCTCGAAGGAGCGGCTGAACAGAAAATCGCCGACGAGGATCGCCGGCTGGTTGCCCCATACGGCGTTGGCGGTCTCGCGGCCCCGCCGCAAATCGCTCGCATCGACGACATCGTCGTGCAACAAGGTCGCGGTATGAATGAATTCGACGGCCGCGGCGAGCGCGACGTGCCGTGTCCCGCGGTATCCGCAGAGCCGGGCGCAACCGAGAGTGAGCATCGGGCGCAGGCGCTTTCCACCGCTCGCGACGATATGCCCGGCGAGCTGCGGGATCAGCGCCACCGGGCTCTGCATGCGATCGACGATCAGCCGATTGACATGTTCGAGGTCGTTTCCGATAAGCCCAGAGAGCGGGTCGAGAGACGGTTTGTGGATCGCCTCCACCACATTGATACCCGCCTCGAGCGCCACCCAATTCTCCTGCCTGTTCCGTCGGTTGCTTGTCGATCAGCTTGACGCGTCTGAATGCCAGCGAGCATAGATTGACCGGAAAGCCGGTCAAGCGCCGCGCCCTCGCGCGCCGATCATAGCCTCGCGAAACTGAGGATCATGAAGGAGCTGCTGCGTACCAACGATGCCGTTCGCCTGTCGTTCCTGCAGTCGTTACTAAAGGATTCGGGCATCGAAAGCCTCGTCCTCGACCACTATACGAGCGTGGTCGAGGGGAGCATCGGCGCCATCCCGCGCCGTCTGATGGTCGCAGAACAGGATTACCGCCGCGCCTGCTCGGTCCTCGCGGCGGCCGGCGAAGCCGCGTAATGAGCGAGTACCCGCCGGAGGAACCCACTTTCACCGAGGACCGTCTGCTCGCTGGCCGCATTCGCCTGAAGCAGCCTGCGGCGGGATACCGCGTCGCGATCGATCCGGTATTCCTCGCCGCCTCGGTTCCCGCGGCACCGCATCAGTTGGTGCTCGACGTCGGTTGCGGGGTGGGCGCTGCGATGTTGTGCCTCGCCGCGCGCGTGCCGCACTCGCGCCTCGTAGGCCTCGAAATGCAGCGCGATCTCGTCCGTCTGGCGGGCGACAACATAATCCTCAACGGGCTCGAGGCCCGCGCATCGGTGATGATCGGAGACCTGTTGCATCCGCCGCCGCGCCTCTCTCCGGGTGCCTTCGACCACGTCATGGCGAACCCGCCATTCCGGCCGCGCGGTCAGGCAGAGCCCGCCGCAGCGCCCGGAAAATCGGCGGCGACGATCGAGGGAGACGCCGACCTTGCCGATTGGGTGCGTTTTTCCCTCGCAATGGTGCGCTCGAAGGGCACGGTGACCTTCATTCATCGGGCCGACCGTATCGACGCGCTGCTCGGCCAAATCTCCGGGCGGGCCGGCGAAGTCGTGGTATTCCCGTTATGGCCGGGGCAGGGCAGGGCGGCGAGCCGCATTCTGGTTCGCGCCCGCAAGCAGGTCTCGGCTCCGGCGCGGCTCGCCGCCGGCCTGGTATTGCACGATGCCGACGGCCGACTCTCGGCCGGCGCGGAGGGCGTGCTGCGCGAAGGTCGAGAGCTCGAACTTTGATCCCGGTGGTTGCGGCCCATGGGAATCCCCATTTGGGATCGCATGAACCTTCGCGACCAATTCAACCTCGAGCGTCTGTGGCGCCGCCGCCCGGTCGTTTCGGTTCTGCGTTTCGAGGGGGTCATCATGCCGCGGCAGCGGCGCGGCGGCTTGTCGCTGGCGAGCCACGCCGCAGCGATCGAGAGGGCGTTTCGTGTCTCCGGGCTCGTCGCGGTCGCCATTGTCGTCAACTCGCCGGGGGGATCGCCGGTTCAATCGGCCCTGCTCTACCGCCGAATCCGGCAGCTCGCCGACGACAAACGCGTCCCCGTCATCGCCTTCGCCGAAGACGTGGCGGCGTCGGGTGGTTATTGGCTGGCGCTCGCCGGCGATGAGATCTTTACCGAGGAAACGTCCCTGGTCGGCTCGATCGGCGTGATCAGTGCCGGGTTCGGGCTTTATCAGCTGCTCGGGCGGCTCGGCATCGAGCGGCGCCTGCACACCGCGCGGGGAGCGAAAATCATTGCTCGACCCGTTTCTGCCGGAAGACCCGTCGGACGTCGCCCGGCTGACGGAATTGCAGCAGGACATCCATCAATCCTTCAAGGACCACGTGCGGCGCCGGCGCGCCGGCAAGATCGACGAGGCCGACGAGACCCTCTTCACCGGCGATGTTCTGACCGGGCGCATGGCGATGGACCGCGGCTTGGTCGACGGCATCGGCGAGCTGCGCACCGTCATGCGCGCCCGGTACGGCGACAAGGTCCGGCTGCGTCCCGTTTCGGCGGAGAGGCGCCGCTGGCCGTTCCTGAGCCGTCTGCCGTTTGTCGGCCGCCAACCCGTCTCGCTGGTTGCCGAACTCGCCGACTGGGTCGAACTCGCCTTCTGTGGGCCAGGTTCGGATTGTGACAGCTACCCTCACCCACCAAGCCCTTCAGGCTTGGTCCCTCTCCCGCGTTGCGGGAGAGGAGCCTAATGGGCCCCTCTCCCGCATTGCGGGAGAGGGTGCCGAGCGCAGCGAGGCGGGTGAGGGAAAGGCCGGCAAGCATTCTCGGCAGCTAAGCCGTTAAACCGCGGCTATGTTTGCATTTCCGAAGCTCGTTGTGCTCATTCTGGTGATTGCCGCGGTGTGGATCGGCTATCGCTGGCTGAACGGGCCGGCGCGTGAGCTGCCGCGGCGCCGCCAGTCGTCCCCGCGTCCGTCGCTCCAGGCCGAAGATCTCGCACCTTGCGGGGTTTGCGGCGCTTATGTTGCCGCCGCCGCACCCGGCTGCGGCAGACCCGATTGCCCGCGGCCGCGGTGATCCGAGACCTCGTCGAGGGTTGGTCTTGAGCTTCCAATCATTGATTCTCGACTTGCAGAACTTCTGGGCGAAGCAGGGTTGCGTCATCCTGCAACCTTACGACGTCGAGGTGGGGGCCGGCACTTTCCATCCGGCGACCGCGCTGCGGGCGCTTGGACCCGAACCCTGGCGCGCCGCCTATGTTCAACCCTCGCGCCGGCCGACCGACGGCCGCTATGGCGAGAACCCCAACCGGCTGCAGCAATATTACCAGCTCCAGGTAATCCTGAAGCCGGCGCCGGCGGATAGCCAGGACCTCTATCTCGCGAGCCTGGCGGCGATCGGGATCGATTTCCGTCTGCATGATATCCGCTTTGTCGAGGATGACTGGGAGAGCCCGACCTTGGGCGCCTGGGGGCTCGGCTGGGAGGTCTGGCTCGACGGCATGGAGGTCAGCCAGTTCACGTATTTCCAGCAAGTTGGCGGGATCGAATGCGACCCGGTCTCGACTGAATTGACCTATGGCCTCGAACGGCTGGCGATGTATGTGCAGGGGGTCGAGAGCGTTTTCGACCTCGACTATAACGGCTCCCGCGGAGCCGAACGCGTCACCTACGGCCAGGTCTTCAGGCGCGCCGAACGAGAGTTCTCGGCCTACAATTTCGAGGTCGCGGATACGGCGCGTCTCGTCGCGCATTTCAGCGACGCCGAGGAGGAGTGCCGAAAGCTGGTCGAACACGGTTTGGCCCTGCCGGCGTATGACCAGTGCCTGAAGACAAGCCATTTGTTCAATCTGCTGGATGCGCGCGGCGCGATCAGCGTCACCGAACGCGCCGCTTACATTCTGCGCGTTCGAGCCCTCGCCAAGGCATGCTGCGAGACGTGGTTGGCCGGGTCGGACCGCGTGAGCGGCTGTGACTAAATTCGATCCTTCGAGGCCGCCGCTGCGGTCGCGTGCGCCTTCGTCATCCCCGGAAGCGAACCGGGCTGACCGGAGAAAATTCAGCTACAGTCCCTCCAGGCATCTGCGAGGCAAATTTCCCCGGGTAGCCGTCACTTCTTCCCTCTCCCCCCGCCGGCCGGGGGGAGAGGGTAGGGTGAGGGGGGCCGACGAACCCGTCCGTGGCTGCGCCCACCTCACCCTCCCACGCCTGCGGCGTGGGCCCCTCCCTCTCCCCCCTGAAGGGCGGAGAGGGGCTGTGGTCCTGGGTGTCGCCGGATGAGCTCTTCAGAAGAAATCGTTTACGCGCCGATTCGGGTGCAGTGGCGTGGCGAGTTGCTGCTTGAACTGTTATCGGAGGAAATGCCGGCGGGGATGCAGTGCCGCGCCATCGAGGAGCTTACCCGGTTGTTGCGCGACAAGCTGGCCGCTGCCGAAATCCCGGCGGCTGACCTGCGCGGGTATGTAACGCCGCGGCGCCTCACGGTCATTGCCGAGGGGATCCCGGCGGCTCAGCCCGATCGGTCCGAAGAGCGGCGGGGACCCCGTGTGGGGGCCCCGGCAACGGCGATTGACGGGTTTTTACGCTCCGCTGGGCTCGCCTCGGTCGAACAATGCGAAATCCGCGACACCGGCAGGGGGGAGTTTTATTTCGCGACGATCAATCGACCGGGCCGGCCAGCCGCCGAGGTATTGCCGGAGCTCGTTAGGTCGGCGATCTTCGAGATGCCTTGGCCCAAATCGATGCGTTACCCGGCCTCGTCCCTGCGCTGGGTTCGGCCGCTGACCTTGGTCGTCTGTCTGTTCGAGGGCGAGATCCTCGCATTCCCGCTTGACCGGGTTCCGGTCGGACGGACCACGCGAGGTCACCGTTTCCTGTCACCGGGCGAGATCTGCGTCGCCAGCGCGGCCGAATATCTGGAGAGCCTACGCGAGGCTCGTGTCGTGTTGGATCAGGATCGCCGGAAGGAAATTATCCGGAAGGATCTCGAAGCGGCCGCTGCGGGCGAGGGGTTTCTACTCAAACCGGAGCCCGGACTGCTCGATGAGGTGACCGGTCTTGTGGAGTTTCCGGTTGTGCTCCCCGGCGCGATCGACGCGGAGTACATGGCGCTTCCGCCGGAAGTCCTGGCGACCGCAATGCGCACGCACCAAAAATATTTCTCCTGTCTGCGGTCCGACGGCACGCCGGCGCCGAGGTTCCTGTTCGTTGCCGACAATATCGCTGCCGACCAGGGCAAGACGATCACCGCGGGCAATGAGCGCGTATTGCGGGCACGGCTCGCCGATGCCCGCTTTTTCTGGGACCAGGACCGGAAGGTCCGGCTGGTAGACCGCGTCGAGGCGCTGCGCAAGCGGGTCTATTCACGCGAAGCTCGGCAGCTCTTATGATAAGGTCGCGCGAATGGAGGCGATTTCGCCGAGTTTCTGGCGGATCATGTCCCGGGCGCCGACGTGAACGGTGCACGGCGCGCCGCTGCAGCTACCGAAGGCCGATCTATCTACCGGAATGGTCGGCGAGTTTCCCGAACTGCAAGGCGTCATCGGCCGCTATTACGCGCTACATGACGACGAGGATCGAACGGCGGTGCAGACGCGATCGCCGAGCACTACAAGACCGACAGGGGCCCAATGACGCCTGCCCAACCGCCCCGGACAGCGTGGCTGCGGCGCTCGCTGACAAGATCAACTCCTCGTCGTCTTCTTCTCGATCGGCGAAAAGCCGACCGGATCGCGAGATCCGTTCGCACTCCGCCGGGCAGCGCTCGGCGTCATTCGGCTGATTGTCGAGAACGGCTGCGCTTGCCGCTTGGCAACCGCTTTCAAGCACGCGTCGATTCGAGCACTGGGGTCGGATGCTCCGGATCCGACGGGCGAGCTGCTCGATTTCATCGCCGAACGCCTACGTGTGCATCTGCGTGAGCGAGGGCATCGGCCACGATCTGATCGCGGCGGTTATTCAACCGAGCCGGCGAGACGCGAGGACGATCTCGTCCGGCTGCTCGCACGTGTCGCGGCATTGCGCGCGTTCCTGGCCTCAGAGGACGGGGCGAATTTGCTGATCGCCTTTCGCCGCGCCTCGAACATCGTCGCCATCGAGGAGCGACGGGATCACCGCAGTCATACGACGGCGGTATCGATCCTCGAGCTGCTGCACCAGTCCGAGGAGCGGGTGCTGGCCGAGCGGCTCGCGGAAGTGGGCTGAAGCGGCGGGAACTTCCTGCGACGCGAAGAGTTCGCGGCGGCGATGTCGGAATTGGCGACGTTGCGGCGCCCGGTTGACGATTTCTTCGATAAGGTCACAGTCAATTCCGAGGAGCCGAGACTGCGCGAGAATCGGCTGCGCTTGCTGTCGCGCATCCGGGCGACCTTGAACCAGGTCGCCGATTTCTCGCAGATCGAAGGATGAGCGGCGGATGACGAAGTGGGTCTACCGGTTTGGCGACGGCGCCGCCGAGGGCCGTGCCGACATGAAGAACCTGCTCGGCGGCAAGGGCGCCGGGCTCGCCGAGATGAGCAATCTGGGGCTGCCGGTGCCGCCCGGGTTCACGATTACGACCGAGGTCTGCACCTACTTCTACGCACACGAAAAATCCCATCCCACCGACTTGCGGGACCAGGTGGCCGACGGGCTCGCCGATCTCGAGCGCTCGCTTGGCGCGCGGTTTGGCGACGCGAGCAATCCGTTGCTGGTGTCGGTGCGGTCCGGGGCACGGGTTTCGATGCCCGGGATGATGGATACCGTGCTCAACCTCGGCCTCAACGACCAGGCGGTCGTCGGGCTGGCGCGCAAGAGCGGCGATGAGCGTTTTGCCTATGACAGTTACCGGCGGTTCATCCAGATGTACGGTCAGGTCGTGCTCGGTGTCGAGCATCATCACTTCGAGGAGCTGATCGAGAACCTCAAGCTCGAGACCGGCGCCAGTCTCGACACCGACCTCTCCGCCGAGGATTGGCGAACCGTCGTCTGCGGTTTCAAGGAAGTCGTAAGCCGGGAATACGGGCATCCCTTCCCGCAGGACCCAGAAGAGCAGCTGTGGGGCGCCATCGGCGCGGTCTTTGGTTCCTGGATGAACCCGCGTGCGGTCACCTATCGCCGGCTGCACGACATCCCTGCCGATTGGGGGACCGCAGTCAACGTGCAGGCGATGGTGTTCGGCAATATGGGGCCGGATTGCGCAACCGGCGTCGCCTTTACCCGCGACCCTTCGACCGGCGCCGACGCGTTTTACGGCGAGTTCCTGGTAAATGCACAAGGCGAGGATGTCGTCGCCGGGATCCGCACCCCGCAGCATCTGACGATCGCCGGCAAGGAGGCGAACAACTCGGCTTTGCCGGCGATGGAAGAGATCATGCCCGACGTGTTGTCCGAACTCCACAAGGTGCGCCGGACACTCGAAGATCACTACCGCGACATGCAGGACATCGAGTTCACCGTTCAGCGCGGCAAGCTGTGGATGTTGCAGACGCGCACCGGCAAGCGCACCGCCCAGGCCGCGCTGAAGATCGCGGTCTCGCTGGTCGAGGAGGGGGTGATCGACCGGGAGGAAGCAATTTGCCGTATCGAAGCCGGGTCGCTCGACCAGCTGCTGCATCCGATGCTTGATCCCACGGGGAAGACAACGGTCCTCGCTCGCGGGTTGCCGGCGTCGCCCGGCGCCGCCTCAGGCAAGGTCGTGTTCTCCGCTGACGAGGCCGAAATCCTTCGCCGCGCGCGGCGAAGCAGTGATCCTCGTCCGCATCGAGACGAGCCCGGAGGACATCCACGGCATGCACGCCGCAAGAGGGGTGCTGACGAGCCGCGGCGGGATGACCAGCCACGCCGCCGTGGTGGCCCGTGGCATGGGGCGGCCTTGCGTTGCCGGGGCCGGCGATCTGCGGATCGACTACGAGGCGCGCACGATGGCGGCGCGCGCCACCCTGGTGAAGGCGGGCGACATCATCACGATCGACGGGTCGACCGGCGAAGTGATGGTCGGTGAGGTGCCGACAATCCAGCCGGAACTGTCAGGCGATTTCGCGACGCTGATGGGCTGGGCGGATGCGATCCGCCGCCTCAAGGTGCGCGCCAATGCGGAAACCCCAATCGATGCCCGTGCGGCCCGGCGGTTTGGCGCCGAAGGCATCGGGCTCAGCCGCACCGAACACATGTTCTTCGAGGCCGACCGCATCGGCGCGATGCGGCGGGTGATCATGGCCGAGGACGAAGCCGGACGCCGCGCCGGGCTCGCCGAGCTGCTCCCGATCCAGCGCGAAGACTTCGCCGAAATATTTCGCATCATGAAGGGATTACCGGTCACGATCCGCCTCCTCGATCCGCCGCTCCACGAATTTCTGCCGAAGACCGAAGCGGAGTTCGGCGAGATGGCGCGTCTTACCGGCAGGGAGGTCGCCGCGATCCGCCATCGTGCCGTGGCGTTGCACGAAACCAACCCGATGCTCGGCCACCGCGGCTGCCGGCTCGGCATCACCTATCCCGAGATCTATGAGATGCAGGCGGCGGCGATTTTCGAAGCCGCGGTGGCTGTGGTTAAGGAAACGGGCGAGGCGGTCGAGCCCGAAATCATGGTGCCGCTGATCGCTACGAGGAAGGAATTCGACATCCTGAAGGCGATGATCGACCGCGTCGGGAAAGAAATCATGGCACGAGAGGGCACGGTCGTGCGTTACCTCGTGGGCACGATGATCGAGCTCCCGCGAGCCGCGTTGCTCGCCGGCGAGATCGCCGAGACGGCGGAGTTCTTCAGCTTTGGGACAAACGATTTGACCCAGACGGTCTTTGGTCTGTCGCGCGACGACGCCGCGAGCTTTGTCGGTACTTACCAGCGGCTCGGGATATTCGAACACGACCCGTTCGTCACCCTCGATCTGACCGGAGTCGGGGAGCTCGTTCGCATCGGAGCCGAACGGGGCCGCGCTGCCCGGCCGGGACTAAAGCTCGGCATTTGCGGAGAGCATGGCGGCGATCCGGCTTCGATTGCTTTCTGCCATCAGATCGAGCTCGATTACGTCTCGTGCTCGCCATACCGCGTGCCGATAGCGCGCCTCGCCGCAGCGCAAGCCGCGCTGTCGAACGCGTCGGGAAGCGGGACGGCATGACGACGAAAACCGTTTGGATTTGTCTGGCGATGATTTGTCTGGCGACGCTCGCCGGCATCGCCGGCGCCGCCGCTCAGACCAAAAGATTACCGGCGCCGGCGCCGTCACCGACCGTTTATTCCGCTCCGACCCCCGCGCCGATTGCGCCGCTGATCAATCCCGGTCCGGTTGTCGTGCCGCCCGCCGGGCTGACGCCGCTGCTGACCGAACCCGGGCCGGTCTATCCGACCCCGCAACGGGGGATACCAGCCTATCCCTCTCTGCAACTCCCGGGCCCGACCGGTCAGCAGAACATACAATCGAATCGCAACGATCTACTCGACCAGCAGTGGCAGCTCGAGCGCAGCGGCGTCAGCCCGGGGAGCGAACGCAGCCGCGAAATCCAGCAGCAGCTGAACCAGCCGGGATCGCGCTAGCCAGAACCAGGTCATTCCGCGCGCAGCCTTGCCTGCAGCCAATCGGCGATCGCGCTCCACAGCATACCCGCGGCACCCGTCGCTGACATCATGCCGACATGCCCGAGGGGGGGCCGCAGTACGGTCGCGCTGCCGAGCGCTGCCGCGAGCGGCTCCGCCGAACACGGCGGGACGATCCGATCCCGGTTCGGGACCACCACGAGAGCGGGCGAGCGCAGCCGCCTCGGATCGATGGTCTCACCGCTGATTTGCCATTGACCGCGAGCGGGCTCGTTGTCGCCGTACCAGGAGCGTGCGCAATCGCGCGCTACCGCCGCGGCCAGCGGCACTCCGTCGTTGACCCAATCTTCGAGCGCGACAAAAACGCGTGCTTTGTCGCCATTGGGATCGAGCGCGGCGAAACGGGTGAATTTGCGCTCGGCGCTGAACGGATCGAGCATGAAAAAGAGGCTCTGAACCACCTCGACCGGCAAAGTGCCCTGCTCGTCGTACAGCAGCGGCAGACAATCGGCGATCAAACCGAAGAATTGCGCCGGCTGCGCGCGCTCGGCATGAAAGTCCCACGGCGTCGCGAGCAATGCCAGGCAGGCGGTCTGGTCGGGGCGGCGCAGCGCGAGGGCGAGGGCGAACAGCCCACCCATGCAGTAGCCGGCAATCCCGATCGGTGCGCCGGACAGCTGTAGCGCGGCATCGAAAGCGCTTTCGAGTCGTCCGGCGACATAGGCGGTCAAGTCGAATTTGCGCTCCTCCCTGCCGGGCGCCCCCCAATCGACCACCAGCGGCCGGAGACCCCGTCCGGCCAGGTGCCGCAGAAAGCTGCGCTCCGGCAGGAGGTCGAGAACGTAGAAACGGTTGATCAGTGACGGCACGACCAAAACCACCGGGCCGGCCGTGTCGCGGCCGTAATCGAGCAGGCGCGTCGTGCCTTCGCGCCACAGCACCGGCGACGGTTCGCTACTGCGGCGGTAAGGGTGCCGACGATAGGCTTCGAGGCCGGCGAGATAGGATTTGGCGCGGCGCGTGATCTCGAGGTCGAGCGCCGCGGCAACGCTACTCGGTCCGACCGCGTCGATCTCGTCCGCGATGACGCGAAGCCGGTCGACGGCTGCGCTGGACGGGAGCGACGCGTCTTTCAAGAGGGGCAAGATGGTCCGCGAGCTCGACCACAGCATCATCGCGCTCGCCAGGTGCGCCGCTAACGGGCGCGGCACGAGCCGGCGGTCCAAGCGGCCCTGATCGCTCGTCCGCCGCGCCCTCACGTGAACCGGAATTGCGGATCACCGCGGCGGAGGCACTCGAAAGGAGCGCAGTCAGATAATCCTCCCACACCGCCAAAAAACGGCGGGCGAGGTCTGCGGCGTCGGTCATCGCGATCAATATACCCCGCGCAGCAAGGTGGAGGGGCGATTCGCCCGCCGATGGCGCGTGTTTGATAAGGCAATCCCGTCAAAAGCCTGTATTGTTGCTGCCGAGGGACCCTCTCCCGAGGCGAGACACTGCGCACATGAACACCCCGAGCCGCGACAACTCCAGCGGAGCCAAACCAGTCGTCGTCAAGAAATACGCCAACCGGCGTCTCTACAACACCGCGACGAGCAGCTATGTCACGCTCGACGACCTCGCCAAATTGATCAAGGAAGGCGGTGATTTCGTCGCCCACGACGCCAAGACCGGAGAAGACATCACCCGCTCGGTGCTGACCCAGATCATCGTCGAGCAGGAGCAGAAGGGCGGCCAAAATCTTCTGCCCACCAGCTTCCTGCGCCAGCTGATCAGCTTCTATGGCGACAGCATGCAGTTCCTCGTGCCGGGCTACCTCGAACAGGCGATGATCGCCTTTGCCCGCAACCAGGAGCAGATGCGCAAGAACCTGCAGGCGACATTCGGCATCTTCCCGTTCGGCCAGTTCGAGGAGATGGGCAAGCAGAACATGGCCCTGTTCGAGCGCGCACTGAAGATGCTCTCGCCCTATGGCCGTGACGAAAAGCCGGTCTCGCCCGAGCCCGAGAAGTCCGAGACAAAGCAGAAGGAGGCCGAAGATCCCCGCCTGAAGCGGCTGGAGGCGCAGATCGAAACGCTTACTCAGCAACTCGAAGCGCTGGGACGCGATCACTAAGATCACTAAACGGGGGCGCGACCGGCGCTGCCTAATTGATGCGTGTCCAGTTGCCTTCGTCGCGGTTACAATCCCCTCCATGCGTGTTCTCTATCACCTGTGGCTTTCTCCCTTCTCGCGCAAAGTGCGCGTCGTGCTCAGGGAGAAGAACCTCGATTTCACCTTGAAGACCGAGAAGGTGTGGGAGAGGCGGCCGGAATTCCTCGCCCTCAGCCCGGCCGGCGAGGTTCCGGTGTTGATCGAGCCGGACGGGACCGTCCTCGCCGATACGACGGCGATCGTCGAATATCTCGACGAGGTTTACCGGGAGAAGATTCTGATCGGCATCAACGCCGTCGATCGCGCCGAGGTCCGGCGCCTCACCGCCTGGTTCGACATCAAGATGAACCTCGAAGTGACTGAGAATTTGCTCGGCGAAAAGATGATGAAGCGTCTGACCGGGCTTGGCCAGCCGAACTCCCTGGCGATTCGCGCGGGACACGCAAATCTCCCTTACCACCTCGATTATCTCGGATACCTCGTCGAGCGCCGGCGCTGGCTTGCCGGCGATCATTTCTCGATCGCCGACGTCACCGCCGCTGCGCAGCTGTCGAGCCTCGATTATTTGGGCGACGTTCCCTGGGATGCACACGAACCGGCCAAGGAATGGTACGCGCGGATCAAATCGCGCCCGAGCTTTCGCCCGATCCTGGCCGATCACATCCCAGGCGTTCCTCCGCCGAAACACTACGCCGACCTCGATTTTTGAAAACTGCGGGATTGCCCCTCACCCCGATCCTCTCCCCGCAAGCGGGCGAAAGAGAAGAAAGCCCTAAGCCCCCTCTCCCCGCCTCAGCGGGGAGAGGGAGGGCCCACGCAGCGGGAGGGTGAGGGGCAAATTCGGAGAAGCCGAGATGAAATTAGCCGGTTTCTGGGTTTTCGTCCTCACCGCCTGGGTCGGCTGCGGCAGCGCCTCGGCGCAGGACACCGCCGGACAGGAGGCGGCCCACCGGGCAATGGTGCTCGCGCAATTGCCGCCTGACGCGGCGAAAGTCCTGTTCGGGCGCGAGGTCACGCCGGTGGGGGGGCCGGCGCAGGCGATCGGTGCCTACGAGCGCGGATGTTTGAGCGGTGCGGTGGCCCTGCCCGCCGACGGACCCAATTGGCAGGTCATGCGCCCGTCGCGCAACCGCGCCTGGGGGCACCCCGTGTTGATTGCGCTGCTCGAACATCTGGCGCAGAAACTCCCCGCCGAGGCGGGTTGGCCCGGGCTTCTCGTTGGCGACATCGCGCAACCGCGGGGCGGACCGATGCTGACCGGGCATGGATCGCATCAGATCGGCCTCGACGCCGATCTCTGGCTCACTCCGATGCCCGACCGGCGGCTCAGCCCGACTGAGCGCGACGAAATGTCCGCGACCGACGTCGTCACTGTAGACGGGATGAGGGTCGATGCCGCCTGGACGCCGCAACATCGCCGCCTGCTCGAGACCGTCGCACGCGAGCCGGCGGTCGCGCGGATCTTTGTCAATGCGGCAATCAAGCGAGCGCTGTGCCGGGAGGCAGGCTCGGACCGGGCGTGGCTGGCGAAAATCCGGCCCTGGTGGGGCCACAATTACCATTTTCATATGCGGCTTTCCTGCCCGAGCGGGGACCCGCAATGCCATAATCAGGCAGCTCCGCCGCCGGGAGATGGATGCGGCAAAGAACTCGACTGGTGGTTTACCGAGGAAGTACTTCATCCGGCACCGTCGCCACCCGGCCGACCCCTTCGGCTCGTCGATTTGCCGCGAGCTTGTGCCGCACTGGTCGCGGCACCAAGTGGTCAGGTCCTGCATGTTCCGGCCGCGGAGCGGTAAACGGCCAGCGCATAACCTTGAGGTTGGCTGACCGAATGACACATTCGCCGCTCGGCAACCTGCACCGCATTGCACCATTGCATCGGCGCGCCCGAGCGGCTGCGACGTGCTTGGTTTTTGTCGCATTATTGGGCAACGTCCTGTTGCCGGCTGCGCTCTCGATCAGCATGCTGAAGGGGCCGGGTCGCGGTGTCCCCGGGGTTGGCATTTGCGGCCGATGGCCGGGAGATGCACCGGGCAAGACCAAACCCGGGCTGGTCGTGCACCATTGCCCATTGTGCACCGTGCCTCTTGCGCCACTGCCGCGATCGCCTGGCTTCGCAGTTCCGGGCGAAGTTGCCGACGGGAGCCCGCCGCCGCAGCCTCTGACGACTGTATCGGTCGCTCCGATCCGGCACGGTCGGATGCAAGCGCGGGCCCCGCCCTCGGTAGCCTAAGCCCAGCTCCCCACTCCTAACCGTAACGATCCTCGCGGCCGTCCTCTCGGGCCCGCGACCTCCAAAGGAATTCAGATGTCGATCAAGATTCTCGCTTTCGCGGCGGGTCTCGTCGCCGCCAGCACCGCGCTGGCGCAGCCGTCTCAGCTCGAAGTCAACAACGCTTGGGCCGGAGCGACTCCCGGTAAAGCGGAAAATGGTGTCGCCTACGTGACAATTCAGTCGCCCACGGCCGATCGGCTGGTCTCGGCCTCTACCCCAGTCGCGAAGAAAGCCGAACTGCACACGATGTCGATGCAGGGCATGGTGATGAAGATGCGGCCGATCTCCGGGGTTGATATCCCCGCCGGTCAGCCCGTCAGCTTGAAGCCGGGGGGTGAGCACATCATGCTGATGGGTCTCAACAAACCATTGCGCGAAGGCCAATCCTTCCCGCTGACCCTCGACTTCGAGAAGGCCGGTCCTCGCACGGTGGACGTGACCGTCGAGAAAGCCGGTTCCAAGGGCCCCGGCCCAGCCGCGGCGCAGCACTGAGCCAGGAAGGAGCGCATCATGGCCCGCACCCCCTCGACCGCCCAGGTTCGAACTTCGCCCGCCGGCGGCTCGCGCCGCTTCTTGCTGATCGCCGGCGTTCTCGCCGGGCTCGTCATCCTCGGGACTGGCGCCTTCCTCGCCCTGGCCTCACGGGATAACCCGCGGGGTGTCGCCGGGATGGCGCTCGCCAGTGCGATCGGCGGGCCGTTTCAGCTGGTCGATCAGAACGGCAAGACGGTGACCGACGCGGACCTCAAAGGAAAATGGTCGCTGATCTATTTCGGCTATACCCATTGCCCCGACGCCTGTCCGACAGCGCTCAACGACATCTCGATTGCGCTCTCCCAGCTCGGGCCGAAGCGCGACGCGGTTCGTCCGGTCTTCATCACAGTCGACCCCGAGCGGGACACTCCCGAATCCCTCAAAGCCTATGTTACCAGCTTCGATGCCCCGATCCTGGCGCTGACCGGCACCGCCGACCAGGTCGCCAAGGCCGCCAAAGGCTATCGGGTCTATTACGCGAAGCATCCGGAGGCCGGCGGCGACTATTCGATGGACCACAGCTCGGTGATCTATGTGATGGACCCGGAGGGCCGCTTCACCGCCAGCTTCACCCACGAAAGTGCCCCCGAGCAGATTTCCGAGAGGCTCAAGAAACTGATCGGGTGAACCCGCCGATCAGAACTGCACTCGCTGGGTCAGCGCGCCGTCGACGATCAGGTTGGTGCCGGTGATGAAGCTCGCGCGCGGGCTGGCGAGGAACACGACCGCGTTCGCGACCTCGGCCGGCGTCCCCATGCGGCCCATCGGGTTGCGCCCGACCATCGTCCGAAACAGGTCCGGGTTGTTCTCTTCGAGGACGTTCCACACCCCGCCTTTGAAATAGACGTTGCCCGGCGAGACCATGTTGGCACGGATGTTCTTGGCGGCGAGGTTGCGGGCGAGCGCTTTGACATAGGGCACCAGCGCCGCCTTTGCCGAGGCATAAGGGCGCGGCGGACCGGCGATCTCGACCGCGCCCGTCGTGCCGACAACGACGATCGCGCCGCCCGTCGATCGCTCGAGGAAAGGGATGGCCGCCTCGATCCCGGCGACGGTGCCCATGATGTCGATCTCCAGGCTGCGCCGCCAGGAATCGTCGTCCATGCTCTGCGCCAGCGCGCTGACATTGGCGACGAAGATGTCGAGGCCGCCGAGTGCCGCCGCGGCCTTGCCGACCCAGGCGCGCAGCGCCTCGGTCTCGGACACATCGATCCTACTGCCCCAGCTTTTCACACCTTGGCCCCTGAGCGCAGCCACGGTCTCGTCGACCGCCGCCTCATGGCGGGCGCAAAGCGCGACGTTGCAGCCCTCGGCCGCCAACAGCTCGGCAATGGCGCGGCCGATGCCGCGCGTGCCGCCGGTGACGATCGCATTCTTTTCCTTGAGATCGAGGTCCACACTGCGCTCCTTTCGCCTGACGAGCCGGTACTATAATGCTTGATCACCACCGCACAGGAGGGTTCGCCGATGGCGCTCGCAAACGAACGCGTCGCCTGGTTCAACGGCAAGATCGTTCGCGAAAGCGAAGTGCTGATCCCGTTCCGCGATCAGGGCTTTTTGCGCGGCGACGCCGTGTTCGACATGACCCGCAGCTTCAACGGCAAGGCGTTCCGGCTCGCCGAGCACATCGCCCGGCTCTACCGCTCGCTCAGATACCTCGATATCGACCCGGGGCTCTCGCCCGCTGAGATGGCTGCCATCAGCGAGGATGTCCTGGGGCGCAATCGTCACCTGCTCGGCTCCGGGGAGGATTACTGGCTCGCCCAACGGATCAGCCGCGGCATCAACCGGGTCCCCGGCGACAACTGGGACCACTACGGGCCCAATGTGATCGTCGAATGCGTTCCGCTCCCACTGCGCGAGCGAGCCAAACATTTCCGCGACGGCATCGATATCGTCACCCCTTCGCTGCGGCGCACACCGCCCGACTCGCTGTCGCCGCGCGCCAAGATGCACCAGTACATGAACCTGGTGCTGGCCGACCGCGAGGTGAAGGCGCAGAAGCCCGACGCCTGGGCGGTGTTGCTCGACGTAAACGGCAATCTCTCAGAGGGTCAGGGGAGCAACGTCTTCCTGGTGCGCGACGGCCGGCTGTCGACGCCGAAGGAGCGATATGTGCTGCCCGGCGTCAGCCGTCAGGCGGTGATCGACCTCGCCGGCAGCCTCGAAATCCCTTTCGAAGAGCGCGACATCGACCTTTACGACGCTTACACCGCCGACGAGTGTTTCCTGACCTCGACGAGCCTTTGCATCTGCGGCGTGCGAAGCCTCAACGGACGCAAATTTGCTGCCGAGGAGGTTCCGGGGCCGGTCACCCAGCAACTGACCGAGGCATACAAAGAGATGGTCGGCTGCGACTTTGTCGCACAATACCTGCGGCGGCTCGACGGCTGAATGGGCATCCCAATACGGGGTTCGGCCCTCGCTTTAGTGGCATTGCTGGTGCTGCATGCCCCGGCGCGCGCGCAAACAGCGACCCCGATTGAACATCTGATCGTGGTTGTCGGCGAGAATCTCAGCTTTGACAATCTCTTTGGTACCTACGAGCCGCAATCAAATGCTAAAATTCGCAATCTGCTGTCTCAGGGCATCGTCAACCGCGACGGCAGCCCGGGCCCGGAATTCTCCAAGGCGGCTCAGCGCCGCGCCGAGGTGCGCGAAACTTACCAAGTAACGCCGCACATTGTCGGCACCTATGGCGAGCTGCCGCGGCCCGGTACGACCTATGCGCCCGGGCTGCCACGGTTTGCGCCGGACGCGCGATTTCCGGCATTGCTGCCGAATGGGCCCTTTCAGATCACGAAATACGTCGATTACACCGCAGCGGTCGGCGACCCGGTGCACCGTTTCTTCCAGATGTGGCAGCAAGTCGACGGCGGCGGGCGCGATCTCTTCGTCTGGGTGGACGAGACCTCGGGCGAGGGATCGCAGAACCGCGCAGATCCGGACTCCGGCACCAACCAGGGCGCCGTCGCGATGGGCTTCTACAACATGGCCGCAGGCGACGCGCCCTATTTCCGCCAGCTCGCCGACAATTATGCGCTCAGCGACAATCACCACCAGCCGGTAATGGGCGGCACGGGTGCGAACTTTCAGGCGCTCGCGACGGGTCACGCAATCGCATACACGCGGAGGGTAGTCCGGCAGAGCCGCCGCCCAACCAGGTCGAGAACCCCGACCCCAGGCCGGAATCCAACAATTGGTACACTCATTCGGGCTACCGGAGCGGCTCGTACACCGAATGCTCGGACCCGAGCCAACCAGGCGTCTCGTCGATCCGGGCCTATCTCGACAGCCTGCCTTATCGGACCTTCAACGACGGGAATTGTGAGAAGGGCGCTTATTATCTGGTCAACAACTACAGTCCGGGCTTTTTGGCCACCGGCGAGCCGTCGCCGTTGGGGCCGACGGTGTACCGCGTTCCGCCCCAGGTCCAGCCAACCATCGCCGAGGCGCTCTCAGCCAAAGGGGTGACTTGGAAATGGTATTCCGGTGGGCGGGACGGCGCCGCATTGACCAAGGAATATAGCGGCGTCGCCGATCCACTGACGTATTCCAGCGCGATCATGACCAGTGCACTGAGGTCTAATCTGCAAGACCATACCGCGCTGTTCCACGACATCGAAGACGCCGGCCATATGCCTGCGGTAGCTTTTGTGATCCCGCCCAACTCCGAATCCGGCCACCCAGCGTCATCGAACGTCTCGCGTTATGAGGAATTCATCCGCAAGCTGATCGAAAAGGTGCAGTCGAACCCGGCATTGTGGGCGAAGTCAGCAATCCTGGTGACCGTCGACGAGGGCGGCGGCTATTGGGACAGCGGCTACATTCAGATCCTCGATGCCTTTGGCGACGGGACGCGCATTCCGCTGATCGCCGTCTCGCCGTTCGTCCGAAAGGGTTTGGTCGACCACACCTACACCGACCACGTCTCGATCCTGAAATTCATCGAGGCGAATTGGAGGCTGGCACCCTTGTCGGCCCGCAGCCGCGACCAGCTCCCTAATCCGATCGAAGACGGCGCCGATCCCTACGTCCCGACCAATCGGCCGGCAATCGGCGACCTCAGAAGCCTTTTTCAGTTCTGAGCAGGAGCAATAAATGAGGAAGAGCGTCAAGGCGAGCACGACGATCCGGGCCAACAAGCGCAAGGCCAAGCTGAAGGCGAAACATCGCCGACAGCGAGCGCGGGCGACCGCCTAGGCGTTAGACGCGCTTTCTGCGGTTCTCGGAGGGTGCAGGGAATTTGCCCTGTGACGCGATCTCCTGCAAATCAGGCCGGAATTCCAACCTCAACTACGCCGCGCCGATATCTTTGCTTGCCACAACAGGAGCGCAGGTGTCACGCCAAGCTCCATCCCCAACGCGAAAAGGGACGAACCGTCCGCATCGCGGTTGAACAGCACCCCGAACAAACGGCCGAACCCGCCGATAATAACGATCGTGGCGAGCAGGCGAAAGCGGACGGTCGATCTCTCGACGCGCGGGACCGTTGTCAAAAACAGGATTCCGATGCCCAGCAGCAGGCCCGACAAATAGCGGTAATGGCTATCAGCCGCGACAGTCACGTTTTCGATCCCGACCATCGCCGGCCCAAGGATGACACCCATGCCGCCGGCGCTGATCGGGACCAGGCACGCCGCGGCAACGGCGATCCTCAACAATCGGGCTTCGTGCATGACCGCCGGCATAGCTGACGCATCGAGGCTGAGATTGAGGCTCTCCGGCCGGGATTATGCGACGCGAGTTGAACCATTCGAACTACCCAACAACGTTCAGAAACGGGCTGAACCCCGCCGGTGGATTTCTGGAGAGGACGCCGTCAGAAGGCATGGGCGTTCGATAGGTCGGCGTGTCCTTACAGGCGTTGGGGGTCGATCGAGATCGAGGCCGGGAGGTCGCTGCCGACGAAGATCGGCCGCAGGACGTGCGACTGAAAACGCCACAGCCGGTCGTCGCCGAGCAGGCATTGGGCTTCGAAATCCGCAATCATGGCGGGCGGTCTTGACCACCGAAAGGGGGGGCGGCCGTCGGCGCGGTAGAGGCTCATCACGCCGACCGCCCGGACGGAACGTGCATCGTCGGGCAGCACCGAAAGATTGCCGATCAGGTGACGCGTCGTGGTGGTGCCGTGCTGTCGCCGCCGAGCGTAGAAGGCACGGACTTTTTCGGGTCCTTCGAACCGGTTGTTGCCGACCGCGAAGAGCGCCTCCGGCAAATAAAACTCGTGCGCCCGGATGCCGCCGTTGTGGTCCACATCGGCCCAGTAGTTGGTCATAAGGCGATTGAGCGCATACCATAGCGCCAGATCGTCGGTGTCCAGCATTTGCCTTGGTTCCTCCCAGAGATGAGCCGACATCTCCCGGATTTCCGAGGCGGTGAGTGTCGCTCATTGTTTTCCCCAGCCCTCCTTGCGCCGGTTCGCGCCCGGCGTCAATCGGTTATGCATAGGACGCGGGCATCTTCAGAGACGCCGGCCTCTTGCGTCTTCCTTTTCTGAATTATCTAAGACAGTGCGGCACGGTCGGCCCGGCGTACCCGTTGCACGCATCAGTGGGGAGCAGTTATGGCATTCAAGGTCCAGGTAGGCCCACCGCAGGTCGCCATCCACCAAGGCCAGACGGTGCTGGTCAGCGAGCAAGACGGGCAGATCAACTGGCCGAGCGAAAAGGGTCTCTACTTCTTCGACACGCGCGTCGTAAGCAGTTGGCGGATATATGCCAATGGAGAACCCTGGGAGCTGCTGAACGGCGGCGCCATCAGCTACTACGCATGCCGCATTTTCCTCACCAATCGGTCCTTGCTCACGGAAGACGGCACGATCCCGCCGCGCACGCTCGGATTGACCATCAGCCGGTCGATCAGCGGCGGCATGCACGAAGACCTCGACATCACCAACAATTGCATGAGGCCGGTAAGGTTTCAGCTCGAGATCGCGCTGCGCTGCGACTTCGCCGACATTTTCGAGGTGAAGTCGGGCCAGATCGTGCGCCGGGGCCGGATCACGACGGAGTGGTCGGAACCGCATCAGCATTTGCGCAACACCTACCGGAACGCCGACTTCAGCCGCGCAGTGACGATTTCCCCGGCTCGTTCGCCTAAAGGGCCGGTATACGCCAACGGGCGGCTCAGCTTCGAAGTGGCCCTCGAACCGGGCAAGGAGTGGCATTGCTGCCTTCTCTATGCTTTGGCGGACGGCGATCGGCATTTTACTCCGCCGAGCGAGTGCGTTGCGCAATGCCAAGAGTCGCACCACGCCGAGACGCTGGCGGACTGGCTGAAACAAATTGTCAAGATCCAGACCAGCAATGAGGAATTCTATCGTCTGTTTCGCCAGGCGCTCGAGGACATGGCGGCGCTCCGCCTGCCGATCGCCGACACGGATCACATGGTCTTCCTGCCCGCCGCCGGACTTCCCTGGTTCTTAGCCCCATTCGGACGCGACAGCCTGATCGTCTCGCTGCAGAACACCCTTATTTATCCGGAGTTTGCGCGCGGAGCATTGGCGATCCTCGGCGCCCTGCAGGCGAAGGAAGCGGACGACTACCGCGACGCCGAGCCCGGCAAGATAATGCACGAGATGCGCTACGGCGAGCTTGCGCATTTCAAGCTCGTCCCGCACACACCTTATTACGGTACCGCAGATGCGACGCCGCTCTACCTGATTACGTTGCACGCGGTCTGGCGCGCGACCGGCGATCGAGCGCTCTTGGAGCGGCATCTCGAGGCGGCAGAAGGCTGCCTCGACTGGATCGACAATTATGGCGACCGCGACGGCGACGGATTCCAAGAGTATCAGACACGCTCCCCAGTCGGTTACGAGAATATGGGCTGGAAGGATTCGGGTGATAGCGTCGTCTATCCCGACGGCTCGCTGGTCAAAGGGCCAAAGGCCCTCTGTGAGCTGCAAGGTTACGTCTACGACGCCTGGGTGCGTATGGCCGAGGTGTTCGATGCGCTCGGAAAGCCGGACCGCGCGCAGGCGTTGCGGGCGAAAGCCGGCGCACTGTTCGACCAATTCAACCAAGCGTTCTGGGATGAAGAGCTCGGCTTTTATGCCTATGCGCTCGACGGCGAGAAAAAGAAGGTGCTGACCGTCGCATCCAATGCCGGACACTGTCTCTGGTCCGGCATCGTGCCCGCTGAGCGCGCCAAGAAGGTGGTAGAGCGCCTAATGGCGCCGGACATGTGGACCGGATGGGGCATTCGCACGCTTTCCGCCAATCATCCGGCATATAACCCCTACAACTATCAGACCGGCTCAGTCTGGCCGCACGACAACGCGATCATCGCGCTGGGGTGCAAATTTTACGGCTTCAGTGCCGAAGCGGCGCGTATCGCGCACGACATCAGCACTGCAGCAAGCCATTTCCTGCTCAACCAGTTGCCTGAGCTGTACACCGCGTTCGAGCGCGACGAGACGACCTTCCCGGTGCAGTACATCGGAGCAAACGTGCCGCAAGCCTGGGCGGCCGGTTCAGCCTTTATGCTGACGCAGGCCCTGCTGGGCTTCCTGCCGGATGCGCCGCGCAACAAGCTTTATGTCGATCCCTCCCTTCCAAGGTGGTTGCCCGACCTGACAGTGCAAGACCTCCACTTCGGTAAGCACAAGCTTGACATTCGCTTCTGGCGCGAGGGCGAAGAGACCGCGTTCGAGGTGATCAAGGGTGACCCCAAACTGGTTGAGCGCTGCGATATTGCGGCCAAGATCGCGCAGCTGAGGACCGCCTCCGATCCGATCTAGTGCTCGGACGCATTCAGATGATTCAATTCAATGCCGCGTCCCCCTCCTTCGTTTTCCCAGCGAAGGCCACTGCGAAGGCCGGGAAGCATTTCCGCAATCGGCACCCGCCCCTGTCCTCTGCCAGAGGCAGGCTTTGCCGGTGTGGCGGAGTTTTGTGGGTCGACCAATGAAACGTCCTGAATGGATCTGAACACTAGTCGGTCGCAATTTGGCTTCCCGACTCGTAGAGATGCCCGCGTTGACCGCATCCATCTTAAATCGTTCAAGCGCGGCATGAGCTGCCTCCAGCTTGCGCCGCCGCCTCTCTAAATTGCTGGTCTCGCCGGCCCGGACAAAGATCTCGACCACCCGCGGCCAGCTCGGCCGCCTCTCCGAGAATGATCGAACCAGTGGCGGCCGCATTGGTGATGGCCGCCATGGTGCCGCCGAGATCGGCGGCGCCGCGCACCAGGCGAACGGCGTGGTTGCGCCGTAAGCAGTCGTTTACACCGCGCGTGTTAAACAGCGCCATAACTTATCTGGGCTGAGATCATCTCCATCGCTGCCTAAGAGCCAATTGCGATTTTGGCCGCGGGCAGAGATACGCACGTGAGCAATTCGAAGAAACTGGCCCTGATCGCCATCGGCTACGTTCTCTCGGTCGTCGTAGGCTTTATCGCCGCCGCCGTTAATGAGGCGCTCATGCCCGACGACGTGGCGCAGGGTTCGCCGGGGATGGTCGCTTTCGGCGGCATGATCCTGTTCATATTTGTCACCGGGTTTTTCAGCCTCGGCCCGACATGGTTCTTGCTGAAGCTGTTGGTCGCGACGGCGCCGCGCACCCTGCTGACCGCAGAGCTGCTCATCGCCGCGATGGGGCCGGTGAGTTGGCTCGCGGTGACCATCGTGGCGGTGACGACGCTGCCGGGCGGCCCCAGCCTCCAGAACGTGCCTCAGGCCGCCGCGCAACTGTTTGGCCTGTTCCTCGCCTTTGGCGCCATCTCACGCATGGTCCTCGGTCCGGTCTTGGTGGTGATTGAGGGAGTAACCTTCCTTCTGTTCCGTGGCGGCGTCGCCCGCGCGCTGCTGGCGGGGGCGATGTTGATGGACGTTGTTCCTATCGGCCTCTACGCGCTCCATTTTGCACGTACGGTCCACTATTAAACGTCTGCCAGCGATCTTGCGGGCCCGATTAGTTAGGGGCCCGAGATTTTAGGGAAGCAGCGAACTAACTTCGTTCCGTCGATCGTCAGCTCAGCGTAGCTCCCACGGTGACGGTCTCCGGTCTAGGCAATGACAAAAAGGGGCACAAAGACGCGCTCTTGCCGCGCCGATTTAACGGCAGGTGCCGGTTCAGGAAGCTGACCTTCGCCGCGACGCGCGGAAATTGACAACACGCGCCGAAACCGGTCGCTCAAGAATGGTCAGGTTGCTGCATTCAACACCATGTCTGCCGCTTTTTCACCGATCATAATCGACGGCGCATTGGTATTGCCCGATGTCAGCGTCGGCATGATCGAGGCATCGGCGATCCGCAGGCTCTCAATGCCGCGGACGCGAAGCTGGGCATCGACGACTGCCATTGGGTCGGACCCCATCTTGCAGGTGCCGACCGGGTGGTAGGTGGTTTCTGCCGCTTGCTTCACCCAGTCGAGGATTTCCTCATCACTGGTCCGATTGGCTCCGGGCGCGACTTCGCTCATCTGAAAGGGGGTCATGGCGGGGGCGGTCATGATCTCCCGAGCGATGCGCACCGCGCGCACCGTCAACTCCGCGTCGGGCGGCGACGACAGAAAATTGAAGTTAATCGCCGGCGGTCGGCGCGCATCGGCCACGGTGATGTGAACGTGCCCCTTGCTCTCCGGGCGCATCGGGTGGGCATAAAGGGTCAGACCGGACTGCCGCGATATCCTAGGGCCTTTCGGGCTCGGCTCGGTTAGCATCGGGATCCAACCCAGCATCAGGTCCGGTGCCTCCAGGCCCTCGCGCGAGCACACGAAGGCGCGGAGCGGGGCACCCGTCATCGCCAGCATGCCCTGCCGGGACAGCACGTACCGCAGCACCTGGTGCGCCAAGCCGAGGCCGCGCCCCCGATCGTTGAAGGTGATGCCTTTTTTGCCGACCAGCCAGCGGGTGCGTGGAACGTAATGGTCGCGCAGGTTCTCGCCGACGCCGGGCAGCTCATGGCGCACCTCGATACCGAGATTGCGCAGACGTTCGGGCTGGCCGATGCCGGATAACTCCAGCAATTGCGGCGAGTTGAACGCGCCGGCGCTGACCACGACCGCGCCACCCGCCTGAGCCTCGCGCACCTCGCCAGCGACGGAATAGCGGACGGCGGTGCAGCGTCTCCCGTCGAGCACCAGCCCCTCGGTCAAAGCCTCCGTCTCGATATGCAGGTTCCGGCGGTTGCGGACCGGATCGAGATAGCAGCGCGCTGTGCTCATGCGGCGGCCGCCGGCAATCGTCGCCTGACTCATCGCGATGCCTTCCTGGCTGGCGCCGTTGTAATCCGGGTTGTGCCGGATGCCGACCTGCGCCGCCGCCTTGATGATCGTCGCGAAAAGCAGATCGCGCGGTTCCGGGTTGGTGACGCGAAGTGGGCCCTCGCGACCGCGAAACGCATCGTCGCCCTCGCCGGCATAGCTTTCCATGCGCTTGAAGAAGGGCAGGACCTCTGTGTAGCTCCAGCCGCGGTTGCCCATCTGCGCCCAGGTATCGAAGTCCTGGGCCTGGCCGCGGACAAACACCATTCCGTTGATCGAGCTGGAGCCGCCGAGCAGTTTGCCGCGCGGCACCGGGAGCCGGCGGCCGTTGGTGCTCGCCTCAGGCTCGGAGGAATAGAGCCAGTTGGCTGCGGGGTTGGTGATCAGGCGGGCCATTCCGATCGGAATGAAGGACCAGGGATGGCTGGCCCGACCGGCTTCTAGCAGCAGCACCTTGTTGCGCAAGTCTGCCGACAGCCGGTTCGCGACGGCCGCACCGGCTGACCCGGCGCCTACAACAATGTAATCGTAGGTTTGCATGTCCTCTTGCCCGCCCTCAGCCTTGACGCCTTCTAATCAGGCACTATGCCAAGGGGGGATCAAGCCCGCCAATGTCTGCCCCACAAATGCTGTTCCTCGCTCCGCGGCTGTAGTGGAGTGCTATCCCGTGCCAATCTACCAGGAAGAGCCATTCCCGGCGCGACGGCTGACTGGCCGAGAAGGATCGAATCTGGCTGTTTCGCGGTGGCCTGGTGGATTGTCGGCGTCTCACGTGGCGATGGGCCCTTTCGCCGAAGATCCGCGGAAGATAGCTCCGGCCAAAACGCAAAAACCCCGCCGGGCACGCAGCCGAGCAGGGTGAGTCGTCATTGTCAGTCGTTGTCTCCAAGTATAACCGGGGTGTTTTAACGCCTCGACCCTCCAGACCCGCAGATCTGGAGGGCGAAGGCGTCAAGCTGCTGCTGTCTCCTCGGTAATGACCTCGGGGTTCGCAAGGAGCGACACCGCTCGGATTGCAGGCGCCGGGATTGATGATGACCGGCGCATCGCGAAAGCGGCTGCCATGGGGGCGTTTGGTTTCGGAGATGGGTGATTTCTCCGTTTGAGGAGCGGAGGATGCTCCTAACGGCCGCAGTCCGACGCATTGCTGCAGGTCGAGCTCACAACTCTTCATGGATCACTGCATTGAGACCGGCCAGTAATTAATTCTCTGCCGATTTGCAGTAGATACATAATGATCGTTGATAGGAGTTTCAAGTATATCCAGGAATTATTTGTTTCGGCTATCTTGGTTCTCATGTATTGCCGATTACCGAACATGGGCCCTTAAATGTGTGGCGGGCCTTTCATGAAGCTGACAACGTTTCCCGCGCGCAAACGAGACACGCCTGCCGTCGGCACACGCGCTTGTTCCGTTTCCTGTCTGGCCCCAGTATCTGCAGAGTAAGCTGCGGGTCGCAACCAGAGGAAATGTCATATGAAAGTCGGTCTGTTCATCAACACGCAGTTCCCGGAGGGCTTCAACCTGGCGGAATGCGTCCCGGAGACGGTCGCACAGGTGCGCGCAGCCCGTGACGCCGGATTCGCGTCTCTCTGGTTTCCGCATCACTGGCTGACCCATCCGATGCAGATGCTGCAACTTACGCCGGTCATGGGCTACCTCGCGGCGCACGCACAGGGCATGACGATCGGGCCGAACATCCTGATCCTGCCGTTGCTCAACCCGATGCATGTGGCCGAGGAAGCCGCCACCCTCGATGTGTTGACCGGCGGCAACTACATCCTCGGCATCGGCCTCGGCTACCGACAGCCGGAGTTCGACGCCTTCGACATCAGCCTCGGCGAGCGAGCGCCGCGGTTCAACGAAAGCATCGCCTTGATGCGCCGGCTGTGGACTGAGGAGCGGGTGAGCCACAAGGGCCGGTTCTACACAGTCAACGACGCCGGCATCAGCGTGAAGCCGGTCCGCCCGGGTGGGCCTCCGCTCTATATCGCTGGGCAGGCCGCGGTGTCGGTAAAGCGGGCGGCGCGGATTGGCGATGCCTGGCTCATCGTCAACACCAGCGGGCTCGGCAAAGTGACAGCGCTGATGCAGACCTATCGTGCGGCGCTCAAGGAATACGGCCGGACCCCGATGGAGTTTCCGATCACCGCCGAATGCTATGTCGGTGAACGCCATGCCACGGCGCACGAGGAATGTCGCGGGCCGCTGGAGTACAAATACAACGCCTACGCATCTTGGGGACTGGAGAACCGCACCACACAGGGTTCGTTCGAGGATTTCGCGCGCGACCGGTTCATCATCGGCGACAAGGTGTCGGTGAAGGAGGAGATCGCACGATATCGAGAGCTTCTGGGTGTCGATCACTTCATCATGCGCTGTCAGTGGCCAGGGCTACCGCAGGAGCAGGTGCTGAACTCGATCCGGCGGCTTGGCGAGATTTTCGCGTCGTAGGGATTCGGCGGTCTCGTGTTCAGCGGGAAGCAGGGTAGAAGTTGACTGACATCTACGTCGATGGTGATGCGTGCCCGGTCCGCGAGGAGATCTACCGCGTGGCGGCGCGTCTCAAGGTCAAAGTTTTCGTTGTCTCGAATGGCTCCCGCCCGATCCGGCCACCTGGGATGTCCAACGTGAGCATAGTGCTCGTCGGCGACGCTGCGGATGCAGCCGACGACTGGATTGCCGAGCGCGTCGAGGGCATGGACGTGTGCGTCACTTCCGATATCCCGCTGGCCTCACGCTGTCTGAAAAGAGGGGCGCGGGTCGTCGCCCCGACCGGAAAACAGTGGACAGAAGCGAATATCGGCAATGCGCTTGCCGGTCGCGAGATAGCCCGGCATCTGCGGGAACTAGGTACGACCACCCGTGGACCGGCCCCGCTAACCAAGAGGGATAGGTCCCGGTTCCTCGGCGCGCTCGATACGGCCGTGCAGGCTGCATTGCGCGAGGCGGCGCGGAGTTAAGCCGATTTCGCGATATCGGTGTATCCATGGCGGAGCTCTCCGGCTTCAGCCAGCAACACATAAGCGGTTTTGAGCAGGGCCGACGCAACCCTACGATCGTCAGCATCTACGAGCTGGCAACCGCCCTCGGGGTCGGCCACGTGGAGCTCGTGCGCTTTGCCGCCGAGGAATAGCGTCCTTACGGGATGCCAAACAAAAGCGGCTTGGAAATCTCGGCAAGCCCCGGCGATGATAATCAGAGTCTGAACCCAAGGAGGTCGGATGACCAGGACAATGTCGTTGGCCGGAACGACCCTAGAGCTTGTGGAACGTGGTCGCGGCCGCCCACTGCTGTTCTTGCACCCGGGTGAAGGGTTGGCTCCGGAGAAACCATGGCTCGAACTCCTGTCCCGGGGATATCGGGTAATCGCGCCGTGGCATCCGGGCTATGGGAACTCGCCGTTGATCGATGGCTCCGGCTTTGTCGATGATCTTGCATACCTCTATCTCGATCTCGCCGCTGATCTCAAACTTGAGAATGCGGTGCTGGTCGGCGCCTGTTTCGGTGGTTGGATCGCGGCGGAGATGATGGTGCGATCGACCGCTCGGTTCTCCCATCTCGTCCTGGTCGATCCGCTCGGCATTAAGATCAGCGGCCGGGAGGAGCGGGACATTGCCGACATGCACGCGCTGCCACGGGCCGAGTACCTGAAATTGGCCTGGGCTGACCCGGCGAAGGGCGATGTCGATTTCACCAAGCTGCCGGAAAGCGAGCTGACAGCGATCGTCCGCGGTCGCGAGGCCTTCGCGCTCTATGGGTGGAAGCCCTACATGCACAATCCGCGGCTCAAACGCTGGCTGCATCGGATTGACCTTCCGACGCTAGCTGCTGTGGGGCGCGGAGGACCGCATCGTCACGCCGGCCTATGGCGAAGGCTGGCGTCAAGCGATACCAGGAGCCCGGCTCGAGATCATTCCGCAGGCCGGCCACTTCCCTCACTGGGAACAGCCCGAAGCGTTCGTCGAGCGCCTTTCGGCCTTTGTCGACCAAAACGGCTAGAAGGAGAGACCTCATGCGCGTCTGGTATTTCTCGGAAATGGCCTACCACCCGGCGTGGGAGGAGGGGCTGAAGCGCGGGTCGCTTCGCGTTGTGCTGCCTAACATCAATTACGATCCCAAGATCGGGCACCAGCTTCTCAACCGCTATCTCGACGAGTTCGCACTGTGCGACGAGGTCGGCCTCGACATCATGGTCAACGAGCACCACAGCACGTCGACATGCCTTACCGTCTCGGTGCCGATGGCGCTCGCAATCATCGCCCGTGAGACCAAGCGATCGCGGCTGCTGTCGCTCGGGACGCCGATCGCAAACCGGCCGGATCCGGTGCGTGTTGCCGAGGAGATGGCCTGGCTCGACGTATTGTCGGGCGGGCGGCTGGAGATGGGGCTGGTCAAGGGCGCGCCCTTACGAGATCGCGCCGGCCAACAGCAATCCGGCCAATCTCATGCGCCGCTATTGGGAGGCACACGATCTTATCCTCAAAGCAATGTCGACGACGGACGGCCCGTTCAACTGGGAGGGCGAGTTCTTTCACTACCGCAACGTCAACATTTGGCCGCGACCGTACCAGCAGCCGACGCCACCGGTGTGGATGACTGGATTGAGCCCCGAGACTGGCCGCATGGCTGCCGAGCGCGGCCACGTGGTTGGGACTTTGCTTTCGCTGTCGGCCGCAGGCCCGATGTTCGCGGCTTATCGCAAACGAGCGCAGGAGCTTGGCTGGACGGCGGGTCCCGACCGTTTTGCTTATGCGGCGGTGGTCGGCGTCGGGGCGACTCGCGAAGACGGCCTGCGACGCGCCAACCTTGCCGCCGACTATGTCCGCACCTCGCCGGTCGTGGCAGAGGCGTTCACTAACCCGCCCGGCTACAACTCGCTTTCCGCCAACGTCGCGATGCTCAAGGCGGGCGGCAAGCGCGGCGGCTTCGTCAGAGATCGGCAAGGCAATCCGGTCGAACAGACCACCGCGTCAATCGAGCAGTTGATCGAGAGTGGCACCTGCTTCGCCGGAACACCGGACGATGTGTACAACCAGATCAAAGCGCTCAGCGACAGCGTCGGCGGGTTTGGCCATTTGTTGATGTTCGGCCAAGGCGGTTTCCTCGACCATAAAGATACCGTCGCGAACATGACGCTGTTTGCAAAAGAAGTGCTGCCGCGCCTACGGCAGCTCAATCCGGAGCCTCAGAGAGCAGCCGCAGCAGAATAATCGAACCCAAAACATGCTTTTTCCGGAGGCCGTGATGACCCCGATATTACGCGACCGCATTGACCATCCGATGGCATGGCGCGGCTGCGAGCTTTCCAAGGAGGAGATTTCCTTTGATCTTTCCCCGCGCCATGCCGCGGCGCTCAAGGACGTGCTGCTAAAAGTCCGCAAGGCTGGGCTGCTCCTGGGCGAAATCCGCGCCGAACATTGCCGCCACTCCGCGCTCGACGACGATCTCGAGCGGGTATTCGACGAAATCCAGGAGGGCCGCGGCATCATCATCGTGCGCGGCTTGCCGATTGATGGCCACTCTGTCGAGGACATCAGCACGATGTTCTGGGCGCTTGGAACGCATTTCGGTCGCGGCGTGTCGCAAAGTGCGCTCGGCGACTTACTGGGCCAAGTCAGGGACGAGACCCCAGCAGGGCAGCCGGAGAGTGCTCGTGGTTATCTCAGCCGGCGCGAGTTGTCGCTGCATGTTGATCTGGCGCAAATCGTCGGGTTGATGTGCGTGCGTCAGGCGCGTCAGGGTGGCTACAGTCAGTATGCTTCCGGTCTTGCCGTGCACAACGAGATCCTCGCCACGAGGCCAGATCTCATGCCCATCCTCTATCGCGGGTTTCCTTACCATCGTCGCGGTGAGGAGGATCCTACTGCCTCGCCGATCACCCCGTATGATGTGCCGGTCTTTTCCAACCGGGACGGCCAGGTCAGCGTGTTCATGGTGCGCGAGATAATCAATGCAGCATTCCGCGAGTTGAATCGGGAGTTCACAACCGAGGAAGCCGATGCGATCGACACCTTTCGGGCCACCGCACGGCGCCTGCAATTCGAGACCCGGCTCGAGCCCGGTGAAGCGAGCTTCCTCAACAACTACACGGTGATGCACGCCCGCTCCGAATTTGACGACTGGGACGAGCCCGAGATGAAGCGGCTGATGCTGCGTCTCTGGCTCGATGTCGAGCGCAAGGCGCGGTCCGTCGTGAGAGAAATTCACATTTACGAGAATGCCGGCGGGCGAAGTGGTATCGACCCTCAGCCTGGCCGCTTGCCGGCAGTTGCGAAGTACCGTGCGCCGGATGTCGAGGTACGACGTCAAGCTGCGGCGAAATGACAGACAGCAGCGCACACGCAGCCTGAAACCGTGGTTCCGACGACGATCACGCAGTTTGCGGCCAAGCAGGTGAGATCGGCCTACAGAAAGCCGTGGAAGGAGCGCAGGAATGGAAGTTCTCGAAAGCGTCACCGTGACAGCCCTCGATCAGCTGGGAAATCTCTATGCGCGACCTTCAGAGCGCGTTCTTAGAAAAGAGATCGATCACGGGTAGTGGCATCATATCCCATGTGGGACATCAGTTGCAGCTCGCCGCCGGTCTCGCGCGTAGCAGCGCCGAACGCGGTCCCCATGCCTTCGGCAACCATGATTTCGACTTCGGGCCGGCCGGACTCGGCAAGTCAATTGACGTTGCCGCCAAAGCAGGCCGGTTTCCGCCAGTCGTCGCCTCGAATACCAACTTTGCCGGGATCGACGCGACGCTGGCCGATCTGCAGCGGCTTGCCAAGGACGGGGTGATCCGCCGCCGCCTCGTGCTTGACCGCGGCGGTATCCGTTTCGGTATCTTTGGGGTGCTCGGTAAAGAGGCCCAGTTCTATACGACTGGCGCGGGGGCTGTGACCTTCTCCGACGCCAACGAGACCGCCAAGGAAATGGCAACCACTCTCCGCGAGAGGGAGAAGGCGGACGTGGTCATCTGCCTAAGCCACGGCGGCGTGGAAAAAGGGCCGGATGGGCGTTTCACCGTGGGCGACGATGTGCGCGTGGCCGAAGCCGCGCCGGGTATCGACGTCGTGATCGGCGGCCATAGCCACACCGAGCTGACTGAGGCGATCATCGTCAACGGCCGCACGCCGGTGGTGCAGACCGGGATGGAGGGAAGGAACCTCGGCGAGCTGGTGATCACACTCGACGGCAGCAAGCTGACGGTCGTGTCCTATCGGCTCTATCCGATCGACGACTCCATTGCCGGCGACCGAGCCGTCAACGACGAGATCGAAAATCTCAAGAAGACCGTTACAGCGGTTGTCTTTGCACCCCGCGGCTACAGCATCGATCAGCCGCTAGTCATAGCCCCACGAGATATCCCCAACACATTCACCGACATCACCGCCAGTACACCCCTCGCCAATCTCGTCACGGACGCCTTCAGAAAGGCCACGGGCGCAGATATCGGATTCACCGCCAATGGGTTGATGCGTGCTGGCTTCACGCGAGGAAAGTCGGGCGTGCAAACCGTCTACGATGTGTTCTCCGTGGCTCCCCTCGGCGCTGGGGTCGTCGATCCGACCGCGGGCAGCGCGCTTGTGACCGCCTACTTCACCGGTCAGGAGCTGAAGCATTTGCTCGAGTTTTTGCTCGTCGACAACCCGGTCCACCCGGGCGAGTATTTTCCCCGCTCCTCCGGCATGAGGTTCCGCTACGACCCGTCGCGGCCGAAGTTCGACGCCGTGACGGCAATCGAACTGGGAGACCTCGACCGCGGCTACCATGCTATCGACATCACCGGGACAGACGAACGGCTTTATAGTCTCTCGTGCCCCCTGTATTTCGGACTCATTGCCGTGGCGATACCAAAGTACACGAAGGGCCTGCTGGCGCTGGTGCCCAAGAACAAGGCGGGTCATCCCCTCACGTCGAGGGTCGAGGCACTTGACGACCCTCGCGAGCACACCCCCTACCTGCTGCCGCCGCCGGGTGCGGTAGATAAAAACAGCGTCGCCATAGGGGCGGGAAACGGCGCTATCCGCGAGATCAAGGAATGGCAGGCGATCATGGATCACCTCCGAAGTCTGCCAGCCAAGAGCGACGGCGAATTGCCGACAATCCCGATCGATGAACGTGCTATGGAGGTCCGGGCGATCAAGACAGGCTGATAGGCTTTGGGCGGGTCCGCGCTCTCATGTAGGGCCGCTTTGGGTCCGAGAGCAGCCGACGGGCAACAATCAGCGAATTGCCGAGATGGAATCCAATCACGTACCTATCGGTCGAGCCATACGTCCTCCATGCGCCAGCCGTTGTACTGGCTGTTGACCATGATCGGTCAGCCCTTTGAGCTGCGGCTGCATGCAGGTTGCCGCGCGGGTGTGGTAAATGATCGGGCGCGCCCCGTCCTCCTGCAGTTTCTTGTCGATCTCCCAGACGAGCCGCCGGCGCTTCTCCTGGTCGGCCATCGTCGACTGCTCGATGAACAGCTTCTCCAGCTCGGCGTTGCAATAGCCGGTGTAGTTGCGCTCCGACCCGCAGCCGTAGTTCTCGAAGAATTGCTGGTCGGGATCGTCGACGCCGCTGCCGGTGTTGTTGAGGCCGATCTGGTAGTCTTTGCGGGCGAGCTTGGGGAACCAGTTCGCGGTCTCGACCGGTTCGAGCTCGCCGTCGATCCAGATCTCCTTCAGCTGGTCGATCAGGATCACTGCAGGGTCGCGATAGGTCGGGATGTTGCGCGCGGCGACTTTGATGGCGAGCCGCTTGTCTGGCCCATAGCCGAGCTTGGTCATGATCTCGCGGGCCGCAGCGCGGTTCTTCGCCACGTCGGGACCATAGCCGGGAACCGTTGCCAGAAGATCGGCCGGCATGCCCCAAACCCCGGCCGGCGGCGGCAGCATCGCCCCGCCGATATCGCCCTGTCCCTCGGCGAGGATGTCGATAAAGCTCTTGCGGTCGAGCGCCAACGCCAATGCGCGCCGCAGATCGGGATTGTCGAAGGGCGGCGCCTCGCGGTTGACCAGCAGATTGGTGCTGGCATTGCTCGATACGAGCTCGCAGACCGCCTGCGGCGCCTGGTTTCTGACATCCTTCAGTAGCGGAACCGTGACCTCGTAGGGAAAGGTCAGATCGAACTTGCCGGCGATGAAGGCGAGGATCGCGGTCGAGCGGTTCGGGATGATCGTGTATTCGATGCCGTCGAGATACGGCCGTCCCGGTTTCCAGTAATCGGGGTTGCGGACGAGCTTGATCGACTCGTTCGGCTTGAACTCGACGAATTTGAACGGGCCGGTGCCGATCGGATGCTGCCGCATGTCGCGTGGCGGGACGTGACAGGGATAGATCGGCGTGTAGCCGGAGGCGAGCAAGGCCAGGATCGCCGGCTGCGGCCGCTTCAGCACGAAGGTGGCTTCGGCGGAGCCGTTGGTGGCGATTTCCGCGACGTTGTTCCACCATGATTTGCGCGGATTGAGGCGCAACCGCTCGGCGGCACGACCGGTCAGCAGATCCCAGGTGCATTTGACGTCGGCGGAGGTGAACGGCCTGCCGTCATGCCATTTGACGCCATCGCGCAGTTTGAAGGTCAGCCGGGTTCCGTCTTCGCTCCAGGACCAGCTCTCGGCCAGGTCGGGAACGATCGTGTCGAGGCTGTTCTGCGCGACGTGCTGGTCGTAAAGTACGAGGTTGTTGAACACCGCCATCATCGGGATCGAGACGGAGTTGGTCCCTTCCTCGTGGATCGACATGCTCGCCGGGCTGTCGCGGTGATAAATCCGCAAGATGCCGCCGGACTTTTGCGCCTGCGCACCATCAACGCATATCGTCGCCTGCAGCAGCGCAGCGACTGCGATACGTCTTAGGAGTTGCCCCCTCATGCTCCGTCTCCGATTTGGCCCTGCGGCTGATCCCCTTAAAACCTTGTATCGTCCCAACCCGCGGAGCCACTCACGGTGATATTATCCATATAAATGTGCCCGTCGATATTTGCCCGGGAGGTGGCGGGCAGGCTTCGGCACATTAGCGCGATGTAGCTCGCGACCAGTGCGATTTTAACGGAAGATTGAGGGTAATGTGCGATCCCGCGTTATGGTGCGGTGAAGCGCATCACCTTCGGCCGCCGTTCCATCGCGCCGCCTTCATCGTCAAGCAGCGATCACCGCAATCAGACATCGAAGACTTCAGGATATAGAAATTGTCAGCCAGGTGAGCGGCGACCGCCTTCTCGTCCCACTCCAGCCCGAAGCCCGGCACGTCTGGAATATGCAGCTTGCCATCCGCAACTTCGTAGGGCCGCTGCATCTTGCCACTCGAGCCAGTGCGCCATCTCGCTGACCCGCGCATGACGTGCTGGAGGGCCGACCATCGTCGACAAAGAGTCGGATAGCGCCTTTCCGCCGTTTCCGGACATGTAGGAGCGCCGGGCAGATCAGGCGACGGCACCGAGCAGCGACTTTGCTTCGTTCAGCCGGTTTCCTGGTGCTTCGCCGCGGAGTCGGTGCTGGTCCACAATGCTGGAATTTCGACCTGCAGCGGGGGAGTAACTCTGCCCCGATCTCCTCACATTGGGCGCATCCGGGGTCGCATCCAAAGACTGTCGGTCAGGCCTTATCCAGCCAGAACGTGTCGAACCGAACCACGTCGTAGATGCCGAAATAATCTTTGGGGTTGTGGCCTTTCACATAGTTGTACCAGACGTCGAGGATATTCTCCCATGCAACCGGTACCAACGGAGGATTCTGCTCCATGATGTCCTCGGCTTGGCGAATCAGCGCCATACGCTTGCCGGTATCGGTTTCGACGTCGATTTGGTCCACCAGCTTGTCAAACTCGGCGTTGTGCCAGAACGAGTAGTTCTGCGGCCCATCGGTACGGTACCAGGCATTGAAGTAATCGGAAGGATCAAGCAGGGTTGAGACGATGGCACCGACGGCTAAATCGTAGTTCCCGGCCGTCGCGTCACCGAACCAAACCGATTCGACCACCGTTCGCAGGTTGGATTGAATACCCGCCTCCCTCAACATCGTCTGGATGGCTTGGCCAAAGAGTTTGTGATGGTTGAGGTCCCGCACCATGAAATCCAGCGGCCGTATGCTGCTCTGGCCGGCGGCGGCCAATAGGGATTTAGCCTCCTTGTTCGCGGCGCCGGAATCATCCTGATAGCCGAGCCGGTTGGCGAGTTGGTCCTCCGGCGTGGCGAACTCGGAAAACGGATAGATGAACCCTCCCGTCATCAGCGGGGAGACATCCTTGACGACGTCCACCAGGACTGGTTTGTCGCAGAGGAGATGCAGGGCCCGCCTGACCCGCGGGTCATCGAAAGGCTGCCTTTTGGCATTCAACCAGACCGCGTGGATCACGCTTTGGTAGAATTTCGCGGTAGACAGGCCAGGAATTGTCGCCGCCTTGCGGGCGGTGGCCGGGTCGAGCGCGCGGGCATAGTCCACTCGGCCCGACAGAATGGCGGACCCGAGCTCCGGGGAAAATGGCAACAGATTGTAAAATTCGATGCCATCGAGGTAGGGAAGGCCTTTGTTCCAGTAGTTCGGATTTCTCTCCATTACCCAGACCTCGTTCTCGACGCGGTGTTGCGTCTTGAAGGGACCGGTACCCGGGATGTTGAGGACCTTTCGTAGATCGTAATTGTTCTCTTCCAGCGCCTTTTTGCTGTAGATCACGTTCCAGCCGCTGGCGAAGGCCGACATCATGAAATTGACGGAGCGCGGCGCGGCCAGCTTGAATTCAATGGTGTACTTGTCGCGCGCATTGATCTCGCTGACCGCCCTGAACAGCGGAGTGCGCGGGATGCTGATGCCGGACGGTGGTTTGGCGATGCGGTCGAAGGTCGCTTTTATGTCGGCCGATGTGAAATCCACCCCGTCATGGAACTGGACGCCTTGGCGCAGGTGAAACGTGTAGGTCTTGCCGTCTTTGGCGATTTCCCAGCTATGCGCGAGATCGGGGATGATTGTCTTTCCACTGTCGCGCGGATCACGCCGGATCAAATTGTCGAACATGCAACCCTGAGTGCCGATGTTGCCGACAGTGCCCGATTGATGCACGTCGAAATGCGGCGGACGATTGAGAATGCCGTAGCGCATCACCCCTCCCCGCTTTGGATTGGGCTCAGGTGCCGCTATCTGAAACTTCGAGCCGTCATACTCCGTCGGAATATCGGCGGCGAGGCCATAGCGCGGGGCCAAACCGTAAGCCCCCATCAACGCGGCGGCGCTGCCAAAAAGCATATCGCGGCGGGACCAATTTGTACGCGCGGGGTGCTTGGTATTCATGATGCCGGTACCTCCCTCTAGATTTTTGCTGAATGTCCTTTACGCGACACGCCCCGGTTTCCCGATGGTTTGGAGCCAGGATCGCCCCTCGCGCCGTATTCGGCAACGTTTATCGCGTCCATCGGCGTCGCACGTCGCGCCTAATTCCCGGGGTCTATTAGGCGCGTGGCTGCCCAACATGCGGTAGGGCGCCTACCGAACACCACCGACAACCCTTCTAGTCGACACCGAAAAGTGGCCGGGCTTTCAATGCATAGCGCCTCTCGCGACCACTGCGAGTTTAGCGGAATCTCCCATAGATATATTACTATGGACGCTTCCGCTAAAGTCGCACTTCGCAGACGCTGAATAGAGACTCACCCTCAGCCGTCAACTTCGGCTCTACCGGGTCCCTTGCCGCCGATCATTCCGCCGTCGAACACCACCGCTTTATCCATCATGTAGCAGAAGGCCCCGTTCGCAATATCTTGCGCCCGCGCTCGCGATCGATTGGAATGGGCGAGACGGCGCCGCGAATAGGCCTAGCTGTCATTGCTATGAAGGTTGTTCATCCGGGGGAGTCCGGTTCAGGCTGTGGGTCGCGACACTCGCAGCCATGATCGGAGGATCGCCCGGATGAACATTCACAAGAATGCGCGGTTGACGCCGTAGGGTCGACTGCTGTTGGTGCGGCGGGTCGACGAGCTCGATTGGCGGATGCCGGCAGCGGCGACTGCGGCCGGCATCTCGCAGCGGCAAGGCTATCGCGGGCTGGCGCGCTACCGCATGGACGGCGCGGCGGCGCTGTGTGAGCGCAGCTCGGCGCCCGGGTGTTGCAAGCATCGCGTCGATGTCGAGCGGATCACCGAGATCGCGGCGCTGCGGCGGCATCGCATGAGCGGGCCAGCAATCGCCCGTCAGCTCGGCATGCCAGTATCGACGGTGGGCGCCATCCTGCGCCGGCTCGGTTTGGGCAAGCTGACAGCGCTCGACGCGAAGCCGCCGATCGTGCGCTACGAACGCCAACGGCGCGGCGAGCTGATCCATCTCGACAGCAAGAAGCTCGGACGGATCGCCGGGATCGGGCACCGCTTTAAGGGTCGCGCTGCGGGCACGGTCAATCGCCATCACGGCATTGGCTGGGAAGCCCTGCACGTGTGCATCGATGACGCGACCCGGCTGGGTTATAGCGAGATCCTCGCGAACGAGCGCCAGGACAGCGCGATCGGCTTTCTCGCGCGCGCGCTCGGCTGGTTTGCGGGTCAGGGCGTGACCGTCGAACGGGTCATGACCGACAACGGTTCGGCCTATCTCAGCAAGGCTTTCCGGGCGGCGCTGACGGCCGCCGGGCTCAAACACAAACGCACCCGGCGGTATACGCCACGCACCAATGGCAAGGCCGAGCGGTTTATCCAAACCAGTTTGCGCGAGTGGGCCTATGCCCGGCCCTATGCGACCTCGCACGAGCGCAACGCCGCCTTGGCGCCCTGGCTCGAGCATTACAATACCGCGCGGCCACACGCCGCCCTGGCCCACCATCCGCCAACGGCTCGGCTGCACCAAATCCAGTTGCTTTGTTCGACCAAAGGGACCGTTGCTTCGTCCCGACCTGCTTTCCCCAATGACGGCAGCGGCGGGCCGGGGCAAGGATCGCCGCAGGCGACCGGCGGCAGCCGGCGCGCAGCGTCCTTGCGGCGGCCTGCCGCTGCCGTCACACTCGCTCAAGGAGGGTCCCTTGTCTGATCAACTGAACAACCTTCCTGGAAACGACAGCTAGCTAGAACTCGGTCGACTGACCTCCAGGTATGACTTCCGTGAGAGCCGGCCTTGCTGCGCTGGTGATCGTCGGCAGCGCCTTGCTCGGACCTGCCAGCGAACCTGTCGCCGCACAGGAGGAGGGGTTATTCGAGCGGGACAGGCTCACCGGGGACTGGGGCGGAGTGCGCAAGCAGTGGGAAGATGCCGGCGTTGCTCTCGGCGCCACTGACGTCTCGGAAACGCTGTCTAACCCCACCGGTGGGATAAGGCAGCTGACGATTTACCAGGGCCTGCTCGACCTCTCTCTCACCCTCGATCTCGGGAAGCTCGCAAAGTGGCCGGGCGCGACGTTCTACGCCGACGGGTACTGGATAAGCGGCGAAGGCTTGTCGAGGAATGCAGTCGGCAACCTGTTGGCTATAAGCTCGATCGAGGCGCTCGCCTCGACGCGCCTCCACGATATGTGGCTGCAGCAGGAGTTTCTCGACGACCGAGCTTCAATTCGTGTCGGCCAGATCGCCCTCGATGACGAGTTTTATATTAGCCAATATTCGGCAGGCTTCGTCAATTCGACGTTCGGCTGTCCGGACATTTGGTCGACCGACTTGCCGAGCGGCGGACCCTGCTATCCTTTTGCGACGCCAGGCGCCCGATTGCGGGTTGCGCCGACTAACGATTTGACCCTGTCCGCTGCGGTCTTCAACGGGAATCCCGCACCTGCCGGGCTGGGAGATCCGCAGGTCCGCAACTCGAGCGGCACCAACTTTTTGATCGGCGAGGGCGGGTTCATGCCCATTGTCGAATTTGCTTATTCGTTCGACGAGCAGCCGATTTCTTCCACCAATCTCAGCGACGTCAAACTCGGCGCTTGGTATCATACGGGCGAATTCCCCGATCAACGCCGCGATAGCTCGGGGCTCTCGCTCGCGAACCCAACGAGCAATGGCATTCCCGCCATACATGGCAGCAATTTCGGGGCCTATTTGGTGGTCGATAAGATGTTATGGCGCCGCCCCGATACGGCGACCCAGGGTTTGGCCGCCTTCCTTCGGGTCGGCTACGCCCCACCCGACCGCAATCTGATCAGCCTCGAGATCGACGCCGGCCTCACCTTCAAGGGCCTCTTCCCGAACCGCGAGCTCGACGTGCTGGGGGTTGGCGTAAGCTATGGGCGGATCGGCTATGCCCGACGCTTGGACCAGGATCAGGTCCTCTTCACCGGTATCGAGCGTCCGATCCGCGATTACGAGAGCGTCCTCGAAATCACTTACGAAGCGCGCATTGCGCCATGGTGGCTGCTGCAGCCGGATCTGCAGCTGATCTTCCACCCTGGCGGTTTCATCGCGGCACCCCCACCGGCGCCCGCAGGGCATCCGATCCCGAATGCTTTGGTGATCGGTCTTCGATCCGGTATCACTTTCTAAAACTCCGCCAGCGAACTCGGCGGTCTCGGATTGTCTGATGGCGCTTCATCGGCTGGCGCGCAATGTCATTCTTATCGCCGTCAACGTAATCTGCGTTCTGTGCTGGTCAATGACCTGCGGCGCCCAGGTGGTTGGTCCGACGCCGCAACCGCAAGGCATACCGGTTACTCCGGAACAGGCCAAGCAGGTCGAAACCGAGGCCTGGGCCATTCATGGGCAAGGGACGAATGTCTGGCTGCTGCAACCGGAATTCCGCTCTCCGTATGAAGGCCCCCACAGCCTCCGCTCTGGCGCTAACGGGAGGGAAACGGTCGACGTGACATTGTATGCCGGCTTCCGTCCGTGGTCCGGCGCCGAAATCTGGCTCAATCCCGAGGTCGACCAGGGGTTTGGGCTCAGCGACACCTTCGGCGTGGCGGGATACGTCAGCGGCGAAGCCTACAAAATTGGCAAGGCGGAGCCTTATTTTCTGGTCCAGCGCGGCTTTCTTCGCCAGACAATAAATTTAGGCGGCGAGACGGAAAAGCTCGATCCCGGCCTGAACCAGCTCGGCGGCTCGCAGACCGCCGATCGCCTGGTGCTCACCGTCGGCAAGTATTCCGTCGTCGATATCTTCGACACCAACGCATACGCTCACGACCCACGCAGCGACTTCTTCAACTGGTCGATCATCGACATGGGTGCATTCGACTACGCGGCGAATCCCTGGGGCTATACCTACGGTGCTGCGCTGGAATGGTATCAGAATTGGTGGACCGCCAGGGCCGGGGTGTTCGATCTGTCGCAAGAGCCGAACTCGGTCGCGCTGTCTCGCGGCTTAGCGCAAGGACAGTTCTTGGCCGAATTGGAAGAGAGACATAAGCTGTGGGATCAGTCCGGCAAGCTAAAATTCCTCTATTGGCTGACCCGCGGCAGGCTCGGGACCTATCTTGACGCGGTCTCGCTGGGCGTCGCCACTGGGCAAACGCCCTCGACTTCCGACGTCCGCCGTTTTCGCACTAAAGACGGGTTCGGGCTCAATCTCGAACAGCAGACCGCCACGGATTTGGGCGTCTTTGCTCGCGCCAGCATCTCGCAAGGCACGGTGGAGACGGTCGACTTCACCGACATCAATAAGTCGATCTCGGCGGGGCTGTCACTGACCGGGTCGCGCTGGGGGCGTCCGGACGACACGGTGGGATTAGCCGGCGCAATCAACCAGATTTCGCACCAGGGTAAACTGTACCTCGCCGCCGGCGGTCTCGGCATAATCATCGGCGATGGTCAATTGCCGAATGCCGGGCCCGAGCAGATCCTCGAAGCCTATTACAATGTCGGTCTGTCGAGCTTCGCGCATTTCACCGCCGACTATCAATTCATCAAGAACCCTGCCTACAACCGCGACCGAGGCCCCGTATCGGTTTTCGGCCTGCGGCTGCACGTCCAGTACTGACCGGCCATTCCCATTATTGCGATGCACCGTCGAGCGAGACGCGGCTACCCCGGCTCGCCTTCGCGGTGCTGTGGCGAAAGATTGGCATTGCCCGGCGGATCGTCCGCGGGTATGAACCAGAAATCGCCGTCGACAGGTGCGGCTACTGGTGCGAGACTTGCCCCAGGCTCGAAGCGAAACGCCCGATAACCGCGCGCCGCCAGAAAGGCGAAGGCGTCGACGAGCCCGTCCCCGGCACGTGCGAGCGCCGTGCCGCTGAGCTCCAGCAACAGGCGCGGCCGGAAACGGCCGAGCGTGCTCTCGGCACCGTGCAGCAGTCGCAGCTCCCATCCCTCGATGTCGGCCTTGATGAAATCGAGGCGATCGAGATCGAGCGTTTTCACCACGTCATCGACCGTCGTGAGCGCCACAATCTCTTGAGCGACCGCGCGCCAGCGCTCGGACGGCTTTCCCAAATGGGAAAGTCCAAAGCCAAAGCTGCCGCTGCTCTTGAGCGGGATGGTCAGCGTGTCGAGCCGAGCCTCGGAGCCGAGCGCTATTGGCACTACGGCCACATTCGACAATCCGTGCAGCCAGACGACCGCCCGCAGGATAGAGCGGGCATAGCTCCCCGGCTCGAAGGCGTAGACCCGCCCATGATTGGCGGCGCGTGCGAAGAGCTTGGTGTATTGCCCGGCATGCGCCCCGACATCGAAGACGACGGCCGTCGGCGGCACCAGCCGCGCGATCGTTGGGGCGAGCGCGCGGTGATGCTGCTGGGTCGTCGCCTTCAGCAGGTGAGCCAGAAAACTTGCCGACGGACGCCAATGATAAGGATGAACCTGCAAGGCAAGCTAAGCCGCTATATGACGATCGAACCGCACGTAGCGCGGGCGGCGGGGCAGCTGCTCATCAAGGGACGAGCTCGATGTCCCGCTTTTTTAGGGGAGCGACGTCCTCGCGGTTCCACCAGCCGCCCCCCAAGGCCTGAAACAGTGCGGCGGTATCGGCGTAACGGGCGGCCTGCGCCTGGACGAGGGCGATCAGTGCCGTTTGGTAGGTGTTTTGCGCAGTCAGCAGCCCGAGATAGCCGATTGCGCCGAGCTGCAACTGGAGGCGCGCGATCTCCAGGCTCTCGAAGGCGGCGCGCTCCGCGGCGACCGCCGCTTTCAGGGTGTCGGCATCGGATTGGATCGCGTGCAACGTGTCGGCGACGTTCTGGAAGGCAGTGATTACCGTGCCGCGATACATCGCCGCCGCCTCGTCGAAGGCAGCATCGGCGGCGCGCTTCTTATGCAGCAAAGTGCCGGCATCAAAGATCGTTTGAGCCACGTTTCCGGCCACGGTCCAAAAAGCGGTGCCGGGCGTGATAAGCAATTGGCCGATTTGGTTGGCGGTGGTGCCGGCATTCCCCGTCAGCGTGAACTGCGGCAGCTGAGCGGCGACGGCGACGCCGATCAGAGCGCTGGCCGCATGCAGTTGCGCTTCGGCCGATTGGATGTCCGGGCGCTGATCTACCAATTTCGACGGCAGGCTGATCGGCAGATCCCGCGGCAGCTGCAGTGAGGCTAGCTCGAACTTCTCGGCCGGCTCCTGGCTCGGCAGCCGGCCGAGCAGCGCCGTCAGCTGGTCGCGCTGCACTGCCAACTGCTTCTGCAATGGCGGCAACGTTGCCTGCGCCTGCGCCAATGTCGCTTTCACGGCCGCAACATCGGCCCCCGCCACCTGGCCCAACTCTAATTGCTTGCGCAGGATCTCGAGTGATTGAGACTCGATCTTGATGATTTCCTCGGTTGCCGAGATCTGGCCACGCAACGACGCCTCCTGCACCGCGGCAGCAACCACGTTCGAGGTCAAGGTAAGGTAAGCGGCTTCGCTCTGAAAGCGCTGGAATTCGGCCGTCGCCGTGAGCGACTCGACTTGGCGCCGCGTGCCGCCGAACACGTCCGGCGCATAAGTCACGACCACCTGGGCAGTGTGCAGGGTGAAAAAGGGTGGGCCCGACGAGGCCGACGTGAAAACCACACCGGTCGCGGTCTTGTTGCGGCTCGGCGAATAACTCACTACGGCCGTCGGGAAGAATGCGCCCTCCTGCGCGTAGACGTTCTCCCAGGCCTGGTGCAGCGCCGCCTCGGCCGCCGGCAGGGTCGGGTTGTTTTTCAGGGCCTGCTCGATCATGACGTTGAGCGGCTCCGAGTGAAACAGCGTCCACCACTGGCCCGGGATGTCCAGATCTTGGACGAAGCGTTGCGCCTCACCGCCCTTCACATCCGCCGAGCTGGTTTGCTCTGCCAGCGGCTGTCGCGTGTAACCGGGGACGTCCGGCGCAGCAGGTGCCTCAAAATCCGGCCCGACGGCACACCCCGTCAGTAAGAGCGCAGTCGCCGCCACGGACACAATATGCGAGAGGTGCCACTGGCCGAACATGCGCAGCCCTATTCGGCCGGCGCGGGTTGCGGCTCAGGCTCGTCGGCAGGTTGGCGGCGTCGGGAGAAGACGTCTATCAGCACCGGCAGCACCAACAGAATTAAGAGTGGCGCCAGCAAGCTGCCGCCGACGACGACGGTGGCGAGCGGCTTTTGCACTTGCGAGCCGATCCCGGTCGACCAGGCGGCGGGCAAGAGGCCGACGCAGGCGACAATGCAGGTCATCGCAACCGGGCGCATCTGAACAGCGCTGGTACGCAGAATGGCCGTGCTGCGGTCGAGCCCGGCGTCGATCTGCCGGTTGAAATAGCCGATCACGATGATCCCATCCATGGCGGAAATGCCGAACAGCGCAATGAAGCCGATCGCTGCCGACACGCTGAACGGGATACCGGTCACAAACAGCGCGAAAATGCCCCCGATCATCGCCATCGGTATTGCCGCCGCGGCGAGCACCATGTCGCTCACCGAGCCGAAATTGAGGAACAGCAGCATGCAAATCAGCGCAAGGCTCAGCGGTACCGCAACGGCCAGTCGACCGATCGCCTCCTGCAGTTCGCCAAATTCGCCGACCCATTCGAGCCGGTATCCGGCGGGCAATTGCACCTGTTGGGCGATCTTTTGCTGGGCCTCGAGCACGGCGCTGCCGAGGTCGCGCCCGCGCACGCTGAACTTGATCGGGATGTAGCGCTCCTGGTTCTCGCGGTAGATAAAAGACGCCCCGGAAACGAGCTGGACGGTGGCAACGTCGGTCAGCGGGATCGGGACGACACCGCTGCTGCTCGGGTTCGGCGCGCCGATCGTGATCCGGCGAATGGCGTCGAGGCTCTGGCGGTAGTTCGGTGCGAGGCGCACGATCATCGGAAAGTTGCGGTCGCTGCCCTCCTCATAGAGGTTGCCGGCCGCCTGCCCGCCGATCGCCGCAGCGATCGTCGAATTGATGTCGCCGGGAGCGAGGCCGTAGCGCGCGGCGCGGGCGCGATCGATGTCGATCCGGACCGTCGGCTGGCCAAGCGAGTTGAACACAGCGAGATCGGTGATGCCAGGCACCGTGCTCATCACCTCCTTGATCTTGGCGGCCGTCTTCTCCAGCGAAGCGAGGTCGTTGCCGAATAGCTTGACCGAGTTCTCGCCCTTGACCCCCGACGCCGCCTCTTCGACGTTGTCCTCGATATATTGGGAAAAATTGAACTCGACGCCTGGGAATTGGGCTTCCAGCGCTGCATTGACTTGCTGGGTCAGCTTTTCCTTGTCGACACCGCTGGGCCAAGTATCGAACGGCCTCAACGGCACGAAGAATTCGGCATTGAAAAAGCCGGTGGCGTCGGTGCCGTCGTCGGGCCGTCCGTTCTGCGAGACGACCGTCACGGTCTCCGGGAAGCTCTTGATCACCCGCCGCATCCGGTTGACGTAACCGTTCGCCTCCTCGAGCGAAATCGAGGGCGGGAGCGTCGCGCGTATCCACAAATTGCCTTCCTCGAGCTTGGGTAGGAACTCGAGGCCGAGCGAGGGTAGCGCGATCGCCGCCAGACCGAACAGCAGCACGGCGCCGCCAAGCGTGAGGATGCGGTTGGCGAGGGCAAATTCGAGAAGCGGGCGGTAGACCCGGTGCAGGCCGCGAACGAGGAAAGTTTCCACCTCGCTGACCCGGTCCGGCAGCAATATCGCGCTCAGGGCCGGTGAGATCGTAAAGGTCGCGATCAGGCCGCCAGCAATCGCGTAGGCATAGGTCTTGGCCATCGGCGCGAAAATGTGGCCCTCGACGCCCGACATCGTGAACAATGGAACAAACCCGGCGATGATGATCGCCGCGGAGAAGAAGATCGCCGTGTTGACCTCGCTCGCCGAGGCATAAATCTCGACGAGCTTCCCGGAGAGGCGGCTCGCGCGCCGCGCGCTCTGCAATGTGCGTTGCCGCAACGCGGTTGGCGGCTCGGCCAAATGCCGGAAGATGTTTTCGACCATAATCACAGTCGCATCGACGACCAGGCCGAAATCGATCGCACCGACCGAGAGCAAATTCGCCAATTCGCCGCGCAGCACCAGCATCGTGATCGCGAAGAACAGCGCGAACGGGATCGTCGTCGCGACGATCAAGGCGCTGCGAAGATTGCCGAGAAACAGCCACTGCACGAAGAAGATCAGGACGATGCCGAACAGCATATTGTGCAGCACGGTGCGCGTTGTGACGTTGATAAGGTCGCTGCGGTCGTAGACGCGCTCGATCCGGACGCCGGGCGGCAGAATGCTTGATCTGTTGATCTTCTCGACTTCCGCCTCGACGCGCCGGATTGTCGGCATGCTCTGCTCGCCGCGCCGCATCAGCACGATTCCCTGAACGATGTCGCCGTCGTCATCCTGGCCCGCGATGCCGAGGCGCGGCTGGTGGCCGACGGTGACGGTGGCGACGTCGCCGATGCGCACTGGGACGCCATTGACCGCCGTTATCATCGTGTCGCGGATGTGATCCATCGAGTGGATCAAGCCGACGCCGCGCACAATCGCGGCCTGCGGACCGAAATTGACGGTTTGGCCGCCGACATTGATGTTGCTGTTGTTGAGCGCCTGGAGCATCTGCGGCAAGGTGATCCCCTGCGCCAGCATACGATCGAGATCGACGGTGATCTCGTAGGTTTTGGTCTTGCCGCCCCATCCGGTGACGTCGATGACCCCTGGCACCGCCTTGAACCGGCGCTCGAGTATCCAGTCCTGGATGGTCTTGAGATCAGTGATGCTGAAACCCGCGGGGCCCACGACGCGATAACGATAGATCTCGCCGATCGGGCTTTCCGGCGAGATCTGCGGAGTGGCGCCGTTGGGCAGCGGCGACAATTGCGACAATCGGTTGATGACCCATTGCTGCGCTTCGTCATAGGTAAAGGCGTAGGTAAACTGCACTTTTACGTCCGACAGCCCGAATAGGGAGATCGTCCGCACCGCGGTGACATTCGGAATCCCCGCCATCTGGATCTCGATCGGGATCGTGATGTAGCGCTCGATCTCCTCGGCCGACTGTCCCGGGTTTTGCGTGACCACATCGACGAGGGGCGGCACCGGATCGGGATAGGCTTCGATGTTGAGCTTGAAGAAGTTCACGACGCCAACGCCCAACATGAACAGCAGCAGCAGCAACATCAGTACTCGCTGCCGCAGCGCGAAAGCGATGACGGCGTTCATCCGACCTCTGCCCGCTCAGTCGTTGTTGGCGGCGCGGTCGATAAACAACGCTCCGCTGGTCACCACCTTCTCGCCGGCAGACACGCCGGCGAGGATCTCGACCATGCCGTCAGTAATCCGCCCGGTGCGGATCGAACGCGCAGCGATCGTTCCGTCATCCTCCGCCACCCAAACGCGAGCTGTATCGCCCTCATAGACGATCGCGCGCTGCGGCACGGCCGGAGCGGTCTCTGTCTCCCCAGTGATGATGCTGAAATTGGCAAACATCCCCGGCTTCAGTTCGCCTTGGGGGTTTTCGACGTCGGCGCGCACCGAGAGGCGGTGCGTGTTCGAAATCGATCGACGGGGCGACCCACGAAATCTTCGCCTTGAAGACGCGGCCGGGGAAGGCCAGCACATGCACCTCGACGGGCTCGCCGACATGCATCAATGGCGCATCCCCCTCGCGAACATTCGCGATCAGCCAAACGGTGGATAGATCGCTGATAGTGAAGACCGGGTTCGTGGCGCCGTTGGCCTCGCTGTTGATGTATTGCCCGGCCCCAATCTGGCGTTGAGTGACGGTGCCGGCGATGGGGGCCGTTACCGTCGCTACCGCGTCGAGCTTTTGCGTCGGTTCGGCTTCGAGCGAAGCGATCTCCTGGTCGGTCTTGCCAAGAATACGCAGCCGGCTGCGCACCGCGTGCAACCCGATCTCATCCGCACGGACGGTGTTTTGAGAGGTGATCAGATCGGTCTGCGCCTGCTGCCACTCCTTGAGGGCGCCGCCTTGCGCCAGATAGAGCTCATGGGCACGTTTGTCTGTCGTCTGCGCCATAGACAGTTGAGAGCGCGCCGTTTGCAGACTGGCAAGCGCGGTTATCAGGTCGTTTTGCGCCTGCACGAACTCGCTGGCATGGATCACAAAGAGCGGGGCGCCGGGCGCGACGACATCGCCGAGCATGGCAATTACCTTAATGACGCGCCCGGAATAATGCGAAAATACCGGCGTCGTGAGATTGTCGTCGACCGCGATATTGCCTTCTGTCACCTGTTCGGGACGGAAGCTGACGAGGCGAACCGGCTCGATCTTGAACCCCGCCCATTGCTCTTTGGTAGGCTTGAAGGTCCCGCGCGCCTCTTCCGCCGGCGCCGGCTGAACACGTTCGGCCGGATCCGCAACATTCTTTCCGATAACCGGCCACGCAAGGATCCCAACACCAACGAAGAGGGCCAGGATTGCAATCGTGAGGAACTGGGTGAGCGGCGACAGATGCCGGCGCAGGAGGGACGGCTGCCGGGGATCCTGTGCCATCAAATGCTCTCGAACGCCTCTACTTGCTTCCGTAAATCAGGGCTTCCGGCCTCTGTCATGCAGCCGATCATCGGTACTTGCAGCAAGCCTCAGAGGATGCTTTTTTACCCGAAGGCGAGGTGGATCGCCAGCACACCTAGCTAGGCGCACTAAATTGCGGCGCCGCTGCGGCGGACGCGACCCGGCCGATTCCGACGCCTTGGTCCCCAGCCTGTGATCCGCTAGCAACTTGTGGGGTTTCGGACCGCGCACCGCGATGACAGAGACCGACCATGTCTTCCTGCTCCGTCAGGGAAAGGCCGCTTGGAGTGCTTGGCGCGAGGCGAACCCGTCGATCCACCCAGATCTCCGCGAGGCGAACCTGAACGGCGCGAACCTTGCGGGGATCCTGCTCGGTGGCGCGGCTCTCTGCAACGCGAACCTCAGCCGGGCGAACCTCACCGACGCGGCCCTCGGTAGCTGCGACTTCAGCGGGGCCGATCTCAGCGGCGCAAACCTCAGCCGGGCCAATCTCGGCAGAGCGATCCTGAAGGATGCGAACCTCAGCAGGACAAATTTCAGTGAGGCCAATCTCGGCGCAGCCGATCTCGGCGGGTCGAACCTCACTCTGGCGAATTTGACTGGGGCGACCCTCTCCAATGCCGATCTGAGCGGGGCGAGCCTAAGCGGGGCCCTCCTCAGAGGGGCGAATCTCAGCGGCGCCAAGCTCGGCTGGGCAAACCTCAGCGGGGCGAACCTCCATCGAGCTTATCTGAGCGGCGCGGTCCTCGAGGGGACCAACCTGCGCGGCGGTGACCTCAGCAGCGCGATGCTGATCGGCGGCAAGTTCAGCGGAGCAAATCTCAGCCTCGCCGACCTCTCCGGTGCAGATCTAAGCGACGCGGACCTCGACGGCGCAGATCTCAGTGGAGCGAACCTCAACAGGACAAATCTCAAACTGGCCAATTTGAGCAACGCGCAGTTGACTGGGGTGCAGTGGCAGCTTCGCGGCATGCGCGGGTGTTACCTGGGCATTCGTGGCCTCGATTCGTGCTTTGGCAATGCTCTCTTCAAACGCGCGGCAGCCGACCAGGACTTTCTCGACACCCTGGAGGCTCACTTGAAGGGCACCCGCGGCATGGCTCTGTTTCGGGCCTGGGGGATGATTGATTATGGTCGCAGTCTGCTCCGCGTCGCGGCGATTTCGTTCGGATTGGCGGCGATTTATGGCGTGATTTATCGAGTGTTTCCGCAGATCCTCGATTACAAGGACAGCGCCAACACCTGGTTTACACCGTATTATTTCTCGATCGTCACCTATACGACGCTGGGTTTTGGTGATGTGCGGCCAGCGACCCTCACGGGTGAAATCATCGTCAGCAGCGAGGTAATTCTCGGCTACACAACGCTCGGTCTGCTCCTTTCCGTTCTCGCGCAAAGCATCGCGCGCCGCAGCTGAGCTCGCGACCACTGAGTTTTCTTTAATTTGCCAGAGGTCGCTAGTTATAGTTAACCTTGCCATGCTCGGGAGACGGAGACAGCGATGCCCAACCCGGTGGTATTCGTTCATGGTTATTCGGATAAGGGCGCCTCGTGGGCGGCCTGGCGCGAAATTCTGCGCCGCCGGCTCGGCCTCAACGACGCGGACATACGCACCTGCACCTACGTCTCGTTGAACAACGAGGTCACGATCAAGGACCTGGCCGAGGCTTTCGACCGTGCCCTGGCCACTCAAGGGGGGCTCGATCGTGATGCGCCGTTCGACGCTATCGCGCATTCTACAGGCATGCTGGTCGTGCGCTCTTGGCTGGCCGCCGATCCGTTGCGCGGCAAGCGTCTGAAGCGGTTGATCGCGCTGGCGCCTGCGACTTTCGGCTCGCCGCTGGCAAAACAAGGGCGCAGCTGGCTCGGCGCGGTCTTCAAGGGCAACAAGCATCTCGGCCCCGATTTTCTGGAGGCCGGCGACCGTATTCTCGACAATCTCGAACTGGCCAGCTCGTTTACCTGGAGGCTCGCCGAGGAAGACGTGTTTACCGCGCCGCCGCGTTATGACGGCGGTCCCGAGACGCCCTATGTCTTTGTGTTCTGCGGCACCGGCACGTATTCGGGTCTGCGCGAGATCGTCAACAAACCCGGCACCGACGGGACCGTGCGGCGCGCCGGCTGCGGCCTCAGCGTGCGCGCGATCGAGCTCGACATGACCGAGAAGGGCATGGTCGCGCGCCGTGCGGCGACCGACCCCGCCGGCGCCGAGGATCCCCGGCCGCATCGGGTTGTTGCCGATAAATGGCTGAACGTGGCGATCCCGGTGCATCTCGTGGGTGATCCCGCCGGACCGGACGAGGTGAACCACGCGACGATCCTCAGCAATCCGCCCGCCGAACTGCAGGACCTCGTTATCGCCGCTTTCGAAATGACCGCGGCGGCCAGCGGCGCCGACGCGGGCTACCGCGCCTGGCTCGAGAAGGCCGACGCCGTAGGCCGCTTCAAGCGGATCCGGGAACAATACCAGCAATTCATCATTCATGCCGTGGACGAGCGCGGAGATCCGATTACCGACTACAATCTGCAGCTGTTCCGCGGGGATGGAGAGGAGGCGCAGATCGCCCAATTCGACGCCGAGGTCGACGTCTACAGCAGCGATCCGAGCTATCGATGCTTCCATGTCGACGTCGCAGATCTCGTCCCCCAACAGGGACGGGTCTCACCTGGCCTGACAGTCCGCATCATCGCCTCGTCCGGCACTCCCTATGTCGGCTACATCGGTCACGGCTACGAAGAACAGATCGAGCCGGGCTCGTGGGACGCCTCGTTGCATTTCGACGGGGCCGCGCTCGATCAGATCGCGTTCTTCCGGCCCTACACGACCACCTTGATCCGGCTCTATCTCGAGCGTCAGGTGTTGCCGCCGGATCGCACAATGCCTTGCGCGCTATTGACGTGGGACCCCTGGCCTAAGAGCCAATAGCCTAGGGAGGAGCCAAGGGCTTACGTGCACCCGTAATTCGCGGCGCTCTACTGGAGACGAAAAAATGACACTAGCCGGTTCGAGCCGCTTCCAGTTCGCCCCGGATCTCACGATCTGCCGCGTTCTGAACGGAATGTGGCAGGTCTCTGGAGCGCACGGCTACATCGAGCCCGGCGGCGCAATCACAGAGATGTTCGCGTATCACAACGCCGGGCTTACCACTTGGGACCTCGCCGATCATTACGGTCCTGCCGAGGATTTCATCGGAGACTTCCGGCGCCAATTCGCCGCCCGTCACGGGATCGAGCGGCTTTCCGAGATCCAGGCGTTCACCAAGTGGGTTCCGGCTCCGGGCCGGATGACCAGACGCGTCGTCGATGATGCGATCGACATCTCGCTCTCGCGAATGGGCGTGGAATGTCTCGACCTGCTCCAATTCCATTGGTGGGATTACAACGACGCGAATTACCTCGACGCGCTCAAACATCTGGCGGACCTGCAGCGCGAAGGCAAAATCCGTCATCTCGCGCTGACCAATTTCGATACTGAGCGCCTTGCCGTGATTGTCGATCGTGTTCGCATCGTCTCGAACCAGATTCAATACTCGCTTATCGATCGCCGGGCCGAGGTCCGGATGGCTTCGTTCTGCCGCGAACACGCAATTTCGCTTCTTGCCTACGGCACCCTCCTGGGCGGGCTGGTCTCGGAGAAATACCTCGGCCGCCCCGAGCCACGGCGGCCCGAACTCAACACCGCCTCACTACAAAAGTATAAGAATATGATCGACGCATGGGGCGGATGGACCCTGTTCCAAGAACTGCTCGCGGTCCTGAAACAAACCGCCGACAAACATCGGGTGAGTATCGCCAATGTCGGTGTCCGTTACATTCTGGACCGCCCGGCGGTGGCCGGCGTCATTGTCGGCGCGCGGCTCGGCGTAGCACAGCATATCGCCGAGAATACTCGTGTCTTTGGCCTCACGCTTGACGCCGGAGATGTTGCCATGATTGAGGCGATCCTCGCGAAATCGCGCGACCTGACACAGGTAATCGGCGATTGCGGTGACGAATATCGATCGCGGTCAACCTTGTAGTGTATGCAGCAAGAAGTTGCAACCCGAGCCTCGTCATCTTGCGGGTCAGCACTTATCGGCAATACGGCAAGGAGGACTATCTCGGCCCGCTAGCCGGCCTGTGAGAAACTCGAGCGAGTGTTGCGAGAAGGAAGAAGCTGTGACCGCGAGCGCCAAGTCGTTGGTGATCCCGTTGCGTTCGAGCGTTACGGGCGCCGGCGATTCCATCCAAATGTCCGAGATCTTCCGCAGCGCCGTCCACGGCACCCGCCCCAATCGAGCGCCGCACAACGGGTCTGGCTGTTTTTGCTGTTTTTTGCAGCGAATTATCAGCCACCGACATCTCGTCCCGCGCGGAAATCCTCGGCCGTCGATGGTTCGGCGCTCCGAAAAACAGCGGGATGACCTGCTTTTTCTGGATGTTCTTCGCTATTTTGCGGCGCAAAACAGCCATCGCAAAGCGTTATCACCGACAAGTCCGGCTCGACAGTTTAAAGGGAGTTGACGATATCACAATAAGCAATATTTGTCAATTAAACAACAGGGCTGGTTGGTCTTCCGTCTGCCGGTCCAGCCGTCTCTCGCATCATCAGATTAAGCCCCGCACGCGCACGTGACCCCCATATGCTAAGCTCTTTGCGTTCAGAGGGAGTTCGAATGATGACCGAAGCCAAACTCGCGCCAAATCTTCCCGATTGGATGGTCGAGCATGCGAACCGCTACCTCGCCAGCGGCGGCGCCGACGGGCACATGTACAAGATGACCCAGCCGGGCCGGCCGGAGATTACAGTACCGGCATTGTTGCTGACGACGACCGGCCGAAAGTCGGGAGAGAGGTTCATCTTCCCACTGTTCTATGGGAAGACCGGCGACAGCTATATCGTCGTCGCCTCGAAAGGCGGCGCACCGCAACACCCCGGCTGGTACCGCAACATCCTCGCCAACCCGGACGTCGACGTGCAGGTCGGGACCGCGAAGATGAAGGCGCGCGCCAGGACCGCCACCGGCGAGGAGCGCGCGCGGCTATGGGAAAAGGCGCTGGAGTTCTGGCCGCCCTACGCCGATTACCAGAAGAAGACCGAGCGCGAGATCCCCGTCGTCGTGCTCGACCCCGTCCGCTGACCTCGACAGGAGAAATGAGATGGCCCAGCCTTAAGGCGCCGCGGCGATCGCCTGAGCGGCGATAGCCTGAGCGGCGACAGCTACCAGATTGGCGGGCGTCAACAAGCATTTCGCGCACTGTTTTTCGTCGGAAGTCCACGCTGGCACGGACTGAGTGAAGACGGCCGGTGACAGCATCGCGATATAATCGATCAGGTGGTGGCAGCAAGCTTTGTCGAGAGGGTTCACGCTCGCCTGCGCTGTTTCATCGGTGATCGCATAAACGTATGGAAGTGGGCGGTACAAGTCGAAGTGAGTGATATCGAACGGGGGAACCCGCGGCACTACGTCGTGCTCAAAGTTGATGACGATGTAATTCGTTACTTGGGAATCGAACGCGTCCACGAAGTTATGATCGCCGAGTTTCGGAGAGGCGTACATGATCGCACCGACGCGCGCTGCTCCAAGCGAATTGGCATCGGCAAGCTGATAGGCCAAGCATTCGGCCAGAGTCGCACCGAGGCTGTGACCTAAAACCAGCACATCGGCTGCCCCGACCGCCGCCCGAATGCCATTAGCAAGGGGTACCGCTGGCCCACCAGTGAGGGGGCGGTATTCCATCGAAAGGTAAATGTCGGTGAAACCGGTTTCGACGCGGCCGGGAAATTGCGCTCGCCGCTCGGCGATGAACACCGTATTGTCGATCCACTCCTCGGCCCCATCAGTGCCACGGATGACAGCCACATACGTATCACCAGCAGCGTTCACCGCGAGGTACCCGTACCGCCGAATATCAGCCCCAGGACGAACCATGGATTGTCTGAGGCCTGCATTCTGCGGAGGTATTCCTTGCCGGGCACTGGGCGCCGTCGCGAGGACATTATCTTTCCCAGTGATGATGCCAACAACCGTCCAACCATCCGCCAAGATGCGGGGGTCGAGCTCATTCGATGCGGGATCTTGGTTCAGATCGCACATGTCCCACGCGTAGATGCCCAACAAGGCGTATTTTGCCCAGTCGTCCTTGCTCAGAGTGCGCACACTGATCATTGGCATTTGACCCCCTCAGAAAGCTCCGCTGACACCAAATCAGCCCGATGGTAATCGCGGGGTACGCAACGGGATACAGCGTTAGATGCTGCTGGGATCGCCCCGGGAATGCCTAGCGGGTGACGGCCCGCGCCATGCGGTTCGTTGAAGGGCTCGGTGCGGTGCACGACACCGTCGGCGTACAATTGTCGATGGCTGAGCTGGGCCCGAAATTGAGACGGGTGACAAGGTGGAGCCCCGCCCCTAGAAAGCGCGGATAGCCGCTGACAACGGCCATTCATGCCATCGAGATCAGACAGCTGAGTTTCAACCCTCCTGGCCGGCCCAGCCTTCGCACGGGAACGTCTCTTCCTGCCCCAGAACAGCCATTCCTCCCCCACTCCCAGCTGTTGCTGTGGGTGGATCGTTGCGACCGCCGAATACCGGATAAAACGATGTTTCGCGGCTGAACGCGTTCCGCGCTGTTTAAGTCTTCTTCGTCACTAGATTAGCGATCTGGATCAACTCTTGCGCCAGAACCCTCATCCCAGCTTGAAATTTTGTTAGATCCCCAGCATGAGCGAGGAAACGACGCGCATGAGCGGACCAGTTACCCACCCTTCGGGCGTCTTTCAAAGCCTTCTTTGAATCGCGCGCAAGATTAATGCCTTTATGCCCGTTCTCGCCGCATGCGCGCTCGGCAAGGTCGCTGAGCATAAGGTAATTGGCGCCGCCGTCCTTGATCTCAGTCTCGCGGTTAAGGTGCTCGTAGGCTTCGATTATGAGCGTTTCAAGGAGGCGACGCAGCATCACAGCGGCAGCATCATAATAGGCGTGACGGAAGGAGCCGTTCAGCTGGCGGCACACCCCTTCGATGTAGCCCCGCGTGTTTGTCCAGATAGGCTCCGGCAGATAGCCCGAGGCATGATCCATCGCGGGCTGGATCCCGTCCAGATCCGGCAACCAGTCGCGAATTATCTTCCGCGAGCCTGGCTTCAGTGAGAAGCCGCTCTTCGACTCATTAGCCAGTTTTGTCTTTCGGATCGCCTCGGCAAGCGCCGTTTGGTTTGCGGTCCCGACGTGATGATCGCCGAGCAACTTGGTCAACTGTCCAGCAGTTTTGGTGATGCCAGGTTGCTCGTGATCAAAATACCAAAGGATAGCAAGCGCCTTTTCGGCATTCTTCCTATTTGACTCCTTGACGACCTCACAAAAGCCATCGAGCGAGATGCATCAGGAACTATTCGCCCTTGGCCATCTCGTGCTCGACAAAGTTCTCACCCTGCGTCGTCGTTCGGACATCCTCGATGTCGGTGAAGTTCAACCAGATCTTTAACTTCTTGACGTTGCGGATCGTCTGCTTGACGTCCACAGGGACCGCTATTCCAGCTTCCTTGAAAGCGGTCATCACATGAGCTGGACCTATCTTGGGCACCTCCATCACGTGCTGCATGTAGTAAACGAGCACCAGGGCAGCCTCGAGATCTTTCTTGGGACTCTTCTCGTCCACGAACTCCTTGAAAGCCTGCTTCCCGTCTGGCCTAAAGTTCAGGTCTGGCACCAACTTTAACCCAGCGTTGCGATCAACCTTCTTTCCGGTACCGCGTGGCTTCCGGGCGCTTAGGGGTGCGAGACTCCTCACCGAGGGCCTCAACTTCTTCCCCTTGGTCGATCGCGTCCTCGACTACTTCCCCATCAGCTTGCTGTAGGAGGACCGAGGCATTCCCGTTAGCCCTTTGCTCTGAAATCACACGTACAGGCCGGCTCATCGCCGATAGCATAGTTTTAAGCGCTTCTTGCACGCTTTCGTTGTTGCCTTCGACCTCGGCGAAGAAGACGCGTACTTTGGCCTTATCCGCACCGGACGTCGCCTCGTTGTTACGCCTCACCATGAATACACCCGTCCAATCTTGACCTTTGGTTGATATGTAAGCTGGCGCTGCCCGACTTGCCACCGGCTCCGGCGGACCTCTTCGCAGCGATATGCTGCGCATCTATTACTACTTTACACCATATTTTCGGCCCCAGCAAGAACTAAAAGAGAACGCTGGCGACTTCTTCGCGCGGGTTCAGGGCCGTTCAGCTTCCCAGCTTTCGGCGGTCTAAGGCACGTCGCGTTGCGATGGAAGGAGCTATCAAGGTTAGATCCTGGAAATTTCGGCCGTTATTGTGCGATGAAAATACCCCAGCCGGTTCTACGCAATCGCCGGCGGCGCGCCCGAGGAAGCGCCTGCTTCGAGTACCGGCTGGAGTTGCCCGTAAGCGGTCAATGACCATACGATAAGGATCGCCTGAGTCCGGCTCGAAAGCGGACGTAGTTTTTGCTGTTCTGCATGCCCGGTCCTACTCGACAGCTCCCATGCGCCAACCGCAACATCGCTTTGGAGCTGTGGCGGGTCCCTCCGCCTAGAGCCTGCGTCATATCGCCAGCCGCCCGATACCGAGAACGGAGATCGGCAATAATTCTGTTTAGGGCTACGCTCTCAGCACCTATCATGCGGACATGATACGCCGCCTTTACATCCATAATTTCCGGTGCCTGGAAAACTTTGAGCTGCCGATTTTGGGCAAGTCATCCTTGCTCTTGATCGGAAAGAACGGCGTTGGCAAGACGACTGTCGGCTTGGCTCTAGAGATCCTACAGAGAATCGCGCGCGGTACAAACCGCGTGGGCGACCTTGTGAAGCCGCGGGACCTTTCTCGCGGACGGGCCGACGCGCCCGTAAGATTTGAAGTCGAAGTGGAACTATCAAATACGATCTACAGCTACTCAGTAGCCTTTGAATTTCCACAAGAGTTTAGAGAGCTGCGTGTACTCGATGAGAAGCTTACGGCTAACGGTAACCCCGTTTACACCCGAGAATTTGCACAAGTCCACCTTGCACGAGTAGCGAAAGAAGAGAGCGCAAGTTTTGGTATCGACTGGCACTTGGTAGCATTGCCGATCGTTCAACAGCAGTCGACAAGAGATCCGTTATTTATATTTAGACAGTGGCTCGCAAGTACACTCATACTTCGGCCAATGCCAAGCCTGATTCGAGGATTCAGTCCAAGAGACGCTTCAGCCTAATATCCAAGTGACTAATCTTGGTGCATGGTTTTCCGGTCTATTGGCGTCCGCGCCGTCTGCTTATGCCAAGATAGATGCATATCTCAAGCAAGTGATGCCGGACCTTCTGGACATAAAAATCCAACGACGGGAGAGGAATCGCGCAGCTTGCTTCTGCTGTTTTCTAATAAACAAGGAACTGCAACGATCCCGTTTGGGGATCTATCGGATGGTGAGAAATGTTTTATGATATACGCGTTGGTAATTGCCGCGAATGATGCTTATGGCCCATTGCTTTGTTTTTGGGATGAACCTGACGATTATCTTGCACCATCGGAGGTCGGATTGTCGGTAATGGCTGTTGGTAGGCTTTTCCAGGCGGGCGGTCAGCTCATCACGACTTCGCATATCCAGAGGCTATACGACGTTTTTCTGATGAGAATACGCTCTTTCTTTATAGGAATAGTCATCTTGAGCCGACCATTGCTCGATGGCTCGAAGAGATTCGAACTAAGGGGGAACTCAAGGGCGATCTTGTTGATGCGCTTATTCGTGACGACGTGGGTGCATAAGCATGAACAAGTATCGCCAGCACATCTTCGTGCTTCCCGAAGACGATGCCAATCGGCAGCTGGCAAACGGTTTTCTCTTGGATGTCTCTAGCAGGCAAGTTCAGGTACTAGTGGAAGCGGGAGGTTGGGCCCAGGTCCGTGATCGGTTCACCTTGGATCATGTCGATGGCCTGCGAAAATACGATGGTCGATTTATGGTATTGTTGATAGACCTCGATAATCACATAAATCGACTAAAAACCATGAAGGCGGCGATTCCCGAAGATTTGATCGACAGGGTTTTCATTCTTGGGACTTTGAGTGAACCTGAGGCACTCAGGCAGGCAGGCCTCGGCTCCTACGAGACCATTGGAAAGGGGATGGCGGACGACTGCCGCAGCGGAACACAAGCGGTCTGGGCGCATGATCTTCTTCGGCATAACGAGGGTGAACTTGCCCGGTTGCGCATCGCTGCCTGTGGCGTGTTGTTCGGCTCTTAGCTGAAATCCAATCCGACGAATGGCCGTTGTCGGCGCAAAGGCGCCATCCGACGGGCAGCCGATGAGAGTGGGCCCTGAACGGCTCAAGCCGACTGAGCGGCGGCTCGAGAACGGCTAAGGGTTGACGGCGGCGACCTGCGGTTCGGTGAAGGGCTCGGTGCGGTGGACGACGCCGTCGGCGTATAATTTGTCGATGGCCCCCTCGGACATGCCCAGCATTTGCGCGAGGATGTCGGTCGTGTCGTCGCCGATCGACGGCGCGCCGCGCCAGATGCGGCCGGGGGTCAGCGACATTTTCGGCACGACGCCGTAGACGCGGATCGGCACGCCAGACTGGCGGTCCAGCACCGGCACCGTCATCTCGCGCGCCGCGTAATGGACGTCCTCGTATTGGTCGCGCGTGTTGAACACCCGCGCGCAGCCGATCTTCGCCGCGTTCAGCTCGGTTTCGACCTCGAGCGCGGTGTGCGCCGCGCAATACTCGCGCAGCCGCCGGTCGAGGTCGCGGCCTTTCTCGGAATTCGACCGCCGCCGCGTCTTTCGAGCAGGCGTCATAGCTGTATTCGACGGGGTCCAGCCCGAGAAATTTGGGCACCCGGTCGTAAATCGCCCCGCCGAGCGCGCCGATATAGACCCACCCGTCGCTGCACCGGAACGTGTCATAGGGCTGGAACCCCGGAGGACGGTTCCCGGTATGTCCATAGACCGCACCTTCGCCGGTGAAGAGCGGCAGGGTGTTGCCATTGGTCTGCGCCACCGCTTCGAATTGCGCGAGGTCGATCACTTGGCCACGCCCGCTTTTCTTGACCTCCCACAGCGCCATCATCGTCGCCGCCCATCCGGTCAGCGCGGTGAGGTAATCGCCGGTGTAGGTCTTGGCTCGCTGCGGTGGCCCGGCCGGGTCGCCGGTGAGGTTGATCATGCCGCCATAGGCTTGCGCGATCGCGTCGTAGCCCGGGCGGCCGAGATAGTCCTCCTTGCCGTATTGCCCGTAGGTGCTGACCCGCACGATGACGAGGCTCGGGTTGACCGCGAGCGCCAGCTCGTTGGTGATCCCGTTGCGTTCGAGCGTCCCGGGCATCGACGATTCCATCCAAACGTCGGAGATCTTCCACAGCGCCATCAACAGCTCGATCCCGCGGGCGTGCTTCAGATCGAGCCCCATCGACAATTTGTTCTTGGTGACCTCGGCCTCGTCGCAGCCGTGGGGTCGCGGGCCGCGGGTCAATTGCGGCGCGGTAAAGCGGAACACATCGCCGCCGGGACGCTCGATATGAATCACCTCGGCGCCGAATTCGGCCAGTTTCGTGCCGATATAGGGCTGCGCGATCAGCTGGCCGGTGCCGACCACCCGAATCCCTTCGAGCGGCCCGAAGGCGGGAACGACGCACGGTGTTTTCGGCCGGTTCAGGTTCTTGATCCAGTCCGCGATGGCCGGTTTCAAATCCTCGATCGTATCCTCGTGTTTGATCAGCCGTGGATCATGCGCCATGATTTTTCGCTCTCCCTGTTATGCGACATGGTCGCCAGAATAGCAGAAAGCCGGCGCAACGGGGTTGAGCGGATGCGAAAATTGGGCTGAACTCCAGGGTCGACACATTGTGGAAGGAGAGAGGCCATGCCGTTTTACCAGAAGGGCGACGTCCGCATCCGTTACGAGGAGGCCGGCTCCGGCTTCCCGCTGCTGGTCACCCCCGGCGGGGGATTGAACTCCCGGGTCAGCAATTGGCCGACCGCGGTGTTCAACGCTCCGGAGGCCTTCAAAAACGACTTCCACTGCATCACGATGGACCAGCGCAACGCCAATGGCGGCGAGTTCTACCGGGCCGGTTCCGGTCGAGAACGCGTGGGACGCGTTCGCCGACGACCAGCTCGGGCTGATGGACCATCTCGGCATCCGCGAATTCTTTTATATGGGCTACTGCATCGGCGGCTGCTTCGCCGGCAAGCTGCTGCAGCGCGCGCCCGATCGCGTCGTTGCCGCGGTGTTTTGCCAGACGGTTGGGCATCGGCCGGAAGATGCGGATGTCATGTGGCGGCACAGCCACGACAATTGGCTGTCCGACTTCCGCACCCGCCGGCCGGAAGTGCCGATGGACACGATCGAGAAGTATTTCCACAGTCTGTGGCGCGTGCAGCCGGATTTCCTCTACAGCGTGCCGCGCGAATTCATCAAGAACTGCCGCAAACCGATCCTCGTCTTGCCGGACGACACGCCATCGCACCCGCTGCAGACTTCGATCGATGTCGCCTCGCTGGCGCCCAACGCCGAGATCACGGTGTTCCCGTGGCGCGACCCGCCGGAGCTGAAGGACCGGGTCATCAACCGCGTGCGCACTTTCCTGAAGCAGCACGTGCCGATGGCGGCCGCCGCCCAGTAAGCTCTGCCCAAGCAATCTCCGTCGCCCCCGCGAAAGCGGGGGCCCAGGGGCCAGGCGGATGTCGGAGGTCCTGGGTTCCCGCTTTCGCGGGAACGACGATCCTATTTGCGCATCCCTCGCGTCAGCCCGCGGCTTACTACTCCTTGTCGGCGTCGCGGACCGCGGCGATGCGCTCGGGGTCGGCGGCGAGAGGAGGGATGCCGGCGCGCTCGACCTGCAGCAGCTGGCCGACAGTGCTGTTGCGGGTGCCCCAGCCGCGGTTCATCGCTTCGGTCAATTCCTCATAGACCAGGTTTGCAAGGCGCATCGGCACCCCGACCTCGCGCCCGAGACCGACGGCGAGCCCGACATCCTTATGCAACAGGCGCAAGGCGAAATCGGCCGGGTCGTGCTTGCCTTGCAGGAATTTGTCGCCGAGCCGGTCGAAAGTCCGCACCCTGCCAGTCGCGCCCTGGCGCACTGCCGCCCACAAATCGACCGGGTCGACCCCGGCCTTGACGCCCATCGTGAAGACTTCGGCGAGCGCTGCACCCAGCACCGCGCTGGTGCAGTTGTGCACGAGCTTGGCAATCGATCCGGCGCCGATCGGGCCGATATAGGCCGCCTGGTCGCCCATCGCGTCGAGCACGCTTTTGTGCCGGTTGAACTGCTGCTCGTCGCCGCCAACCCAGATCGCCATCTTGCCGCTGGCGGCGCCTGAGGGGCCGCCGCTGACCGGGGAATCGAGCATGTAGAGGTTTTTCTCGGCGAAGGCGGCGTGGATCTTTCGCACCGTTGCCACCGAATTGGTCGACATGTCGTAGAAAGCGGTGTCGGGGCGCATGCCCTCGATCAGCCCGTTGGCCCCGAGCGCCACCTGCTCGACATCGGCCGGCACCGGCAGCGAGGTAAAGACCACTTCGCTCTGCTCGCCGACCTGCTTCGGCGAATTAGCCCAGACCGCACCCTTCGCGAGGAACGGCTCGGCGGCGGCGCGGCTCAGATCGTGCACGACAAGTTCATGCCCCGCCTTCTGCAAATTGGCCGCCATGCCTTTGCCCATCATGCCGAGCCCGATAAATCCGACGCGCATCTTCCCCTCCACCGATCGCACAACCACTGTACACGATTTTTGCGCCGCGCCGCGTCCGAGCGCAAGCAGCCGCCCTCGGCACGCCCCAAGCTCCTCTCCCGCACCGCCGGTGAAGGGCCAACCCATGACCACACCTGCAAGCGGCAGGCCGCGCGAGTGCTCACTGGCAGTCTGGGCGCCGACGAGAAGCCGCGAATGGTATCGCGCAAAACGAAGATTTTTAGCCGACCCTCCGCATCGAGCACCTTTAGGGGCCGGCGGGTGGCCACAACATCGCCGCGTGCAGCACCCGGAGGATCACGACGGTCCGCGGATTGGCGGTATCGACGGTGTAGACGACGAGATACGGCAGGCGGGACATCACGAGCTCCCGCGCGCCGGGCGACCGGCCCCGGCCTGCCCCCCGTGACGGGAAATCCTCCACCTGACCCGCAAGGCGTCGGCCGGGTTGTTGGCAGTGATAGGCAGCGATAGATGATAAAGAAATGTTAGCAACGTGTGCGGAACAGCGCAGCGCATTCCGCCTCGACTTGTGGCCGGTGCGTAGCCCGCCGACGGCTAACGGTCGTTCCGCCAGGAACCCAATTGCGGCGACAGCTCGCCCTCTCGCTTCCGCCGACCGCGGCGCCCTGAGGAGGCGATGACGGTTTTCTTACGTCGCCAAATAACGCATGCTCTGGTTGCAGCCAGATGGGGAATGAAATGCGCTCGCAACGACTGACGATGATCATCTTTATCGGGATGCTGCTCGGCATCGGGGTCGGTTATGCCTGCCACCAGTTGTGGCCGGATCCGCAGACGGCAAAGACGGTCGCCGGCTACATCTCGTTGTTCACCGACGTTTTTCTGCGCCTGATCAAGATGATCATCGCGCCGCTGGTCTTCACCACCTTGGTGGTCGGGGTGGCGCATATGGGCGATACCAAGGCCGTCGGCCGGATCGGCGGCAAGGCGATGCTGTGGTTCGTCAGCGCCTCGCTCGTCTCTCTGCTGCTCGGCCTCGTCATGGTCAACATTCTGCGCCCGGGCGACAACCTCAACCTGCCGCTGCCCGACGTCGGCGCTTCGACCAATCTCAACGCCGCCTCGCTGTCGTTGAAGGATTTTGTGACGCACCTCGTCCCGAAAAGCGCGGTCGAGGCGATGGCCAACAACGAAATCCTGCAGATCGTCGTCTTCTCGCTGTTCTTTGGGGTCGCGGCGGCGGCCCTGGGTGAGCGGGCGGCGGGCGTCATCAAGATCATCGACGAGACCTCGCAGATCATCCTGAAGATAACCGGGTACATCATGGGGTTGGCGCCGATCGCCGTGTTCGCGGCAATGGCGGCGACCGTGACGACGCAGGGGGTCGGGATCTTGGTGACCTACGGCAAGTACCTCGTTGAATTCTATTTTAGCCTCGGCGTGTTGTGGCTGGTGCTGATCGGAGCGGGCTTCCTATTCCTCGGCCGCAATGTGTTCCGGCTGATATCGCTGATCCGCGAGCCGTTCCTGTTGGGCTTCAGCACGGCCAGCAGCGAGGCCGCCTATCCGGTGACAATGGCGCAGCTGGAAAAGCTGCCGGTCAGCAAAAAGATCATCAGTTTCGTGTTGCCGATGGGCTATTCGTTCAACCTCGACGGCTCCATGATGTACTGCACCTTTGCGGTGATTTTCATCTCGCAGGCCTATAACATCCCGTTGTCGATCCCGCAGCAGGTCACGATGCTGCTGGTACTGATGCTGACCAGCAAGGGCATGGCCGGAGTGCCGCGCGCCTCGCTCGTCGTCATCGCCGCCACCCTGGTGACCTTCAACCTTCCTGAAGCGGGCCTGCTGTTGATCATCGGCATCGACCAGTTCCTCGACATGGGCCGCACGGCGACCAATGTGATCGGCAACAGCCTGGCGACCGCTGTCATCGGCCGCTGGGAGGGGGAGACGGCGGCGACGCTCGGCATGCCGGCGGAAGCGCAAGCGGCTTGATGCTGCGCTTTCTGCTCGCCGTCGCGCTGGTGCTGGCGACTTCTAGCGCGCGCGCCCAGGAGCTGACCGGAACCTTAAAGAAGATCAAGGACAGCAAGACAGTGACCCTCGGGTATCGCGAGAGCTCGATCCCGTTCTCCTATGTCAACAAGGTTGGCGAGCCGATCGGCTATTCGATCGATCTGTGCAACGCGGTGGTCGACGACGTTTCGAAAGAGCTGGAAGGGGTCGAGATCGCCGTCAAATACAAGAAAGTCACCGCAGAGACGCGCATCCCCGCCGTGAAATCGGGTGAGGTCGATCTCGAATGCGGCTCGACCACAGCCAATTTCGAGCGCAAGAAGGAGGTCGCCTTCTCGCCGATCTTCTTCGTCGCCGGCACCAAGCTCCTGGTGCCGCGCTCCTCGGGCATAAGCTCCTATCGCAATCTGCGCGACAAGGCGGTCGTCGTGACGGCGGGCACCACCAACGAGGCGGCGGTGCGGGCGATCTCTGAGAAGCAGCATCTCGGCATCAAGCTGTTGATCGGAGCAGATCACGCCGAATCATTTGCTATGCTGAAGGAAGGCAAGGCCGACGCCTTCGCGACCGACGATGTACTGCTCTACGGCCTGGTGGCGACGACCAGGTCGGGCGACCAGTACCATGTCGTCGGCGAGTATCTGTCCTACGACCCGTACGGGCTGATGTACCGCAAAGACGATCCCGATTTCGCCGCCATCGTCGACCGCACCTTTAGCCGGCTCGCCCAGAGCCGCGAGCTGGTGCAGCTCTACAACAAATGGTTCCAGCAACGGCTGCCGACCGGCGAGACCCTCGACCTGCCGATGAGCCCGCAATTGGAGGAAATCTTCCGCGTCGAGGGCGTGCCGGAATGAGTCGCTTCAGTGTTTGACCGACGAATAGGGCAGGATCGGCTCGCCGGCTTTGTACTCATCCGGCCACAGCACGACTTCGCCTTTGCCGTCGCGGAAGTCATCGACACTGGTGCCGGCGATGCCCTGGAACTGGATGGTCAGGACGCGTGCCTTTTTCCACTCGCCCTTCTCGCCAAAGGCGACATCGCCCACCACAGTCTTGAAAGTATGGGAGCGGATGTAATCGGCAATCTTGTCCTGGTCGAGGCTCTTGGTCTGCTCGACGGCCTCGCCCAGTACCTGCAAATCGGCATAGGCCCAAGGCGCGAGATAATAGCCGAGCGGATCGACACCCTTGCCGGCCGCCTGCTTCTGGTAACGCTCCAGAAACTCCATCACGCCGGGGAACCGCAGTTTCGGCGCCGGCAGCCACCAGTCGAAGGTGATGATGCCATTGAGCATTGGACCGAGTGATGTCTTGAGCGACGTACTCTGCGGCCCGGTCATCGTACCGCAGCATATCTTGGTGTTGAGCCCGATCTCGTGCATCGCACGGATCAAGCCGACGCTGTCGGGCGGATAGGATGCGAAGTAAACGATATCGGGGCTCGTCGCCTGGATGGCCCGAATGATCGGACTGAAGTCGGTCGTGGTTGGCGGGTAGGTCTTGTCGTAGACCACGGTGAGGCCGGCCTTCTTGATATTGACCCGCGCGCCGTCGGCGGTATTGCGTGTCGCCTCCCCGTCATCGACCGCGAGCGCGATCGTCTTCAGGCCGAGCTTCTCCTTATTGGCCTTGACGATCTCGAAAAATCCCTCGGAGATCGCCGCCCGCGGGTCCGGCCCCACCGGCAGCATCGAGAAGTATTTCGGGTAGTGGAACTCCTCGTTGACGTCCATCGCGAATAGACCCATGAACGTCTTGTTGTGCTGGATCACGACCGGCAATGCCGGGGCCGTGACATTGGTGCCGTAGGCCGAGACGACGAGGTCGACCTTGTCGACGTCGAGCAGCTTGGTGTAGATGCCGGGCACCAGAGACGGGTTGGTCTGATCGTCATAATAGACGAGCTTGACCGGCCGCCCCAGGAGCCCGCCCTTCTGGTTTGTGTCCTCGGCCCAGATCTGCATCGCCAGCAGCCCCGAGGTGCCGTTGACCGCGAGCCCACCGGTCAGCGGCATACTGAACCCGATCGTGATCGGCGCCCCCGCCGGCGCGTCGGCTTGAGTCGTTGCGGCCGCGGCCAGCACGAATGCGAACACCGCCGCCATCGTGACGCTTCGAAACATTTTCCCTCCCCGTCGTGACCGTCATTGCGAGCGAAGCGAAGCAATCTCGGGCCAGGAGTATTCCGGATCGAGATTGCTTCGTCGCTACGCTCCTCGCAATGACAAGACGAACTTTGGTTATCGCGGCAGTAGGCTCGTGCCCATCAGAAACTCGTCGATGGCGCGGGCGCATTGGCGGCCTTCACGGATCGCCCAGACGACCAGCGACTGGCCGCGCCGCATATCACCGGCGGCAAATATTTTGGAGATCGAGGTGCGGTAATCGATGGTATTGGCGCGGACATTGCCCCGCGGGTCGAGCTCTAGACCGGACTGCTCGATCAGGCCCACCCGGCGGGGGCCGAGGAACCCCATCGCCAATAGCACGAGATCGGCCTTCAAGATGAAGGCGCTGTGCGCGACTTCTTGCATCACGAAGCGGCCGTCGGTGTTCTTTCGCCACTCGACGCGGACACATTCGAGTGCCGTCACTCGCCCGTCCTGCCCTATCGCTTGCTTAGTAACAACCGACCAGTCGCGCTCGCAACCTTCTTCCTGCGACGACGAAGTGCGCAGTTTCATCGGCCAATCTGGCCAGGTCAGCGCCTTGTTTTCGCGCTCCGGCGGCTTTGGCAGAATTTCCAGCTGAGTGATCGCCGCCGCCCCCTGCCGCACCGAGGTGCCGATACAGTCGGATCCTGTGTCGCCGCCCCCGATGACGATGACATGCTTGCCCTTGGCGGTGATCGTACCGTGCGGCGCGGCGCGCTCTTCGCTGTCGCCGGCTCCGCGCTTGTTCTGCTGCGGCAGGAAATCCATCGCAAAATGAATGCCGTCGAGCTCGCGGCCCGGGACTTCGAGGTCTCGCGGATGCTCAGCGCCGCCCGTCATCGCAATTGCGTCGAACTCGTCGAGCAACTCCGTCATCGGCATATCGACGCCGACCTCGACCCCGGTACGGAAGCTGACGCCTTCCGCCGCCATCTGCGTGGCGCGGCGGTCGATCAGCCATTTCTCCATCTTGAAATCGGGGATGCCGTAACGCAACAGACCGCCGATGCGATCGGCCTTTTCGAGGACCGTTACCGAGTGCCCGGCGCGCGCCAATTGCTGCGCGCAGGCGAGCCCCGCCGGGCCCGAACCGACCACCGCCACGCGTCGGCCGGTGCGCTGCGCCGGAACGACCGGCTCGATCCAGCCTTCCCGCCAGCCGCGGTCGACAATCGCACATTCGATCGTCTTTATCGTGACTGGATTGTCGTCGATGTTGAGCGTGCAGGCGGCCTCGCACGGCGCCGGGCAGATCCGGCCGGTGAATTCCGGAAAATTGTTGGTCGAGTGCAGTGTCTTGAGCGCTGCGCGCCACTGGTCGCGATAGACGAGGTTGTTCCAGTCCGGAATCAGGTTGTTGACTGGGCAGCCCTCGTGACAGAACGGGATGCCGCAATCCATGCAGCGCGCGGCCTGCTTGCGGTTCTCGGCCGCCGGCAGCGGCTTGACGAATTCCTTCCAGCTATGACTGCGGATTTCCGGCTTTTCATAGGGTCGGTCGCGACGCTCGATCTCGAGAAAGCCGGTCGGATTACCCATGGCACGGCATCCGGAGGAGAGGCCGGCAAGCCCCCTCCCTGACCCTCCCCCGCATGCGGGGGAGGGAATGGGTGGGGGCGCTCATTCTGCGGCCTCGATGCGGGCGGACTGCCGCTCGGCCTGCAATTCGAGAAGGGCGCGCCGGTAGTCCTTTGGCGTGATTTTCACAAACGACGCGGCAGTGTTGTCCCAATCTTCGAGCAGCGCGCGCGCCCGGGCGCTGCCGGTGAACAGGTGATGGCGCTCGAGCAGGATGCGCAGCCGCGCAGCGTCGAAGCGCAGCGGGTTGCCCATGCCGTTGTCATGGACGCTCGGCGCGCGCTGCCGCGGCCAGTCGACCGGGTCGGCATCGTCGTCGGGCTCGGCCGGGGCAAGCGGCTCGAGCTCGACCTCGCTCTGATTGCACAGGCTCGCGAAGCGGCCCCGCGGGTCCCAGACATACGCAATCCCGCCCGACATGCCGGCGGCAAAATTGCGCCCGGTATCGCCGATCACGACGACGACGCCGCCGGTCATGTATTCGCAGCCATGATCGCCCGTGCCCTCGACGACGGCGGCGACACCCGAATTGCGCACCGCGAAGCGCTCGCCCGCGACACCCTCGAAATAGGCCTCGCCGGCGATCGCGCCGTACAGCACGGTGTTGCCGATGACGATGTTCTCAGTCGGTTCGCGGCTCGCCTCGGGCGGCTGGCGCACGATTAGCCGCCCGCCCGACAGGCCCTTGCCAGTGTAGTCATTGGCGTCGCCAAAGAGTTCCAACGTCACGCCGTGCGCAAGAAAGGCGCCAAAGCTCTGCCCGGCATTGCCGCGGAATGTCGCCCAGATCGTGTCCTGCGGCAGACCGGCATGGCCGTAGCGGCGCGCGACCTCCCCCGACAGCATTGCGCCGACCGTGCGGTGGACGTTTCTGATCGTCCGCTCGATGCGCACCGGTTGGCGCCGTTCGAGCGCCAGCTGCGCCTCCGCGATCAGCTCGTTGTCGAGCGCCCTGTCGAGATGGTGTTGCTGCTGCTCGCAATTGTAGATCGCGACCCCGGGCTTCGCCGGCTCCTGGTACAGCAGACGCGACAGGTCAATCCCCTTCGCTTTCCAGTGGTCGATCGCCCGCACCATGTCGAGCTTGTCGACCCGGCCAACCATCTCGTCGAAGGTGCGAAAGCCGAGTTGCGCCATCAGCTCGCGCACTTCCTCGGCGACAAAGAAGAAATAATTGATGACGTCCTCAGGCTGGCCGGTGAAACGCTTGCGCAATACCGGGTCCTGCGTCGCAATCCCGACCGGGCAGGTGTTGAGGTGGCATTTGCGCATCATAATGCAGCCGGCGGCGATCAATGGCGCAGTGGCGAACCCGAACTCGTCTGCACCGAGCATTGCCCCGACCACAACGTCGCGACCGGTCCTGAGCCCGCCGTCGACCTGCACGGCAATGCGGCCGCGCAACCCATTGCGCACCAACGTCTGCTGCGTCTCGGCGAGCCCGATCTCCCAAGGCGAGCCGGCATGGGTCAGCGAGGTCAGCGGGCTGGCGCCGGTGCCGCCCTCGAACCCGGCGATCGTGACGTGATCGGAGCGCGCCTTGCTGACCCCGGCGGCGACGGTGCCGACGCCGACCTCGGAGACGAGCTTCACTGAAATTCGGGCGCGCGGGTTCGCGTTCTTCAGATCATGGATCAGCTGCGCCAGATCCTCGATCGAGTAGATGTCGTGATGCGGCGGGGGCGAGATGAGGCCGACTCCGGGGGTCGAGTACCGCACCCCGGCAATGACCTTGTCGACCTTGCGGCCGGGCAACTGGCCGCCCTCACCGGGCTTGGCGCCCTGCGCCATCTTGATCTGCAAATCGTCGGCATTGACGAGGTATTCGGTCGTAACGCCGAAGCGGCCCGAGGCGACCTGCTTGATCGCCGAGCGCATCGAGTCGCCATTGGGCAATGGCTTGAAGCGCTGCGCCTCTTCGCCGCCCTCGCCGGTATTGGATTTGCCGCCGATGCGGTTCATCGCAATCGCCAAGGTCGTATGCGCCTCGCGGCTGATCGAGCCGAAGCTCATTGCGCCGGTCGCAAACCGCTTGACGATCTCGCTCGCCGGCTCGACCTCGTCGAGCGGCACCGGTTCATCGGCCAATTTGAACGACATGAGCCCGCGGATCGTCAGGTGCCGCTCGCTCTGGTCGTTGATTGTCGCCGCAAAGGCCCGGTAATCGGCGAGCGAGTTGCCGCGCACCGCATGCTGCAATTTGGCGACCGACTGCGGCGTCCAGGCATGGTCCTCGCCGCGCAGTCGAAAGGCGTAATCGCCGCCGAGATCGAGCATGTCCTGGTACAGCGGGTTGTCGCCATAAGCGTTCTTGTGCCGCGCGACAGCTTCTTGTGCGATCTCGCGCAGACCCACCCCTTCGATTGTCGTCGCCGTGCCGGTGAAGTATTTCTCGACGAAATCGCTGGCGAGACCGACGGCGTCAAAGATCTGCGCCCCGCAATAGGACTGATAAGTCGAGATCCCCATCTTCGAGATGACTTTGAGAATCCCCTTGCCGACCGCCTTGATATAGTTCTTCTGCACCTCCTCGGCGCTGAGCGGTAGATCGTTCTCGACGCGCAGCTGCTCGAGCGTGGCAAAGGCGAGATAGGGGTTGATCGCCTCCGCGCCATAGCCGGCCAGCGCACAGAAATGATGCACCTCGCGCGCCTCGCCGGTCTCGACGACGATGCCGGTCAACGTGCGCAGACCCTGGCGGATCAGATGATGGTGCACCGCCGATGTAGCCAGCAGGGCCGGGATCGGCACCCGCTCGGGCGACGTCGCGCGGTCGGACAATATCAAGATATTGTGCCCGGCTTCCACGGCCAGGGTCGCCTCATAGCACAGCCGTTCGAGCGCCGGCGCCATACCGTCCGGACCCTCCACCGCCGCCCAGGTCGTGTCGAGCGTATCGGTGCGGAAAGCGCTGACCAATTTTTCGATCGCATGGATCTTCTTCAGATCACCGTTGGTCAGGATCGGCTGCGACACTTCGAGCCGGTAATGGGTGCCGGCCTCGTGCCCCAAGAGGTTCGGCCGCGGCCCGATCATCGAGACCAGCGACATGACAAGTTGTTCGCGGATCGGGTCGATCGGCGGGTTGGTCACCTGCGCAAAATTCTGCTTGAAGTAGTTGTAGAGCAGCTTCGGCTTGCTCGACAGGGCGGCGATCGGCGTATCCGTGCCCATTGAGCCGACCGGATCGTCGGCATCGCGCGCCATCGGCTCGAGGAAGAACTGGATGTCCTCCTGCGTGTACCCGAACGCCTGCTGCTGCGTGAGCTGCGTCGTCGGGTCATTGGGCAGGGTCGGCACCGTCGCCCGAGCGAACTCCTCCTCGTGCTCCTCCGCGAGGTCCGGCAGTTCGTGCAATTTGAATTGGGTCGCTTCGAGCCATTCTGCGTAAGGATGCTCGGCGGCCAGTTTGCGTTTGATCTCGTCGTCGTCGACGATGCGGCCTTCTTCGAAGTCGATCAGCAGCATCTTGCCCGGCTGCAGCCGCCATTTGCGGGTAATCTTCTCCTCGGGAACCGGCAGTACCCCGGCCTCCGAGGCCATGATCACGTGATCGTCGTCGGTGACGATGTACCGCGCCGGCCGCAGCCCGTTGCGGTCGAGCGTGGCGCCGATCTGGCGGCCGTCGGTGAAGGCGATCGCCGCCGGCCCATCCCACGGCTCCATCAGCGCGGCGTGGTATTCGTAAAACGCGCGCCGTTCCGCGTCCATCAGCGGGTTGCCGGCCCAGGCTTCGGGAATCAGCATCATCATCGAATGGGCGAGCGAATAGCCGCCGCCGATGACGAGAAGCTCGAGCGCATTGTCGATGCAGGCGGTGTCCGACTGTCCCGGCCCAATCAGCGGCACCATCTTGGCGAGATCGGGGCCGAGCAACTCGGAGGTCATCGCCTGCCGGCGCGCCGCCATCCAATTGACGTTGCCGCGCACCGTGTTGATCTCGCCGTTGTGGCAGATGAACCGGTATGGGTGGGCGAGCCGCCACGACGGGAAGGTGTTGGTCGAAAACCGCTGATGGACGAGGGCGAGCGCCGAAGCCGTCAGCGGGTTGCACAGGTCCTCGTAAAAGCTGCCGACCTGAGAAGCCAACAGCAAGCCCTTGTAGACGAGGGTGCGGGTCGAGAAGGACGGCATGTAGAGGTCGCGTAACGCCGGCATCCCGTGGTACTCGGCCAATGCCACGACGCTGTTCAAGGCCTGCTTGCGGATCGTCAGGATCTTGCGCTCGAAGGCGTCCTGATCGGCAATTTCCGGGCTGCAGGCGACGATCGCCTGGCTGATCCACGGCATCGTCTCGATGACCGTCGCACCGAGGCCGGTCGTGTCGGTCGGGACATCGCGCCAGCCGACGAGGGTTTGTCCCTCGACCTTGACGAAACCCTCGACATGCTCGATTGCGATGGCGCGCGCCCGCTCTTCCCAGGGCAGAAAGCACATCGCGACCGCGTACCGGCCGGGCTCGGGAAGGGCCAGCCCCTGGCGCATCGCCCAGTCGCGCAGCAGCGCATCCGGCATCTGAATGAGACAGCCCGACCCGTCGCCGACCAGCGGGTCGGCTCCGACGGCGCCGCGATGGTCGAGATTGACCAGGATCTGCAAGCCGCGCGTGATGATGTCGTGCGATTTTCGCCCCTTGATGTTGGCGACGAAACCAATGCCGCACGAATCATGCTCGTTGCGCGGGTCGTAGAGTCCCTGTCCCTCAGACAATGTCATCGCGTATGCTCTTCACCCAAGGCTGTTGGCGTATGAATGACCGCGCGCCGGCGCGCGCGACGGCGCAAGTGCCATAATATGCACAAGATTGGCGAGGACGCGAATCGCTTTAACGCTGGGTTAATTGCCGCATCAACCGCTTAGCGACCCCGACCTGCAGCGCCTTCGATCAAATGCCCCCGTGGGCTCGCGGTGTCAAATTCCTGTGGCATAATGGCGCGGAACCCGCGCCGCCAGAGCCGGCATACGCGGTCAGGTGAGGTCAGGCAAGCTGGTGAAGCCGTCAATAAGCCGGAGCCGCGATATGAGGCGGCGCGATTTCACGATCGGTCTGCTGCTCGCACGATCTCTTCGCGAGCCAAGCCGGCGACTGCAAATCTCGCTGGTCGGTATGCTGCTCCAGGTAATCGAACCCGACCGAGGTTCAGCGTGTATTCGCTGAAGTCGCGCACGACCGGCCGGACCATCATTAGATTGCGAGAGGCCTTCAATCAGGCTTGTATTAACTTCCCATAAGACCCGTAAGACGCATGAGTGATTTCGATAAGCTTTACCGGATAGCGCGGAGGATCGGTTAAGCGAACGAAACCATACCCTTTGAGCGCGGCGGTGGGTTTCGCCGCGGGCTCAACCCACCCTACTGATCGAGAACTTCGCCGAGATTGCCGCGCTACATCGGCCGGTCGGGCTTTGCTTCGCGTAGCGACGTGTTAGTTTCGGCGAGGCGGCGGAGCAGGGGTGAGGGCGCCCAGCGCTCGCCGTATTTGGATCTGGCGGTAGACCTCGGTGACGCCGATGCCGCGGCCCAGTACATCAGCCCGCCGCGGTAGCGCGGAAAGCCGAAGTCGTTGAGCCACATCACATCGATGTCGCTGGCGCGGTACGCCTTGCCTTCTTCGAGGACCTTGCAGGCCTAGTTGACCGAAGCGAAGAGCAGCCGGCGCACGATCCCCTCGTCGGTGAAGCTGCGCTGCTCGACCCCATCTCAGCCGCTCTGCGGCAATCTCGACGAGATCGTGCCACATGCCGGCTCCGACGATAGCCGCGGGTCGCTTGCAAGTAACTTTTATTTTATGTGACCATATAGACCGATGCGGTTGACCGTCGTTGAGTACTTCCGAGAGAACGAGTCCAACCCTTACCGGGAATGGTTCGATCGCCTCGACCCTCAGGCGGCGGCGAAGGTGGCGACAGCGGTCTTACGGCTCGAAATGGGCAACACGTCGAAGATGTACCCGGAACCGACGGTATCCGGCAAGCTCCGGTGTAAATCGACCGAGGGGTAAGCCCTTCTCCGCCCTTCAAAGGGGGAGAGGGATTCCCCGCGGAACAGCCCGAACAGATGCGGAGATTGGCGAAGGCGCATCGTCAACTTTGCTGTATGTGCGTGACTCTATCGGGATGTCGGTCGAGTTCGTCAGCGACGCGGTGAACGAGTTTGAGACAAACGACACGGCTGCCGCATCGGCGCATCAGGAGCTCGCGAAGTGAAACGACAAGGGCTATTCGCCCAACAGCTTTGAGCGAGAAACCGTGAGCTACCCTCTCCCCACCACCGTTGTGGCTCCGGTACCTCAGTCATCCGACGGCGTAGGCTTCGACTGAATGCTCTACGCTGCGGCTGTTGCGGAGTTTGTTCAATGTGCCGTTCCACAGCCCGATCCGGGCCTTGATGCTGCTGCATGCGGCGCGCAGGGCCCGCTCGCGCCGATGCGGCGAGTGCGCCACCAGATCTTTGAGCAACTCACGCCCCATGGGGCCGTGGCTGTCGCCATCGAGTTCGATGTGCCGATCGATGTAGTAGATGAAATGAAGCAGACGATCGTCGTTGTGCTTCGCCCCATAGAGCGTGTCGAGAAGCCTGCGGAACATTTCCGGGATGATGTCCTCGCGGCCGTAGAAGAAGGCCGCCAAGACCTCTTCGGTCGAGCCCGAATTGGCGAGCGCCATCGTATGCCCAACAAAGGTTTGCACATGGGGCGGTGCACCGATACGCGCCAGAGCTACTTCGGCCGGAACGCCGACCAACACGAGCGAACGGAACTTCTCGAACTGGCGCGTGCTGGCGCCGATGTCCGCCATGGCGCGGAGATAGAGAGCGAGGTGGCTCATATAGGAGCCGTCGGGACCGACATCCGTCTCCTCGCCGATGACGATGTCATTGATCAGGCGCGCGGCCTTTGCATTGTCCGCCGGGAACCACGGCACCGTTACGCACGTCATGTCCTGCTGCAGCCGCTTCAGCAGCGACATGAAATCCCAGACGGCAAAGACGTGATCTTCCATAAAGCGCCTGAGATCGGCGATGGAGGCGACCTGGGTGTAAATAGAATGGTCCAATAGTGCCGCACGAAGGCTGCAAAGATGGTCATTGTCGTATTGCGACATGTTTGAATGCTCCGGGTTCAGGGTGACCTCCGGGCTGCCCACCGACGACTTCGGTGCCCGGTCCTTGACTTCGAGAGCGGCAGATGCGGGTGCAGCGGGCGTTTGACAATCACTGCGAATTTGATTGGGAGATGAGAGACATTCATGAGTAGCCCGCGCGCCCTGAGGCGTTGGCACGCGGGCGACCCGCAACCACAGCGGCGCTGCTGAGCCCCTTCAATCAGCCGCGAACGGGTTCTCGAGCGAGCCTTTGACCGGCGCTGACCCGTTGCCGGCGCGGAGCATGTCTATGAGGGCGCGCAGCGCGACCGGCACCTGGCGGTGGCCAGGATAGTAGAGGAAGAGCCCCTCGAAGGAGGGCGACCAGTCCTCCAGCACGCGAACCAGCTGCCCTGAGCGCAGGAACGGGTCGGCGAGAGCTTCGACCGTGTACGCTATTCCCAACCCATCGACAGCCGCGCGCATTGCCAGATCGGGATCGTTGACCGTGACCCGGCCATCCACCGACATCCGCCGTGACTTGCCGTCCCGCTCGAACGCCCATTCGAACACCGCGCCGTCTGCCGCCAGGCGGTATTGAACACAGCTGTGGCGGGCGAGATCGTCGGGCGTGCGCGGCGGGCGTCGCCTCGCGAAATACGCCGGCGCGCCAACCACGGTTACTCTCATCGGCCCCATCACGCGAACGGCGATCATGTCCGCGGCCGCCAGGTCCTTTGAACTGATCCCGGCATCGAACCCCTTCGCCACGATATCGACCAGCGCCTCGTCGGCGTGGACTTCCAGCAGGACGTCGGGAAAGGTCGATAAAAAGCGTGCCCAGACGGGGGCGATGACCGCCATACCGGCGAAATGGCTCACATGGAGGCGCAGGCGCCCGAAGGGATGCTCCTGCTCGCTCTTGAGGTCGTCCAGCGCCCGGGAGATTTGCTCGACCGCCGGCCGAGCTCGACCGAGGAGGCGCAGACCCGCATCGGTGAGTGCGACGCTGCGGGTCGTGCGGTTCAGCAATCGAACCCCGAGACGCTCCTCGAGCTGCCGCATCGTGTGGCTGAGCGCGGAGGGCGTGACGCCGATATGCGACGCCGCCGCCCGGAAGCTGAGATTGTCGGCGACGGCGACGAACGCGGTCAGATCGGCAAGATCAGCGCGGCGCATTGCTGAATTCCTCTCAGCACCCAATGCAACAAATATCCGATCTGATTTGGGCCGTTGGTCCACACATTGAAGGTTCAAAAGCCGCGTCCGGCAGTCACAGACGCGTGATATGCGGCCGGCGCAATGGAGTCTTCGATGCGACAGTTAAACGAACCTAGAGCCCGGCCCAGGATGGCAAGGGTTCTGGCAACCGCAGCTGCTCTCGTGTGCGCTACTGCGCTCGGCCAGCCAAATCCCGCTGACGCTGGAGGTTTCCACGGCGGTGGTGGCTTCCACGGCGGCGGGTTTGGTGGTTTCCACGGCGGTGGATTTCACGCGGCCGGAGGATTTCACGGCAGCGGATTTGGCGGCTTCCACGGAGGGGGGTTCCACGGCGGCGGGTTCCACGGAAGGGGATTTCGCGGGGATCGATTTCACGGTAACCGGTTTTTTTTCGGAGGAGCTTTTGCATATCCGTGGTGGGGCTATTATCCGGACTACGGCTATTACGACTATAGTCAACCCTACTTCTCACAGACCTGGTATTACTGCTCCGATCCGGCGGGCTATTATCCATATGTGACGCAGTGCAATACCGGTTGGCAAACGGTTCCAACCAGTTGACGCGAGGCCGTCTCAGCGGCTGCCCCTGCTCCAGCAAGAGGCAGGCTCTGGACCTCCGCTCTGCCGCGGGTGACGAATAAAACTGAGGTTGCGAAGGCGCCTCTCCATCGGTCACCGAGGGGTCAGAGTTGCGCCCAAGCGTCGCACCTTGAGGATGGATCTCCGTTCAGCATCCCATATTTCCGCCATGACCGACACTTTAGAATCGTCCCAGAAACCTACCCATAGACGGCGCTGGTACCTGCTTGCGGGCATAGCAGTCTTGGCGGCCGTGTGGGGCGGCTATGTCGGGCGGCAACATCGTGCGGCCGCCAAAATGGTCGCGGAAACGGCATCGGCGCCCTCGCCGGCAATCCCGGTGTCGGTCGCCACGGCGGAGCGACGTGATGTCCCGATTTACCTGACCGGTCTCGGCACGGTGCAGGCGTTCAACACGGTCACGGTCAAGACGCGGGTCGATGGCGAGCTGGTGAAGGTCGCCTTTACCGAAGGTCAGCACGTCAAGGCGGGTGATCTCCTGGCGCAGATCGATCCCCGTCCCTTTCAAGCCACGCTCGACCAGGCGGTCGCCAAAAAGGTGCAGGACGAGGCCAATCTCGCCAACGCAAAGCTCGACCTGCAGCGTTTCGCCGATTTGGCGAAGCGCAACTTCGCCCCGATACAGCAAGTCGATACCCAACGCGCCATGGTAGCGCAGCTCGAAGCGCAGATTCAGGGCGATCAAGCGGCGATCGACAGCGCAAAGACCCAGCTCGACTATACGACGATTACCTCCCCGATCACCGGCCGGACCGGCATCCGACTGGTCGACCAGGGCAACATCGTGCATGCCACCGATGCGACCGGCCTCGTCGTCGTTACCCAGCTCAAGCCGATCTCGGTCATCTTCACTTTGCCGGAGAGTGAGCTCACTGCCGTCCAGTCGGCGCTGAAAGCGGGTCCCGTTCGCATCTTCGCGATGAGCCGCGACGACAACCGGCAATTGGCCGAGGGCACCTTGGCGGTTCTCGACAACCAGATCTCTCAGACCACCGGCACGATGCGTCTCAAGGGGACTTTCCCCAACCAGGATCGGCGCCTTGTGGCCGGGCGAGTTTCTCAACGTTCGGCTGCTGGCGCGTACTGAACCGAACGTGGTGACGGTGCCGTCGGGAGCGCTCCAGCGCGGGCCGGACGGCTATTACACTTATGTGGTTAAGCCCGACAAGACGGCGGAAACTCGGCCTCTTAAAGTCGGCCAGGTCAGCAACGGTGTTGCAATTGTTGATGATGGCTTGGCCGCGGGCGAACAGGTCGTGACGGCCGGGCAATACCGCCTGCAGCCAGGTGCTCGCGTCGAAGTAAATAGCCCCGCTGCCAAGGGCTGACCACCGACGATCACCCCGGCGCGCAACAGGAAATCAAGATGAACCTTTCCAGCGCTTTTATCGCGCGGCCGATCGCGACATCCTTGCTGATGGCGGGAATTCTGCTCGTCGGAGCGGCGGCCTATCCGCTGCTTCCGGTGGCCCCGCTGCCGCAAGTCGATTTCCCGACGATCCAGGTAACCGCTCAGCTCCCCGGAGCCAGCCCCGAGATCATGGCCGCTTCGGTCACGCAGCCGCTGGAGCGCCAATTCGGTCAGATCCCAGGCGTCACCCAGATGACGTCGAGCAGCGTCCTTGGCAACAGCGCGATCACAATTCAGTTCGACCTGTCGCGCGACATCGATGGCGCGGCACAGGACATCCAGACGGCGATCAACGCAGCGAGCGGACAATTGCCGAAGAACCTGCCGTCGCCGCCGACCTATCGCAAGATCAACCCGGCCGACGCGCCTATTATGGTCCTCGCCCTGACCTCCGACCTGGTGCCGCTGACCCAGGTCGACGATTACGCCGAAAATATCCTGGTGGAACATCTCAGCCAGATCTCCGGCGTCGCCCAAGTCAACATTGGCGGCCAGCAAAAGCCGGCGGTGCGCATCCAGGTCGACCCGGTAAAGCTGGCCTCGCTCGGCCTCTCGCTCGAGGATCTCCGCGGCGTGATCGTCAATGCAACGACTGTCAGCCCGAAGGGCACCGTCGACGGCAGAACCCGGACTTTTACGATTTACGACAACAGCCAGATGCTCAATGCGGCCCCCTGGAACGATGTCATCGTCGCCTATAAGAACGGCGCTCCGGTGCGCATCCGTGACATCGGCCGCGCCATAGACGCACCGGAAAACACTCGCCTCGCGGCCTTTGCCGACGGCAAGCAGGCGATCTTGCTGCCGGTGTATAAATTGCCGGGCGCCAATGTGATCCAGACCGTGGACAGCATCAGGGCCGCCTTGCCGCAATTGCAGGCGGCGATCCCGCCGACCGTCAAGGTCCAGGTCCTGAGCGACCGCACACAAACCATCCGCGCCTCGGTCGCCGACGTTCAGTTCACGTTGATGCTCACCATCGCTCTCGTCGTGATGGTCATTTTCGTTTTCCTGCGCAGCCTATGGGCGACAATAATCCCGAGCGTTGCCGTGCCGTTGGCGCTTGTAGGTACCTTCGCGGTGATGTACGTGCTCGGCTACAGCCTCGACAATCTCTCGTTGATGGCGCTGACGATCGCGGTCGGCTTTGTCGTCGACGACGCGATCGTCATGCTCGAAAACATCGACCGCCATATCGAGGATGGGCTCAGCCCGATGGAAGCGGCGATCAAGGGGGCCGGCGAGATCGGCTTCACGATCGTGTCGATCAGCCTCTCGCTCATCGCTGTGTTTATTCCGCTGTTTCTGATGGGCGGGATTGTCGGCCGCCTGTTCCGCGAGTTCGGAATCACCGTGTCGATGACGATCCTCGTCTCGATGCTGGTCTCGCTGACCCTGACGCCGATGATGTGCTCGCTCTTCATGCGCAGCAAGAAGCAGACCCGGCACGGGCGCCTCTATTTGTGGTCGGAGCGTGGTTTCGAGCTGCTGCTCGCCGGCTATCGCAAGAGCCTCGAGGTTGCGCTGCGCCACCATCGGACGACCTTTGCCGTGTTTGTCGCGACATTGGTGGCGACCGGTTATCTCTTCGCCGTCATCCCCAAGGGGTTCTTTCCGCAGCAGGATACCGGCCTGATCTTCGGCACCTCCGAGACCGCGCAAGACATCTCGTTTCCCGACGCGGTGCGCCGCCAGCGGGCCCTCGCCGAGATCGTCGGCAAGGACCCCGCCGTCGCCACCGTCGGGATGAGCCTCGGCGCCAACGGCACGCAGACGCAAAACAATGGCCGCTTCTTCATCACCTTGAAGCCGCGCGACCAGCGCGATGTCTCGGCCGACGAGGTCATTCGGCGGCTGCGTCCGCAGCTTGCCAAGGTCGAAGGCGCCGCACTCTTTCTGCAGGTGGCGCAGGATATCAATGTCGGCGGCCGCCTCTCGCGGACGCAGTATCAATACACCTTGCAGGACCCCAATCTCGACGAGCTGAACCAGTGGTCGACGAAGATTTTCGCTAAGCTGAAGACCCTTCCCGAGCTGCGCGACGTCGCGACCGATCAGCAGACCGGCGGCACGACCTACACATTGACCATCGACCGCGACCAGGCGGCGCGCTTCGGCATCCAGCCGCAGCTGATCGACGACACCCTCTATGATGCGTTCGGGCAGCGGCAAGTGACGCAGTACTTCACGCAGCTCAACAGCTATCACGTGGTGCTCGAGGTCCTGCCGGCACTGCAACGCCCTACCGAGGCGCTCAGCAGCATTTACGTGAACTCACCGAGCACCGGCGGGCAAGTGCCGCTCAGCACCTTTGTCAAATGGACGAATGAACCGACAAATTTCCTGTCGATCAATCACCAGAGCCTGTTCCCGGCGGTCACCCTGTCCTTCAACCTCGCACCCGGTGTCGCGCTGGGTCAGGCCACGACAGCGATCCAAAATGCCGAAGCGCAGCTCGGGGCTCCACCCACCCTGATCGGCAATTTCCAGGGCAATGCTCAGGCATTCCAGGCGTCGCTTGCCAGCGAGCCTTACCTCGTCGCCGCAGCGATCATCGTCATCTACATCATCCTCGGCGTACTCTATGAGAGCTACGTCCATCCGCTGACGATCCTCTCGACCCTGCCGTCGGCGGGCCTCGGCGCGCTCGCGACATTGATGGCGTTCGGCTTTGATTTCAGCCTGATCGCGCTGATCGGCATCATTCTCTTGATCGGCATCGTCAAGAAGAACGGCATCATGCTGGTCGATTTCGCGATCGAGGCGCAGCGCAATCGCGGTCTCGCGCCGCTCGACGCGATCCGTGAAGCGTGTCTGCTGCGCTTCCGGCCAATCATGATGACAACGATGGCGGCGCTCCTCGGCGGCGTTCCGCTGATGCTCGGCGCAGGCACCGGGGCGGAGATCCGCCAGCCGCTCGGCTATGCGATCGTCGGCGGGCTGATCGTCAGCCAGGCGCTGACGCTATACACGACGCCGGTCGTCTTCCTCTATCTCGACCGTCTCAATGCGTGGTTCACCGGCCCTTCTCGTCGCAAGGCGGCGCGGATGGCCAAGGGAATCTCGCATCGGCAGATCCCACCGGCTATGGCCGGCAACGTCGGGGATTGAGGTGCCAGAAGCGGTCGCCGGGGACTGCGAAAGACACGCAGCCGCCTTCGGTGGTGAAAATCCGGTCGAGCCGGTTCAGCAGATCGAACTCATCCGCGGGCGTCGGTCGGGACTGGTAATAGAAGCTGCGGCGCGCGATTTCGAGCAGCGAGCGACACCGCGCGATTGGTTCAGAGCAATAACGTCGGTTGCGCCTCCTCGACTACACTGAAGCCGTCAAGCTCCAGTTGCCGAATAACCGCCGTCTTTCCTGCACCGGGAGCCCCTGTCAGGATGAATCTCTTCATGCGTTTCCAATCATAGCGGTGGCGGTTGACGCGGTCCCGTCCATCAGCTACAAACCGCCGATGATTTGCGCATTCCCACGCCTGATGGCGACTACCGACTCGCGCGGCTTTGCCGTGGGGCCTGAGGGTATGCGCGTGTACTGAATACGCAACAAGCGACCATACGGGGCCCCGCCGGTACCGGTCGGGGCCCTTTCTTTTTGAGGGTCTCTCTCGGAGATCGGCGAGGGCGCCGAGACGGAGATCAGAGAGAACCAGATGAAACCGGTCGATCGAGCCGATCACCGAATTCGCGGTGCCGCGAGGTACGGCATTGGCGCGGAGCTGCGGGCGACCTTGGCCCTCGCCGCGCCGCTCGCTGCGGCCAATCTCGCGCAGATGGCGATGGGCGTCACCGACATGGTGATGGTCGGGCGTCTCGGCGCCCTGCCGCTCGCCGCCGCGGGGCTCGGCGCGATGCTCTATTTCACCGGCGGCGTTGTGCTGCAGGGAATCCTCTCCGCCGTGGCGCCGCTCGCCGCGCATGCACTCGGCGCCGGCGACCGCGCCGCGGCCGGCCGGATCGGCGGCGCCGGGCTGGCGCTCGCCCTCTTTCTGGCGCTCCCCTTTGTCGCCGCGCTGACGAGTTTGGATCGCTTGCTCCAATGGCTCGGCTACAATGCGGCGCTCGCCGTCGAGATCGGCCACTTTTTGCGGGCGATTGCGTGGGGTGGGCCGGCTTTTCTCGGCTTTGCGGTGTTGCGCAGTCTGCTCGCCGCCTTGTCCCACACGCGCGCGGTGATGGCGGTTCTGCTCCTTTGCGTCGCCGGCAATGCGGGGCTGAACTGGGTGCTGATCTACGGCCATCTCGGCGCCCCTGCCCTTGGCGTCGCGGGCTCCGGTTATGCGAGCGCCACCAATCAGTGGCTGATCTTGGCGGGTCTGGCGCTGTGCGCCCGCATAACGTCCAGTGTCGCGGGTTTGCGCGTACTGCGCAACGCCATTGCCCCGAGCTGGACGCCGATGGCGAGCATCCTTCGTCTCGGCCTGCCGATCGGTGGGATCATGGGGGTCGAGGTCGGCGTATTCCTTGCCGCCGGCATTTTGATAGGCCTTTTGGGCACGGCCGCGCTCGGGGCGCACCAGCTCGTTCTCAATTGCGCGGGCATCAGTTTCATGGTGCCGCTGGGTCTCAGCCAGGCCGCCACGGTGCGCGTCGCCTACGAACTCGGCGCCGGCCGGGCAGTCGCGGCGCGGCGGGCCGGCTTTGTGGCGCTCGCCCTCGGGATCGGGTTCATGAGCGCGACGGCCGTCGTGTTGTGGACCGTGCCGGGGGCCATCATCTCGGCCTATATCGACATCGCCGACCCGGCCAACCGCGCGACTGTCGAGATCGCACGGCGTCTGCTCGTGATCGCCGCGCTGTTCCAGGTGTTCGACGGGATGCAGACGATCGCCGCCGGCACATTGCGTGGTTACAAGGACACCATGGTCCCGATGCTGCTCGCCGGCTTCGGCTATTGGGGCGCCGGTTTCGGGGGAGGCTGGCTGCTCGCCTTTCCGCTCGGCTACGGGGCTGTCGGCCTATGGTGGGGCTTGGCCCTGGGGCTCGCGGTCGTCGCCATCCTGCTGACCCTGCGGCTCCATCTGCTCGCGCCGCCGACCATCCGGTCAGCGGAGACGGTCGCCCTGCGATAATCTCTTCCACGGAGGCCGAAAATTGGCCAAAATCGCGCCACGACTTTGGGAATCCGGGGAATGTCGGTTTGTTGGAAGACCGTGCCGACCTGCCGGTAGCCGCCGCTCCGCTGCGGGTATGTCGGCACGCATCACCGCCAGGTTTCCGGAGGAACTCCATGAGCGCCGACTGTAACCTGAGCCCATGGCAAATTCACTCCGGGCTCGACCATCCCATCATCGACGGCGATGCACATTGGGTTGGGTATAATCCGGTGTTCAGCGAGCGAATGCCCATGGCCAAAGCGGTTGGGCCAGTTCGACGGGAGAGCCATCATGGCCGGGACCACGCACCATAAAGTCTTGATCGTCGGCGGCGGCACCGCCGGAATTACCGTTGCGGCAAGCTTGAAGCGCCACGGGCCGCGCGGGATCGACATCGCAATCGTCGAGCCGAGTGACACGCACTATTACCAGCCGGCACTGACGCTCGTCGGGGCCGGGCTCTACGATCTCGCGCGCACGCGCCGGCCGACCGACAGCCTGGTACCGTCAGGTGTCACGCGCATCAGGGCCGCCGCGCACAAGTTCGATCCCACGAATAACCAGGTCGAGCTGTCCACTGGCGAGGGGGCCACCTATGACTATCTCGTGGTCTGCACCGGGGTGAAGCTTGATTGGCCCAAGATCGACGGCCTCGCCGAGGCGCTTGGCCGTGATGGCGTGTGCAGCAACTATTCCCCTGATCATGTCGGCTACACTCGGGAGTGCATCAACGCACTCAAGCCCGGAAGCAAGGCGGTATTCACTCAACCGCCGCTGCCCTTCAAATGTCCGGGCGCGCCGCAGAAGATCGTCTATCTCACTGCCGACCATCTACAACGCACGGGCATCCGAGCCAACGTCGATCTCTCGTATTTTGTCCACGCTCCAGTGATCTTCGGCGTGCCGTTTTTCGCTCGCGAGTGTGCCAAGGTTGCCGAGCGCTACGGCGTCAAGGTGCAGTACCAGCACAACCTGGTCTCCGTTGATGCTAAGGCCAAGACCGCGGTCTTCGAGACCGTCGGTGGCGACAACCAGGGTCAGCGGATCAGCGTGCCCTACGACATGCTGCACGTCTCGCCGCCGCAAAGTTCGCCGGTCGAGATCAGTTCGAGCCCGCTCGCCAACGCCGCCGGCTGGGTCGAAGTCAACCAGAACTCGATGCAGCACGTGCGCTACGCCAACGTATTCGCACTCGGCGATGTCACCGCGACGCCCAATTCGAAGACCGCCGCCGCCGTGCGCAAGCAGGCGCCTGTGGTGGTGCGGAACATTCTCAGGCTGATGAACGGCCAAGCGATCGAGGACGGCTATGACGGTTACGCCTCGTGCCCGCTGACCACCGCCAACGGCAAGGCGATCATCGCCGAGTTCATCTACGGAGGCAAAGTGACCCCGACCCTGCCCATCCTCAATCCGGGTAAGGAGCGGTGGCTAGGCTGGTGGATCAAGGCCAGCTTCCTGCCGATCATGTATTGGCAATACATGCTCAAGGGCTATGAGTGGTTCCCCAAGCACAATACCGCATTCAAAGAACCCACCCTCGGATGAAGCAGGTATTAGGATAGGATGGAACCAGTTTGTTCTAGCACAGTTCAGGCAACGGCCACGGGCCCCGGGCTAGCTTCTGCCGTAGCTGTCCTCTAATCTGATGATGTCGTCTTCGCCGAGATAGCTCCCGGATTGCACCTCGATCAGGTGCAGGGGGATCTTGCCCGGGTTTTCGAGCCGATGCGCGGTGCCGATCGGGATGTAGGTCGATTGATCCTCCGACAGCATCGTCTCCTGGTCGCCGCGGCGGATCTTGGCGGTGCCCTGGACGACGACCCAATGCTCGGCGCGGTGATGGTGCATCTGCAATGACAGCTTGCCGCCCGGCTTGACCATGATGTGCTTGACCTGAACACGATGGCCATTGTGGAGGGAGGTGAAGGTGCCCCAAGGGCGGTGCACGGTCGGCAGCGCATCGGCTTCGTCGCGGCGTTCTTTGACCAGCCGCGCGACGAGCTTCCTGACGTCCTGCGTGCGATCGCGCGGCGCTACCATGACCGCGTCGGCGGTCGCGACGACGACCAGATCCTCGATGCCAATCGCCGCCACGAGGCCGGCCTCGGACCGCAGATAGCAATTGCGGGCGTCTTCGGCGATGACATTGCCCTTGATCGAATTGCCGTGCTGGTCCTTTGCGCCCATCTCCCATAGTGCGTCCCAGGAGCCGACATCGCTCCACCCCATGCTGACGGGGACGACCGCGGCACGCCGGGTGTGCTCCATGACTGCGTAGTCGATCGAGTCGCTGTCGCAGGCGGCAAAGGCCTCACGCCCCAGGCGGACAAAGTCGCTGTCGCGTTGTGCCGTTGCCAGCGCCTGCCGACAGGCGGCGACCATGCCCGGCTGCAGCCGCTCCACCTCGTCGAGATAGACCCTTGCGGGAAATAAGAAGATCCCGCTGTTCCACGAATGCTCGCCTGACGTGACATAGGCTTGCGCCTGTTCCGGGCCGGGCTTCTCCACAAATTCGGCGACCGCAAAGACGCCCTGGGCGCCGTCCAGTTCGCCGCCGCGCCGGATGTAGCCATAGCCGGTCTCGGGGCGCTGCGGCGCGATGCCGAAGCTGACCAGCGCACCGGCGCGCGCCGCGGCGGCGGCGCGCTCGACGGCGCCGGCGAAGGCCGCGAGATCGCCGATCGTGTGGTCGGAGGGCATGACCAGCATCAGCGGATCGGGTTCCGCCTCGGTTAGCGCCAATGCGGCAATGCAGGCGGCCGGGGCCGTGTTGCGGCCGACCGGCTCGAGCAGGAGCGTGCGCGGAACGGCCGTGATCTCGCGCAATTGCTCGGCGATGATGAACCGGTGCTCTTCATTGGCGACCACCAAGGGCGAGGCGAACCCCTGCCGGTCGGCAACCCGGCGAACCGTCTGCTGCAACAAACTCTCGTGGCCGAGGAGGCTCAGCAGCTGTTTCGGGTAGAGCGTGCGCGACATCGGCCAGAGCCGCGTACCCGAACCGCCGGACAGAATGACGGGATGAATCATGTAACTTCCTCGTGGCCCAAGGGAAGGGAGGTACTCGACCTGCGCAAAAGTGCTGCCGACATACACTGTTTTTGCAACGCCGCAAATGCTGTCTCCTCTTGCACAAGAAAACCTTAACAGAGCGGAGCGCGCAGCTGTGCCGGCGTAATCACATGCGACGGAACCGCGCAATATTCTGAACCGCGATTTCGTGAAGTTCTCATGCAAAATTTATCTCGTGATAACCATAATCGCTTGCCGTCTCACACAGACACCGAGGCGATCTAGCCCGATCTACCAACTCTGCGAACGCGTTCCGGGCCGACGGCTGCCGGCTCGCCGCATTGTTCGGCGAGTGCCTTGACTTCGAACGGGGTTGCCGCCCGACCGCCGACCTCTTCGAAGAAAAAATCTAAATACTGCTCGATCCGGCTTAAAAAACCGCGAAGATCAGCCTCGGTGCGCACATAAGGCGTGTTACCCGGCGCGAGCGAGGGACTGTGATAGGCGAAGCTAAACACGCGATGACCTTTGCGCAGCAGGGCGCGGGTGAGCCGACGCTGCTCCTCGAAAGAAATTCCTTCCGGCGTCAACGTGATGCGCTCGATGAGGCCGAGCCGCGCGAGGATGCCCGGCACGTGCAGTGCCTTCAGGCGCTCGTTCATCGTCAAGGTATAGGCGACGTTTCCGGTATCGGCGAGCAGGCCGGTGTAGCCGATTGAAAGCGGGATTTCGAGCAGCTCCGGGTTCTTGCCGAACCAGTAGGGGCTGGCGCGGCAATGCGTGAAGTCGGGGCCGAATTTGCAGCTGAGATCGGTGCCCGGAACAACGCTTACGTCGATTTCGTAGCCGAGCTCGGCGAGGATACCGGCAGTCGCCCGCCCGACACCGTATCGGCCTGCTTTGTAGATGCGAGGACGCACTCCGATATTGGTTTGGATGCTGTCCGTAAGGTGGATGAGCTTTTCCCGTTCGAGCCCGAATGGCAGGTTGCCGGGATAGGAGTTCTCATCGGTAATCTGCTCGACCAGTGGCGGGTTGTCCCAGGGCTGTAGGTGGGCGCCGATCTCGCAGGCGCCGGAGCGGTGCAGGTCGCGAATGAACTCGAAGGCCTCGGGCGTGCTGCTGACTGGAAAATCGAGTACGAAGGTCGGTCGCACGCCGTATCTTTCGAAGATCCGTTGTGCACGATCCTGGCACTTGACTGAAGTAACGCCCCTTGCCTGGCGCGACCGGGCCGCCTCCCAGTCGAACTCGGCTTCGGTATCGACCACGACGACCAGCATCGGCGTCTGCTCGGCCGGCCAGTGGATCGTCCTCCAGGTATTAGGGTCGAGCATGCCTCAACAGTATGGTTTAACAGCTTGCGGCTGCTGTGACTGCAATCGTTCCCGATCCGGACGGCGCAAGAGCCGAGGGTTTCGAAAAAACCCACGAAGGTAACCGAGCGATAACACTACAGCCTCAACTATGCCACATGCCGAGCCCTACCTCACGTCGCAAACTTGCTGCATGATGCGTAAAGGAGTTAAACATTCCTGCCACAGCAGCGGATTTTACCAGGCACTGGCTGAGCCGCATCGCGGCCAAACTCGAATGTCCGCCTTACAGATACTTCCGGAAGCGGTGAGCACCACCGCTTCCTCCCTGCGTTGCGAGCACGTCTTGCACGTATTCCCGAGTTTTGGGATCGGCGGCGTACCGTTGCGCATGGTTCGCATAATCAACCACCTTGGCAAGCAATTCCGCCACACAATCATCGCCTTGGACAACAATTTCGAAGCCGCGGCGGGAATTTCCGGCGATCTCGACGTCGTGGTCTTGCCGGTCCGCGGTGTCAAGCGGGGGATTCTGCGCAACCTGGCCAACAGCGCTCTTGCGCTCCGCCGTTTGCGACCGGATCTCCTGCTCACCTACAATTGGGGGGCGATCGAATGGGCGGCGGCCAGCCGGATCTCGCCGGTTTCTACCCATCTGCATCTGGAAGCCGGCTTCAGCCTGGGCGAGGCTGATTTGCAGATTCCGCGACGCGTGCTGTTTCGACGATGGGCACTCGCCCGTTGCGCACTCGTCGTTGTGCCCTCGCGCCAACTCGAGGATTTGGCACGCCGCGTTTGGCGATTGCCCGCTTCTCGGCTCGCCTATGTCCCAAACGGTGTCGATACCGTGCGTTTCGCCGCCCCGGTTTCTGATGGAGTGCCCGGTTTCACCCGCCGGCCAGGCGAAATGGTCATCGGCACAGTCGCCCCGTTGCGTCCGGAAAAGAATATCGGGCGTCTGCTCCGCGTTTTCGCCGTGCTCAAATTCCCGCATCCCTTGCGTCTGATCATCGCGGGCGAAGGGGGCCAGCGGGTCTCGCTCCAACGGCTGGCCGGAGAGCTCGGTATCGCCGAGCGCGTCATTTTCACTGGGCAGGTCGTCCCCGAGGCGGTTCTTGGCACGTTTGACATCTTTGCCCTGTCGTCCGATACAGAGCAGATGCCGAATGCATTGCTGGAGGCAATGGCGGCGAGCCGCGCCATTGCAGCGGTCAATGTCGGAGATGTGAAGAAGATCGTGTGCGAGGATAACCGAGAGTTCATTGTGGACCGTGACGATGCCACGGCCTTTGCCGGGGCGCTCACGCGCCTGCTAGGTGATCCAGAAAGGCGCCGGGCCCTTGGATGCGCCAATCGTCGGCGAGTGGTTAAAGAATTCTCTCAGGAACGGATGTTTTCCGCTTATTCGCAAATTTTTTTCCCCGGCCGAGCACCCTGAGGGAGAACACGCCGGCGCATGGGCGGCTTTGTTCTGCTACACACGGCCCCTGGCGAGGACCGCTCGCTGGTACAGGCCGCCGCGCTCGCGGCATTTGCCCGGATGGGGATGCCCGCTCCTCGTCTGCTGCAGGGCGAAAATTTTCTGCTGGCGATCTATCCCAAACGGCAAGCCAGCGAGCCGACGCTCCGGCAATTTCCCAATGGTGATTTTGTGTGCGCGTGCGGCACGCTGATCTACGAAGACATGATCGGCGAGGCGGCGGCGGCCGCCTTTTATCGCGACTGCCGTGGACGATCCATACCGCACGACAAGGCGCTGGGTCATCATGCAGTGATCCTGCACAAGGACGGCGAGACCCAAATCCTGCCGGACGGCTTCGGCGGCCTTCTCGTTTTTCACGATGCCGCACGACGCGTCGCATCGTCCTCGTTCCTGGCAATTGCTTCGGTCCTCGACCGGGTGACATTGGGCACTCAAGCCGCTTGCGAGTATGTCTTCAACGGCGTGGTGTCGGGGGATGCCACCTTATTTGACGAGGTGCTGCTCGCACCGGTAAACGCAACGATCGCGGTGGGCAAAGATCGCTTGGAGATCCGGCCCCGCCGACTCCGTACGCCGGCGACAGTTTCCGCCGAGCCGTTCGAGGCGACGATCGAGCAAAGCATGCAGCTGCTCGACCGCTATTTCGCGGCGGTCGCGGCTAGTTTCGGTCAGGGCGTCACCTGTGCTCTTTCGGGCGGCTACGATTCGCGCCTCATCTTGGCTTTGCTCCGCCGTCACGGAATCAGTCCGCGGGTTTATGTGTATGGCCCGCCCGGCGACAAGGACGTTCGAGCTGGCCCGCGCCATCGCCGAGGGGGAAGGTTTTGCGCTCGAAATCGTCGACAAGGACAAGCAGCTGGCCTTTACCCCGAGCGAGTTCGGGGCCGTCGCCTACGACAATTTTCTCGAATCCGACGGATATACCTGGAGCGGGATTTTTACGAACGGCGCCGAACGCACACAGCGCGCCAGTCGAGTGAACGGCAATGCCGTGGCGCTCAATGGCGGAGGGGGCGAGATTTGGCGCAATTTTTTCTATCTGCTCGACCGGAATTATACGCCGCGCGAGATCCTCTGGTCCTTTTACAGTCAGTTCGACCCGGAGACCTGTACTGCCGCCTTTGACCAAGAAGACTATTTTCGTCAGCTCGAAGGCAAGCTCGAAACGCTGATCGGCTGCCCGCAGCCTTCGTTGCCGCGCCCCTTGGTCGAGTGGCTTTATCATTATTTCCGTTGCCGGGCCTGGGATGCGCGGATCAACAACATCAACAATTCTTACGGCTATGTGGCGCTGCCGTTTCTCGAGCCGGCGGTGACCGAGCATGCCAGCGTTATTCCGATCGCCTGGAAAAACCACGGCGCGTACGAAGCAGAGCTGATCCGCCGGGCCGACCCGCGGCTCGCATCGTATCAGTCGGGTTACGGCCACGATTTCAGCGGACCGCCGCCGCTGGTGCGCCGCCTCACGGATTACGCCACCTATTTGCGTCCCCCTTGGCTGCGGCGCTTTGCTTACCGCGTCAAAAACCGCGTGCGCCGCCCCGCGGAATGGCCGGACTATCTGCAACAGGAATATCGCGACGCGGCATTGCCGGGCGGCGTCCAAATAATGACCGAGTTGTTCCGGCTCGACCGGGTCACCGATCCGGCGCAAACCGCCCGAATTCTATCCCTCGAATATCTGATCAGGCAGTTTGACGGACGCATTCGGGTTGATTTTCATCGCTCACCTTTGTCGGGTTGCAAAAAATGTGCGGCATAGCCGGGATCTTCGATTTCCGCGGACGCCGCGGTGTCGACCGGGTCCTGCTCCATCGGATGACCGAAATCATCGCTCACCGTGGGCCGGACGGCGACGGGTTCCACATTGCGCCGGGGATCGGGTTGGGAATGCGGCGGCTGGCGATCGTCGATCTGGCGACTGGCGACCAGCCGCAGTTCAACGAGGACGGCACGGTTTGCGTCGTCTACAACGGGGAGATTTACAATTTTCAGCCGTTGATGGCCGAGCTGACGGCGCTCGGCCACGCCTTTCGGACGCGTTCCGACACCGAGGTCATTGTCCATGCCTGGGAGGAGTGGGGCGAGGCCTGCATCGACCGCTTCAACGGGATGTTCGCCTTTGCGCTGTGGGACGCGAGGCGCGAGGCGCTGTTCCTGGCGCGCGACCGGCTCGGCGAGAAGCCGCTCTATTATACCACTCTGGCCGATGGCCGGCTGCTGTTCGCGTCGGAATTGAAGTCGCTGGCGTTGAGCCCGGACATCGACCGGCGGCTCGACCCGCAGGCGATCGAAGAGTTCTTTGCCTACGGCTACATCCCGGACCCGCGCTCGATCTATCGCGGCGTAAAGAAGCTGGCGCCGGCGCACTCGCTGCTGATCAGACGCGGCGAGCCGCCGCGGTCGCCGCGCTGCTATTGGGATGTGCGTTTTCTCGACGGCGGCTCGGTCCGCCGTGAGGAGGCCGCAGAGGAGCTGATCCCGCGGCTGCGCGAATCCGTCCGACTGCGGATGATCGCCGATGTTCCGCTGGGCGCCTTTCTTTCGGGCGGCGTCGATTCGAGCGGCGTCGTGGCGATGATGGCAGGGCTGAAGACCGAGCCTGTCAGCACTTTCTCGATTGCGTTCGGAGCGAGGGGCTGGGACGAGTCCGCCTATGCCGCCGAAATCGCGCGGCGCTATCGGACCGACCATCACGTCAAAGAGGTCGATCCCAATTCCTTCGACCTGCTCGACCGGCTGGCGACGATCTATGACGAACCATTCGGCGACAGTTCGGCGATCCCGACCTTCCGGGTCTGCGCCATGGCGCGGGAGAACGTCACCGTCGCCTTGTCCGGGGACGGCGGCGACGAGGTCTTCGCCGGCTATCGCCGTTATCGCTGGCATTGCTTTGAGGAGCGGGTGCGCCGCATCGTCCCGGCGAGCTTGCGCCATCCATTATTCGGCCTGGCCGGCGCGCTCTACCCGAAACTGGACTGGGCGCCGCGCCCGTTGCGCGCCAAGGCCACTTTGCAGGAGCTGGCCCGTGACACGATCGAAGCTTATTTCTCGTCCGTCTCGATTTGCGGCACCGAGCTTCGCCGGCGGCTGTTCAGCCCGAGGCTCGCGCGCGAGCTGCAGGGCTATGACGGCGTCGAGGTGCTGCGCTCGCATATGCGGCAGTGCGGCAGCGAGGACCCGCTGTCGCAAGTGCAATACGCCGATTTCAAGACCTATCTCCCCGGCGACATTCTGACCAAGATCGACCGCGCCAGCATGGCGAATTCGCTCGAAGCGCGGGTGCCACTGCTCGACCACACTCTGGTCGAGTGGGCGGCGGGGCTGCCCTCGCAATTCAAGCTGCATGGCCGAGAGGGGAAGCAAATCTTCAAAACGGCGCTCGAACCATATGTCGCAAAGGAAATCCTCTACCGCCCAAAGCAGGGCTTCGCGGTACCGCTCGCCACCTGGTTCCGCGGCCCGCTGCGCCGGCGCCTGCGCGACAGGTTGCTGGGACCGGTGCTGCAAGAGTCGGGCTTGTTCGACACCGGCACGATCGCCACCCTGCTCGACCAGCACCAGTCGGGCGAGCGCGACCACAGCGCCGCGCTGTGGACCTTGTCGATGATGGAATCGTTTCTGCGGCAGGTGGAGGGCGGCCGCCCCACAGAACTGACGCCGCAGACCGCCCACACAATGGCCTGAGGTCGTCCCGCTGGCGCAAACCGGCCCGCTGAAGATGAGCCGGGGGCGACAACACTCTCGCGAGCGAGAAAACTTTCGCGCACACTCTCAAACGGCGCCGGACTGGATCAGTCTACAGCTTGAGGGTCAACGTTCCCGCTCGCCTTTCGCTATGGTGAATCCAGCATCCCGTTTTATCAAAAGCCACAACGACTCAATACGTGACCATTGTGCTTTGGCTGAACGGCGGCGGAATGGCGGTGCGGCGCTATAGCTGCCCTGATAACGGTCAATTTCCGGCATTTTTCTGAGCTGCCGGATTGTTCGGGTCAGACGTGTCTACCAGTCGGGGGGGAGGGGTTCTCGGTGAAACAGGTCAGCCAATTTCGAAGAGATGGGCAAAGCCGGGCTGATCGGTCCGAACAATGAAGACATTCATTGCAAGCAGCTCGATGAGACCGACCCATTGGAAGATCATTGCCGATACCGGCGGCAAGGTTTCGATCGCGCCCGCCATGGAGATGCATGTGGCGCGGCATGCCGCCGCAACAGACGGCGCTCGATCACGGCATTCAGCCGAGCCGCAGCGTCGGTCCTCTGCGTCCGCACGCGAGCGGCGCCGATTATGATTCCAGGCGGCGCGCGAATTTGGCGGTATCAACGACGGCGCGGGAATGCGACCCGGCCCCGATCTCCCTGTCGCCCTCTGTCGCGTGCACCCGGAATTCGACCCGCCGCCCGTCGACTTTGGTGACCTCGGCTTCGCCGGTGACCACGCGTCCGACCGGTGTCGCTGCGAGGTGGCGGACATTGACTTCGGTGCCGACCGCGCTTTCGCCGGGCTCGAGATAGGCCTTGATCGCATTGAGCGCGGCGTTTTCCATGACCATGATCATGACGGGCGTGGCGAACACCGCGGGCAGCATCGCGTCCTTGAACCGGTTCGCGAGATGCTCGGGCTGGACCATCAGTGAAAATGAGCCTCTGGCCCCAAGGGGTATAGGCTTCATAACATGCGCTCCGGCGGGCTCAATTCAATTGGGCGAGACTCGAGTTCATTCAAATCCAGGCGGCGCCGTGAAGCCGCCGATCTCATCGGCGAGCAGACGAGCGAACTCGATCGTCGTCGGGTCTTCGCCTTCTGCCCCGATAATCTGCAATCCGACCGGCAGGCCTGCCGCAGTCAGGCCAATCGGTGCGGCGGTAGCCGGCAGATAGCAAAGGCTCGCCAATCCGGCCCAGAAGCGCTGGTCGCCGTAGGGGATCAGGCGCCCATTCACCGCGATCAGGCGCTGATCGCGATCCGGATTGTGATCATGCGGGAAGGCGGCTGTGGCGGCGACCGGCGTTAGCAGCACGTCGAAGCGCTGAAAAAAGTTACGCCAGGCATAACGCAGTTTATTGCGCGCCTCGTTGGCGATACCCCAAGCGCGGTGGTCGAGAGTGGCGCCTCGAGCCAATGTCGCCCGAAAGCTCAGGTCGTCGGCTGCAATCGTTGCTGCGATTTCCTTCTGCGCTGCGAAATCGGCGTCGCTGATGCGCGAGGCGGTGGCCGCCCGCAATAAGGTCATGAACAGCCGGTGGTGCTCGGCATCCCCTACATCCAGTCGGGCGTTCTCGTCGACCAAGGCGCCGGTCCGCGCGATCGCGGCAACCGTCGCCTCGAAACGTTCGCGCACGCCGGCATCGATCTCGCAGAGTGCCGAGGTTGCCCACACCGCCACACGGAATTCGCTGAGCCTGCGGCGGCGCGGCGACCGCAATTCGAGCCGCCACGCCGATTGTTGCAAGACGTCCGGGCCGGCAAGGACGCGCAGGGCCAGAGCGATATCCTCGGCATGGCGTGCCATCGGCCCGACCACTGAGATATCGGTCGGCGTTACAGTCGCGGGGAGCGCATGGCCGCGCGACGGGATCAGGCCCCAGCTTGGCTTATGGCCATAAACGCCGCAGTAATGCGCAGGATTGCGCAATGAGCCGGCAATATCGCTGCCCGCGCCCAGGGCGGAGAGCCCGGCAGCCAGCACCGCGGCCTCCCCGCCCGACGAACCGCCGGGCCCGCGCGAAATGTCCCAGGGGTTGTTCGTGGTCCCGTGGATGTCGTTGTAGCTTTGCGAATCCATGAGCATGAACGGGACATTGGTCTTCCCGAACACAATCGCACCGGCCTGCAACAGGCGATCGACCACGACCGCGTTGCTCGTCGCGATGTTGTCCTTCCACAGCGGATTGCCAAAGGTGGTCGGCAACCCGGCGACGTTGAATGATTCCTTAACCGTCATCGGGATGCCGTGCAGCGGCCCCCAAACCTCGCCCTTGGCCAGTACGGCATCGGCGTCGCGGGCGCGTTGGCGGGCGGCGTCGATCTGCCAGCCAATGATCGCATTGAGCGCCGGGTTGTAGCGTTCGGCGCGGGCGAGATAAAAGTCGAGCAACTCGAGGCAGCCGACGCGGTGGTCGCGGATCTCGAGGGCCAACTGAGTGGCGGAACCAAAGGCGGGCATGTCCATCTCGCTTCCTCCCATGCCATAACATGCCACCCTACCAGCAGTTCGAAGCGGATGCCAATCGCGCCCGCGGTCTATGCTTGGCTGCTGACGATCAATATGCGCATCTCAGCGCCGCGATGAAACCGTCGAGTACCGCTAGCGCCGCGTCTACTGCCGCCCGATCAGGCCTCGCCTGAGGGCGGGGCTCCGCAACGAAGACCTGCCTCGTGCACACGCCGCACAAGGGCATTCTGACGATCCAGCCGCCGTCGCATGTGGGGATATGTTTTGCTTGTGCCAGCCGGAGCCAGCCGCTCTCGGTTAGTTTCGGTAAATACAGATCGCCAAAATGGCGTGACGTGGCTTCACTCCTTCAGTTCTCATAGGCGAAAGATTGCCGTGCTTTACAAATTCTTACCAAACTTAACTCGGGGTGGGTCGCCGCGCACCTAAATGTGGCGATCTGTGGTTTGTCCAGGACTGAGCGGGGCATTGCTTGGGAATCGTTCGCTTTGCGCTCAAATTCCCGCACACCTTCTATGTGGTGGCAGCGCTGATCCTGTTTCTCGGGGTGACCGCGGCGGTCGAGATGCCGACCGATATTTTCCCCGAAATCAACATCCCAGTGGTGTCGGTGATCTGGCAGTACACCGGCCTCAACACGACCGAGATGGAGCAGCGCTTTACCACCTACAGCCAGTATGCGATCAGCTCCAACGTTAACGGGATCAAGGACATCGAGGCCGAGACCGTCAACGGCATCTCGGTGCAGAAGCTGTATTTCCAGCCGGATGTAAACCTCAGCCTGGCGATCTCGCAGACGGTTGCCGCGACGAACGCGATCCGCGCCTTGCTGCCGACCGGGACCCAGCCGCCGATTGTCGTGCAATACAGCGCATCGGCGGTGCCGGTGCTGCAGATCAGCCTCAGCTCCGACAGGCTCAGCGAGGCGCAGCTCTACGACTACGGTATCTATCGGTTGCGGCAGATGCTCGCGCCGATCCACGGCGTCACACTGCCGACCCCCGCCGGCGGCAAGTACCGGCAGATCATGGTCGATATCGACCCGGTAAAGCTGCTCTCTAAACGGAGCTTCCCTCTTTCCTGCCATCAAGCGATTGATATTGCGGCATAATTTCAGTTTGGCTTGTTGTTTGTAGCCATGTAACATTATGATTTTTTTACGTTCATTTTTACGTCACGCGCTCTCGCGTACCAGTAGACACCTCGCTAGCGTTTAATTATGACGCTAAATCAGCGGCTTGCGTGTTCGCAAAGACGGAAGCTACGTCTAAAGGCCTGACGCCGCTGCAGGTCGTCAATGCCGTCAACGCGCAGAACCTGACCTTGCCGGGCGGCGACGCGAAGATCGGCAAGACCGATTACACCGTCCGCATCAATGCGATGCCGCCGACGATCGAGGCGCTCAACGACATCCCAGTCACGTACCAGAACGGCGCCACCGTCTTTCTGAGGGACATCGGTCATGTGCGCGACGGCAATCTGGTGCAGCAGAACGTCGTGCGGGCGGACGGCAAACGCTCGGTGCTGATCAGCATCATCAAAAACGGCAATGCTTCGACGTTGACTGTCGTGAATGCGGTCAAGCGTATGCTGAACGTCGCGCGCGAGGCGGCGCCGGCCGGGATGGTCATCAAGTCGCTGTTCGACCAGTCTGTATTCGTGACGTCGTCGCTGATAGCGGTGCTGCGCGAAGGAGCGATCGCAGCCGGGCTCACGGCGCTGATGATCCTGCTATTCCTCGGCTCATGGCGCCCGACGGTCGTCGTGATGATCTCGATCCCGCTGGCGATGCTGACCTCGCTCGTCGTGCTCTATTTCCTGGGCGAGACGATCAACACGATGACGTTAGGCGGCCTGGCGCTCGCGGTCGGCATTCTCGTCGACGACTCGACGGTGACGATCGAGAACACTTATCGCCTGCTCGACGAAGAGAAGATGCCGCTGCCGCGAGCGACGCTGCACGGCGCCGCCGAAATCGCGGTGCCGACGCTGGTCTCGACGCTGGCGATCAGTTGCGTCTTCACCTCGGTGGTCTTTCTCGAAGGACCGGCGAAATATTTGTTCACGCCGCTCGGTCTCGCCGTTGTCTTTGCGATGCTCGCCTCCTACGGCCTGTCGCGGACGCTGACGCCGATCACGATCGGCCAGATGCTGAAGGGCCAGCATCAGGCGGTGGTTCCGCGGGGAATTGCGGCGGCGGAGGCTTCTTTTCGCGTTTCCACGCCGCGTTCGAGCGCGGTTTCGAGCGGCTGAGGCAAGGCTATGTCGAACTGCTCACGACGCTGCTGACCCGCCGGGCCATCGTCCCAGATCATCGCCACGCTCGTGCTCGCGCTCGGCGCGGTGATGTTCACCTTTGTCGGCCGCGATTTCTATCCGGCGATCGACGGCGGGATGATCCAGCTGCATCTGCGCGCGCCTCCGGGCACCCGCATCGAGGTGACGGAGCAGATCTTCCAGACAGGTCGAGGACAAGATCCGTCAAGTCATTCCGAAGCGAGACCTGGATCTGATCGTCGACAATTTCGGGGTGCCGGCGCGTTCCTACAACTGGGCGTTCGCCGACGGCACGACGATCGCGGTCAATGACGGCGTGATCATGGTGTCCCTCAAAGACGGCCACGCCCCGACCGCCGACTATGTCCGCAAGGTTGCGCGAGGTCCTGCCGGCGGCCTTTCCGGAAGATCTGTTCTACTTCCAGCCGGCGGACATGGCGACGCAGATTCTGAATTTCGGGCTCACCGCGCAGATCGACGTGCGCACGGTCGGTTATGACCGGGTGAACAACCTGCGCATTGCCGAGGAGCTGCGACGCCGCATCGCCGCCATCCCGGGGGTAGTCGACGCTCATATACAGCAGGAGGTCTACGCCCCCGACTTCTTCGTCCAGATCGATCGCGCGCGGGCTCTGGAGCTCGGCACCAATGCGAGCGACATCGGCAACGATATCAGCACGAGCCTCACTTCCTCCGAGACGGTGACGCCGAATTTCTGGACCGACCCGACCAACGGCATTCCGTATTACATTGCGGTGCAGACGCCGCAGTACCTGGTGCAGCTCGCTGAACGACCTCGGGAACACGCCGGTAGCGACCTGACTGCACCACCGGCGACGCAACCGGTTCCGGGAGAGCTCGGCAATGTGGCGACCGCAGCGCCGCGTCAGCACGACAACCGCGCTGCGGGCGACGCTGCCGGTTCCGGGCGAGCTGCAGCAATGTCGCGACCTTCACGCGCGATTTGGTGCCGGGCAGCGCCAACCAAGCCAACATCCAGCCGGTCTACGAGGTCTACGCCAGCACGCAGGGCCGCGACCTCGGCAGCATCGCCAGCGCCATCGACAAGATCACGACCGACCTTAAGAAGCAGCTCACGCCCGGCAACACGATCCAGGTGACCGGCCAGATCGACAGCATGAACCAGGCCTTCCGCGATATGACGATCGGTCTCGTTGTTCGCTGCCGTCTTCGTTTACATGCTGATGGTTGTCAATTACCAGACCTGGGGCGACCCCTTTGTCGTCATCCTGGCGTTGCCGGCGACGTTCTGCGGCATCGTCACGATGCTCTACATCACCGGCACGACCCTCAGCGTTCCGTCGCTGATGGGCGCGATCATGGCGGTCGGCGTCGCCTCGGCAAACTCGATCCTGCTGGTCACCTTCGCGCGCGAGCAGCAGCTCGCCGGCATGACGGCGTTCGACGCCGCGATCTCGGCCGGCCATACCCGCATCCGGCCGGTGTTGATGACCGCGACCGCGATGATCGTCGGCATGATCCCGATGGCGATCGGCGGCCCGGGCGAGGAGCAGAACGCCGCGCTCGCGCGCGCCGTCATCGGCGGGCTGCTGTTCGCGACACCCAACCACGCTGCTGGTGGTGCCGTACCTGTTTGCGATGCTGCGCAAGGGCAATGACGGCAAAGCGGCCCACGGCGTCTTCGAGGAGGTTCCGGAATGAACGACCTCGAGCAACCGTCGGCATGCTGAAGGAACCGCCGCCGCGGCCGGTGCTTCCGGCGCCCGATCGCGATGCCCCCGAATCACCGCCAAGCGGGCCCACGCGGCGCGGCGGGTCCGGACGCCGGTTGCTTGGCCTCGGCGTGCTCTTGCTGTTTACCGGCGCACTCGCGCTGGGCGTATGGCGGCATTACGAGCAGCACCGCCAGGTCATGGACACCGCCGAACAGCAGGCGAACTTCGTCCCGACCGTACGCGTCGAGGCGGTGGCGCAACGACTCGGCACGACTGCACGTGACATTGCCCGCGACGACGCTCGGCTTCGAGGCGGCAAACATTTACGCGCGCGCCAGCGGCTATGTGCTGAAGCGCTATGTCGATATCGGCGATCACGTCAAGGCCGGGCAGCTGCTCGCCGAGATCACTGCGCCCGAGGTCGAGGACCAGGTCGCGCAATATCAGAACAGTCTGCAGCAGGCTCAGGCGACGCATACGCCAAAACGAAGCGCAGCGCGCGTCGACACAGGTCACCAGCAGGCGTATTTCGGTCCTTGCCAAGGACAGGGCTGGGCGACGCAGGAGCAGGGCGACGTCGATCAGTACAACTTTCAGGCCCAGCAGCACGCGACGACGGCGGCTGAGTACAATGCCGCGGCGACGGAGGAGCAGCTAAAATATTACAATCAGCAGAAGATCTATCAGCAGGTCGTCGCTCCGTTCGACGGCGTGATCACGCAGCGCAACATCGATGTCGGCAGCCTGATCACGGCCGACGCGACGGGCGGCACGTCGATGTTTTCGACTGACCCACAGCGACGTGATCCGGGTTTGGGTCTATGTGCCGCAGGACGACGCCTTTGGCGTCAAGCCCGGCGTCGAGGCGGTCATTCGCGTGCCGGCGATGCCCAACCTGACCTTCCAAGGCAAAGTGACGCGGATCGCCGATGCGCTGCAGCCGGGAACGCGGACCCTGCTGACCGAGGTCGACGTGCCCAACCCGGACGGCGCGCTGCAGCCGGGGGTCTATTGCACGGTCGAGCTGAAGATCCCGCGGCAATCGCCGGCGCTGATCGTGCCGGCCTCGGCGATCATCTTCAATCAGTACGGCATGCAGGTCGCAGTGGTCGAAAACGGCGTCGCCCATCTGCACAAGATCGCGATCACCACCGATTACGGGACCGAAGTCGAGGTCAACGAGGGCGTCAAGGACGGCGATCAAGTGGTACTTCAACCGCCCGTCAACTTGGCCGGCGGCGACAAGGTGAAGATCATCCCGGAACCGCCGGCAGCGACGCCGTAATCGCATCAGGGAAACCGATCGAATGGGCGAATCGATTGTTCGCCTGATCGTGATTGGCTGATGCTGGCGCTCCCGGCCTGCGCCGATGCGATTGACGTCATCTGCCCTCCAGCCGGCCAGCGTCCGAACGTGCGTCCGGGCATGGCGGCGGCTACTGATTTACGACGCTTAATGGCGCTTTACTTCGGATATCAGTGACCCGCTATAAACTGTAGCGAATCTTCTGTATCGGCAGAACGAGCGACCGTGCGCGAGCCTTGCAATTCGGCATTACAGTAGACGACATCGGAAACAACGTAACAGCGAGCTTCAGCTCGTCGGAGCAGGTGTCGCCGAACTTCTGGACCGATCCGACAAATGGGATATCCTATTACATCGCGGTTCAGACACCCCAATACCAGCTCAGCGTCCAAACGTGCGTTCTTGGCATGGCGGAGGGTACTGATTACGAGGCTTAACGACGCTTTACTTTGGGTAGTGATGACCCGCTACAAGCTGAGGTGAACGGCAGTTTTCCGTATCGGCAGTCACGAGGTTTCAAATGCCAGCAAAAGTTCAGGTCATCTTTTACAGCATGTATGGCCACGTCTATCAGATGGCGGAGGCGGTCGCTGCCGGGGCCCGCGACGCTGGCGCCGAGGTGAGCCTGTGGCAGGTGCCGGAACTCGTTCCCGACGAGACATTAGAAGGGAGCGGCGCGCATGCTGCCCGTGCGGCGTTCGCCCACGTGCCGGTCGCCAATCCAACGCTATTGGCGGAAGCTGATGCGATGATCTTCGGCACGCCGACCCGCTTCGGCAACATGGCCGGCCAGATGCGAAACTTCCTCGATCAAACGGGCGGGTTGTGGGCGAACGGTACGCTGGTCGGCAAGGTGGGGAGTGTCTTCACCTGCACCGCATCGCAGCATGGCGGCCACGAGACGACGCTCGTCAGCTTCCATTTCACCTTGCTGCACCACGGCATGATCGTCGTTGGCGTCCCCTATACCGAGCCGCGGCTGACGAACATGGCTGAAATCACTGGCGGCACGCCCTATGGCGCCACGACTCTGGCTGGAATCGACGGTTCACGCCGGCCAAGCGAAAACGAGCTAGCCATCGCGCGCTTTCAGGGCCGGCATGTGGCGCAGATCACCAACGCGCTGATCGCCGGCCGTAAAGTAGCTGGCTAAATCCTGCTAGCGCTGTTGGCGTTTTGAGGTCTGTTTTGTCGAACCCCTCGGTAAATCAGTCGTAGACCGGCTGGCGGAGCGCCATAGCGGCAGCGGAACGGCCCTGACGCAGCCTGGCGAGGCTCGTGGCGGCGCGCAGTTCGAACGAGAGGCCGCGTTGCCCTCGCCGGGACGTCCTTGCACGCCCTGCGAGAGCAGAAGCTCGTCCTCCACGCATAACAACTCGGCAATCAGCCAACGTTCGGTGTGCTCGGAGCGCTCGATCGCTTCCTCAATCGCGTATAGTCCCTCCGAGACCTGGTCGGCGTAGCATGAGACTGGAACGAATGCACGCGAGCAAGTCGTCCTCGTTGAACGGTTTGGCGAGATAGCAGTTCACGCCGGCGTGCAGAGCGCGCTCGCGTGACCTTTCGTCGGGAAAGGCGGTGATGAGAATGGTGGGAATCGGCCCACCGGACGCGACCAGCCGATTATGAAGCTCAATTCCGGTCATGCCAGGCATTTGCACGTCTGCAATCACGCAGGACACGCTGCGGCGGCGCTTGGATTTCAGAAAATCCTCGGCGCACTCGAACGCCACTGCAGCATAGCCCAACGACCTGACGAGGCTCGTCAAAGCCTCTCGCACCGACTGATCGTCGTCGACGATCGCTATGACAGCTTTCCTTGGCAATTTCGGTCCCTAATTCGAACCATAAATAATGCACCGCATGGGCGTACGCCATTTGCACTAGGGTCGGTTCCGACCGCTGCAAGGAAAGATCGGGCGGCGAAACGACTTATTGCGATTATACTTGAGTATAGGTTAGGTACACCTTCGGAAAATCTTCTCAACCCGGAGCGTACGCGCCACCCTGCGCCGGCTAGGGGCGACCGCTCTGGGTCCTCCGAGAGCGCCTCTTCGACGAGCCGGGTCAATCGAAAGAGACGGCGCCGCGAGGGCTACTCGGCACGGCCGACAGGCACCCGCCATGGGCCTCGACGATCGAGCGGCTGATTGCCAGTCCCATGCTCATCCCGCCGGGTTTGGTCGTGTAGAAGGATTGGAACAGCCTATCGAGGTTTGCCGGATCGAGCCCTGGACCGGTATCCTGAACTTCGACGAACACCTCACTCGAATCGTCCGCACCAGAGACGATCGTCAACCTGCGCAGCCCGTCGCGGGCGTCGCTCATTGCCTCGACGGCATTGACGATGAGGTTGACGATTACCTGCCGCAGCTGCACCCGATCTCCGAACATCGGGGTCGAGCCATTCCGCCGGGGTGAGATCGGGCCGGAGGCGAGATCCTCACGGTTGTGGAGAAACGTATCGTTAGCCTCGATGAATTGACCATCGAGATCCCAGGTGCAGCATCCAATTATATCGACCTCGACCAGACGCCGAATCGTTGTTTCCCGCGCTTCGATTTCTCTGTGCGATTTTGCCAACGATGTCAGGTCGGCCTGAGGGACGCGAGTTCGTCGGTTTCGTAAGGGTTCCCGTTGGTCTCGCTAGATACGAAAACTTTGATGTTTGGGGGTTTCACTCTCATTATCAAGGCGGAAGGAACTGCATGATTTCGGCAGTTAGATCCACGATCTCCTGCCACTTTCGGACTACTTCAGGCGGTGCTAGGGTAGAATGTGGCATATTCAACCCCCTTGTTGCCGAACAACGATTGACCTCATCGTATCAACGCGGTGGTTCCGCGCACCCTCCGGCGATTTCTCCTCGGCCGGCAGGGTGAAGCGAAAGACGGCACCATGGGACTGGTTCGCCGCTGACGATAACCGTCCGCCATGCGCCTCCACGATCGAACGGCTGATCGCCAGTCCCATGCCAATCCCATCGGGCTTGGTCGTATAAGAAGGACTGGAACAGTCGATCGAGGTCCGCCGGATCGATTCCTGGGCCGGTGTCTTGCACTTCGACAAACACGGCGTTCGCATCGTCCTTGGCGGAGGTAATCGTAAGCTCGACGCGATCTGTCGCCGACGCTGCTCATCGCCTCGACGGCATTGACGATCAAATTCATGATCACCTGCTGCAGCTGGATCCGATCCGCCGGAACCAAAGGCAGGTCGCCCGCAAGCCGCGTCTGCAGCCTGACGCCATTGCGCTGCATTTCGGTTTGGGTCAGGGCAATGACCTCGCGGATTGCTTCATTGATGTCCAAAAGTTCTCGGCGCGGCGGCACTTTCTTTACGAGCGCACGGATGCGGTCGATGACCTCGCCGGCCCGACTGCCGTCTCTGACGATACGGCCGAGCGCCTGCCTGGCTTCTTCCAGATCCGGCGGCTGTGCACCCAGCCAGCGCAAACCGGCATGCGCGTTCGTCACTGTCGCGGCAATCGGCTGGTTGACTTCGTGCGCGATCGAGGCCGTCATCTCGCCCAGCAGCATGACCCGATTGAGACGCGCGAGATCGGCCTGGGCTTGCTGCAAAGCCGCCTCCGCGCGTTTGCGATCGGTGATGTCGACGATGACTGCACCACGAAAGGCTGGCGTGCTGTCTGTCGCGGGAACGACAAACGAGGTGACGTCGGCCCATACGACCTCGCCGTCCTTGCGTCGGTAACGCTTGCGTTGCAGAGACCCGACAGATACCGCTATCGATACGCTCTTGCATCGCGGCCCGATCGTCCTCGTGAGTGAGCTCCAGCGTCGTGAGATTTCGCAGCTCCGCCTCGGTATAGCCGGTCATCCGCTGGAAACTCGCGTTCGCCGTCAGATACCTTCTGCGCTCAAAATCAATGGTTGCGATGCCGACCGGGGCGATCTCGAACATGGCTCGCCAACGCTCCTCGCTGGCCCGCAAAGCCGCCTCGGCACGTTTGCGATCGGTGATGTGTCGGCCGACGCCGCGGTAACCGATGAAGAGCCCCGTCTGTGTCAAATACCGGCAGCCCCGAGACGGAGACGTAGCGCTTTCCGCCGTCGGGCGTAGGCCGCGCGTGCTCGAAATCACGGAACGGCAGGTGCGCATCGAGCGTTTCGCGATGCTTACGCCAGGCCTCGGCATCAGGCTCCAGATAAGGCACTTCCCAGCGCGTCTTACCGATCTCGGAGCCTGGCCCCGGCGCGTCGGCAAGGCCTTCGGCGAACTCCTGGCGACTGAAGCGATGCTGCGCGTCGCTCTCCCAGTACACGTCGAATGAGAATTGCACGAGGGTGCGGAAACGCTCCTCAGCTTCCCGCAACGCCTCTTCTGCCTGTTTGCGTTCGGTGATGTCGACGGCCACCACGGCAAGAAAAGCCGGCGTGCTATCCGTCGCGGGAACAAAAAACGTATTGATGTCGGCCCATATGATCTCGCCGTCCTTGCGTCGGTAGCGCTTTTCAGTTCGATAGCTACGCGGCGGCCCAGCAACGATCTCATCAATACGCTTTTGCGTCGCTGCCCGATCTTCCTCGGGAGTGATATCCAGCACCGTAAGATTTCGCAGCTCGTCCTCGGTATAGCCGGTCATCCGCTGGAAAGCCACGTTCGCCGTCGCATATCTTCCGTGCGCAAGATCGAACGTTGTTACGATGCCAACTGCGGTCGTCTCGAACACGGTTCGCCAGCGCTCCTCGCTCGCGCGCAACGCCGCTTCGAACCGCACGCGCTCGGTGATGTCCATATAGACCGACTGCAGAAAGGGAGCGGCGGTCTCGGTTGCCGGCACCAACGTCGTCGTGATGTTAAGCCATACCGGGGTGCCGTCCTTTTTCAGGTATTTCTTTTCAACCTGACGCTCGGTTAGCAAGCCGCTCCTGATTTTCGCATAGAACTCCGCGGTTGCCGCCCGTTCGTCCTCGTGGTTGAGTTCGAGGACGTTCCGCCCGACGATCTCCTCCTCGGTGCGGCCGAGCATTCGTTGAAGCGCCGGGTTCGCTGCGGTAAAGACGCCGTCGAGCCGGACCAAAGCCATGCCCGCGGCCGACGTCTCGAACAGCCTGCGCCAGCGCTCCTCGCTCGCACGCAATGCCGCTTCGGCCCGCCTGCGCTTGATGAACTGGCCGATCTGGCTGCCGATCGCCGACATTGTTGCGAGCTGCTCTGGATCGGGTTCCCGAGCCGCGCGGCTGAAGAACTCGACGACCCCGAGGGCTTCGGTGTCGAGCAGGATCGGGAAAATGACGGCTCCGTGCAGCCCCGCTCTCGCCGCCGCCGCTGCGCGCAAGAATTGGGGTTCGGTCGTCGCATCGACCATCCAGATTGGTTTTGCGCTTCGCCAAACCTGCCCGAGCCGCCCTTCGCCTGACGCGTAGCCCCGCTCGCGGGTGGCCGTGGCAAAATCCGCGGTCTCGATATCCGGCCCGTGCCACAAGCTATCGCACCGGAGCGGGGCACCCTCCTGCGCGCGCTCCCAATCGAAACTCCACAGAGCGCCCCAGTCCCATTCCAGGTTCTCGCCGATCGCCCGAAGAATATGCGGAGCGGCGGCGGCGAGGCTGTCGGCCTCGGCCAGAACGCGCGTGACGGCGTATGCCGCCGCCACGCGCTGCTCGCCGCGCCTGCGCTCGGTGATGTCTTCGCAGGCAATCAAGACAATCGCATCATTACCCGACCGCCGCACCGCCTTGGCATTCTCGCGTACCCAGATCGTCGTGCCGTCCTTGCGGATTTTGCGGATCTCCCAGCTATGCGAACGGCCGAGTTCTTGCAGGCAGGTTGCCACACGGCTTTTAACGACCTCTCGGTCCTCCTCGAAAAATACGTTCAGCACCGATTGTCCAATTAGCTCGGCGGCCGTATAGCCGAGTTGAGCGGCGCCAAAAGCGTTCACCGACAGCACTGTCCCGGTTGGGCCGACCATGAAATACATGACCGGGTTGTGTTCGAATACTTCCTGCCACTGTTCTTCGCTTTCTCGCAGCGCTTCCGTGGCACGCTTCTGCTCGGTAACGAGAAAGGTCGTCAGCCCGATTACCGCGGCACTGATCGATGCTTTGACTCCGGTGCCGCCAGCCTCCGTCTCGCTGAAACCCGGCAAGAGGAAGGCCAACAGTGTGAGACCCACGCACCCGGCACCGACCAGCACGATGCCTCGCGCGCTGCTGAAACGGGCCGCCAGCAGCACCACGACCACGTAACCTACGGCGACCACGAGTTTCATCGACGTGATCGCTTCGGCAACGAACACCCCAGCCGCGAGAGCGGCGGTCGCGACCGGGAGGAGCGCGGAGGTGGCACTCCGCCATGAGCGCGCTTGAAGCCTCATCATGGTTCCGGCTCGATCTTTACGCTCTCTCCAGCTTAACACGGCGGCTCTCAACTTTTATGCCAGGCAAGGAGGTGCCGGCGCCCCTTGGGAGTGTGGCGGTGCGGTCAGCTCACAAAGTGCCTTGTCGCTCGGGCGAGTTCCTATATCAAAGGAATCTGTAGCTGCTCGCGAGGCAACCTCTTAGGATCGCTCGGTGCCGCGCTATCCCTATCCTCTCGGCCGTACTTTGCCACGCGTCGCCCTGCTCGGCGTAGGAAGGATGCGTCTGCAACATTACGACCGTGCCGGCGAGCGCTGACGATGACCGAGGCGATACCAACCGTTATCGTCGTCGATGATGACCCCGCAATCCGGGAGTCGATCGGCGGCCTGCTCCGATCCGTCGGGCTGCAGGCCAAGTTGTTCACTTCGGTGGATGAATTCCTCAAGGCGGGTCCGCCGGACGGACCGGCCTGCCTGGTGCTCGATGTCCGGCTGCCCGGACGAAGCGGTCTCGATTTCCAACGAGAGCTCGCCGCCGCGAATATCCACCTCCCGATCATCTTCATCACCGGGTATGGCGACATCCCGATGTCCGTCAGGGCGATGAAGGGTGGCGCGATCGAGTTCCTTACCAAGCCATTCCGCGATCAGGATTTGCTCGACGCGATCCAGCTCGGCGTCACGCGCGACCGCGCTCGGTTCGATGACGAAAAAGCTCTGGCCGGGTTGCGGGCGCGCTTCGAGACCCTCACCCCGCGCGAGCGTGAGGTGATGGCCTTGGTCGCAGCCGGCCGTCTCAACAAGCAGATCGCCTACGAGATCGGCGTTAGCGAAATCACGGTAAAAGTCCATCGCGGCCAGGTCATGCGAAAGATGCAGGCGGCTTCTCTACCTGATTTGGCCCGGATGGCCGACAGCCTAAACCTCACCGGGGAAAAGTCTCAGAGCTATTAGGCAGTCACAGCCGGCGCGCCTCCGCCAAGACTGCCTATTTCGGCCGAGCCGCGCTCTTCCAGCGCTGTTCTATACCAAAGTTTAATGAGATTGATTCTCAAGCGGCAGTCATTCATCCGCCGATGCAATAGCACGGTCCAAGCCGCTCCCTTAGCTTTGATCCTGACATTCAACCCCTTTGTTTGGAAGGCGCTTATGCAGCGACGCAACCTCCGCGCGAAGCCGCGCCAAATTGCAAGACGCCACAATCCGAGGCGATGGGCTACAATGAACACGAATACTCATTCGAAGCCCGCCCTCTGGCGCGAAAACCCGCCGCCGCTAGACGCGAACCGGCCGAGCCCGGCAACAGCCGACGCCGCTCTCGAATTCGGCCGTTTCCGCGTGCTGTTGCGCCAGCGGCAGCTGCTCGCCGACGATGTGCCGGTCGAGCTCGGCACGCGCGCCTTCGATCTCCTTCTGGTCCTCTTGGAGGCCGACGGCTTGCTCCTGACTAAAGAGGAGCTCGTCAGCCGAGTGTGGCCGGATATCGTCGTGTCGGAAGAGAACCTCAAGGTTCAGGTTTCCGCATTGCGCAAGGCGCTGGGCGCGGACCGCGATGTCATCCGCACTGAATTCGGCCGCGGCTACCGATTCACCGGCGTTGTGCGCTCGAATGCCGCGCCGGAGGCGCGTCAACACCCGACTCGACCAAAGGAGCGGTCTGGCCTAACTCTGTTTTCACAGAATTGCCGGCAATCACCCCGGTGTAGTTTCATTTCGAGCTGACCGGCCAGCCGGTGCCGCTCGCCCCTTTTGGCGCGGACGAGCTTGCCGTCTATCGCGGTTGCGAGCCGCCCGAGATTTCCGTAGCAGGCGTAGGGCGGGTTAGCCGAAGGCGTAACCTGCCAACCCAACGTGGGACGGCAGATTACCTGCACTAATCCGCCACACTCAGGCGGCCCGCCGCAGATCGCGTTCCGACCAGATGACCGAGAGCGCCCGGACGAGCTCGTCGATGTCCGCCTCGCTATGCAATGGCGAGGGGGTCAGTCGCAGCCGCTCCGTGCCGCGCGGCACGGTCGGGTAGTTGATCGGCTGGACATAAATCCGGTGGCGGTGCAACAGCTCGTCGCAGACAGCCTTGCACAGGACCGAGTTGCCGATCAGCACCGGCACGATATGGCTCCGGCTCGGCATCACCGGGAGGCCGGCTTCAGCGAGGCGGCACTTCAGCTGCGCCGCGCGTTCCTGATGGCGCTCGCGCTCGGCCGCGCTCGCCTTCAGATGGCGGATCGCGGCGAGCGCGCCGGCGGCGATCGCCGGCGGCAACGACGTCGTGAAGATGAACCCAGGCGCGTGGCTGCGCAGAAAATCGACGATTGCCGCCGAGCCGGCGACATAGCCGCCGATCGTGCCGAAGGCCTTGCCGAGGGTTCCCTGAATCACGGTCGGGCGATGCATGACTCTCTCGCGCTCGGCAATGCCGCCGCCGCGCGGGCCGTAGAGCCCGACCGCATGGACCTCGTCGAGATAGGTCATTGCCCCGTAGCGATCGGCGACGTCGCACAAATCGCCGACCGGGGCGATATCGCCGTCCATCGAATAGACCGACTCGAAGCACACGAGCTTCGGCCGGCCGGGGGCCACGTGGTCGAGCAGGCGCGCGAGATCGGCCGGGTCGTTGTGGCGGAAGATGTGTTTCTCGGCGCGGCTGTTGCGGATGCCGGCGATCATCGAAGCGTGGTTGGAAGCGTCCGAAAACACCACCATGCCCGGCAATTCGCGCGCCAGTGTCGACAGCGCCGCGTCATTGGCGACATAACCCGAGGTGAAGACCAGCGCCGCCTCGCGGCCGTGCAGATCGGCGAGCTCGCGTTCGAGCAACAGGTGCAAATGGCTGTTGCCCGAGATGTTGCGGGTGCCGCCGGCGCCGGCCCCGACCGCCCGCAACGTCTCTTCCATCGCCTCGAGGACGGCCGGGTGCTGCCCCATGCCGAGATAGTCGTTCGAGCACCACACCGTGACTTCGGCGCCGACGCGGTGGTCGAAGGCGCGCGGAAAGCGCCCGCAGCGCCGCTCGAGATCGGCGAAGACGCGGTAGCGTCCCTCGGCACGCAACGCGTCCAGGCGATCTCTGAAGAAGCCCTCGTAATCCATGCCGGCCCCTACTGGTGCCCGTTACTCGGGCGGCGGGTGAGCGCTGGTTTGCTGGCCCGGGGCGGCGGTGGTGAAGTGGTTGACAGAGCTCTCCACCTCATCGCTCTGCCCATCGGTCCCCATTGACGTCACCTTGTAATAGTAGGTGGTGTCCGGTTTCAGAGGTTGCAGGCGCACCCGAAAAATCGTCTCCGCATGGCCGCGGTTGAGCCGGATGTGATTTTTTGCGGTCTCGCTCAAATCGTTGGGATCCGTTCCGTAGTGTGCGACCGCCCAATGATCGTCATCCCCGCCAGGGTTGGTGCTAGTCCATCTGATGATGGCGAGGTCGTCGTGGGAAGTTTCGAGCCCTGGGCCCTTTAGGATTTCGACGTGCTCGGCCCGCTTCTGCGGAGGAGGGTTCTGAGCGCCGACTGGGCTGGAGCAGAGTAGGCTGCCGGCCGCGCCGGCAATCGCCAGTTTTGCGAGCAGTCTATTGATGGGACAACCCTTATCCATTAGGGCCAAACTCCTGCGTCGCCGTATCAAGTCGTCGATCCTCAGCGAGTACACCCGTCCGCCGACAAGCTGCCGCATCGGTCGGATCGAATGCCGGATCAGGTGGCCCAGGCTGATCCAAGAATCACTTGGCAGAAGTCGATGCGCTTGAAGCGGGGATCCTTGAACGCCAATACATCATCATTGACGGTGCCGAAGGTGCTGTCGGGTCGACGGCGCATGCCTTCGTAAAAGGCATCGATGATGTTGTGCTTGAAACTCGTGCCACGAGGATAGGCCGCCACCACGGCTTCTCGCTGTTTCGGCGTGAAGTCTTGATAAGCCAAACCAAGGACGTCCATCTCGACGCCCGAGGTCACGAGCGCAACCTCGGGCTTTTTGTGCTCTGGAATCCCGGGCGTGGTGTGCAGCGCGATCGCATCCCACACAGTCTCGACCGAAACTTCCGGGATCCCATAGCGGTGCAGGAAGTCCCGCGCTGCATTCGCACTGTCCACCTCAAAACGGTTTGTCGAATCGCGATATGCCTTTGTCAGCCCGATATCGTGAAACATCGCGCCTACATAGAGAAGCTCGGGGTTGTAGGCCAAACCCTTCCGCTGACCGGTCAATGCGCCGAACAGATAGACACGCGTCGAATGGTGGAATAGCAGATCCGGCTCCGTATCTCGGATCAACTCCGTCACGTCACGCGCCATCTTGGTGTCGGGAATCTTGATGTCGGCGATTGTGCTCATTTTCGAATATGGGGGGCCGCGGGCGGCCCCCCATACCTCTTCCAGGCGCTATTATGGGATCGGCTTCGGTCCCGGCACCGGCGCGACACCGCAGATATCCGCCGCACAAGGGAATTGAGCCAGATTGAAGGTGGGGATGATGGTCTCGTTACCCTGGTTCGATGCCGTCTCACCCGGCAGCGCGGTCGAGCACGCACCGGTAAAGGTGTCGATGTTCTTGTAGGTGCTGACGGTGGGGTCGGCCGGGTTGAAACCGTCGGTCAGCGTTTGCAGGAACGCTACGATCTGGTTCTCCTCCGTATCCGTCAAGCCGAGGGCGCCGGTCGTCATGTCGAGGTTGTTCGGGACCTCGGGCTGCGGCCAGCAGGTCACTCTTTCCACTGTTCCCGACGGGCAGTGCCCCGATGTCACATTAAACGCAAAACTCTGCCCCACCGGATTCGTTTGGTAATCGCGCGTATTGTAGAAGTGCACCAGTTGCTTCAGGCTCTTGATGTAGCCGTTGTGAAAGAACTCCTTCTGGAAGTACGGTTGCCCCGTTCCGGCCTCGGTGGTCGGGCACTGCGGCGGCGTCAATGCCACATCGCGCGCCGTCATCACCTGCATTTGGCCGTCCACCGACGGCGCGAGCGACAGCCATTCCGGCTGGTTTGGATCGGGGAAGGTTTGCGGGCCACTCCTCAGGAAATTGCCGAGCCCCAAATCGCGCCAGCCGAACCCGTCGGGATTGGGGATGAACCCGAAGCGATCCATCTTGTTCTCATAGAGCAACGAGATCCTGGGATTGAGCGGCAGACCTTCATTGGCAAAGCCGTGGCAGGTGAACAGCGGCTGTACACTGGCTTGGTTGCCGGTGTCGGTCTGGCCCGGCGTCAGAGTGGTGGACCGGCCGTCAACGTGGCATGAATTGCAGTTGCCCTTGCCGTTGAACAGCTGGTAACCGGCCATCTCGTCCGCCGTTAGAGTGGCTTCGCCCTTCAGGAAGAAGTCGAATTTCGAGTTGAACGGGCTGATATCCGGCGAGCGTTCGAGGAAAGAAAGCGACTGCCCCCAATGATCATAGATGTTGGTTGCCTTGGTGCGGTCATCCAGACTTAGCCCAATCGGCGTGGCGCTGCCCCCGAATATCTCCGCACCATTGGGGGTGCCGCAGATCTGCGCGGTGTCGGCCGGCCACTGGATGTTGAAGAAGTCGCCCCAGACCAGCTGGAACAGCCGTAGGTACGGTGTCAGGGATATCTTGTAGGCGATGCAAGCGATGTCGGGATTGCCCATTTCCAGCGGATCGACCGGCGGGCCCTGCGCCTGTTCGGCGTCGGCAGTCTGCAGCTTGTATCCGGTTGCACGCCCATCCCAGAAGTTTCCGCCGAAGAACAGCTGCTGTGTCGTGTTGTAGTTCAGCACGGGGAAGGTGTGTGAATAGGTGTACCGCTGGGCCGTGCGTTTGGCGGCCCGAAAGTGAAACGATCCGGGATACGCGATCATGGTCAGGTTGACGGACTGGATCGGCCCGCTGAACGCAGCATACGGCATGTGGCAGAACGCGCAGGCCTCGTTTTGGAACGGCGACATGGTCTCGTCGAAATTCAGCAGCCCCCCGAGTATGCGTTGTGCGTCATATCCGTTTGGAACGAGTATTGGCGGATTCCCCGCGTACGTCGGCACCGGTGACATTGCTTGCCATTCCGCGAAATAACGGCGGAAGACCGTATTAACTTCGCGTCGAACCCTTGGAATCTCCGTATTTAAATCGGGAGGGAGAATGCTGGGCGGCATAGCGCCAGGCAATGCCGGGTACGGGTTGTACGGTGGATTTGGTGAGGGAAGGGTTTGGGCGGACACGGGGTGGGGAACGCACAGGATCCCCAGCATCGTTGCGAAAGCTGCTTTTATGAGTGTCGCTGTATCTCGACGACGCATGCTGTTCCCTCCTTCGGCTTGACCAGGGAATGTGCTTATTTTCGGGCGATCCGCTCTTTTTTCAGGCAACCCGCTCGACACCCCGGTACCAAAAATTTTAGTTAAATTGTTTGATTAAGATGACAGATTGCCGCACACCGCCGACCCCGCACGACGCGTTTTTTTGTAAAAATTTGTGTCTCGCTGTTAAGGGCACGTTACACGATCGGTCCGCCCCTGCTGATCACAATCCCTTGCCGGACTCTCGCGCCACGCGGGCCGAGGGAAGCGGCGTGCGGCGGAGTGGTCAGGCGGTGCAGCGGACGGGCAGGTCGGTTATGCGACCTGCTCTGACACTCCAGATCTCGATTGGACCGGGAGCCACGGCGTTGACGCGCACGCCAAAGGCGGCGGCTTCGAGCGTCGCGGACTTGGTCATGCCTTCCACGGCGTGCTCGCCGGCCGCGTAGACCGACGCGCCGCGAGCACCCTTGTGGCCGTAGGTCGATGAGATGTTGACGATGCTGCCGTTCCCCGCAACCTTACCGCGTCAAACGGCGCAACCGACTCGCAAGGGAAGAGCTTTTTGAAAAAGCATCCCCGGAAATCGCCCAGACCCCGCCCGCTCCGAGCGGAAATCACCAATCCCGTCGCGATCCTGCCCTCTGGCGAAATATCCGCCGGCTAAAGCCACCTGGACCGAGTTCGCACTCGACTCGCTGGTGGAGGGAGATGGATTTCGAACCCTCGGTCCCGCCGTAAAGCGGTCTCCGCGGGCCGCCACCCGAGCTTCCGTTCCCGACCCACCCGCCGTAGTCGAGAGCGCCACGTTCACGCGACGGGCCGAAATTGCCTACTCTGGCGGGGTGGAGCGAGGACACCGACGGTAACCAGTCCGGCTCGGCACTGGCCAATTACAGGATGGACAGCGACCTGGAAATTTTGCTGAACAGCGGGTTGATCTCAGTGCCGAGAGCTGCAACGGCGGTCGCGCAGATCACAGCGATTAAGGCGATAAGGATAGCGTATTCAATCAACGCCGCGCCCTCGTTTTCCCGGCAGAAGCGGTTGACTGACTTATGCATGGGTAAGCTGTAGCGCTTCCGAACTGGCCCGGAGACAGCCACCTCCGGAGGGAGTTGAATTCGACCCCCGGCACGTTACCCGCTTAGCGTGCCGTCTCCAAAATAGCATTACAAGGTTTGGTGTTGATGATATATTGGCGTGTCGATTGGGGGATTTGGTTATGGCGCGTCACAAGATCGAGCTAGCTCGGGAAGAGGCTGAGGAGCTGAGCCGCCGGGCTCGCGCGACGACGGTATCGGTGCGGGATCGTCGGCGAGCTGAGATCATCGTGTTGAGTGCGCAAGGTCTAACCCAACAGCGCATCGCCGAGCAGCTGGGGATCTCACGCGTCGCGGTGAACCGCTGGGTCGGGCGGTTTGCGCTGCACCGGCTGGACGGGTTGAACGATCGCGCCGGGCGCGGGCGCAAACCCTGGCTGCCGCAGGCGGCGGTGCAGCAGGTAGTGGAGCAAGCGGTGACGCCGCCGGCTCATCTGGGGCGATGGAGCTGCCGCACGATGGCCCGCGCCGCCGGGATCTCGCCAGCCAGCGTGCAGCGCCTGTGGGCGGTCAGTGACATCAAGCCGCATCTCTCGCGCACCTTCAAGCTGTCGAACGACAAGCGCTTTGAAGAGAAGTTCTGGGACGTCATCGGGCTGTATCTCAACCCGCCGGACAAGGCGCTGGTCTTGTGCTGCGACGAGAAATCACAATGCCAGGCATTGGAGCGCACGCAACCGGGGTTGCCGCTTGGCATTGGTCACATTCGCACCAAGACCCACGATTACGTGCGACATGGCACGCTGACCTTGTTTGCCGCGCTTAATTATCTCGAGGGCAAGCTGATCACCCGTTTGGCGCCACGCCACCGCCATCAGGAGTGGCTGGCCTTTCTCAAAACCATCGATGAAGAGACCCCGGGCGATCTCGACATCCACATCATCGCCGACAATTACGCCACCCATAAACATCCCGCGGTCACCCGATGGCTCGATCGCCACACCCGCTTTCACATGCATTACACGCCGACCTCGTCCTCCTGGATGAATTTGGTCGAGCGCTTCTTCCGCGACCTCACCGAGTTCATCACCGAGAAGAGCTTTGCCTCGACCCGAGAATTGGCCGACGCCATCATCGCGTTCCTGGCCGCGCGCAACGACAATCCTCGGCGCTACGTTTGGAAAGCCAAGGGCGAAGACATCCTGCGCAAGATCGATGCCGCCAGACAGGCGCTCGCCGCGCTCCCGCCACAGAGTAATCCTGTTTCAGAGACGGCACACTAGAACACATAAGAGCCGACGGAGCATAGGAAAATCCGCCAGCCCATAGAAACCGATGTCGGATGCAAGGTCAACTTCGTGCTCAAGCGCGACGTCGAGCAAGGCGCAGATGTCTTCCAGCGTCGTCGCCGGCGCATCCCGGATTTCCGCGACAGGGAATTAATTTCGAGCAGGAGCGGCGCTTGCTGGTCGCGCACTGGTGCAAGGTCGGTCTTCCGCGCCCGGGCGACGTCGATTGCAATGGCGAGCTCATGGTGCTCGTCCTCGAGCTCAGCCCATCGCTTATGCAACACAGAGGTTGAGGAGCACACGCATTCAGTTCACAGTTTATCTCCCTTGTCCCTGATCGGGTCAACACGCACTACGGTTGGCCGTCGAGCTGATTATAAGGGGGCATTTGCGTGCAGAGTTAATGTTTAAAGCTGCCAAAGTCGGGTTTGGGGTAATTTGGAGCTTTGCTAACATCGCCCAGCTTAGACTGTCTGCCGCAAAGTCGCCAGTGCCACAATCATTTGCCCAGGCGAGAGATCCGGTTGCCCGAACCGGCAGAGCTGGTATCTTGCCGTCCACGCGAGCGCCGCCCCGGCGGTCGCCGATGCCGCGGGATCAGGTTTACCCGGCAACACCTTCGTGAGATATAGCGCGGGTGCCAATCGCGACCGCTCCTCGCTCGCAAGAGATGACACTTTGTTTGCTCGCGCACTTGACAATATGGTTAATGCATCCCGGCGTAGGGAGGACCGGCAAAGGGATACGGCGCCCGAGATGCTCGCTTCGTGTCATCCGGGACGCCCGGAAAGGGCGAAGGCGGTGAAATCGAATCTTAGCCCGACTGAAGAATACATCGCTCCTTATGCAGGCGGGTGGGTGCCGCGGGCGTTGCCAAGAATTTATCTGGTCGGCGCCATGCGGGCCATCGCGCCCGGCGGGGCCGATTTCTTGCCGCGCGGACGAAAAACACGCGGGTTACTGGCCTGTTTGTGCCTCACGCAAGGTGAGCGCATTTCGAGAAGCCGTCTCATCGGCCTCTTATGGGACCGCTCGGCCGACGCGCAGGCCCGGATGAGCTTGCGTCAATCCCTTTCGGAGCTCAACGGCGTCGTTAATCGCCACGTTTCTGGCCTCGTAGAGATCGGTCGCGACAGCGTCCGCATCGATGTCCGGAAGTGCTGGATCGACGCGCTCGCCATCCTCGATGCGAGCGCCGACGCGACCGCGGACTCCAGTAACCTCGTCCAGCCCTATAGCGAACGTCTCCTCGAAGATCTCGACGGGATCACGCCCGCGTTCGATCACTGGCTCGCAGGCGAGCGAACGCGCTTTGAGGATCGCGTGCGGAAAATTTTGGAGGCGGAGCTCGACCGCCTGACGGAACAGAACGCGAAACCGGAAGTGCGCGCGGCGGCCGCGCGCCGACTGATTAACTTCGAACCGACACATGAGGGGGCCGTGCGCAGCCTGATGAAGGCTTTCGCGCAAATGGGCGACCGCGCCCAGGCGATTCGCGAATTCGAGCGTTGTCGGCAGGCGCTGGTGACCGTGCTCGACTTGCCCCCCTCCGAGGAGACCACTGCCGTCTATGAAGCCGTACGCGTCGAATTGCCCCAGATGACTTCCCCGGCGATCTTTGCGGGACCTGCAGGCGTCGAGTTCGAGTGAGACCGCGGCGGCGAGTTTGCTTACCCCGCCGCCCGCGCGCTGGAGCGTCGAAAAGCACAGCGATCCGGCGGCCGCTCTCGGATCCGACCCCGGACCCGAGCGCCGGCGTGAACCCTCGATCGCAGTGCTGCCGTTTCGCAACATCACCGGCGATCCGGCACACGACTTCGTTGCCGAAGGGCTCGTCGAGGATCTCATCGAAGCGTTGTCGCGCGTCCCGAATTTCTTCGTGATCTCTCGGCTGTCGACACTGGCCTTCAGAAACCAGGATCGCCACCCGCGCGAGATCGGCAATGTGCTGGGGGTCCGCTACGTTCTCTCGGGCAGTTTGCGGGTCCTCGGCGACCGGTTGCGTTTGACGATCGAGCTGACCGACACGCAGCTGGAGGCGGCGCTGTGGCTCTCGAGGCTGGATGAAACATTTCTCGACCTCTTCGAGGTTCAGGACCGCTTGTGCGAGATGATTGTGCAAAAGGTCGCGCCACACCTGCATGCCGCCGAGATGAAGCGCATTCGCGTCAAGCGGCCGGACAGCCTGGAAGCCTACGACCTCTTTCTGCGCGCCCAGGAGAACATGCACAATTCCTCGCGCCCGGTCTTCGAGACGTCGGAAGCGCTGTTCGACGCTGCGCTCACAAAGGATCCGCACTACGCCGCCGCTCTCGCCTGGCGAGCGCGCTGGCATGTGCTGCGGGTCGGACAGGGATGGTCGCCGGATCCGGCGGATGATACGATGCAAGCCGACCGCTATGCGCGGGCGGCCATCGAATGCAACAGCATGGAACCGATGGCGTTCGCCGTTCACGGTCACGTAGCGTCGTATCTGTACAAGGATTTCGATCTCGCGTTCCGCCGTTTCGAGGCAGCACTGCGGATCAACGCCAATGCCGCACCGGCCTGGATGTGGAGCGCCGCGGCGCAGGCCTGGATGGGCAAGGGCGCTCGCGCCATCGAAGAGATCAACAAGGCGATGGCGCTGTCGCCTTATGACCCGCTGATGTACGCCTACAACGGCAACGCCGCGATGGCCTATCTCGTCGATGGCCAATACGTGCGGGCGATCGAATGCGCTCTGCGGGCCTTGCAAGAGAACCGCACTTACACGTCTGCGCACCGGCAGCTCGTAATCGCGCTCGTCCTAGCCGGCCGCGAGGAGGAAGCACAGGCGTCGGCGCGGCGACTATTGGAGCTCGAACCGGGGCTCACTGTAGCGGGCTTCCGGCATCGTTATCCTGGGAGCGCAACCCCGCACGCTGACATCTTTTGCGATGCACTCGCACGGGCCGGAATTCCGCGTTCTAGTCAGAATGGACCCGTAACGCCGCGCGAATAAATCCGGCTGCAAGCGCTTAATCGGCCAATTCGGGCAGGACTTAGTCTCTTCGTTGTGGCGCCAGTAAGCGGGCCCAATCCCGCTGCGGGCCTTGTAAGCGGCGAGCGGGATCTGGCGAAGAGGTATTACCGCGCTCGACACTCGAAATGATCGGCTCGACGGTCGTAGTTGGCTGCGAGCTGCAGTAGCTCCCTTCGCGCGCCGGGGAAACGACACTGGCGGGCCAGCTTGCGGAGCCCGTGCGCCACCTCTCGATAGTGTGCGCCGTCAAGCGGCAGATCGTTGCTGCGTGGCAAGATCATAGGCAGAGGCGGGGTGGTACTTCGTGACCGTCTCATAGCTAAAGCTTCCCAGATGTCTGGAGCCCGCCGCGCGTCGCACTCAGCGAAGGCTGGTGTGGGAAACTACTGGGAGGGTAGCCCATCCGTGAGAGACCCGATTCAACTCTAGGCTTTAGCAGTGCCGAGAGGGATTCGCAGACGACAACTCCTGCGGTATTGTTGAACGCGGGTCGCACGCAAACCAGGGAGGCCATGGATCTCGAACGCGTGTTCCCAAGACCGGAGTTCCTCCTTCGACAGCTGGTAGACACGGCAAGCCTCCTCAATCGTGATCCCACCGCTGCGCACCGCGGCGACGACCGCGGCCTTGCGACGCACTACCCATCGCCCTGTGTTCGGAGGTGGCAGGCTTGCCAGGGTCCCGGCGAGTGATTCGCTGAAAAGTGTTTCATCACGCGGCTCGTGGGACGCTGACGATCCGACCTCGCCCGAGCGAGCTCCGCTGGTAACCGATCCGGTCGGAAAGATAACCGCATTTCCGCTGGTTCTCGGTTCCACCGCCCCGCCCTCCGCGTAATGTCGTTCCCGATCATTTCACGAAATTTTCACGCTTTCTAGCGCATTTGTCACCCAATTTTTCATTTTTTCGGAGATCCCCCAAAAGGGTCTCTTCCGCTCGGTGGTTGAGCGGTTTACCGCATATAGGGATTGCTGGGGGACGCTCCCTGCCGTGAGCCGTCTATGCAACCCTTATGCCGCGACGGGTCCATTCGCCGATGAATCGACGATTCTCACGTATTTTTCACGATGAGAAAAAAAAATTTTCACGATGTCTTGTTGCGCCCTCTGAGAATCTCGCGCTCGTTAACGACGAGCAATTTTGCTCTGCGTGCAATCTGGGAGAGACAAGATGAATTCGACTGAACGGCTAACCCGCGGATCGATCACCCTCGGCTTCCCGCCGCTGCGCCAGCCCAAGCCCGCGACCGTCGACCGCGGCACGGTGCGGCTCGGCGACGGCTGCATCACCGCCGCCTTCCCGCCGCTGCGCCAGCCCAAGCCCGCGACCGTCGACCGCGGCACGGTGCGGCTCGGCGACGGCTGCATCACCGCCGCCTTCCCGCCGCTGCGCCAGCCCAAGCCCGCGACCGTCGACCGCGGCACAGTGCGGCTCGGCGACGGCTGCATCACCGCCGCCTTCCCGCCGCTGCGCCAGCCCAAGCCCGCGACCGTCGACCGCGGCACAGTGCGGCTCGGCGATGGCTGCATCACCGCCGCCTTCCCGCCGCGTCGTTAGAAACGTATACGGTTACCGCGGAAAACGGAGTGTCAGAGATGGCGAAGCAGGCTGAACCGATTATCTGCCGATTCTATCAGCTCATCCCCGACGCTCCGGCTCCGCGGCCGGCCGACCGCTCGGCCGATGGCATGCTTCCGATGCGGGGCTATCGCTATTGCGAAGCAGTCGCTAGCGCTTCCGCGTTCGGGTGGTACATCTATCCGCCGCTGAATTTCAGCTTGGTGTGGGATGGCGTCGAAATCGCCTGGACTTACGCAAGCGCAGAGGATTGGTACCCGTTGCGGGGGGCTCAGTTTCCGGGGTTTCGACAATTATTCGAGGAAACAGCACCCGATCCGGTCAAACCTTTGGCCCCGCCTTTTCTGACCGTCTCGCGCGAGCCCGGCGTCGTACAGATCTGGAGCGGCTACCTGGCGCGGACAGCCCCGGGTTGGGCGTTGCTTTCCCGGGGACCCGCCAACATTCCCCGAACCCAAGGCTACGAGCATTTCGAAGGCATCATCGAGTCCGAAACCTGGTTCGGTCCGCTCTTTACCAACATTCGACTGACGCGCACAAACTCGCCGGTCGAGTTCCACGTCCGTTATCCGCTGTTTCAGGTGCAGCCGCTGTTGCGCGAATGTTACTCGCAGGCTTCCTTCGAGGTCGTCGGCTTGCCGGAAATGAGCGCGGCCGATTGGCAAAGTTTTGAGGCGACTATGAAACCCAACACCGATCAGATGCGGATGCTAGGACATTACGCCGTAGGTACACGACGGCGAAGCCGAAAGAAGTCATGAAGGCAGTCTGCGGGTGGTGACCAGGACTCCCCTGCAACCAACCCTGACCCCAAGCGATCCAGAAGAGCTAAGGGGCGACTTTCGGCTGCGCCGTTAACGATGCGGGTACGGCGCTCAACAGGCAGCTCAACAGGATGGCAACGACGCCGAGCCAACTAAGCAAATCGGGAGTCTCACGGAATAAAACGACACCACCGATAATTGCGATGACCAGACGGAGCAATGTATATGGCCCGAGACTCGAAGCACTCGCGTTTCGTACAGCCACGATTCCTAGGTACATCCCGATGGGCCCGAATATTAAGACGCCGGACAGCCAAGGCCAGACTTCGGGCTCCGGCAGCGTTGTCATAGCCAGAACCGGAAGGTTGCATATGACGGCAATGGCATTGACGTAGAACATTGTTGTCAAGTCGGAATCGCCTCCGGGGCGTTGCAGATATTTGTTCAGCACGAAAGCGAGGCCGTTGAAGCTTGTGCCGAGCAAAGCGGCCAGATAAACGATGTTTCGGTCGAGAAAAGCTGGCTTCACGATCAGTAGAGCGCCAACAGTACCGATCGAAGTTGCAATCCATCGGAGGGTTGTGACACGTTCGTTCAGGATGAGCGCGGAGAATACTGCAATGTAAGCCGCCTGGGTGTAGGAAATCGCGGTTGCGTCAGCGAACGGCAAATGGGCGAACGAGTACATCAGGACCCAAAGGTATAAGACCGACACAAATCCGCGGAGCAGCTGTAGCGGCAGCTGGTCAGTCTTCATCACCGACCAGCCGGTGTTCCAGGCGAGGAGACCGACCAGCGTGAGCCCGCCCCCGCTACGCAGCAGCGCAAGCTGCATCGCGGAGCCGCGCGATCCGATGTGATGGATCATCGCAGTCTCGACCGCGAACAGGATCGCCTGGCCGATCATTAGTCCGACTGCAAGATGCTGGTCTTTCATGATTGCTCCCCAGCACGAGCTTTCGCGCGCCCGCGGCGAGCGTTCCTCGCGCGCTCAGGTTGTCCGCTTTCCAGGGCGGCGACCGCGACGTGCCGTCGTAAGCGGGCAACGGTCGACCCTGCAATCCCAGCCAAACGAGCAGCGCCGACATGGCGATGAACCCCCGCGACACCGCGAACGCGAAACGATTCATCGATTCGGTGATAAGTTTCACGAACGAAGCTGCTGCCCCATGTTCCCGAGATGACGATCAGATTCGCCCACAACCTAGAAGACGGTAAGTCCCCCATGCGTCCACCCAAAATCAACTTCGACTGCTCATGCACGATACAGTATGGGAAAAGCGGCCGGACGATGCGACCGCGGCAGAAACCGATAAAGACGCTGATCAACCGTCCCGATGACGACGGCCAGCAAGAGACGCCGGCCTTCATCGCCCCATGAACGAGCGCCTGCGCCTGGCGAGTGCTGCCGACGCCGGAAATCGGCCAACACTCTGCGGCAGCGGTACTCCTCGCGGTGACGCACAATGGGCTCACTCCATTCGGCGCCGAGGCGATCCGGGCGTGTCGCTGCCTCGGATACGTATGCGATGGGGCACATGCGACCGAGGACACCGTTAAGCAGGCGACCAAACTGGCAATAAAACCCCTGTTGCTCTCACACGTCACCGGCGTTTACTAGTGTTGGCTAATCGCACCCATGTGATTGTCGCTTGAGCGCGTGTCGCTACTCGGCATTTGGTGGATCATAGTCGCTCGGCCAGCCCGACGCTCTCGCATTGTTGAGTGCACCCCCTAGTGTGCCGTCTCTGAAACAGGATTACTCTGTGGCGGGAGCGCGGCGAGCGCCTGTCTGGCAGCATCGATCTTGCGCAGGATGTCTTGGCCCTTGGCTTTCCGAACGTAGCGTCGAGGATTGTCGTTGCGATATCATCAACACCAAACCTTGTAATGCTATTTTGGAGACGGCACACTAATATGCGAATAGGTCCGCACAAGGCGCTTGCGTCGCGCCGGCCTTGCCGATAGCGTGGGGCCATGGCAAAAATAAGGGCTATGTGTGGCCCCTGCCCCATGGCGCGATTTTGGTACCGCCGGTACATGTAGGCGGACTAGGATCGCGCTTGCGCGTTTTTCCCGAAGCCGCCCCACCGAGGCGGCTTTCGTGTTTCATGCTCTTGCTGATCCGAATGTCGCCGATGGTGAAGCGGCTTCCAACCTAGGAGGTGATGCATGACCAGAGCGGTTCTTACTTCGGGCAACGGATGGTCCCCCGACAGCTGGCGAGGTCTGCCGATCCGGCAGGTGCCCGGCTATTCGGATGAGGCGGCGCTCGCGCGGGTCGAGGAGACTTTGCATCGGTTTCCGCCGCTGGTCTTCGCCGGCGAGGCGCGGCGCCTCAAGGAGCGGCTCGCAGCAGTGGCGGCCGGGAAAGCCTTTTTGCTGCAGGGTGGCGACTGCGCCGAGAGCTTCGCCGAATTCCATCCGAACAACATTCGCGACATGTTCAAGGTGCTGCTGCAGATGGCGGTCGTGCTGACCTTTGGCGCCGGCTGCCCGGTGGTCAAGCTGGGCCGCCTCGCCGGCCAGTTCGCCAAGCCCCGCTCTTCGGATACCGAAACCCAGGATGGCCGCACCTTGCCGTCCTATCGCGGCGACATCATCAACAGCCTCGAATTCGACGACAGGGCGCGCGAGCCCGATCCTCAGCGCATGGTGCAGGCCTACAGCCAATCCGCCGCCACCCTCAACCTGTTGCGCGCCTTCGCCCAGGGCGGCTATGCGGACCTGCACCGGGTCCATGCATGGAACCAGGATTTCGTCGCCGACTCGCCGCAAGGCGAGCGCTACCGGGCACTCGCCGACCGCCTCACCGAGACATTGGATTTCATGGCGGCCTGCGGGCTCAACTCGGAAACGACGCCGCAGATCCGCGAAACCGAGTTCTATACCTCCCACGAGGCCCTGTTCCTTTCCTATGAAGAGGCCCTGACCCGGATCGATTCGACGACCGGCGACTGGTACGACTGCTCCGCACATCTGGTGTGGCTCGGCGACCGCACGCGTCAGGTCGACGGCGCCCATGCCGAATTCCTGCGCGGCATCGAAAATCCGATCGGCATGAAATGCGGGCCGAGTTTGGAGCCCGACGATCTGTTGCGGTTGACCGATCGGCTCAACCCGCAGAACGAGCCGGGCCGGCTGACCCTGATCACCCGCATGGGGGCCGACAAGGTCGAGGCGCGGCTGCCCTACCTGATCCGCGCCGTCCAGCGCGAGGGCCGCGAGGTCGTGTGGTGCTGCGATCCGATGCACGGCAACACCGTCACCTCCTCGAACGGGTACAAGACCCGTTCCTTCGATCGCATCCTCGACGAGCTGCATGGCGCCTTCGCGATCCATGCCGCCGAGGGAAGCTATGCCGGCGGCGTGCATTTCGAGCTGACCGGGCAGAACGTCACCGAATGCATCGGCGGCTCCCAGGCAATCAGCGAAGCCTCGCTCGCCGACCGCTATTTGACGCATTGCGACCCGCGGCTCAATGCGACCCAGGCGCTCGAGCTGGCCTTCGAGATTGCCGAGGTCCTGAAGCGCGCGCGGCAGGGCAGAGCGAATGGCGACGCGGTCGGTGCCGCCACCCGGCTCGCCGCGGCCTTTTAGAGCCCCGTCATTGCGAGGAGCAGCGCGACGAAGCAATCTCGGCCTCAGTTGCGCAATGCCCATCGAGGTTGCTTCGCTCTGCTCGCAATGACAGCATGTATCCTATGGACGACGTTGCGGCGCAGACCGACAGTTATTTTTTGAAGACCAAGGCGATCGTCGGGCATTTCGGTGACCGCCCGGCAACTTACGCGGTCTTCATGCGCCGTCCGGTGATCTGCGCGCCTCGGTTCGCGGTCGAGTTTCTCGAAAAGATGGCGGCCGAACGCGGCCAGAATTTCGACATCGAGCTTAGTCACCCCGAGGGGAGTTGGGTCGGCGCCGGCGACCCCATCCTTTACGTGACCGGCTCGCTATTCCATCTCGTCGATCTCGAAACCGTGCTGCTGCAGAAGCTCGGTCCTGCCTGCGTCGCCGCATACAATGCTTATGCGATGTGCGCCGATTTGCCGAAGGTCGCCTTCATGGCGATGGATGCGCGGCACTGCGCCGGCGCCGAGATGGCGTCGTTGATGGCCTACGCCGCTGCCGTCGGCTCGGCGGTCGCGCAGCGCGAAACCGGCGCAATCGGTTTTGTCGGCTGCGCCGCCGATGCCACCGCCCGGTTTTTCGGGCAGGAGAGAGGCCTTGGGACGATGCCGCACGCGCTCATCGGCTATGCCGGCTCGACCGTGCGCGCGGCGGAGATGTTCCGCGAGGTCTTCTCGGACGAGCCGATGACCGTGCTGGTCGATTATTTCGGCCGCGAATTGTCAGATGCCGTCGCGGTTGCCAGGCGCTTCCCGGACCTCGCCGCGGCCGGCCGTCTGGCCGTCCGCATAGATACGCCCGGCAGTCGCTACTGCGAGGGCCTCGACCCGACCCGCTCCTACGAGGTGCTGGAGCGTCATGCGCCGCATGCGATCCGCGGCTACCGCAGCGAGGAGGAACTGCGCCACCTGGTCGGCACCGGGGTGTCGGCCGCGGCGATCTGGCTGTTGCGCCGGACCCTGGACGAGGCCGGGTTCACGGCGGTCAAGATCGTGGCAAGCTCCGGCTTTGGCCCGGCGAAATGCCGCATGATGGCCGCCGCAAATGCGCCGATCGACACGATCGGCACCGGCTCCTACCTCCCCGAGCTGTGGAGCGAGACCTACGCCACCGCCGACATCATCGCCTATGACGGGGTGCCAATGGTCAAGGCGGGGCGCGAATTCCTTTTGCGCCAACGTAAAGACGAATAACACGGCGCTTTCGGGTCGATACAGCTTTCCCGGAGGTAGTGTCTCACTTGTTAAAGTGAGACACTACCTTCCCGGATGACAAATTCCTGCCGCCCGGCTAAGCTGGCATATTGGGATAAGAAGAGCGGAACAAACCGCCCTAGACGATCTGGGAGGTCGCCATGGCAGAAGTTCGCCCGATGGTCGGATCGGCAATACCCGCCAGCCTCGTTCTCGGCCGCAAGCTCGACAGCATCCCGTTCAGCGGCTACCACGTCCTGATCATTGCCGTGCTGGCTCTCGTCGGCTTTATCGAGGGCTACGATCTGGTGATGACCGGCTCGCTCTTGGTGCTCGCCAAGGGGCCGCTGCACCTGACCGACATCGACATCCGTTGGCTCGCCGTCGGCCCGACCTTCATGCTGTGCATCGGCGGCTTTGCGGCGTCGACGGTATCCGATCACTGGAGCCGCAAGGCGATCATGATGATCGGCGTGATCGCCACGACTTTTTTCACACTGCTGATCCCGCTGGTGCAAACCGCCGAGCAGCTGATCATCGTGCGTCTGCTGACGGGCCTTGGCGCAGGCAGCGCGGTCTCTGCGGCGTTCCCGATCGCCGCTGAATTGATGCCGGCGCAGCACCGCCGCACTTACGGGGCCATCTATGAGATGGCACTGGCCGCCTCCTTCACGGTGGTGCCGTTCATCGGCGGCCTCCTCGCCGGCAACGAATACGCCTTTCGGTTTCTGGCATTGCCAGGCGGGCTGTCAATAACCGTCGTGCCGGTGCTGATTTATTTCGTGCTCCCGGAAAGCCCGCGCTGGTACCTGCGCAAAGGCCGGCCGCAGGTCGCTGTCGACATCGTTAATCTGATCATCCGTCGCGCCGGCGGCCGGGTATCGCCGCTGACGATGGAGGCGCTCGGCGATCACCACGAAGCCGCCCGCGAGCAGCTGCCGCCTTATTGGGCGTTGTTCGCCCGCGGTCAAATCCGCTGGACCAGCGTCGGGATTCTGAGCGGCGTGTGCGCCGGGACCGCCTATTTCCTGATTTCGGTGCTGCTGCCGAAGGCGCTGAACGATCAGGGCTTTGCCTTGAGCGCGAGCTTGGGATTGACCTCTATCGTCTATGCGGCAAGCTTCTTTGGAAAGGGTTTCACCGGCTTCCTGATGGAGATCATCGGGCGGCGTTGGACGATCGCTTATGCGCTCACCGGATCCCTGCCGGGCCTCGCGCTGATGCTGCTGGCGCATCGCGCGGGGGACTATGCGGGCGTGGCGATGGTCGCGGGAGGGCTGATCCTCGGCTTCACCGTGCTGTCGGCCTTCACCGCCACCCGCGTCTATCTCTCCGAGCAGTTCCCGACGGCGTTGCGAGGGCGCGGCCAGCCCTTCGGCGAGTTGACCGCGCGGCTGTTCGCCGGGGTGCTCGCGCCGTTTCTGATGGAGCCGCACACTGGCTCGGCGCCGATATTTTTCGGTACGATCTTGGTCGTCGTGGCAATCGGCGCCTTTATCCCGCTGGCCTTCGGCCGCGAGACCGTCGGCCAGCTCGAAACGGTGACCGAAGGAGTTCCGGCGCTGGCCTGACGCGGCGATCGGACACTGAGGCGAGCGGAAAAAGCCGCCGCCAAAATCGGGATGAAGCGATGGCACAAGTCCGCCCGGCTGGCCCTTTGACAACACCGGCTGGCCACGTGCTGGGCCGCAAGCTCGACAGCATCCCGTTCAGTCCCTACCACATGATGCTGATCGCGGTGTTGGCCCTTGTCGGGTTTGTCGACGGCTACGACCTCGTGATGACCGGCTCGCTGCTCGTTCTGGCGAAGCAGCCACTGCATCTAGGTCCGTCGGAGACCCGGTTTCTCGCAATCGCGTCGACGATGATGATCTGCGTCGGCGGCTTCATCGCCTCGGCGATTTCCGACCATTACAGCCGCAAGACCATCATGCTGGTCGGCGTCGCCGGGTTAACCTTCTTCACCTTGCTTCTCACGCTGGTGCAGACAGGCGAGCAGCTGATCATCGTGCGTCTGCTGACCGGTCTCGCGGGCGGCTTTGCGGTCTTTGCCCCGTTCCCGATCGCCGCCGAGCTGATGCCGGCGCGGCATCGCCGCACCTTCAGCGCCGTCTATGAGATGGCGCTTGCCTGCTCGTTCGCCGCGCTGCCTTTCGTAGGCCGTTTGCTCGCCGACAGCCCGCACGCCTTCCGACTGATGGCGCTGCCCGGCGGGCTCGCCTTCTTCGTCATGCCCGCGCTGATCTATTTCCTCATCCCGGAAAGCCCGCGCTGGTATTTGCGCAGAGGCCTTGCCGAGGCGGCGGTCGACACCGTCAACCGGATCATCCGTGGAGCCGGCAGCCAGGTTCCGCTCCTGGCGGTTGGAGGGCTTGGGGGCATCGGTGAGACGGCGCGCGAAGAGCTGCCGCCCTATGCGGCGTTGTTCCACCGCGGGCAACTGCGCTGGACGGCAATCGGGATTTCGAGCTATGTCTTCGCCGGCACCGCATTTTTTCTGATCTCGGTCCTGTTGCCGAAGGCTCTGGTCGATCAGGGCGGCGCCGTAACCTTGAGCTTTGGCGTGACCTCGCTGGTATTCGCCGCGAGCATACCGGGAAAGGGGTTCACCGGTTTCTTGATGGAGATCATCGGGCGGCGCTGGACGATCTTCTATGCCCTCGCCGGCTCGCTGCCCGGCCTTTTCCTGATGATGATGGCGCACCGCGCAGGACCCTACGCGACGGTAGTGCTGGTCACGGGCGCGCTGATGACCGGCTTTACCGCGCTGTCGGCGGCGACTGCCTTCCGGATCTACCTCTCCGAGCAATTCCCGACGGCGCTGCGCGGGCGCGGACATGCGTTTGGCGAGTTGACGGGACGAATCTTTTCGGGGGTGCTGGCGCCCTTCCTGATGGCGCCGTACACGGCCTCGCCGGCGATCTTTTTCGGCACGATATTGGTCGTTGTGACGATCGGCGCCTTCATCCCGCTGGTCTTTGGCCGCGAGACCGTGGGGCAACTCGAAACGGTCACAGAAGGAGTTCCGGCGCTGGCCTGACGGGAGCGCGCACTTCAGGCCGATAGAAAAAGAAACGAGCGCCGCTCGCGCCTAAGTAACTGCCACCAGTACCACCCGAAAGCGGCCCCGTTACCGTGGCTGTGACGGATTTTTGACCTTCCACCGGTGAGGGGACTTCAGCATTTGGCCACAATTGAGTGGCATTCATGTCGGTGATCGAAAATAGGGGGCCGATAGAGCGGTGACGTTATCAGAGGGGTTGGTGCCTCAGACGGATCTTGTCGAACCGCCACCCGGTGACGTGCGCAAGTCTAACCCAAGGCGGCCGCCCGAGGAGGTCGCCGAGCTGCCGCTGCTGCCGGCGCGATTCCTCGAGCCGCACGGTTTTACTTGGGGCAGTTTGGCCGCGTCCGATGGCGCAACGCTGCGCTGGGGCCATTTGCCGGCGGCCAATCCCCGCGCCGAATGCGTGATGGTCGGTGGCTTCACCGAGTGCATCGAAAAATATTTCGAGACGACGGCCGATCTCGCGGCCCGTGGCCTATCGGTGTGGTGTCTCGATTGGCGCGGGCAGGGCGGCTCCGAGCGCCCGCGGCGTTGGCCGAGCCGGCCGCGCCCGCGCCGCTACGATCGCGACGCGAATGACCTCGCGCTCTTCGCGAATAAACTGCCGCCGCCCCGTCAGCCGCGTCTGCTGATCGGCCACTCGATGGGGGGCGCAATCGCACTGGTCTGCCTGCGGCAATCCCCCGGCCTGTTCGACGCGGCGATTTTGTCGGCGCCGATGCTCGGAATCCGCACCGGGCGCATTCCGCGGCCTATCGCGCGCTGCCTCGCCAGCGCTGCGCGCGCCTCCGGCTTCGGCCTTTGCTTCGTCCCCGGAGCGGGCCCTTGGCGTCCCGATCGCATCCCCTCGCCCGAAATCAGCCGCACCACGAGCGATCCCGAACGTTGCCGCTTGCAATATGGCTGGTTTTCGGCGCGCGCCCAGTTGCGCGTCGATCAGCCGACCTATGCCTGGCTCGACGCGTCGCTTCGCCTCGTGCGGAGGATCAGTCGGCCCGAGTTTCTCCGCGAGATCCGCACACCGATCCTGCTCGCCAGCGCGGGGATAGAGGCTTTTGTCGATCCTGCGGCACACCACCGGGCGGCTAGGCTCTTGCCGGACGGCACTCTGGTTGAATTCCCGGACTCTAAGCACGAACCGTTTCTCGAGCGCGATCCGATTCGCAATCGTTGGCTCGATGCGATCGACCGGTTTGTCGGAGAGCGCATCGCAAGCCGGGCCGGATGAGACATCGGCGCCGCCCGGCGTCGGTTATTGCGGCCGCGGCGCTTCTACTTGCTTCCGAGCACCTCGCTTTCGGGCACCTCGCAGCCGAGCTCCTGCCGGGTGTCGGCGTCGTCGATCGGCGTCTGGCGGTCGATGTGCGGCTTCCGCCGTGGAATGCGATCGCGAAGGTACAGACGAATATCGCAACCCGCTGCACCGGGGCGCTGATCGGCCCCGACATTGTAATGACCGCGGCCCATTGCCTCTACAACCGCAGAACCCACGCACTCCTGCAACCCGGATCGCTGCACGTCCTCTTCGGCTACGAGGGGGGCGGTTATTTCCGGCACTCGCAGGTCAAGCGGTACGTGGTCGGCGAGGAGTTTGACGGGGCCGAACCGGCGCAACATCCGGCCTCGGATTGGGCGCGACTCAAGCTCGCCGAAGCCGTTCCACCAGAGATCGAACCGCTGAGACTGTCGAAGGAGTTTCCCGCCTCCGGAACTGCGGTCGCGCTGCCCGGCTACAATCAGGATCGAATTCATCGCCTGATGGCCGACACTTCCTGCCGAATTACCGGGACATCCATGATTCGCGGCGAGCGGCTGCTGACCCACGACTGCTCGGCTACCCTCGGCACGAGCGGCGGCCCGTTGCTGGCCCGGCGCGGCGGTCATTGGGAGGCGGTCGGCATCAATATCGCGGTGACCGCCTCGGCGAATATTGCGCTTCCGGTGTCAGCCCTTCCGGAGGCCCGATAACCGCGCCCCCTCAATTTCCCCGCTCAGTTTCGGGGCGCGTGTTTCGACAGGATGCGCTGCAAGGTACGGCGGTGCATCTTGAGGCGGCGGGCGGTTTCCGAGACGTTGCGGTCGCACAGCTCGAAGACCCGCTGGATGTGCTCCCAGCGCACCCGGTCGGCCGACATCGGGTCTTCGGGCGGTTCCGGCGTCCCGTCTTCCTGGGCAAGGAGGGCACGCTCGACCGCATCGGCGTCGGCCGGCTTCGGCAGATAATCGATCGCCCCGGCCTTGACCGCCGCAACCGCGGTCGCGATGTTGCCGTAGCCGGTCAGCATGACGATGCGGGCGCTTGGACGGGCTTGCTGCAATGCGCTGACGACATCGAAGCCGCGGCCGTCACCCAGCCGCATGTCGACAACGGCGAAAGCCGGCAGCTGATCGGTCGCCGCGGCGATGCCGCCGGCGACGCTGTCGGCGGTCGCGACAACAAAGCCGCGACGCTCCATTGCGCGCGCGAGCCGTTGGCAGAGCGGCGCGTCGTCGTCGACGATCAGCAACGTGCGTTCGGATTCCGGCAGCCCCTGCAGACCCGTCGAGAGCGTGTCTGTCGCGGAAGGGCGGTTCGGTCGGTCGCTAGTCTCCATGATCTTGCCTTTGGTGCCGTCCGCGGCTCAATTCCGGCGGGCGAAGCTTATGAGGGGTCGCCGTGGCAGGACGAAGTCTCTCCACCATCTCCAGATTGGCACGATTCCAGAAAATCGCAACATGCGCGCCGCCTTCCGGGAGATTATCGAACACCAGCCGCGCGCCGCTGCGCTCCAGCAGGCTCTGCGCAATGAAGATGCCGAGACCCATGTGATCGGCCGCACCGGCGCGCGTCGAGATGTACGGCTCGCCGAGTTTTCCGAGCAAGTGCAGCGGGAATCCCGGTCCGTCATCGGCGATCTCGACGGTGACTGTCGCCTTGTCCCAGAAAGTGGTGACGCTGACCTCGCGGCGTGCGAATTGGACCGCGTTCTGAATGAGGTTGTTGAGCCCGTGCCTGATCTCGGGGCTGCGCCGAACCTGCGGCTCTTCGGGGCCGGGCGGTCCAGCCGTCGCAAAGATCAGCTTCACCCCCTCGTGTTGATGCTGCGCTCCGGCAGTCTCGACCAGAGCCGAAATCGGGAGGCGCGTGTAGGGGGAGCCGCCGTCGTGCTCCGGCTGCCGCGCGAGCTCGGCGAGGATCCGCCGGCAGCGCTCTGATTGGCTCAACAGCAGCGCAGCGTCTTCGGCATGCGGGCTGTCCTCGGGCAGATCATGCACCAGCTCCTTTGCAACAACGGCGATTGTTGCGAGCGGGCTGCCCAGCTCGTGCGCCGCCGCTGCGGCCAGCGCGCCGACCGCCGAAATGCGCTGCTCGCGGGCGAGCGCCAGCTGCGTCGCGGCCACCGCGTCCCGCAGCCGCCGCGCCTCCTGCGCGACGCTCCAGGTATAGCTTCCGATGAACACCGTCGCGAGCACCAGCGCCAGCCAGATCCCCAGCACCAGCTCGGGCGGAAATACCAACGGTTCGGTGCGCCAGGGCAAAGGTACGTGCCACAGTGCGAGCACGGTGATCGCCGCCACCGCGAGGATCGAGAGCGCGATCACCGGGCGCCGCGACAGGATCGTCGCGGCGACGGTTACCGGCGCGAGGATCAGAGTTGAGAACGGGTTCTCCAGGCCGCCGGTCAGATACAGCAGGATGGCGAGCTGCAGGATGTCGTAGCCGAGGCACAGCGCGGCGTCTCTTTCGCCGAGGCGGGCCGCCGCTTGGCGCACCAGGATCAACACCACGTTCAGCAGAACCGAACCGGCGACGACCCCGAGGGCGGGGAGAAGCGGCAGCCGATACCCGAGGCCGTAGTGCACGACCAGGATGGTGAGGGCCTGTCCGGCGATCGCGACCCAGCGAATCGGCACCAGTGTACGCAGGCTGATGCGGCCAAAGCCGGTGGCTGGCTCGCTCTCGGTGATGAGACTGGTGTCGCTCACCTGATGACCTCGTCTGGTTTGTTCCGACGGCCGACCTCGCGGTCTGCGTTTGGGAACGCCGGCCCGTACTGGCCGAAGTCCCTGCAACGAGTAATATAGGGGCGATGCTCGCGCCCGCCGTCAAAGTCGACAATCTCGTCAAACGCTATCCGACCGCCGTCGCGGTCGACGGGATCAGTTTCAGCGTCGCGCGTGGTATGACCGCGGCGTTGCTCGGTGGCAACGGTGCCGGCAAAACGACCACCCTCTCGATCCTGCTCGGACTTCTGTTACCGACTGCCGGCAGAGTGGAGGTCCTCGGCGAGGACATCCTGCGCCACCGATATCGCGTCCTCCCCCGGATGAATTTCTCCTCCCCCTTTGTCGACCTGCCGCATCGCCTGACGGTGCGCCAGAACCTGCTGATCTATGCCAGGCTCTATGGTTTGCCGGATCGGCGCGAGCGAATCGAGAACCTCGCCCGCGACTTGCAGATTTCGGCCTTTCTCGAACGCCCGGCGGGCAAGCTTTCGGCCGGGCAGAAAACCCGCGTGGCGCTCGCCAAGGCGCTGCTGAACGAGCCCGAACTGTTGCTGCTCGACGAACCCACGGCTTCCCTCGACCCGGACACCGGCGATTGGGTGCGCCGCTATCTCGAGGAATGGCGTGCGCGCACCGGCGCGACGATCCTGATGGCCTCCCACAATATGAGCGAGGTCGAACGGCTGTGTTCCGAGGTCCTGATGATGAAGGAGGGCCATATCGTCGACCGGGGTAGCCCGCAAGAACTGATCAATCGTTATGGGCGAACCAACCTCGAAGAGGTCTTTCTGCACATCGCCCGCGAGCCGCGGATCGAGCTGGAAGCGGCAAAATGAGCCGCGAGTTGCGATATTCGGCGGGGCGGGTCTGGGCGATGCTGCTGCGCTATCTCTATCTGCTGCGCAGCTCGTGGCCGCGCACCCTCGAGATGCTGTACTGGCCGACCTTGCAGATGCTGATCTGGGGGTTCATGAGCCAGTTCCTCTACAGCAACAGCAGCTATGTCTTCCGCGCCTTCGGCGTGCTGCTCGCCGCGGTCATGCTGTGGGATGTGCTGTTCCGCGGCCAGCTCGGCTTGTCGATGTCGTTTCTCGAGGAGATGTGGGCGCGCAATCTCGGGCATCTCTTCGTCACCCCGCTGCGGCCCTATGAGTGGGTCCTGTCGCTGTTGTCGATGAGCATGATCCGCGTGCTTGCTCGGCATCCTGCCGGCGGCGTTGCTGGCAATCCCGCTCTATCACTATTCGATCTTCGCGATGGGGCTTCCGCTCCTCGCGTTCTTTGTCGCGCTGCTGATCATGGGCTGGGCATTGGGTCTGGCAATCTGCGGGCTGATCCTGCGCCAGGGCATGGGAGCGGAGGGCCTGGCCTGGACTGTTGTATTCACTTTATCGCCGCTCAGCTGCGTCTACTACCCGGTCTCCACATTGCCCGGCTGGCTTCAGCATGCCGCCTGGGCGCTGCCCTCGACCTATGTCTTCGAAGGCATGCGAACGGTGCTGTTCACCGGCGTCTTCCGAAGCGATTACTTCTTCACCGCTTTGGTGCTCGACGCGTTCTATGTGGGGCTGGGCGCCGCTGTCTTTTTCGTCGCCTTCCATGACGCGCGCCGGCGAGGTGCGCTGCTGCAGATGGGCGAATGAAACCGGGCTATGCGCCTCCGCCAGGCGCGAGAACAGTGAAACCCTCTTTCTCAAAAATCGGCTTCGCGGCCGGCGAGGCGAGAAAATCGAGCAGCCGCGCCGCGCTCGGGTTCTTGCTGTCCGCGGTGAGCGCCGCCGGATAGATGATCGGCGGGTGGGTGTCCTCGGGGAACACCCCGACGATCTTGACGCGTGGATCGGCCGCCGCGTCGGTCGCATAGACGATGCCGAGCGGGGCTTCGCGGCGCGCCACGAACAGTAACGCGGCGCGCACATTCTCTGCCGGCGCGACCGCGGACTGCACACCGTTCCAAACTCCGAGCTTTTCGAGGGCGGCCTTGCCGTACTTGCCCGCCGGGACAGAATCGGTGTCGGCCATCGCAAGGCGCCCGCCCTTGAGCAGCGCCGCCAGGTCAAAACCCGGCTTGATCTCGACGTGCACATCGCTGTCGGCCGGCGCGATCAGAACGAGCCGGTTGCCGAGCAGGTTGCGCAGGCTCGCGGGCTGGATCAGATGCCGTTGCTCCAGGTAATTCATCCAGTCCAGATCCGCCGATATGAACAGGTCGGCCGGCGCGCCGCTTTCGATCTGCTTGGCCAGCGTCGAGCTCGCCGCGTACGAAATCTTTGCAGTGTGCGCCGCCCTGCCGCTCGAACAGCTTGGCCGCTTCGTCGAGTGCATTGGTCAGGCTGGCGGCCGCGAATACGACGACATCCTGTGCGTGTGCCGCCTGACCCGCGCCGAACGCGATCAGCGCGGTGACGAGTGCGGCGGCAAACTTCATCGGCACGCGCATGTGGTTTCCCCGACCGCTTTTATTGCGACAGTGCTTCGAATTGCTCGTCATCAAGCTCGATCCTGTAGAACCGGCGGTAAAAATCAAAATCCTGCGCCTCTGCCCGTAGATCCTCCGGGTAGACCGCCGGATAGAGCGTACGGCCCGCCCATAAAAGTCCGAGCAGCCGATTGACCGAGGGCGGCTCGTCGATCCAGCCAAACGGCAAGGCCGGCGCGAGATAAACGCGATCCTGCCTGACCGCGGGGAGGCTCGCCCATTCCGGCCCCTTCCGGCCCTTCCAAAACTCGGGATTGTTGGTGACGACAATGTCGGGGTTCCAGGCGAAAACCTGATCGCGGGTCACATGCGAGAGTTCCCCCGTGCCGGCGCCGTCGGCGACGTTGACCAAACCGACGAGGCGGAGCACGTCGCCCAGCGAGGAGGCCGCGGTTGCGGTCGTGAGCCCGTCGGCGCTGCGGGCGTAATAGACCCGGATCGGCCCTGCTTCATGCCGCGCCTGCGCCCGCTCGCGGGTGATCATGAGCAGGCGCTCGGCGGCGCCCGCGAGATCGGCCGCCCGCTCCTCGGTCCCGAGCATCCCTCCGAGCAGCCGGTAGATTTCCGGGGTGCGCTCGAGCTTCCCGTCCAACAGGAGGACGGGGATCCCGGTCGCCTCTTGCACCATCGCGGCGCGATCGGCGTAGCGAGGCGCTGTCGAGCCGTAGTCGAGGATGACGTCCGGCCGGGCGGCCTGGATCTGATCTGCTTGAACCTTGCCGTCGCGGACGAGCGGCAGCAAGCGCTGGCAAATCGGCAAAACTCGGCCCGAGGAGGTTTTTGGCCGCCGGACCAGGCGAATGCGGCCAACCGATCATTTTCTCCGGCGCGAGCGTGTAGAGGAGGACAGCGGCAGGCGGTCCCGCCGGCATAACCCGCTCGATCCGATCCGGGATTTCTACGGTGCGTCCCGTTGCGTCGACAACCGAGCGCGCCAACGCAGGCGTCACGAACGCCAGTAAAAGAACAGCAAGTCGCGAGAGCCACGCACTCGCAGAATTTCGAAGGCGTTGCATCAGGGATATATCAGTTGGGCGGAATTATGCGCTTGACAAAGTCACGCTAAGCGCCTAGCTCATATGTAGAAAATCGATGGCAAGCGCGATGTTGACCTCAACAAAGTCTCCGCTCTTACCGAGGATGAGGCTCGCGAGACGATCGAGCGCATCCTTTGGCCGAATGGTGCGGTATGCCCGCATTGTGGCGCAACGGAGAACGTGACGCGGCTTCAAGGCAAGGCGCATCGACCGGGCGTTTTCCAGTGCAACAACTGCCATGAGCAGTTCACGGTCACAGTCGGGACGATCTTCGAAGACTCGCACATTCCGCTACGCAAATGGCTGATGGCGTTCGCGCTGCTCTGCTCCGCGAAGAAAGGCATCTCCGCACTTCAGCTACAGCGGGAACTCGAATTCGGTTCCTATCGCACGGCTTGGCACATGGCCATCGAATTCGCCACGCAATGAGCAAAGAGCCTCTAGCCGGATTGCTCAAGGGAACGGTTGAGGCGGACGAAACCTATGTCGGCGGCAAGCCGCGCAAGCCTGCCGGGCCTTCTCGGGGAACGGGTAAGCGAAATAGAAAGGGGGCCGCGGCGGCCGGAGCACCGAACATAAGACGCCGGTCGTGGCATTGGTCGAGCGCGAGGGCGGCAGATCAGAGCAGAAGCCGACGATCGACGCCAGAGCCGAGACGCTGGCACCGATCGTCCGCGCGAACGTCGATTTGAGCGCGAGACTGATGACCGACTCATGGCGAGGCTACATCACGGTCGGTCGGGAATTCGCAGGCGGTCACGAGCGGGTCGACCACGGCGCTGGCGAGTATGCTCGCGGCGAGGCGCACGTGAACACGGCGGCAAGCTTTTTCGCGCTGCTGAAGCGCGGGATCGTGGCAGCTTCATCATGTTTCACCGGAACACCTGCATCGCTATTGCGATGAATTCTCATTCCGATGGGATTATCGATCAATTTCCGACTTTCCGACCGCACTGTATCGCGATCCGTCAAACTGAGGGAAAACGGCTCAGCTATCGTCTGCCTACGAAAGGTTAGCCGCATAGGCAAGTCCTAGACCCTCCGCGGCAACTTGTGGCTCAATGACGCGGCGAGGTAACGGATGGCACCCTATGGGATCTTTTGCCTTTCGGACGAATTGCTCCTCTTTCCTCTAATTGCGCTGATCATAAATGCTCTGGTGCGTTGGCGCACCAGAATTCCCCAGAGCGCGCCGGCAGACCTGTATCCATGCTATGGATTTTCGATGTCGCCGTGATTTTAAAGGTGGAAACCTTTAGTCAATTCAGCGACTTGTTAACCAATGCTGATAATATGCGCGCTTGGTTTATAATGGTATGGTTGCTGAACATCTTCTTGTGGCTGATGATTTTGAGGATAGAATATATACATATCACGGGAACCGCGGCCACGGGTGCGTGGTTTACACGGTCCAGGTCCAGAGCTATGGTGCTTTCGTTCGCCACTTCGATCGTCGGCATCGTAACGAACTTAGCAGCGTTTACAGCGGGTTGATGTCACATGATCGCCACTGTCGCCATCCAGGCCTTAGCACTCTCGGTTATCGGGATAACTCTTTCCGTTCCGATTGGGATCGGAATGGCTAAGCTTATCGAGCGTGACCCGGCCGATTGGCGCGCATTTTTCATCTGAGATTTCCAAGGAAATTTGCACATCGAGTGATCATCACAACGGTCGTGCCCACGGCTTCATCGGCAACTATTGTTTCACCTCCACCATGGCAATCTCCTAGCGGACCGCCTCGTCTGCAACAAATACGTCCGAACGACACGGGCACTGACGGGCGAATGTTTATAGCTACGTGAATTATCCAGCGGACAGTGATGTAGTTCTGCTGTTGTGCGAGGACGCTCGTCTTGAGGTTGGCAATAAAGTAACAATTATTGGTTGGTACGTAGGAGGAGACATCGTTATACCAAAGAGTGAAGAGGATCATTTGCTTTTGCCTTCATTGGCCCTTATATTTTTTATTCGTTCAGGAGACGGCGAATTCCAAGGATCGGCTAAAGTTATAGATCCAGATGGATCTGCTATTATAGAAACTCAACCTTTTCAAGATTCCAATTAGAAAAGGCGCCTCTGCCGCCCAATTATTGCGAGCAGTGCCATTTTCCGCGAAAATCGGTAAATATACTGCAGAATTTCGCCTGAACGAAAGAACGTATCATTCCGGATTTACGGTGACACGAAGCGCATAGCTTCCGCTCGGGATCATTCCAAATTTCTCAAACGTTTGGTAGCATAGTTTGCGTGTCCCGGGTCGGACTTGCACCGACAAGCCTGCTCGGCGGCGGCTCCCTAAGTCGCTGTGTCTGCTTTTCCACCACCGGGACATAGATGGACGGGGCCGGTCGCGAGCCGGCCTCTCCTACCCCCTACGGGCTGCGAGCGGCACCGGAGGTCATGACCTCGTCATGCCGCCCGGAAGGCTCCTAGTCGGTTAAGGCGGTACCATGCGAGCCTCCTTGATTATGGGGTGATCGGCGCGGCAGGCGCGACTTAGCGGGTTGAGCCTGCCGCTTCCGTGTTCACGCGGCCGAAGCCGATGCGGCTTCGGATTCGGCTGTATCTCTTTCATTTTTGCTGCCGCCTTCTGGCGCAACTTCCGCGTCAGCGCCGCGGAGCCTGCGATCTAACCGTCCCTGCGTGCGGATACCATGATCGCAAGCCATACGCGCTCGTTCCCGGCACCTTATGGAAAGTGCTGTTCATCTTTCTCAGCAGAGCGCGCATGCCGACGAGCGCGGTTTCGTCGTCTTTAGCCTTGAATTGGTATCCACCCTGTCGCAGCGCGTCAGAGATCTCCGCGGCTTTGCCGGGCCAGACCGGACAGCTCGGCGCATTTCGAGATACTCCCTGATCGCCGTCGCTGAGACGCTTGCCATAGAACGCATCCGAATTGATCTGGCCTGCCGCGGACGGTGTCGAGAGCGTTTCAGTCCCCGAGTTCGTTTTGGGACCAGCCCCGCCGCCATCATCCGGAAACAGAGGCGGCAAACCGGCTTGCGATCGGAGAAGATTAATTGATTCCCTGACCGCAAGATCTGGCCGTATATCTCGTTCGCCATGCGTTCCTTATGCTGAAGCTGGCGCTGCAATGTGGCGATTGCCGATTTAAGCGCGCTGTCCATTTTCGTCTCCTTTGCAGTGCCCCATTCGCTTCAATGCAAAGCACATATATCGATTCGGATCGTGGCGCAAGCGGGATGTTCGTTTCTGATTTGGCGATAGGAATATGTGAAATATGGCTGGAAAATATGCCGATCTGACGCCGCAGAAGCAAATCGACGCAGACACCGGGCGGGATAACCGGTACGATCTTGGTGAGATTTACGGAAGCTCTGCTTGGACAGGTATAATGACCAAGACGCCGAAGCTCCCAAAGAAGGCGGAACCTACCGAGCGCGGCGGCAAGATCACGCTTTACGGACTATCGATCGAGGACGCGCTCCGAGCCGCCGCCAAGACCGGGCGACCTGATTCTGTGTCGAAACCGATCGGACTGGCAACGAAGAAACCAGCGAAATTGACTCGTCACCAGGTCGCTGATCAAGATGGGGCTTGCCCAGACCTTTCAAGGCTTAGGTCCATTCCCGACGAACAGCATCGCGTCGTTTTCTCCAGACACAATATCGGAAGCTGCCCAATCAAATGGAATTTGCGCTTGATTTAAGAGTTTACCAAGAAATTGCGCATTTTCTGGCAAATCTTCGATATTCTTGCCCTGATATTTCGTCGTCACTGCGACCACAATCCCTTGGAAATCTGGCCGCAATCTGCTAAACTGACAATTAACCGTTATCTTCCAATTGTGATGTAAGAATAACCCTCCAATATCTTCTACTAATGTACGCGATGTCGAGTTTGGAAGACATTGAATTGAGAATTCAAAACGTTGGCCGTTTGGTATTCGATCCAAAGCGAATCCAAGTGCTGTTTTGTTATAATCTGTTAGATGCCAAAATATAGGTCTAGTTGCCGCTTGTTGCTGTAACTCTTGATCCTTTGAACTCAACTTCTTTCTGTACAGAAATTTGGATGCCGCCCCAAATAGCTGTAACCAAAACCGAAGTAAGACAAATTCCAAATATCAACCACCCGATATACGTCCATGCGGGATGTCGGAGCGCCCATTTCGGCTCTCCTAATACGAGCAAATGGACGACACCATACGCAATCAACCCTACGCCAAAGAACGGTGACGCGATAATCGCAGCGATAAGGCCCAATTCGCCACCTATCGAGCGCACGATAGTGATGGCAAAATCGATGTCTTCGCCAAGTCGGAAGAAGCGGAGCGGATAAGGCAACCCGCCGAGACCAATAGATGCCCATCCGAGCCATTTGCGACGCACGAAGAGCCGCTTATACCAGGGCGGTTTCGCTGTGGCGGGAATGCCTGGAAGTCGAGGCTCGTCTGACATCGCCCAGAAAATTGCACCCGCGATCGCATACGGCGATTTACTCTTTAGCTTCGCTACTTAGCACGACTTTGTCAAGTGCATAATTCCGTCGGTAATATATATCGATGTCAAATCGACCCGTCGATCTTCGAAGTGGCTGCGTGCACCGGCCGCATCGATTAAACTCCCGGGATGGCGAGGCTTACGTTACGTCTCGACTTCGGGCCCGGACGAGCGATCGGCCATGGGAAGATCCGCTTGCTCGAAGCCGTCCGCGACTATGGCTCGATCTCGGCGGCCGGGCGCTCGATGGGAATGTCGTATCGGCGCGCGTGGCTGCTTATCGATGAGCTGAACGGTCTTTTCGCCGAGCCCATAATCGAGACGAAACATGGAGGCCCGGGGGGCGGCGGGGCTGAGCTGACGCCGTTCGGCCACCGCGTGGTGAAGCGGTATCGCTCCATCGAGACGAAGGCGCATAGTGCAGTTGCGGACGATCTCGACGCACTCGCCGCAGCCATGGCTAAATCGATACCCGATCGTTGATTATCAGGCGACATCACAGGAGAACCAAGCGGTGAAACTCAGCGCGCGCAATCAGATCAAGGGCAAGGTTGTCGAGGTTCGCAAAGGCGCGACAACCTCGCATGTACGGATCGATATCGGCAACGGCGTGGTCATTACTTCCTCGATCACCAACGAGGCCGTCGACGATCTCGCCATTCGCGCCGGCGACGAAGCGACCGCAGTCATCAAAGCCTCCGACGTGATGGTCGCAAAATAGAGCTAGGAGCTAGCTCTTTAGCGAAAGCCCATCGCCTCTCTCCTCGCAACCGCGGGAGAGGTCGGAAGCAGTGCGCCGCGCTGATTTGGATGAAGCGTTCGGACCCTCACCTGGCTCGCTGCGCTCGGCATCCTCTCCGCGTCGCGGGCGAGGAGCCAGTGCTTGCCGAATTTCAGTCACGTTGAAGACAGGGTATTATATTGACAAAATTGCTTATTATGGTATCATCGAGGACATGAGAATCTCGTCGCGAGGGTAAGCACCACCTTATTAGAATCATGATGCGGCCGGCTGATAATTCGCTGCAAAAAACAGCAAAAACAGCTAGGAGCCTGTAGTGCACCCCAAAAGTGAGACACGGGAAATAGGGGACGGCTTTCTCGAGGAGAGGAACTGGTGACGAAGCACCGGGAACCTGTCCTCATTTTTTCTGTCTCACCCACGGGGTTCGGTGCACCGACGCGCAGCCAACGATTGAGCGCGGGACACTGGCACGGCGCGTCGCTGTGCCGGCCGGCAACTGTCAGTAGTGGGTAACCCACGGGGTGTTCAGCGCGTCCTCGACGCGGCGGTGGCGGGCCTTGATGACTTCGGCCGGAACGGCGCTGACAAAGGCATAGAACGTCTTGGTACGGATCGCGTCCACGACGCGATCGCCGACCCTCTTCGGATCGAGGCCGGTGGTGGCGAGGCGTTCGGCCAATACCGCTTCCTCATTGGCGCGGATTTGCGGCCCGCCCATGTGGCTGGGGCGGTTGCGGGCGCCGCGGGCGATGTTCGTGGCGATAGGACCCGGGCACAGCACGGAGACGCCCACATTGGTGCCTTCCAACTCGTGCTCCAACGCTTCGGATAGTGAGAGGACGGCGTATTTGCTCATCGAATACGGCCCCTGGTCGGTGCCGCGGCGGTTCTGGAAGCCGGCGACCGAGGCGGTGTTGACGATATGCCCTTCTTCCCCATGCCTCATTATGGCGGGGACGAAGTGGCGGATGCCGTGGATGACCCCCCAGATGTTGACGCCGATCACGAATTCCCAATCGCCGCGCGGCACGTCGATCAGTCGGGTCCCGTGCATCGGCACGCCGGCATTGTTGCAGGCGATGTGGAGCTTGCCGAAATTGCGTTCGGCTTCCGCCAGAGCTTCGAGCACTGATTGCTCCTGCGTGACGTCGATCCGCACCGGCATGACCTGCTTATTGGTGCCGGAGAGGCGGTGAGCCGCCTCTTCGACCGCATCTTTCTGGATATCGGCCATGACCACGTTCGCGCCGGCCTCGGCGAGCGCAGTCGCAATGCCGAGACCGATGCCCGAAGCGGCGCCGGTGACGATCGCGGTCTTGCCGGAGATGTCCATTCGCGAGGGCCTTTCAGATCGTCAATGGAAGTAGCGCCCGGAGTCGATGACGATCGTCTGGCCGGTCATCGTTTCGGTGCGGCACATCGTGACCACCATGTCGGCGCAGTCGTCCTTGTCGGCGGCTTTCTTCAGAAGCGAGGTGGATGCAGAGCGCTCGATAAACTCGGGCCGCAGATTGGCGGTCGCGCGGGTGCCCTCCAGCAGGCCCGGCGCCACGCAATTGACGAGGGTCTCGGGCGCCAAGGCCACCGCCATGCAGCGCGTCAGGTGGATGAGTCCCGCCTTCGACACCGCATAGGCGATCGACGAACCGGTCGGCCCGATGCCCGACACAGATGAGATGTTGACGATGCGGCCGCGGCCCTGCGCCTTCATGACCGGCGCCACCGCTTTCATCAGGCGCATCGGTCCCGTCAGGTTGATCGCGATGATCTTGTCCCATACCTCCATCGTCAGGCTGTCGAGGTCGGGGAACGGGATCGCGATGTTGTAGGCGGCGTCGTTGACGAGAATGTCGAGACGGCCGAAACGCCCGGTCACATCGCCGACGACCCCCTCTACCGCCGCGGGGTTGGTGATGTCGCAGGCAAGGGCCGCCGCGTTGATCTGATGGCGCGAGGTCAGCTCGCGCGCGACACCCTCGGCCTGGTCGCGGCTCTGCGCATACATGACGGCGATATGCACGCCCTCCTTCGCCAGCGCGTGGCAGATGCGCTGCCCGAGCCCGCCATTGCCGCCCGTCACCAATGCAACCGCGCCCCTCAACTCCATTTTGCATTCTCCACTACGCGAAGGATTCGGTCATCGCCGAATAGACCAGGGTGCGCAAGTCTCGGCGCAAGGTCAGGCGTGCCTCGCTGCCGATCACCTGGGTCATGAACACGACCGTCAGCTCTTCCTTCGGATCGATCCAGAAGGCGGTCGCGGCCGCGCCGCCCCAGAAATATTCGCCGAGCGAGCCGGGTAGGCGAGTTTTGGCGACGTTGACGTTAACCCCGCAGCCCAAAGAAAACCCGACCCCGGCATAACCGCTTTCGCTGAACATCCCGGGCAATGCCATGTCGGCGATCTCGCGGCCCTCGGGCAGGTAGTTGAGACTGAACAGGGCGACCGTCTTGGGGCTGAGTATCTGCACGCCGTCCAGGGTGCCGCCGTTGAGCATCATGCAGCAGAAGCGCAGATAATCGCGCGCCGTGGAGACCAGGCCGCCGCCGCCCGATTCAAGCTTCGGCGGCGTCGCGTAGGTGCTTTCTCTCGCGTCGTCCTGCAATTTCAAACCGGGACCCTTGCCCTTGGGCTGATAGCAGGACGTCAAACGCTCGGTCTTGTCCGAGGGTACCCAAAACGCGGTGTCATTCATGCCGAGCGGCTCGAACAGCCGCGTGCGCAGGAACTCGCCGAAGCTCATTCCGGACAGCCTCTCGACGAGGTACCCGAGCACGTCGATCGACACCGAATAATTCCAGGCCGTCCCCGGCGAAAAATCGAGCGGTATTTGCACCAGCTGGTCGATCATCCCTGCAAGGCCGCCGGCTGTCTGGCGGTCGGTCACTTTGGCCTTGCGATAGGCGGCGTCTACCGCGCTGCGCATCATGAAGCCGTAAGTGAGACCGGAGGTGTGGGTCGCGAGATCGACGACCTTCATCGGCCTCGAGATGGGTGTCGTGATAAAGCTGGGCGGCGCATCGGCCAGCAGCGACGGCATTCCGCTGGCGTAGACGCCGAGGTTCTGCCATTGCGGAATGTGGCTGTGGACTGCGTCGTCGAGGCCGATCAGCCCCTCTTCGACCAGCATCATCAAGGCGACCGCGGTGATCGGCTTCGACATCGAGTAGATGCGGAAGATCGCGTCCTCGCGCATCGGCTTGCCGCGCTCGATGTCCATCTGGCCGCACAGGGCGGTATGGACGAGATGGCGCTTACGCCAGACATAGGTCACCGTGCCGGGCAGATAGCCGCCATCGACATAGCGGCGCTTCATCACTTCGTCCAACCGCGCCAGCCGCGCCGACGACATGCCTACCGTTTCGGGCTTCATCAGGTTCCTCCTTCAAGCTCGCAAGGGCGCCCCGTTGTAGACCCGGTGGAACGTCTCACCCATAAGCACCGCACCGTCGACGCCCACCGCGTCCATGGCGGCCACCATCTGGTCGCCAGAAACCTCCGCCGGGCCGTGGACAATGCCGGCCCAAGGCCGTCCCGGGTGGCTGCGTTCGTAAGCGCGGACCTGGGAATCCAACGTCGGCACGACCTCACCCCTCCACGGAATCAGCCTGACCTGCAGCGTCGGATCGGGACGCTACGCTGCGTCGTCCCGAGGTTCAAGGCGGCAGTCAGGCGATCGGCGCCGGGCCGTTTCTGGACCGAAGCGGATTCAACCGCTGAATCTCACTCGGTAGTCCTGCGGCGTCGCAGCCAACAGGCGCACAAAGCTTCGGCGCAGTGTTTCCTCCGATCCGAACCCGCAGCGCGCGGCGATGCGCTTGACCGGCAGCCGTGTATCGGAGAGCAGATGTCGTGCAGCTTCCACCCGCAGCCGCTCGACAGCGCGCGCCGGGGTGACCCCGGTCGCCTCCAGATAGTGCCGGCTAAAGCTGCGCTCGCTCATCCCGACCTGCCGGGCCAAGGCAGGAAGCGACAAGTCGCCGGCCAAGCGCTCGATAATCCAACTGTGCAGTGCACCGAACCGATCCTCCGCCCCCTGAAGCGACAGAGCAGTGCTGAACTGCGCCTGCCCGCCCGGACGTTTGAGGAACATGACCAGGTGGCGCGCCACGGCGAGAGCCAAGGAACGGCCGACATCTTCTTCGACGAGTGCCAGCGCCAGATCAATGGCAGCCGTAACCCCGGCCGAAGTCCAAATCGCACCGTCGCGCACGAAGATCGGGTCCGGCTCGACCTGAACGGCCGGATAGCGCCGGGCGAGTTCGGCACAATGCATCCAGTGGGTTGCCGCCCGCCGCCCATTGAGCAAACCTGCCGCTGCGAGCAAAAATGCACCGGTGCAGACAGACGCAATTCGCCGTGCTCGCTTCGCCCGTGTCCGCACCCAATGCAGCACCACAGCATCGGCGGCGGCCGCGTGGACACCCGGACCGCCGGCGACCAGCAGCGTGTCCAGCGCCGCCCGCGCATGCGGCAGCGGCGCGGTCACGAGCCCCAGCCCGGCGGAGGCGGTCACGACCGGAGCGCCGGCCGAGACCACCAGAGGCGCGTAAAGCGGTGCCTCGCCGCCGCTCTTGGCGATAAGCTCGTTGGCGGAGGCGAAGACCTGCAGCGGTCCCGCGACATCGAGCAACTGTACCGCAGGATACGCGAGTATCTCGACCACGAGCGGCAAGTTTGGCAGAAACCGAGGGTTATCTGGCATTTCCGCCACAGCTTGCCATTGTATATTGGCCTTGTCCATCGCAGATCCGCACGAGGACTCTCTATCATGATCTCTCCCGAAACCCACCTCCAGATCGGTTCGTTGTTGTTCGAGGGACTGGACCAGATCGACTTGACAGGTCCCTTCGAAGTCTTTTCGCGCATTCCGAATTCTACCTATCGGGTCTTTGCTAAGACCACCGCTCCAATGCGGGATTTGCGCGGTCTTCGGTTGTTTCCGGATGCTGTTCTGACAGACGCGCCGCAGCTCGATCTTTTGCACGTGCCGGGCGGCTTCGGCCAAGAGGCGCTGATGGATGATGAGGAAGCACTGTCCTGGATTCGCGACCAGGCGGCCGGGGTAAGGTGCTTGTTTTCAGTGTGCACGGGTGCGCTGATTTGCGGCGCGGCTGGTCTCCTTGAGGGGCGCCGAGCTACGACGCATTGGGCTTCAATCCATCTGCTTCCATTCTTCGGCGCTGTCCCGGTAAATGAGCGTGTTGTAGCAGACGGTAATATCGTCTTTGCCGCAGGGGTCACGGCGGGGATCGACGGCGCATTGCGGGTCGCGGCCGATCTGCGTGGGGTCGAGGTGGCGCAGGCTATCCAGCTTTCTATCGCTTATGCGCCCGAACCGCCTTTCAGCAGCGGCACACCCGAGTCGGCGCCGCCCGCCGTGCTGGAGCGAGTGCGGCATTCCTATCAGGCGATCGCGGAGCAGCGGGAGCAGACTGCGCGCCGCGTTGCTGACCGTCTCGGAATTGCAGCCACATGACCGAAGAGAATGCAGGCGCCGGGACCCGCACATCGAGGGTCGTCGAGGCCCGTCAACTAGCTGGAACCGGTTGACGATGCACACAGGTGCGCGGCCTCAACGCGTCGCTGGCGATCCGGGTGATCGACAGCGCGGCCAAGCTGGCACATTACGAACCCCCACACTCGAGGCAGCGAAACCGAACGGGGCGGGGACCTAACCGGCCTCCCGGCGCCAGCCTACGCGCAATCGGCATAAATCTGACCCTTATGGTCGGTTATTCCCGCATCCCAGCGACGTTGGTGTGTCGGGCAAGTGCCAGAGGGCAAGAGCCGCCCGGAGGAAGCTACTAGAGCTGACCCGCGATAGTACTAAAGGTGGTGCTGAGGCTTGTCCCCACTAGAGTAAAGGCGGCAATGGCTGCGACCGCGATCAGCGCGGCGATTAGCGCATATTCGATAGCCGTGACGCCCGATTTATCATTGATGAAATCTTGAAAAAACCGCAACCCGATCTCCTATTGTTTGGTCTAGGCACACGTCAAATTGCAAGCCGGACGTTAACGAGTCGCTAAAAGTTAAGCTGAAAACGTCGTGAACCCGCTGTAAATAATAATTTTTCCTGAGTTTCCCTGTGGGCAGGGAAGCGCCGCTAATCGACCCTGTGAGCGATGTGAGCGTAGAGGGCGCGCAGGGCCGTGGCCTCGGCGCCTTCGGGACGGCCGGGGCGGCTCTGCGGGTTCCATGCCATCACATCGAGATGGGCCCAGGGGATACCGGGCTCGACGAACTCCTGCAGATAGAGCGCCGCGGTGACGGCGCCGGCATGCGGCGATTCCGAGACGTTGTTGATGTCGGCGATCTTGCTGTCGATCATCTTGCGGTAGGGGCGCCATAGCGGCATCCGCCACATCGGGTCTTCCTCGGCCGCGGCGGCGTCGAGCAAGCTGCGGGCGAGCGGCTCGTCGTTGCAGAACAATGCCGCCAATTCGGGGCCGAGCGCGACCCGCGCCGCCCCGGTAAGGGTCGCCATGTCGATCAGCAGTTCCGGTTTCTCGGTCGAGGCTTCGGCCAACGCGTCGCACAGGATCAGCCGCCCTTCGGCGTCGGTGTTGCCGATCTCGACGGTCAGCCCCTTGCGGGTGCGGACGATGTCGAGCGGGCGCATCGCATTGCCGGAGACCGAGTTCTCGACGCAGGGAAGCAGCACCCGCAGGCGCACCGGCAGCCGCGCATCCATCATCGCCTGGGCGAGCCCGAGCACGATCGCTGCGCCCGCCATGTCCTTCTTCATCATGCGCATGCCGGAGGCGCTCTTCAGGTCGAGCCCGCCCGTATCGAAGCACACCCCCTTGCCGACCAAGGTTACCTTCGGCGCCGCCGGGTCGCCCCACACGATGTCGACAAGCCGCGGGGGGCGTGCGCTGGCACGGCCGACGGCGTGGATGGTCGGGTAATTCTCGGCGAGCAGGTCGTCGCCGACGATGACACGATAACGGGCGCCGGCGGCCGTGGCGACGCGCACCGCCTCGCCGGCGAGTTCCTCGGGGCCAAGGTCCCCGGCCGGCGTGTTGGCGAGATCGCGGGCGAGAAACACCGCGGCGGCGAGCCGTTCGACGCGGCCGCGATCGGCAGCTTCCGGCCAGACCAGAGCGGCGGCGGGGCGGGGTTTCGCGCTGTAGCGCGCAAAGGCATAGGTCGCGAGCGCCCAACCGAGGGCGAGGTTCGTCGCGTCGGCATCGCGGGGAAGCGTATCGAGCCGGTAGCTGGCTTCCGGCAACGCCGTCGGCAGCCCGGCCAGCGCCCACATCCGCCCCTCGGCATCGGCTCCGTCGCCGAGCCCGACGAGCACCCGGGTGAGCTTGCCGCTCTCCCCGGGAAGCAGCGCATGCTTTCCCGCTTCGGCGGAAAAGCCGATCGACGCCAGCCAGTTGCGCTCGCGCTCCGGCGCCCTTTCAAGCCAGGCCGGGAATTCTGTTTTGGTCAGGGCGGCGATCGGAACCGCGCCCTCGGCTTCATCGATCAGTGAAAAGGCCATCTTCGTCTCTCAGGGTCGTCGTGACGACCTGCAGAATGGCCGGCCAAGCTATTTCGAGCAAGACCGAGCAGTTGGGCAGAGCTCTTCGAAGCGGATCACCAGCGGCATGAAGAAGACCGGCACCGTGATCGACAGGGGCAGCAGCCTGGAATTGTCGGTTACGGTCAGTTCGACCTTGCGCGGCGCGTCGTCGGGGTCGCCGTCCTCGCTGGTTTCGCCTCGGAAGCCGGCAATCGGACGCAAGCTCAGTTCGGCCTGCAGCGTGCCGTCGGTCGGGTTGTTCCGCGGCAGGACCTCCCCGACGATGTCGAAGCGCCGCGCACCGTCATAGACCGGGATCGTAAATCTGCGGCCGGGCCCGGCCGCACGCAGCGCCTCGCGAATGCGTTCGAGGGCCGACAGCGGATCGACCGAATTTTCGCGGAACGCCTCGGCCAGCGGCGGCTTTCGGCTGGTGTCGTCGGGACTTCGCTCGGCGATCGTCCCGCCGGGGCGCGAGACGAAGCGCATACTGACCCGGCTGTCGCGCCGCTTGCGTAAATCATAGGCCGCCAAGTAACGCGATGGCTCTGCCTTGCGGTCCGCGGCGAGGCGCCCCTCTGCCGAAGCGATGGCGCGAAATCGCGTGAACAGGCGGGGTAGGCCCTGGGTCGTTATTTCGATCTCGTCGCGATACCCGACACTGCCATTACGCAAGGTCAGGAGGATATTGGCCGCAGGAAGGCCGGCCCAAACAGCGCTGTAGCTTGCGACGATGTCTTCGGCGGCTGCCGGGCCAGCCATGACCGCCGCGAGTAGGACGGAGATGGCGGAGCCGCGTGCCCAGGTCTGCAGCCGACAGCGCGGCACGGTCTCAGACCGAGATATAATTCCAGCTCGTTCCGTTCCACACGATCTTCTCGCCGCCTGGAAAACGCAGCTCGATCGCGCCCGACGGGGAGCGGGTCCGCTTGACCTTCCCCGCGGCACCCAACTCCTCCGCCTCCCAGCGGTCGGTAAGAGCGAGCCCGATCCGGCTCGGGCTCAGCCCGTCTCTTTGCAGCGCAATCGCGTCATCGAGAAGCTCGCGCACAATGCTCATGTCGTGACCCCGCCCTCCACGCTAAGGCACGAGTTCGGCCACCGTGTCGTCAGACAGCCGGCCTTGCGCCCGATATTGCCCGATCTTATCGAGTAACGGCGCATCCGACACGGTGTAAAGGATCGCATCCATGCTACCGGCATTGCTGTGGCGGCGCCAGGCAAAACCCGGCACGACAAAAATGTCGTTCGCTCGCCATTCGAAGCGCTGCCCGGAGACTTCCGTGACCCCCTGGCCTTCGATCGCGATATACAGCGTACTCGCGGTCTCCCGCTTGAACCGGGTCGCCTCGCCCCGGCGGAGCAGTGCCGCGCCATAATCCAACGTCGGAAACAGCGATGCTCCGGTCGCCGGATTGACGAACCTGAGGCTAAGCGCGTCGTACGGATCTCCCTCTTCTCGACGCAGCCCGTCGAGTGCTTCGCGAACATCAGCTCCGCGATAGTGGAACATCGGCGTCGTATGCCGTCCGAAACCGCGTCGGTGCTGCACAAAGCGCGGCACCAAGCCGCCCCGGCCGTAGAGCGTCTGCGAATACGAGGGCGGTCGGCTCATCTGTTGCGCGCGGGCGTTGCCGTCGGTTTTCCCCGGATACGCCTCGTCGAGCCAGACGCAATCGAGGAACTCCATCAGCGGGAAATCCAACACATCGATCCAAACGACCGGCTCGTCGCCGTCATTGCCGTGATCGTGCCAGGTGCCGTTCGGGGTCAGGATCAAATCACCGCGCGCGGCCCTGCAACGCTCCCCGTCGATCGTCGTGTAGCCGCCTTTGTCCGACAAAATGGTGCGGCTGGCATTCGGGGTGTGGATGTGGACGGGCGCGACATCGCCCGGATTGTAGATCGATACCGCGCAGCGCATCGTGCTGGTGACCTGGAGGCGCCCGCCGAGCCCGGGGTTGGTCAGCAGGAACTGCTGACGTTCGGCGAATTCTATCGGCGAGATTTCGGCGCCGCGGGCGATCTCGGCAATGCGATCGAGGTAAGGTGAAATGTCATTCCATCGCCAGTGATGGGGGACGGGCTTGAGCTGAGCGGCACCGACCCGGCCATCGGCAATCCGCCCGCTCGTGTTCAGCCCGGTTTCACGAAACCATGGGCGTTGCGCCGGGGCGTTTGCCTGGGTTCGCAGCCAGATGTGAAACCTCCCAGCCTCGGAATTGAGCTGCTCCATCGCTTCTCTCGGCCCGATGGACTGCGCCGGGTTGCTCATTTCAGCTCGTTCCTTCGGGCGAACAATCGCAGATCGGCGAGGAGGCCTTCATCGCGCTCGATGCCGTACGCGTTGCGCTCGCTCTCCGTCTTTTCGAGCACCATCAGAACCGCCGGATCCGCGGTTTCGAAGATGCGAAGGTTTCGCTTGTCCAACTCCAACTCTGCCAGCTTTCCCTTGACCGGCATTGCAGGGAGCCGTTCGGCGATATCGATCAGCTCGATCAAACCCTCGACCGTGATCCCGGCGGCCTCGATCTCGCGTTGCAGCGCCTCGGCCGCAGCGGTTTTGGCCTGGCTTTCCGCCTGCAACGCCCGGGCCCGTTCGTCGGATTGTCGACGGTATTCAGCGTAATGCGGTTGGATCCTCTGCAGGAAGACGGGCGTGGGCATCTCGCGTGTGTCGAGCCAGCTCTTCGCTTTGGTCCAGGTCGTGGCCAGCCAGTGCCGGATCCCCGGGTCCTTGATCTCGCGTATCCGGTCGGCGCGCAGCGCGGCCGCCCAGCGGATCTGGGTAGTGGCGCCGGTCAATACCGCCCAGCCATCCGCCTCCGGCGGCGCGCTGACGGCGAGGCTAGGTTCGAGGACGGCTTGTCCCGTCGCATGGCGCCTTTTCGCCTGCTCGAATTGCCGGCGATACTCCGCCTCCCATTCGTCGCTGTCCTCATCGGGGACAAAGCCGTTCCTGTCCCAGAAGGTGCGTGTGGTCGCCTCGATCGCCTCTTCTCGCACCGTCCGAAGATCCATACCGTTCGCCTCCGCCGGTCGATCCATATCGCGGAATGTAGCATGCCCAAGCGAGGAGAGGAGGGGCTTGCGGGGGGCGCTGATGCCGCTGTTTTTTGCAGCGAATTCTACTGCAAACCGCATCCCGTTCCCTCCCTCGTCGCGGTTGACGTGGCCACGGCGACAGCGCGGCGGGAGTCGACCAGTCCTTGGGAAAACCGCCCGCGCCGGTCCCGCGCACCCTATTTCCCGTGTTTTATCTGGTCGAGATCATGCATCCGCAACTCCCTTCGCAATCTCGCACCCGCTCAGGGGCCCGATGCACAACAAACTAACATGAGAAAATGGCAATCGTATGATGCATATCTATCAATCCTCGCCGTGAGGAATGCGCAGCAGGTGGGCCGGGGATCCTTCACGCTCTCCGGGCTAAATGCAATGCCCGGGAGCGCTGTCAAAATCGCAGAAGGCACTTCGACAGCAGTTTAGAGACCCGCGCGATGCTGGTAAAGCACACGTGCCAGCCTTTCTCGCATTGGCAGTCCAACTCTCGGCGCGGCAATTTAGGTCGGATCGGACCTGGCGTTAGAGACCACCTTAAGATCCAGCCCGATTGTGTTCGCATCACCGACCTTACCGATCGATCGCTCGCCCTCTGCCAAAACGTGCGCACGCACAACCAATGCCCGTTGACGAAGATCGACCAGGCGCGCTGCGAAACATCGGGGCATTTTTCTCCTCGCCGTAATAGGTCGTGAACAGTCCGACAAACCCCGGCCCAAATTTCGGAGAAAGACCAGTGAGGATCGCTGCAAGCCAAGACCGCTCAGTGGGGATGTGCAACCCAGGTTCATCAGAAGCGAGCCATCGCTCGTCCGTAGGTGTTATGGAATAGCCATCCGGTGCCGCCGTCAGATTGCCCCGTGAAATTGCGGATACCGGGCCGCAGAATACACCCTCGGCACAGCTCCCAAGCAGCAGTATAAAAGTGGGGGACACGCGGGGGCCTACGTGGTCGGGCGCGTAGCGGTCCCCCGCGAGGACCATCTTGCTGTCTATAGCATATAAGTTCCAAACCCTCGGTAGATAGACGTCGTAACCGTATTGGCGAACTTTGGTTGGTCGCGTCCTTATCTGCTCCGCGATGGCACCGATCGCATCGTCGACAGTTGGATCAATGACCATATTTCTGCCTATGCGGAGCAAAGGAGGGCTAGCGTCGGCGAATTCCGCTGATTCGGGAGTTATCTTGGTGACCATACTCGTTATGGACAAATATTGATGCGGTCGGCGCTGCCACCCAGGTTGTTCAGCGCAAGTCGAGGGACCGAGCCTGATCCGCGCCTGAAAAAGCAGGCGGAACAGGTAGCGAGGTTGGCTTGGAAGCAGCGGCCCGGCGGTTGGCTGGGATTCCGAGCGTCGGGATAATAGGCTGGTAGATGTGCTCGTATTTTCGATCCAGCGGGCGCACTATGTGATCTTCGACTGTGAATCGGGCGGCCACGCAAGCACTGCCGCTCCGACGATCGCCGAGAGGGCGGAGCCGACGAGGACGCCCAGGCGCATAATCGCTTCGGTATCGGATTCTCCGAAGGCGAGCGTGCCGATGAAGAGGCTCATCGTGAAGCCGATACCGGTCAGAATGCTGGTGCCCCAGAGCTTCACCCAGCCGGCGTTCGCGGGCAGTTCGGCCCAGCCGGCGCGGATCACCAGCGCGGCGGTGGCAAAGACGCCGATCTGCTTGCCGAAGAAGAGGCCGGCGGCGATGGCGAGCGGTACCGGCTCCAGAATGGAGGAAAACGACAACCCGGCGAAGGACAGCCCCGCATTGGCGAACCCGAACACCGGCAGGATACCGAACGCCACCCAGGGCGCGAGATCATGTTCGAGGCGGATCAGCGGGGAGTGGTCCGCCGGTTCGGCCTCGAACGGGATCGCCAGAGCCAACACGACGCCGGCCAACGTGGCGTGCACGCCGGATTTCAGCACGAACACCCAAAGCGCGAGGCCAACGAGCGCGTACCAAACAAGCCGGCGAACCCCGGCGAGGTTCAGTACGACGAGGATCGCGACTGCCGCCGCCGGCGACCTCCAGGGACAACCAAGAGAGCTCTTCGGTATAAAAGATGGCGATCACGACGATGGCCCCCAGATCGTCGATGATCGCGAGTGCGGTCAGGAAGAGCTTGAGCGCGGTCGGCACCCGGCTGCCGAGCAGCGCCATGACGCCGAGCGAGAATGCGATATCGGTCGTCGCCGGGATCGCCCAGCCGGATGTGGCGCCGGGAGCGTGCCAGGTGATGCCGAGATAGATCAGCGCCGGCACGACCATGCCGCCGATCGCGGCCGCGGCGGGCAAAATCGCCCCGCTTCGGTCCGAAAGCTGCCCGGCGAGCACCTCGCGTTTGATCTCCAGCCCGACCAGCAGAAAGAAGATTGCCATCAGCCCGTCATTGACCCACAGCAGCAGCGGCTTCTCGATGCCAAAGCTGCCGATGCGCACCGAGCCGCGCAGGCTCAGCAGCAGGTCGTAAAACCCGGCCAGCGGCGAATTGGCGAGCACGAGCGCGAGGGCCGAAGCCAGCATCAGTACGATCCCGCTCGCCGCCTCGTGGCGGAACAGCCGCTGCTAGTGTGGCAAAGAGCATCGATCTCTCCCCTCGGTCCCCTGGCCTACCGATCCCCTGGCCTACCGGTCCCCTGGCTCGCAAGGCGAGGAGCAGTTAAGCTTATCGATGAGGGCAGCCAGAGGCGATCATGGACAACGGCATCGCCGGCATCGACCACGTCATTGTCGGGGTTCGCGATCTCGAACGGGCGCGGCTGGAATGGAGCCGGCTCGGCTTTACCTTGTCGCCCCGCGGCCGGCATATCGGCCAAGGAACGGCGAATTACTGCATCATGTTCCCGTCCGACTATGTCGAACTTCTCGGCATCATCGATCCGGACGATTTTGTTCAGCGGCTCGACACCTTTTTGGCGGAACGCGAGGGGTTGATGGCGGCGGCGTTTGCGCCAGCCGGCGCCCCCGAGGAGGTGCGCGCAGCGCTGCTCGGCCGCGAACTTCACCCCTCCGAGCCGCGGCCGCTCGGCCGGCAGCTCGAGCTGCCGGAGGGCACCGTCGTGCCGCGCTTCAGCCTGATGTCCCTGCCGGCGGACGAGACGCCGGGGCTCGACTGTTTTATCTGCACCCATTTGACGCCGGAGCTGATGCGCCGCCCCGAATGGTTGCAACATCCGAACGGCGCCCTCGGTTTGAAGGGCATCCATGTCTTGGTCGAGAGTACGGCTGCGCTGCTGGAGCCTTATGACCGGCTGTTCGGCATACAGCAGGTGACCACCACCGATGCGGTCGCCAGCGTTCATGCCGGACCGCACCGGATCGTGTTCAGCACGCCGGATGACTTCTCGACCATGTATCCGGCGCTCGATGTCGCATCGGATTTCCCGCTGCCAGGGATAGTTTCGGTCGAATTTGGGGTCGCGCGGCGGGAAGATACCGCCGATTGCCTGACCCGGCGGCAGGTCTCGTTTGAACAGCTGCCGGACGGCAGCCTCGTCGTGCCGGCACGCGAAGCGAGCGGCGCGATCCTCTTCTTTTCGTAAGGGGCACCCAGTATCAGCACGCCACCCAGCCACACGGCGACCTGGCGCCGCCTTGTCCACGTCATTTTGTGCGGCCTCTTGATCGTGGCGTGGGGGAAAGCCGCGGCAGCCGAGCCGCCCGCGCAATCGGCTGCGCCGCGCGACGCGGCGGTCGAGGCGGCGACGTATGACCGCTGCATGAAGCTGGCGCGGCAAAACCCGGGGGAGGGCCGCAGCTTGGCGCAGAGCTGGCACGAGCGCGGCGGAGCGCATCCGGCCGATCATTGCGCCGCCGTCGCACTGATCGGCCTGAAGCAATACAAGGAGGCGGCGATTCGCCTCGAAGCGCTGGCGCAAGCAATAGCCGCGCCGGCCGAGTTGCGCGCCGAGGTACTCGACCAGGCTGGGCAGGCCTGGGGTTTAGCCGGCGACCCGGTTCGCGCCTATGCGGCGGCCGGAGCGGCGGTTGCCCTCAAGCCGAATGACCCCGACCTGCTGATCGACCGGGCGCAAGCGGCCGCATCGGCGGGGTATTACGACAAAGCGGTAGCCGATCTCGACCATGTCTTGAAGGCTGACCCGTCGCGCGTCGATGCGCTGATCTACCGCGCCTCGGCAAACCGCGCCCTCGATCGGCTCGACCCCGCGCTCGCCGACGTCGAGAAGGCAATAGCGCGGGCGCCGAATTCCGCGCCGGCGCTGCTGGAACGCGGCAACCTTCGCCGCCTGAAGGGCGACAACGAGGGAGCCCGCCAAGACTGGGAGCGGGTCGGCCAATTGGCCCCCAACAGCCAGGCAGGCATGGCTGCCAAGGCGAACATCGAACATCTTCAATCAAACCGGGATGTCGAGCCGACAAAATCACGTGGTCTTCAATGAACGTCCCTTTATTTGTTGATAAGCATCTTCTCCTAATGTCGTCGTATGGTGAAACACGACCATCTCCGGAGGGGACGTTTTCGCGCCAGCCGACGTCTATCGTTTGCCGCGATCGGTCTGCTCGTTGTCATCGTCACCACCGCCAGCTTAGCCGTTTGGGATCGACGCGTGGAACGGGGCGGTGGCTACGTCCACGAATTCGCGCGCGTCGTCTCGTTCCAGCCCCTGACCGATTTCCCCCTCATGGCTATGGTCTCGGCGGCGGAAGATGCGGTGCTCGCGAATTGGCGGCGCCAATCGGTGTTCATCGCCTTCGGCACGCTTTGCGGGGCGATCGGTTTCGCGCTGATGTTTCGGGCACTGGTGGCGCGCTCCCGCTCGCTCGAGCGCTCCGAGGCCAGTCTACGCGAGAGCGAAGCTAGGTGTCGCGATTTCGCTCTGACCTCATCCGACTGGTTCTGGGAGACCGATGAGAAGCATCGGTTTAGTTATCTATCCGATCACATTCGTGCGTTTGGTCAGGATCCGCAAACCCGCATCGGCCGAACCCGCACCGAGCTGGCAGTCGATGTCGTCAGCGAACCGGCCAAATGGCAGGAGCATCTGGCGGTTCTAGACCGGCACGAACCCTTCCGTGACTTCGTCTATAAACGCAAGATCGGCGACGATCCCGAACGCGTGATTTCCATCGGCGGCAACCCGTTCTTCGATGAGGCGCGGCGGTTTCTCGGCTATCGGGGAACAGCTCGCGACATCACCGAGAAGGTTTTGGCTGAACGAGCCGTGCATGAAGCAAAAGCCGCCGCTGAGGCCGCCAACGTCGCCAAATCGCAGTTCCTTGCCAATATGAGCCATGAGCTGCGCACGCCCCTCAATGCGATCCTCGGCTTCTCCGAGGTGCTGGAGAACGGGATTGCGGGACCGCTCCAGTCGCGGCAAACCGAATATGTCGGTCTCATCCGCCAGAGCGGCGAGCATCTTTTGCACCTGATCAACGAGATTCTCGATCTGGCGCGGATCGACGCCGGTAAGCTGGATCTGCACGAAGAAGTGCTCGAGCCGAGCAAGCTGGTAGACAGCGCCATAGCCCTCGTCAGGGATCGTGCTGCCGCCGGGTTGCTCGAATTGGACGTCGACGTGGAAGAAGACATGACCCCGCTGAGGGCCGACCGTATTCGTCTGACGGAGATCCTGCTCAACCTGTTGTCGAACGCAATCAAGTTCACCGAGCTTGGCGGCGCGATCAATGTGCTTGTACGGCGCACAGAAGAGGGCGGCGCCGCGTTCATCGTGCAGGATAATGGCCGTGGGATGACGGAGGCCGAGGTCGAAATAGCCTTCGAGCGGTTTGGTCAGATCGAAGGAGGACTTTCCCGTCAACATGAAGGATCCGGTCTGGGACTGCCGCTCGCTCGAAAGCTGGCCGAGCTCCACGGCGGCTCGCTGACGCTAAAGAGCGAAACGGGGCGCGGCACGACGGCAACAGTGATCCTGCCGCCGTCGAGGGTTCTTTCAGCGGAGCCGGCGGCGGGCGGGAGTGACGACCGATCCTGCGAGCCCCGGCGATTTCGTCCCGGACACCAACCCGAGACTGGTCTGAAGGAAGACCAGCTGACCGAGGTGCGAAGCGGGGCCCAGCCCGCTTTTTGAGGAGTGCCGTGCGTCGCCGTAGCGCAGGCCGAGCGCCAATTCATATCGAAAAGCAGCCGATCGCAATGGCAATATCGGATCAGGGGGCAGACTTGCCGACAGCTCGAGGACCCAAACAATCGGCTCGATTAAATTCAAGTAACTCATGAGTTGCTGCAGATTTGATCGTCCAAACCGGCGGCATTTTATTGGCGGAGTCCTTGCCACTCACAGGGACGGCAGAGTGTTGGCGGTGCCGTTGTCAGGCCATGCCGAAGAGACCTTGGCGTTGCGCAAGCTTGCGGCCGAAAAGGGACTGCTCTACGGGACCACGATTTCGGCCAGACAGATTTCCGGAGATGTCCGCTTTGTCGATCTCGTACTGCAGCAAACAGGGCTGGTCGTCGCCGAGAACGACATGATCGGACGGCGCGGGAGGCCGATCCCGCCGCCCGCCTCGCCGTCAACGAATACGATGCCGAGCTCGACACCCCGGAACAGGAAGTGCGCCGCACGACGCTGCTCAACCTGCCCGAGCGGATGCGGCGATCCGGAACACCCGTCGACGCAGTCGGCGTTCAAGCCCACCTTTCCTGCGCCGGCGGACCGCCCTTTTCGGCCTCTCGGCTGCGCCGGTTCCTCGCCGAGTTGGCGGCTCTCGGTCTGACGATCCAGATCTCCGAGCTCGACGTAACCGACGAAAAGCGCCGGCGGATGAAGTCGGTTCGGGACCGGCTGGATTGCCGAAAGACCTACAGCCGCTTCTGAAGACGGCGCACGACGAACCGGCGGTCAAGCTGGTGGTGACCTGGGGATTGATGCCCCAAGCCCGCCTTCGAGGCGATTGCGCAGGCCTTCGCGCATGCACCGCAGCGGGCGGCCGGATAGGACCTGCCGCCCTTCAGCGCTTGCGGGAGCTAATCGACGGCGAACACCCAGACCGAGCCGCCTTGCGGCACATCGGGGAATTCCCACGGCCGCACCAGAGTTGAGGCGCGCCTGCATGCGTGCCGCGTCGACGCCCCAGCCCGACTGCACGGCGATGTATTGCTTGCCGTCAATCTGGAACGAGACCGGCACGCCATTCACCCCCGAGCTGGTGCGGAATTCCCACAAGGTCTTGCCGTTCGAGGCGTCGAACGCGCGGAAGTAGCGGTCGTTCGTCCCGCCGGCGAACAAGACCCCACCTGCCGTCGCCAGCACCGGGCCCCAGAGCTGCGAGTTGGCAAAGGGATGGCTCCAGGCCTTCTGTCCGGTATCGAGGTTCCAGGCTTGCAGCTCGCCGATGTGATCGGCGCCCGGGGCGATATAGAGGGTCGTCGTTGCCCCTACATAACGTTGGCCGGGAGTGTAGGTGACCGGTTCACCGATCGACGTGCCGCACAGATTTTCATTGGCGGGGATATACAATAGCCGGGTCTTCGGGCTGTAAGCGACCGGCGGCCAGTCCTTGCCGCCCCACAACGAAGGACAGAAATCGGCCTTCTTCCCCGTCGCAGGCTGCCGGGTCGGGTCGATCTGCGGCCGTCCGGTTTCGGGATCGAGACTTCACGAAGACGTTTTGCTTCACGAACGGCTTGCCATCGATGAAGTTGATCTTGTCAGAGGTGCGCTCCAGCATCCACAGATAGCCGTCGCGCGCGACGTCGACTAGGCCCTTGATGGTTTTGCCGTTGTGCTGGTAATCGACGAGGATCGGCGGCGAGACCTCGTCCCAATCCCATGAATCGTTTGGGTGGTACTGGTGATAGCCCTTGATTTTCCCGGTCGAAGTGTCAAGCGCCAACACCGATGAGGTGTAGAGGTTGTCACCCGGCCGCTGATCGCCCATCCACGGCCCGCCATTGCCGGTTCCCCAGAAGCTGAGATTAGTCTCCGGATCGTAATTGCCGGTAATCCAAACCGAGCCGCCGCCGGTCTTCCACTGATCGCCTTTGGGCCAGGTTTCGCTGCCCGGTTCGCCGGGGCTCGGTACGGTGTAGGTCTTCCATAGCGGCTTGCCGGTCTCGGCGTCGAACGCAGCGACAAAGCCGCGAACACCGAGTTCGCCGCCCGAGACGCCGACCATTACCTTGCCGTCGGCGACAAGCGGTGCCAACGACATATAGTATCCGTGGGTGTAGTCCTCGACCGGGGCCTTCCAAACCTCCTTGCCGGTCTTGGCATCGAGCGCGACGAGCACGGTATCGGCGGCGGCGAAGTAGACTTTGTCCCCGAGCAGCGCGACACCGCGGCTCGTCGGGTGCAGCAACAGCATGTCGTCCGGGATCGGCCGTTTGAAGCGCCACAGCAGGTCGCCCTTTTTGGCATCGATCGCCAGCACCTGATTGCCCGGCGTCGCGACGAACATGACCCCGTTGTTGACGATCGGCGGGGCCTGGTGGCCTTCGATCTGCCCGGTCGCCAAGGTCCACATGGGTTTCAGCTTGCCGACGTTTTCCACCGTGATCTGCGACAGCGGACTGTAGCCCCAGCCGTTATAGGTGCGGCGGTACATCAGCCAGTCGCCATCCTGCGGCTGCTTGAGTTCGTCCTGAGTCACCGGCTTGTAGCTCTGCAGTATCGGCGGCACCGGCGGTGGGCTATCCGGGGTCTGCAGCGGTGGCTGGGGCTGCTGTGCCCAGGCCGTTCCGGCGGCCAATACCAGTGCTAACCCGCTCGCCGCGACGGCGAAATGGCAACGACGTTTTCTCTGCATGGGCGTCTCTCCTCGATTTTCTTGGGGTCACATCTGTTGGAAACCGGCCCGGCCAGTGAATGGCTTGGCGACGGCGAGCTGGCCGTCGACGATTTTCAATGGCAGCGCCGGCAGGCGGCGCGGCGCCGGCCCGCTGACTACCTTAGCCGCTTCCTTCGGATCATAAGTCGAGTAATGGCAGGGACATTGGAGCAGCTGGCGATTGGGGTCCCAACTGGTCACGTCACAGCCGGTGTGCACACATATCGCCGAATAGGCGACAACACCGTCGGCGGCACGCTCCTTGGTTTCGGCAGTCGCAGCCTTCAGGGTCGAGGCGCAATAGCAGTACCTTGTTGAGCCGCGAGCCGTTACGCACGGTGCTGGTCGCCGGATCCATCGGCCACGCGAAAGTCTGCTTGGCGTCGAGCTTCAAATCGTCGGGTTTCAGGGGCTCCGGGGGAGTAGCACCAACCGCGACCAATAGATCGCCTTCGCGCGGCCGTTCATGCGCCGCATCGGTTTGCGCAAATGCCAAACGGGGCGAGAGCGCAAGGCCCAGCCCCAGCTCGAGGGCCGCACGCCGCCCTATCCGCCGTGCCCCACATCTGAATTCGCAATCCAACTCTTCCCCCAAGCCTAAACGCTCCCGGCCAAGCACCATCGTGACCGGGCGAGGAAGCTCGCCCGCTCATCGTTTCTCAGGTAGCCAGCTGGTCGCCGATCGGCAGGCGACGGATGCGCTTGCCGGTGGCGGCGAAGATGGCATTGCACAGCGCCGGCGCAAAAGGCGGCAGCCCCGGCTCGCCGACGCCGCTCGACGGCACGTCGATCCCGTTGGGGACGATATGCACATCGGTGACCGGCGGCGATTCGTCGATGCGGAGCACTCGGTAGCCGTCGTAGTTGCTTTGTTCGACGCGGCCTTTCTTGAAGGTGATCTCGCCATAGAGCGCGAGCCCCATCCCCATCACCGCCGCGCCTTCGATCTGCGAGCGAATGCGCTCGGGATTGGCGGCAAAGCCGCAATCGATCGCCGTGTCGACGCGCGGCACCGTCACATGGCCCTTCTCATCTACTGCCGCCTCGACGACGGTGGCGACATAGGTCAAAAAACTACGGTGGACGGCGATGCCAAGACCATGCCGTGGCGGCAGCTTTCGGCCCCAGTCGCCCTTCTCCGCCACGAGCTCGACGACGCGCCGAAGACGCGCGGTATCGATCGGGTAAGTCTCGAACGGGTCACCGTAGTTCCAGAAATCGGCGACGTCCGGCGACTTGCGGGGATCGACGATACGGGGCGGCCCGATCAGCGCGAGGAGCATCTCCTTCGGATCGCGCTCGGTGGCCTTGGCGAGCTCGGCGACGAAGGATTGGACGGCGAAGCCGTGCGGGATGTTCGACACCGAGCGAAACCAGCCGATGCGCGTATGCGCCTCGGCCTCGCCGTTCTCGCATCGCAGGTTGGGAATATCGAACGGCACGTCGACGAACCCCATGCCGAGTTCGAAAGGTGCTTCGTGCATCTGATCGGCCGCAAAGATCGACTTTATCGTAGGGGCGACACTGCGATGCCGCCAAGCCACCACCTTTCCACTCCCGTCGAGGCCGGCATCAATTCGCTCGGCCGAGACCGTGTGGAGATAGTCGTGCTGCAGATCGTCCTCGCGCGTCCAGATCACTTTCACCGGTGCGCCGCCCATTGCCTTCGACAGCACTGCAGCTTCGAGGACAAAATCGCATTGCGACTTGCGGCCAAAGCCGCCGCCCAGCAACGGGACGTGGACGGTCACGTCCTCTTCCTTCAGCCCGAGCTTCTTGGCGAGTTCCTCGCGCGTACCCCCGGGGCTTTGCGCCGGCGCCCAGGCCTCGCACTTCCCGTCGGCGACCCGCACGGTCGCGCTCGGCGGCTCCATCGTCGCATGGGCGATGTGAGGAATGTAGTACTCCGCCGACACGACCTTGGCGGCTGACGCCAGCGCCTTCTCGGCATCGCCGTCGTTGCGCACGACCTTGCCCGGCTGGCGGGCGGTCTCCTCCAGCTGCGCTTTGAACGCCGCCGAATCGTAAGAGCCGTTCGGTCCGTCGTCCCAGGTCGGATTGAGCGCTTCGCGGCCCTTGATCGCCGCCCAGGTATTGCGCGCGACGACCGCGACGCCGCCCAGCGGCTGGAATTTTGCCGGAGCCGGTGTGCCTTCGATCGTCACGACCTTCTCGACACCGGGTACCTTCATAGCCGCATCGGCATTGAATGACACGACCTTGCCGCCGAACACTGGCGGGCGCGCAACGACCGCGTATTTCATCCCGGAAAGCTTTGCGTCGATGCCGTAAGTCGCACGCCCGGTGGTGATGTCGAAGAGATCGACGATCGGTATCGTGCCCTTGCCGATGTAACGGAAGGCACTGGGATCCTTGAGCTTGATCTGATCGGCCGGCGGCGTCGGCAGTGCGCCGGCGGCGACGGCCAGCTCGCCATAGCCGAGCTTACGTCCCGAGGCCTTGTGAATGACCTCGTGGTTGAGCGCCTGAACCTCGGCGACACCGACGCCCCAGCGCTGCGCTGCGGCGGCTTCCAGCATCTGCCGCATGGCCGCGCCGCATTGGCGCATCGGCTGGATGCCGTGACGCAGGCTGCGCGAGCCGTCGGTGTCCTGATTGCCATATTTCTCCTCGTCGCCCGGCGCTTGCGCGACGCGTACGCGCGACCAATCCGCTTCGAGCTCGTCAGCGACAACCATCGGCAGGCTGGTGCGTGAGCCGGTGCCCATCTCCGAGCGGATAGCGACGATGGTCACAGTCCCGTCGGGCGCTATCGAAACGAAGATGTGGGGGTCGGACTTGACGCCGTGGGGCATCTTCTCGGCGCCGGTGGCGTAAGCGGCGAGCGCGGTGCGCGCCGGCACAAACTCGGCAGCAATGACGAGACCGCCGGTCGCGAGCAATCCCTTCAGAAAGCCGCGGCGGCTGACATTCTCGATTACGGCGTGGACGGAGGTCATGTCACGCTCCCGTAGCAGCCGCCCTGATGGCGGCGGTGATACGCTGATAGCAGCCGCAGCGGCAGATGTTGCCGCTCATCGCGTCGTTGATCTCGGCCTCGGATGGGTTCTTCGTCGTCGCCAGCAGCGCGGCGGCCTGCATGATTTGGCCGGCTTGGCAATAGCCGCATTGCGGGACGTTTAAGGCGCGCCACGCCTTCTGCACCGGGTGATTCCCATCGCGATCGAGGCCCTCGATCGTTGTCACCGAGCGCCCGGCGACGTCACTGACGGCTGTGGCGCAGGCACGGGTAGCTTGGCCATCGATATGGACCGTGCAGGCGCCGCACAGTGCCACGCCACAGCCGAACTTCGTTCCGGTGAGCCCAAGCTCATCCCGCAGATACCACAGCAGCGGCATCGATGGATCGCCGTCGAAAGACTGTGTCTGGCCGTTGACCTGTAATTTGACCATCGGGTCTCCTCCCTCGACTGCCTAGGAGCGGTGCATAGAGTAAAATATCCCGGCGGCGACCTTGCCGTCGCTACCCTTTTTGCGGCAGAGCCTGTTCCTGCCGATGGCCTCCCACCCTAACCCTTCCCCGCTTGCAAGGGAGGCGAGGGGATGGGATGGGAGAGGGCTACTGCTTCACTTTGAAAACCCAGACGACGCCGCCTTGGGGAACGTTGTCGCTGACACCGATATTGGCCTGCGCCAGCTTGTCCTGGATGCGCTCGGCATCGACGCCCCAGCCGGACTGCACGGCAATGTACTCCGTGCCGTCGACCGCAAAGGCGACGGGAGCGCCAGTGATGCCGGAATTGGTCGCCTGCTCCCACAGCTGATCGCCGGTCTTGGCGTCGAAAGCGCGGAACATCCGGTCGTTGGTGCCGCCGACAAAGACGAGATCGCCACCGGTGGCGAGTACGGTGGCCATCAGCTGCCACCGGAAATTATGCTGCCATGCCTTCTTGCCGGTTGCCGGGTCCCAGGCCTGAAGCTCGCCGAAGTGATCCGCGCCCGGACGCTCGGTCAGCAGGATGTCCGATTCTTTTGTCCCGAGCCAGAGCTTGCCGGGCTCGAGCGGCTCCTTGGCGCCGACAAAGCTGCCGCAGAAATTGTTCTGCGCCGGCACGTAGACTAAGTGCGTCTTCGGGCTATAGGCGGCCGACGGCCAATCCTTACCGCCCCACAACGAGGGGCAGAACGCGACTTTCCTGGCGAGCGCGGGCTTGTGCTCGGGGTCGGCGGTGGGCTTGCCCGTCTCCGGGTCGATCGACTTCCACACGTCGGTGTAAACAAAGGGCCATCCGGCGACGAAATCGATTTTGTTCGGGCTGCGCTCCAGCACCCAGAAAATGGCGTCGCGGCCGGGATGGACGAGGCTCTTGATCGTTTGCCCGTCTTTTTGCAGATCGATCAGCATCGGCGCCTCGACCTCGTCCCAGTCCCAAGAGTCGTTCTGGTGGTACTGGTGGTAGGCCTTGATCTTTCCGGTGTCCGGATCGAGCGCCAGGACCGAGGAGGTGTAGAGGTTGTCGCCCGGATGCAAGTCGCCGGGCCACGGCGCGGCGTTGCCAACTCCCCAGTATACGAGGTTCAGAGCGGGATCATAATTGCCGGTCATCCAGGCCGAGCCGCCGCCGCTCTTCCAGTCGTCGCCCTGCCAGGTCTCGTGGCCGGGCTCGCCCGGCCCGGGGATCGTGAAGGTGCGCCACAGCTCTTTGCCGTCATTGGCGTCATAGGCAACGACATAGCCGCGGACGCCATATTCGCCGCCCGAGCCGCCAACGAGAACCTTGCCGTTGACCACCAACGGCATAAGGGTCATGTACTGGCCCTTCTTGTAGTCTTGGACCTTCTGGTCCCAGGCCACCTTGCCGGTCTTGGCGTCGAGCGCCACCAGGTGATCATCGGTGGTGGCCAGGTAGAGCTTGTCCTGCCACAGCCCGACACCACGGCTCGTCGGGTGCAGCTGAGAGAGGTCCTCGGGCATCTCCCGCCGGTAGCGCCACATCTGGTCTCCGGTCTTCGCATCGAGGGCGATGACCTGATTTTGCGGCGTTGCCACGAACATGACGCCGTTGTTGACAATCGGCGGCGCCTCGTGGCCTTCGGTGACACCGGTCGAAAACGTCCACACCGGCTCCAGGTTCTTGACGTTGGCGGTATTGATCTTGTCGAGTGGGCTGTATCCCTGCCCGTCATAGGTGCGGCGGTAGAGCATCCAGTTGGCCGGCTCGGGGTTGGTGAGCCGGTCGGCTGTGACCGGGCTGTAATTGCCGATCTCGCCCGCAGCCGCAATCGCCGGCCACAAGGCCGCCGCGGCGAGCCCAGCCCACATCCATTGTCGCGTGCGCATTGGCTTCCCTCCCTTGCGCTATGATCGCGTGCGTCCTCGGACGTTTGCCAATGAACTTGCCCGTCCGAGCAGGCCAACTCACGATTTGTTTTGGGTTTGTTGGGCGAAGGCGTCGCCGGAGTCAGAATATCGGATCGAAGGATGAAATCAAACGGCATATTAACCAGGTTCCCGCAGACGGCATATCGACGGTACCGACGAGTCGGGCCCCCGGGACACAACTGCACGGATGGCGGCGCCGGGCGGGGGACCCCGCCCGGCGCTCCGTCAAATGGCCAGCTGGTCGCCGATCGGCAGACGCCGGATACGTTTGCCGGTGGCGGCGAAGATGGCGTTGCACAGGGCTGGCGCGAAGGGCGGCAGCCCCGGCTCGCCGACGCCGCTCGACGGCACGTCGATCCCGGCAGGGACGATCCAGACATGCGTGATCGGCGGCGACTCGTCGATGCGGGCGACCCGGAAGCCGTCGAAATTGTTTTGCTCGACCCGTCCGTTCTTGAAGCTGATTTCGCCATAGCGCGCCAGGCTCAGCCCCATCACCGCCGCCCCTTCCACTTGCGAGTAGATGCGCTCGGGATTGGCGGCAAAACCGCAATCGATCGCGCTGTCGACGCGCGGCACCGTCAGGTTTCCCTTGTCGTCCACGGCGACCTCGACGACGGTCGCGACATAGCTCAAGAAGCTGCGGTGCACAGCGATGCCCTGACCGTGCCTGGGCGGCAATTTCTTGCCCCATTCCGCCTTGTCGGCGACGAGGTCGACGACGCGCCGCAGCCGCGCCGTGTCGATCGGGTAGGTTTCGAGCGGGTCGCCGTAATTGGTGTAGTCGGTCGGCGGTTTGACCAGCCGCGGCGGCCCGAGCAGCTCGATCAACATGTCCTTGGGGTCGCGCCCCGCCGCGTGGGCAAGCTCGGCGACAAACGACTGAATCGCAAAAGCATGCGGGATGTTCGACACCGAACGGAACCAGCCGATGCGCGTGTGCGCTTCGGCTTCGCCCACCTCGCAGCGCAGATTGGCGATATTGAACGGCACGTCGAGGACACCCTGGCTGAGCTCCCCCGCCTGCTCGACTTTCGGATCCGGCACGAAGGTGGCCCGAATGGTTGGCGCGACGGTACGGTGGCGCCACGCGACGACATGACCCTGTGCATCGAGCCCGGCATCGATGCGCTCGGCCGAGACGGTGTGCAGATAGTCGTGGTGGAGGTCGTCCTCGCGCGTCCATGTGATCTTGACCGGGGCGCCGCCCATCTCGCGCGACAGCAATGCCGCTTCGAGGACGAAATCCGGCTTCGACTTGCGACCGAAGCCGCCGCCGAGCAGGGTGACGTTGACCGTGACATCCTCCGGCTTGAAACCGAGCTTCTCGGCCAGCTCGTTCCGCGTCGTGCCGGGGCTCTGCACCGCCGCCCAGGCCTCGCACTTGCCGTTGGCAACGCGCGCCGTCGCGCAAGTCGGCTCCATCGGGGCATGGGCCAGGTGCGGGGCGTAGTACTCCGCAAACACCGTCTTGGCGGCCGACCCGAGCGCCTTCTCGGCATCGCCTTCATCGCGCACGACCTTGCCCGGCTTGCGCGCGGTTTCTTCCAGCTGGGTCTTGTACGCTGCCGAATCGTAACTCGCGTGCGGCCCGTCATCCCACTTGATGACCAGCGCGTCACGCCCTTTGATCGCCGCCCAGGTGTTGCGCGCAATGACCGCGACGCCGCCGATCGGCTGGAACTTGGATGGCGGCGGCGTGCCCTCGATGACGACGATCTTCTCGACACCTGGCACCTTCATCGCCGCGCTGCCGTCATAGGAGGCGAGCTTGCCGCCCATGACCGGCGGCCGGGCGATGACGGCGTATTTCAATCCTGCGAGCTTGGTGTCGATGCCGTAGACGGCGCGGCCGGTCGTGATGTCGAACAGATCGACGATCTGGACGTTGCCCTTCCCGAGATAGCGGAAGGAGGCTTCGTCCTTGAGCTTGATCTGGTCGGCCGGCGGCGTCGGCAACGCGCTCGCCGCGGCGGCGAGGTCGCCGTAGCCGAGCTTGCGGCCCGAGGGTTTGTGGATGACCTCATGGTTCTGCGCCTGCACCTCGCTGACCGGGACATTCCAGCGCTGCGCGGCGGCGGTTTCGAGCATGAGCCGCGCGGCGGCGCCGCATTCGCGCATCGGCTGGATGAAATGGCGCAGGCTGCGCGAGCCGTCGGTGTTCTGGTTGCCGTACTTTTTCTCGTCGCCCGGCGATTGCACGACCTTGACGCGCGACCAGTCGGCTTCGAGCTCGTCGGCGACCGCCATCGGCAGGCTGGTGCGCGAGCCGGTGCCCATCTCGGCGCGGTGCGCGACGATCGTCACGAGGCCGCTCGGGTCGATCGAGACAAAGACATGCGGATCGCTGACGACCCCGCCCGGCATCTTCGCCGCGCCGGTGGCGAAAGCGGCGAGCGCGCCGCGGGCCGGCACGAATTCGGCGGCGACGACAAGGCCGCCGGTGGCGATCAAGCCCCGCAGGAACCCGCGGCGGCTCACATTCTCGACGGCGGCATGGACGGATGTCATGTCACGCTCCCGTGGCGGCCGCCTTGATGGCGGCGGTGATGCGCTGATAGCAGCCGCAGCGGCAGATGTTGCCGCTCATCGTACTGTTGATTTCAGCTTCGGACGGGTTCTTGTTGGTCGCGAGCAGCGCGGCGGCCTGCATGATCTGGCCGGCCTGGCAATACCCGCATTGCGGGACATTCAAGGCGCGCCAAGCTTTCTGCACCGGGTGATTGCCTTGCGGGTCGAGCCCCTCGATTGTGGTCACCGACCGGCCGGAGACATCGTTGACAGCGGTGATGCAGGCGCGGGTGGCCTCGCCGTCGACATGAACGGTGCAGGCGCCACACAGCGCCACGCCGCAGCCGAATTTCGTTCCGGTGAGCCCCAATTCGTCCCGCAGATACCACAGCAAGCGGCATCGACGGATCGCCGTCGAACGACTGCTCCTGGCCGTTGACGCGCAACTTGACCATGGCGTGCCTCCCTGTTTCATGCGGTGGGAGAGTTTATCCCCGACGGCGCGCTGACGGCAACATCGTTAGTAAAAGGGCCGACGCCCACGGTCTCTCCTGAGAGAAGTGGCTTTTTTGCATCCCTGCAATGGTCAATCCGCATTACTAATGAGATTGCGAATTGATTGCAGTTCGGCTACATGAACATCATTAATAGCGAAGAGGGCGCGATATGTACGTCTGCCTCTGCAACGCGATTACCGATCGCGACTTTCGCGCCTGTACTGCAGATGAGAACTGCACGGTATCGACAGTCTATCGCTCTCTCGGCACCAAGCCGAAATGCGGCAAATGCGTCCCTTATGTAAAGCAGCTGCTACGGCAGGTCGTCGAGGTTCCACACCCACAACTTGGAGCGGCGGTTACCGGATAGGGCCGCGACTCCGATCTTGCGATCGGACGACATCGTCCCCAAAGATGCCTATCAGGTTTTTTTGGAGGCGACCGTGCGTGGCGATACTACCGTTTTGCAGCATTTGAACGCGGTTTTGAAAAACGAGCTGACCGCGATAAACCAGTATTTCTTGCATGCCCGAATGCTACGGCATTGGGGCGTGACCAAGCTCGGAGCGTACGAGTACAGCGAGTCGGTCGATGAAATGAAGCACGCAGACAAGCTGATCGAGCGCATCCTCTTTCTTGACGGACTGCCCAATCTGCAGGATCTCGACAAGCTGCTGATAGGCGAGGGCGTGCAGGAGGTTCTCGAATGCGACCTTCAGCTCGAACAAAACGCGTTGCCCGTTTTGCGCGAGGGCATCGCCCATTGCGAAATCGTGCGTGACTTTGTCACTCGCGACCTCTTTAGCGAGATCCTGGAAGCGGAAGAGGATCACGTTGATTTCATCGAAACCCAGCTCGACTTGATCTCCAAAATCCGCATCGAGAATTACATTCAGCTTCAGTCGGGGCACGCCGAATAAGACCGGCCCTTAGCGCGCAAATCGGCAGCCATGGACGATGCGCCGCCCAATTTGCGGTGCCCGTCGGATCCGACCGGGCGGCTAACCCTGGTGACCGCGCGTGGTCAAGGTCGAACGTATCGGGTGTCGGAGGCGGTACCGCCACCGATGGTAGCGACATTCGGAGGGCAAGATGTCGTTAGAGGCCCTTAGAAAAGCGAGGGTCGGATCAAGCCCACGTTCACGTTGCTACTTCTCTGTCGCTTCTGCTGCGTTCGCCGTGATGGCGCCGGTATCGGCGGCTTGTCGACGCCGCGCCGCGCTACAGGAGATGGTCGGAAATCTCCATTCGGCCTGGTCTGCCCGTTGCGGCATCCCCACGTGCCCGGGATTGAGCATCGCCTGAGAGACGCGTAAGGCGGTCGGCCAGCGGGCCTTGATAAAAGCCGCGGCGGCGATGATGTCGCGATCGTCGAGGACATCCTTGAAGGCCGGCATGAACGAAACGGCGCCGACCGGCGCCGAGGGGAACCTCCCGTATTTGATCATGTGAAAGATGTCTTCGTCCGAGTGCTGCCAGGTACGGCCGGTCTCGTCATGGGCTGGCGCCCGCCTGCCGGCAAACTCGTCTTTGAGCTGCCACAGAGGCTGCCCCTGTAGGTTGCGGCCATGGCAGGACGCGCAGCGACCCATATAAACGCTCTTTCCATGCGCCACGACGGCGGCATCATCGGCATCGGCGAAATGCCAGTTGCCGGCTTTTGGTGCGGCCAGAATGAGCGACGAGACGAGGGCGGAAATGCCGAGGGTTGCAGCGATGAGGATACCAAGGATCGCCTCGGCGCCTCATCAGGCGGTGCCCTTCCTGCCGCCGGATTATCGCGGAAGCACGCGGATCGTCGCCATCATGCCGGCGTCCTCATGGCCGAGAATGTGGCAGTGATAGACGAAGTCCCCGACATCCATGCCGCGAAAATCCATGCGCACCTTGACGCTGGGATAGGGCCCCGTGCCGCTCCAGTAAGGGACCTGGATCATGTCCAGATATTGCCTTTGCTCCGGGGGCACCGGCACGCCGTTCTGCTCCAGCAGCAGAAAGTGGATCTGGTGCATGTGAAACTCGTGGTTCTCCTCGGCACCGGTTCTGGATCGTCCAATCCTCCACGGCACCCTGCTTGGTGACGATTGCCGGAGGATTGTTCGGATCGAACAGTGTGGGGGTCGCTCCGTCGACGGTGATGAAAAAATTGGTCGGGCTCGCCGGGTTGGTCGGATCCGAGAGCACCTCGGAGAAATATAAAGTTCGCCTAGCGGTGACCGGCGCGTTGGCAAGGCCCTCGAAGAGCTCGTGATTTGCCGGTAGCGAGGGTGAGGGGATCACCGGCAGCGGAGGCGGCGACGCCGTCGTCACGATGCTGGCGAGCGGACGGGTCGGATCGTTGTCGCCATCCGGGCCCGTATCGACGTTGAGCGTCATGAATGTCGCGTTTCTGACCTTCGACGACGGCCCCGTCACGATGAATTCTGCGCGAGCCGCAGGGGCCAGCAGAATATGGGTTTGCGTGATCAACTGGCCTTGCATCGTACCGTCCTGAGAGCCGGTCGGGACGCCATCGAGCGCCACGACCTGCAACGGCTGTTTGCACGCCGTCATACTGCAGCTGCAGATCGATGATCGTGTCGGCCGAGGCGTTTGCGACACGCCACAACTCCCGCTGTCCCGGCTTCATTCTGACGACGGCCGGGGTGAAGCCTGGACAAAGGATCGGAACGTAGTTGAGCGACACATCCCATGACGGCAGGCGTCCCCGATGGCGGGCAGACCCCGGCGTCTGGCAGCTGGATATGCTAGGGTGGGGTCTGGTCGCGGATCAACAGGATCCGCTCCGGCAATCCGGCGACCGCCGGCTGCACGTTTTCGATGCCGTCGACGATGATCGCTCCGGATGCGCCACCCTGCACCGCCGCCTCGGAAAGTCCGTGGACATGCGGGTGATACCAGTAGAGCCCGGGTGGCTCGTTCGTGGGGAATTGCACGCTGTATTTGAAGGTTTCGCCAGAGTTGATGATCGTGTGGATCACCTCGTCGGAATGGCAACCCGGCTTGGTATTGGTGCCATGGAAATGCACGTTGAGCGATGTGATCGTCATCGTCACATCGCCGCAACGGTCCGCTGCATTCGACACGACCTCGGTCGGCGACCCTGGCGGCGGCGCCGGATTGCGATTGGTCACCGAAAGATTGAGCGTGTCGCCGGGCCGCACATGCAATGTTGGCGATTGCAGGCCGTCCGGCGTCACGAAGCAGAAAAGCGTCCGGCCGGCACTGTCGACCGTCGTGTAATAGTCGAAAGATACCTTCAGCGTGCCGTTGCTGCTGAAGAGGTCCGGCGGCGGAGTGACAATGGCTCCCGCATCCGGACGCGGACAAGGGTTATTGTTGGCGGAGGCGGATAATGGCGCGACAACGCACGCCAGCAGCGCTGCGGAGAGCGCGCCGGTAAACTTCCACATAAAGGATACTCGTTATTGCCGTTTCGGTGATAACGACGATAATGATAATCGTTCGCATCTGTCAAGCGAATTGATGGTAAACCCCTAAAAATAAAATCAAAATGTCACACGGACGCCGACTGTGCCGGCGATCGGAGCGCCGGGCTGTAGGTGCGCGGGTTGGCGGCTCCGGGGGCCTGGGCGATGAACACCTATGGAGGTCGGCGAGAATGGCAAGCGACCGCCAGTTTTACGCATCCCAGAACCGTTCACCGGCTGCAATCGGTCAGGTCCTTCTCTGAGAGTGAAAAGGCATGGGGTTTTCCGGCTTGAACCTCGACGTTTCGGACCATGCAGATGCGCTCCTTCTTGTCCGCGAGCTTCACGTCGTAGCGTCCCGGAACCGCCGCGTACATTATTTCGGTACCTGGAGTTGATTTGCCGGAGTTCGGGATCAGAGCGGCGGCGGATCAGTCGTCTCGGCGACGCCGCCTCCGCTCCCGAGCAGATCGGGAAAATTTCCCGACCAAATCAGGAAAATATCCTCGCCAGATCGGGAAAACGAGCCATCCCCATAACGGGGTGGTTGTGTTCCTATGGATCAGTCAATCGTCGATCGCGATAACGTCCATTAGGGGGGGGCCGTGTTCGGCATCAGAGGTATAGGTCTGATAGCGGCCGGTCTGGTCTGTTTTCCGGCCCCGTTGCTCTTGCGCAAACCCCGACGCCAGACAGTTCATCTACGACCGCCCACCGATACTTCATCTACGACCCCTACTGTCACTTTGCCGACCGTACAGGTCGTCGGCGTCACACCTCTGCCGGGCAGCGGCATCGATATCGATAAGGTACCGGCCAATGTCCAGACTTTGAGCGCGGGACAATTGTGGCCCGATGGCCAAAACGATCTGGTGCCGACGGCGGTGGCTCGGCGCCTCTCGCAAGTCAATCTCAATAACGAGCAGGGCAGCCAGTTTCAGCCCGATTTCGTTTATCGCGGCTTCGAGGCGTCGCCGATCTCCGGCATTCCGCAAGGCATCGCCGTCTATCAGAACGGCGTGCGGATCAACGAGGCGTTCGGCGACACCGTCAACTGGGATTTGATCCCGCAATTCGCGGTCAATCGACTGACATTGCAAGGCAACAACCCGGTCTTCGGTTTGAACGCGCTCGGCGGGGCGGTAGCCCTGGAGATGAAGAACGGCTTCAACTTCCACGGTTTCGATGGCCAGCTCGCCGGCGGCTCTTTCGGCAACATCAACGGCTTCGCACAAGAAGGCGCCCGGTGGGGCAATTTCGGCCTTTACGCTGCCTTCGGCGGCACGCACGATGACGGCTTCAGGTTCCACTCGCCGACCAATCTCGCCCAAGGCTACGTGGATTTAGGGTGGGAGAGCAATCCGTTCACCGTTCATCTGTCGGTCGCCGCCTCAGACAGTGTCATCGGCGCCACCGGGCCGACGCCGGTAGAGCTGCTCGCCCAAGATATAAGAAACACCTTTACTATTCCGCAGTCGATCCATAACGAGGCGGAGCTGGTTCAACTCACCGGGACCTACCAGCCGACCGATCTTTGCTGCTGTTCACCGGCGACGTTTACTATCGGCATTTCTCCCAGCATCTGCACCGACGGCAACCTGACTGACGTCACGCCCTGCACCAACAACGGCGATTTTTTCTGCCTCGAAGGCAACGACCTCTTTCCCGACGACGTGCTGTTCGATTCGAAAGGCAACCAGGTGCCGACCAGCGTGTTGCCGCCCGGGGCGACACCCGGCGAAATCGACATCACGTCGACCAGCACGAATACCGTCGGCGCCGGCCTCCAGGCGAAATTTACCAATCCGCTTCTTGACCGAGAAAACAGTCTGGCAGTCGGTCTCACCGGGGATCACAGCGTTACCAGTTTATTCGGCTCACGGCGAGCTCGGCACGCTGCTGCCGAGCCTCAATGTCCTCGGCTCGGGCGTGACCATCGATCAGGGCCTCAGCCCGACTGCATCGCCGCCGATCGAAGCGCCGGCGGGTGTCATCGGCACCAACAGCTATTTCGGCGCGTATGCCACCGACACCTTCAACATCACGCCCAGCCTTGCTGCGACGCTGAGCGGTCGGTTCAATCTCGCTCTGATCGGGCTGACGGATCAGACCGGTACCTCTCCCGACATCAACGGCAACAACCTTTTCACCCACTTCAACCCGGGCGTCGGGCTGACCTACAAGATCACCGACAATGCTACGGCCTATGTCGGATGGTCGGAAGGCAACCGTGCGCCGACGCCGGGAGAGCTGGCCTGCTCGAACCCGGCTGCGCCCTGCATTCTCGACGCGTTCCTGGTGTCCGAACCGCCTTTGAAGCAAGTCGTGTCACACACATTCGAGGCCGGCTTCCGCGGCAACTTCACCACGGAGACAGATCCCGGGCCAATTCCTGTGGAATGTCGGCGTTTTTCGTACCAACGCCTTCGACGATATTCTGCTGCTGGCGACTCAGATCAACGGCTTCGGGTTTTTCTCCAATGTCGGAGAGACGCGACGGCAAGGCATCGAGGCCGGGCTAACTTATAAATGGGAAAAATTCACTGCTAACCTCAACTACAGCTTCCTCGACGCCACCTTTCTCGAGAATCTGACCCTGTCCTCGAACAGTCCCGCCGCCGATGCCAACGGCAATATTTTTGTCCATCCCGGCGACACTATACCTCTGATGCCGCGAAATCGTGTCGTTCTCGATGTCGAATACGAGGTCACGCCGCACTGGACGATCGGCGCCGATGCGAAATTCGTCGGGAGTCAATTCCTCGTCGGCGACGCATCGAACCAGGAGCCCAAGCTGCCGGCCTACGGCGTCGTCAATCTGCACAGCTCGCTCAAGCTCAACCAATGGGCCACGGCCTTTGTCAATGTCGACAACCTATTCGACCGAACCTACTCCACCTTCGGCACCTTCACCCAGCTCGACAACCTGCCGCCGGGTGTCAGTCTGACCAATCCAAGGACATTGAGCCCGTCGATTGGCCGCGTTGCCTATGCCGGCGTACGCGTCACCTTTTAGCGACGTCTCCGGAGCGATCTTCGTATTTCCGATCTAGCAATTACTACATTGGCTGTTATTTGGCTGCAGAAACAGCCAGGAACGGCCGAGGGTGACCTGGTTGCGAAGGGGCAGTCCGCCAATGCTACTGGGCCCCACCCGGCGGTTCCACGAGCGGGGCTACATGGGCTGCCGAGCCGTTGCTCTGCCAAATTCGGTGAGACTGATACATAACCGCGGAAATCTGGCTTGCGGCCCAGACTTCAAAGTAAGTCACTACCGGGAAGCGGTAACGCGGATCTCCACGGTGTCGCTTGGTGCTCGCGTCGGCGCACACAGATTCTCGGCGACAACCCACCGACAATCCCCTGCAAACAGGCAATGAGATAATGAAACGGCGAGGCGACATTCTGATTTGATCAGCAACCTTGGGGGTCGGCACCAGAAGATTCCCCGCGACCTGGGTATCGGCGGCGTGGCATGTTGTAGCGATCGCAGATGCCCCCGCCTCATGGATGCCGATGTCACTCCGGTTCCGTCTGATCGGCCTGGTCTGCGTCGTGCTGCTGATCAGCCTCGCGCTGGCCGGCGTGACCGCGTATTCCAACGCCTCGCGGTCGGTTCGCACCGAGATGCGCGCGGCCTTTCTGGTCGGGCGGCAGACGATCGAGAGCGCGATCGACCGTCTTCAGAACGCCCGAGACCCGTCGCGCGATCTCGACGATTTGGTCGCGTCCTTCCAGGGCAATCGTCACCTGCGGGTACGGCATGCCGGGGAGACGCCGGCCTTCGCCGCACCGACCATCGAGAAATCGAAATTCGGCCGCCCGCCGGCATGGTTCGTTCGCCTCATCGGAGTTTCGCCGGAGACCGAGCAAATCCCTATTGCCGCCGATGACCGCGATTACGGCACGATCGTGATCGAGACCGATCCGTACAACGAGACCCTCGAAGTCTGGAACGAGTTCGCCGAGAGCCTTGTGACGCTTGCTGTGTTCGGTGGTCTCACAATCCTGCTTATCTATATTTTTATCGGCCGCACCTTGCGGCCGCTCGACCGGCTGGCCGCAGCCCTGGAGGAGGTCGGCGACGGCCACTACCGTATCCGGATCGGCGGCCGGCTGGCGCCGGACCTGGCACGGTTGCGCGACAGTTTTAATCGGATGGCGGCGCGGCTCGCCGAGACCGCCGCTGAGAACCGCCGGCTGAACGAGCGGCTGCTGACGTTGCAGGAGGAGGAGCGCGGCGAGCTCGCCCGCGATTTGCACGATGAGGTGAGCCCCTACCTGTTCGCGATCAATGCCGACGCGGCCACCGCCTCCCGGCTGATTGAGAATGGTCGCGCGGGCGATGCCGCCCTGCATGTCGGGTCGATCGTCGAGGCGGTCCGCCACATGCAAAGGCAGGTCAGACGCATGCTCAGCCGGTTGCGCCCGATCGGGCTCGCCGAATTCGGCTTGCGGGAGGCGGTCGAGAATTTGGTTGGGTTCTGGCGCCGCCGTCGTCCCGAGATCCGCTACGACGTGGCGATCTCGCCGGCATGCGAGGATCTCGCGGATGTCGTCGGCACGGCGATCTGCCGGATCGTCCAGGAGGCTCTGAGCAACGCTCTGCGCCATGCCGAACCCAACCGCGTTGCCATCTCGGTCGAGCGGGGACGCGACGAGATCAGGCTCTCGGTCGCGGATGACGGCCGGGGAATGTGCGACCCGGATAGATTGGGTTATGGCCTGGTTGGCATAAGCGAGCGCGTCGGTGTGCTCGGTGGGCGCTTGAGCATTTCGAACAAATCCGACGAAGGCTTCGCGGTGGTCGCGGTGCTGCCCTATACGGAGGCGTCGGACCCGCTATCCTCCTCAGTGCAGCCGGCCGAGCCGTGAAGATTTCTGATCGTCGACGATCACCCGATAGTCCGGGCCGGATTGCGCCGATTGCTCGCCGCCGAGCCGGGAGCGAAAGTTGAGGAGGCCGCTCGCGGAAAAGCGGCACTGAGCGCTTTCCGGGGAGGTCGCCCCGACCTCGTCATCCTCGATCTGAACTTGCCCGATCTCGGCGGTCTCGAGGTCATCGCGCGCCTGAAGATCATTGACCCGGAAGCGCGCATTCTGGTCCTCAGCATGCATGACGACCACATCCATGTGACGCGCGCGCTGCAGGCGGGGGCAGCGGGCTACGTCAGCAAGACCATCCCTCCCGAAGAGCTTCTCGAAGCGATCAGACGCGTTGCAGGGGGGCGCACCTATGTCGAACACGAGATCGCCGAAGAGCTCGTATTCTCAAGTATCCGAACTCCACTGCACCCACTCGAAGACCTCTCTTCGCGCGATCTCGAAATCCTGCGTCTGCTGACGCTAGGCCGCAACCTCGCCCAAATCGCCGACGTACTCGGCATCGGCTACAAGACCGCTGCGAATAATTGCAGCCAAATCAAAGCCAAGCTGCGGGCGGAGAGCACCGCCGATCTGATCCGCATCGCCATTCAGCACGGTTTGGCCGATTGCGATGCCGGCCCTCCCCCAGTCCGCTGATCCTCCCGCGGGTCAACCCTTGCAGGAACCAGCGACACCCGCGGCGCTTTCGATCCCGCCCAGCAGGTGAAGGCGAAACAGCGGCTCGTCATAGGATTCCTTGGTGTGGCCCATCGCGGTATACCAGCTGCGGCCACCATCGATCGTTTGACACCAGGCGATCGGGTGATCGGCCGCCATTGCGCCGCCCGAATAGGTCGCCTCGTCGAGGGTCGCCAGGACCTGCACCGCGCCGCGTGGATTGCTGCGGAAGTTATACCACTCGTCGGTGCGCTTCCAGAGTGCGGGCAGGCCCTTCGTCGAGGGGTGGTCGGGGTCTGCGATGTGGACCGTCGCGCGCTGGATCTGAGGATGGCTCGCGAACCAGCTCCCAACGAGCCGGCCGTACCACGGCCACCCATACTCCGTGTCGCTCGCCGAGTGGATGCCGACAAAGCCGCGGCCGGAACGGATGTATTGCTCAAAGGCGGTCTTCTCGTCCGCATCGAGGACATCGCCGGTCGTGTTGAGGAATATGACGACCTTGTATCGAGCCAGGGCCGCATCGCTGAATCGCGCGGGGTCTTCCGTACTATCCACCGCGAACCCGTGCTCCGCCCCCAGCGCCTCGATCGCCGCGATCCCTTGCGGAATCGAATCGTGACGAAAGCCGGTGGTCTTGGAGAAGACGAGCACCGTGAACCGAGGATCGCCGCCCTCCGCTGCCAGGCTGGCATGCAGCGACATGCCGAGGATTGCGGTGAGACCAAAAACTATTGCGGAGCTGCGGGGCAACAAGCGTCGAGGCTCTTGGTTGACAGCGTTCGGCTGTAATCCTACTTTGCGATTGGCAAGAATCAGAGTGAAGGAAATAGCCATGAAGTGGAAGACGCCGGTCATCATCGAAATCGCGGTCGGGCTGGAGATCAACGCTTACGCCTGTGCCGAGGTCAAGTAGGCTCCTCGTTTCCTGACGCCGGTGGGATCCGGCGCGGCGACCGATGCTCGAAGCGGTTGTCCTCGGGTCCGCCGCCGGCGGTGGTTTCCCGCAGTGGAATTCAAATGCGGCGGCGTGCCGCCGAGCGCGCGCTGGCGATAAAGCCGCGATTTCGAGAACACAGGCTTCGCTTGCGGTCTCGGCGAACGGGCGCGATTGGTTTGTTCTGAACGCTTCGCCCGACCTGCGGCTGCAGGTCGAGGCGACACCAGTCCTCCACCCCCGTGAAGGCCTCCGGTCCTCGCCGATAACCGGTGTGCTGGTCCCTGGCGGCGATGTCGACGCCGTTGCGGGGTTGCTCCATTTGCGCGAGCGGCATCGCTTTTCGCTTTACGCGCCGGCGCGGGTTCTCGCGGTTATCGCCGCAAACCCGATTTTTTATGTTCTCGCTCCGGATTGCGTGGAGCGCGTCGAATTGCCTCTCGATCGGCGGATCGAGCTCGCAGGGGCTACGAGTCCCTCCGGGATTGCGGTAGTCGCGTTTGCCGTGGCGTCGAAGGTCCCGCTCTATCTCGAAACTGGCGGGCAAGATCCGGGAATCGCAGAAGAGGGCGATGCGGTGGGGCTCCAGATCATCGACAGCGAGACCGGGAAATCTTTCTTTTTCGTTCCAGGTTGTGCAGTGATGACCGACCCGCTACGCCAGCGCCTGACCGGGAGCGAGCTGGTGTTTTTCGACGGGACTTTGTGGCGCGACGACGAGATGATCCAGCTCGGGGTCGGGAACAAGACCGGCCGGCGAATGGGGCATATCAGCATGAGCGGCGACGACGGTGCGATTGCCGCGTTCCGCGATCTGGGCGTCAAGCGACGGATCTTCATCCACATCAACAACTCCAACCCCGTATTGCTCGACGATTCGCCGGAACGGCAACTCGCCGAAGCCGCCGGCTGGGAAATCGCCTATGACGGGATGGAGGTGAGGCTGTGAGCGCGGCCCTGCTCTCCGGGCCGGATCTCGAGAGTGCCCTGCGGCAGATCGGCGAGGAGCGCTACCACCATCGCCATCTGTTTCATCACTTGATGCGCGACGGCAAGCTCAATCGCGGTCAGGTTCAGGCCTGGGCGCTCAACCGTTATTATTATCAGGCCCGCATACCTGCGAAGGACGCCTATCTGGTCGCCAGGCTGCCGACGCCCGCGCTGCGCCGGGAATGGCGCCGGCGTATCATCGACCATGACGGCGAGAGCGAGGATACAGGCGGGATCGCGCGCTGGCTCAGGCTGACCGACGGGCTCGGGCTCGATCGCGAATATGTGATATCGACCAAGGGGCTGTTGCCGGCGACCCGCTTCGCGGTCGACGCCTATGTCAATCTTGTCCGCGACCGGTCTCTGCTCGAAGCCGTCGCCTCGTGTCTCACCGAGATGTTCTCGCCCGAGATCATCGCCGAGCGCGTCGAGGGGCTGCTGAAGAACTATGACTTCATCAGCCGTGACACCCTCGCCTATTTCACGCCGCGGCTGACCCAGGCCCCGACCGACGTAGCATTTGCGCTCGCCTACGTTAAAGAACACGCAAATACTTCCGAGAAGCAAGCCCTCGTTCTCGACACGTTGCGGTTCAAATGCGACGTGCTGTGGGCGCAGCTCGATGCCCTCTACTTTGCCTATGTCGAGCCCGGGCTGACCCCGCCGGGCGCCTTTGTGCCCGACCGGACGGCGCAATGACGGAGAAGTCGTGCCGATCGGTTGAGGGCGAAGCCGTTCTGCGCTTTGCCCCCCACACAAGATTTCGCTTTGACGAGGTTCGGCAGGTGTGGATCGTGCTCGCGCCGGAGCGGCTTATGTTGCCCGACGAGCAGGCCGTCGAAATCCTGCAGCTGATCGACGGGGAACGCGCTGTCGACGGCGTCATCGACGAACTCGTCGGACGCTACGACGCGCCGCGCGACGTCGTAGCCGTCGACGTCATCAAGATGTTGCAGGACCTCGTCGACAAGAAGGTGCTGCGTTTGTGACGGCAATCGAGCCGCCGCTAGCCATGCTGGCAGAGCTGACACATCGGTGCCCGCTGCGCTGCCCTTATTGCTCAAACCCGCTCGAACTGTCGCGCGCCAGCGCCGAGCTCGATACCGACAGCTGGAAGCGCGTGCTCGGCGAAGCCGCGGCGCTCGGCATTCTGCAGGTGCACTTTTCCGGGGGTGAGCCGCTCGTTCGGCGCGACCTCGCCGGTCTCGTGCGCCATGCCGCCGAAGTCGGGCTCTACGGCAATCTGATCACCTCGGGCATTAATCTCGATGCCGGTCGGCTTGGGGAACTGGTCGCGGCCGGGCTCGAGCACGTCCAGCTCAGTTTTCAGGATGCCGACATGGTGTCCGGCGACCGCATCGCCGGGCTGCTCGGGTCTCAGGAGGCCAAACGCCGAGCGGCGCACCTGGTTCGCGAGGCGGGGCTGCCGTTGACGGTGAACGCGGTGGTGCACCGGCAAAACCTCGACCGCCTCGGCGAGATCATCGAACTGGCCGAGGCGCTCGGCGCCGATCGGCTCGAAGTCGCTCACGTGCAATATTACGGCTGGGCCTTGCGCAATCGGGCGGCGTTGCTGCCGAGCCGCGACCAGCTGGACGCCGCCACCGCCGCTGTCGAAGCCGCCCGCAAGCGCCTCGCCGGTGTCCTGGTGATCGATTACGTGCTCCCCGACTACTACGCCCATCGGCCAAAGGCCTGCATGGGCGGCTGGGGCCGGCGCTTCCTCAACGTGACTCCGGCGGGCAAGGTGCTGCCGTGCCACGCGGCGGAGACATTGACAGGCCTCGATTTTCCGACCGTGACCGAGAGCGAGCCTTGTCCGACATCTGGTATCGTTCCTCCGCGTTCGAACGGTTCCGCGGGACGGATTGGATGCCGGAGCCCTGCCGCTCCTGCGAACGGCGCGAGATCGACTGGGGCGGCTGCCGCTGCCAGGCTTTTGCGCTGACCGGCGATGCCGCGCGCACCGACCCGGCTTGCGCATTGTCCCCGGACCGCGAGCTGCTCGTCGGGGCCCGCGCGGATGCGGACGAAGCCGCACCCGATTTTGTCTATCGCCAGCATTCCGCGTCGCGCCGATTACCCGAGCTCCTCTCATTATCGGAATAGTTGTATCGCTGGGCTTGTCGCTCGGGTGAATGAACCCGTTCGTCGCGATGATCCAGATCTGCCTCAACACGGTCGCCCCGGAGGCGTGCGACGAGAGACCGCCGCTGATGTCTTATCGACCGGTGTCGAAAGCGAGCTCTCCTGCGTGATGGGTTGGCAGGATGTCGCCGCCTGCTCAGGAAGCCCGGAGCGCCGAGGTAGATCCGGATAATGGCGGAGCCGACACTGGAATGGCGCGTTGAGGAAACCTGCCTCAATGCGTGGCCGGCGCTTCGAGAGGTGCTGCTCGACGGTTGGGTGCTGCGCTTCAGCGAAGGCCTGACCCGTCGCTCCAATTCGGCAAATCCGCTACGGCCGGTCTCACACACCGATCTGCGGACTTGCGAGGTGCTGTATCGAAGATTGGGCCTGCCGACGATCTTTCGAGTGTTGTCGCTGATCGATCCTAGGGTCGACGAGCGACTCGCGGAAGCCGGCTACACCGGAGAGGGCGAAAGTTGCGTGCTCTATGCTGCGATAGACGACATCGCGGCGGCACGAGACCCCGATGTGAAGCTGCTGGACCAGCCGACCCCCGAGTGGTTCGATGCGATGGCGGCGTTGCAGAACCATTCGAGCGAGCAGGCCGCGACTTATCGGAGGATTGTCGGTCAGCTCGCCATTCCGGCTGCCTTCGCGGCGCTGTCCGATGAGGGAGGTACCGCGGCTCTCGCCTATGGCGCGTTGCACAATAGCTGCCTTTGCTATGAGTCGGTAATCACCGACCGTCGTCGGCGCAGGCAAGGTTGGGGACGTCGGATCGTCAACGCACTGACGGCTTGGGCCAGGGACGAGGGGGCGGTCGGCGCGTGCCTCGAAGTGGAAGCCCACAATGCGCCCGCGCGGGCCCTGTACGATGCCATCGGATTGAAAAGGGAACTCTACCGCTATCATTACCGGCGCGAACCGGCCTAACCCGCTTGTGACAAAGATGTGAGATGATGGCGCGTGGTCTGTGATAACCGACGCGTAATGGTATTATGAGAGGCTCGTATTAATAACCGAGCTGTTGAATATGAGCGCCGTAGAACTCCGCCTCAGTCCGAGCGACCTGCCACGGGAGATGGGCGCGATGCGGGTGTGGCTGGACCAGCACCGTTTTGAGCCTTCCGGTTTTTCATGCCGTGACGTTGATGATGGGGTGCTCGTTTCTCTCGAGTTCAAGATCGCTCATCAGGCCGTCGCTTTCGCCGAACGCTTCGGCGGTCGAGCCGATGCCACCTCGGAGCTGACGGCGTTGACCCTCGATGCGGGAGTGTCGACCACCGGCGTCATCGGCTGAATTCCCTCCCGCGTCCCGCTTGCGAGGGAGGGAACTGAAAGGCCGCGCTTAAAC
>CAVOWQ010000034.1:0-34253 GCA_963700195.1 uncultured Alphaproteobacteria bacterium
CAGAGATAGCGATGACGTATCTCAACGACAAGGCTCGGCCATATGTCGAGCCGTTGGCCTCGTCGGTCGAGGCGTCGCTGTTTCTCCCGTTGGAAGTCCGCGACCCGGTACAGGTCGATGCTTTGTTCGAGGCAATTGCCGCGAAATGGGGACGCCTCGACATTCTCGTGCACTCGATCGCCTTTGCCCCGCGGCAGGCGCTGGAAGGGCGTGTCACCGACTGCCCCCGCGACGGCTTCCTTACCGCCATGGACGTGTCGTGCTGGTCACTGCTGGATCTGACGCGCCGCGCCGAAAAGCTGATGACATCAGGCGGAACGATCTTCGCGATGAGCTATCATGGCGCCAACGAGGTCATCGAGAATTACGGGATCATGGGCCCGGTCAAGGCCGCGCTCGAATTCGGCCGCGCGCTATCTTGCAGCCGAGCTGGGACCCAAGGGCATTCGTGTACACGCGATCAGCCCCGGCCCGTTGGCTACTCGCGCTGCCTCCGGCATTCCCGATTTCGATGCGCTGATGGAGCGGGTTGCAGAGCGCGCGCCGGCACGGCGTCTGGTGACCATCGAGGAGGTGGGTGCCGCTTGCGTTTTCCTGGCGAGCCATTACGCCGGTGCGATGACCGGTGACACGATCTATATCGACGGCGGATATCACATCCTCGGCTGAGGGGATTCCTTCGCATGAACACAACCTCGACAGAGCCGCTGATCGGCGTGATCAATGCCGGTTCCTCCTCCCTCAAATTCAGCATCTACGAGGGCGAGCGGCCGGTTCTCGCCGGGCAGGTGGACGGGATCGGCGTACATCCTTCGGCGAGCGCCACCGGGCCCAATGGCGAAGTCATCGCACCGCCAGATCTGGGCACGAGACTGCCGGCTGTGCCGAGCGAGGTGCTTCCGGCGATATTGCGGTGGACCAGAGATAGGCTCGGCGACCGGCGGCTCGCCGCGCTCGGTCATCGCGTCGTCCATGGCGGCCTGCGTCATTCCCGGCCCGCCCGTGTCACGCCGGAACTGCTGGCCGAGCTGGAGAAGCTGGTGCCGCTCGCGCCGCTGCACGAGCCGCACAATCTCGCGCCCATCAAAATGGCAATGAGCCTCAATCCCGAATTGCCGCAGGTGGCCTGTTTCGATACCGCCTTCCACCGCACCGCGCCGGAGGTCGAGCAGGCCTTTGCGCTGCCCTATTCGTTCTACGAGGAGGGCATCCGGCGCTACGGCTTTCATGGTTTGTCCTACGAATACATCGCGTCGGTATTGCCGGAGCGTGCGTCTGACATCGCCAATGACCGGGTAGTTGTGGCGCATCTCGGCAATGGCTGCTCGGCTTGCGCATTGCGGAACCGGATTTCGATCGCAACGACGATGGGGTTCACCGCGCTCGATGGGTTGCCGATGGGGACCCGTTGCGGCGAGCTCGATGCCGGCGTGGTGCTGCATCTCATTCAGCAGAAGCGAATGTCGCCGGAAGAATTGGTTGACCTCCTCTATCGTCGCTCCGGCATGCTCGGGCTCTCCGGCATCTCCTCTGATTTCCGCGAACTCTTGGCGAACGACAACCCGCGTGCGCGCTTCGCGATCGAAGTGTTCTGTTATCGAATTGCCGGCCACATCGGCTCGCTCGCGGCAGCACTGGGCGGCCTGGATGGAATTGTGTTCACCGCCGGTGTCGGTGAAAATGCGGCGCCGGTGCGAAGCCTGATCTGCCGGGCCTGTGCTTGGCTTGGGCTCGAGCTGGACGAGGCGGCCAACCGCGAGCACCAGCAACGCATCAGCAGGGCTAACAGCCGCGTCGCCGCCTATGTGATAAAGACTGATGAGAACCTAATGATCGCCCGCCATGCTCGTGCGCTGGTGGGAGGCTGACAACGGCAGGACGGAGGAAAATCATGTCCGAAAGTCGCAGCGCACGAAGCCAGCAGAAGCTGGCGTCTTTTCCGCCGCTGACATCGAGCACAGAATGGAGGAGCGTGAGGCGCAGAAGAACTGCGCCACATGAAGGAGCAGGAAGAAAAGCAAAAGGCGGTGATGGCGGAATTCCACCAGCCGGGGGCTCGGAACCCCGAACAGCTGATGCAAGTCCTTATGCCGCTCGTCACGCGGGCTGCCGAGCGCGGACAGACCGAAGTCCAGGTCTACCGTTTTCCCAATAGTCTGTGCACCGATGGCGGCCGAAGGATCAACAACTCATTGCCCAACGGGGAGGAAACCTTGGAAGGCCGACCCAAGCTCGGCTACGAATTCTGGCGCGATCACCTCAGGCCGCTCGGCTTCGGTCTAACGGCGGAAGTGCTCGAGTATCCGGGGGGAATGCCGCGGAGATGAAGATAGGGCGCTCGGCGTGTCGCTGACGGCCGGCGCGACGATCGCGTCGGCGGCGGTGACGCAATCTCAGTTTCCGCCGAGGACAGTGCGCGACCTGATCGAGATCTGCGCGCCGGCCAAGGAAGATCCGATGATGACGGCGGCCATCAATTATTGTCATGCCTTTGCACAGGGCGCGGTTCTCGTCGACGGGGCGCATGAAGGACAGCCATCAGCACGCAAGCTGTTCTGCCTGCCCGCGCCGCAGTCAGCCGAAGGTTCCGAGATAAACAAGTTCATCGCCTGGGCCAATGCGCTGCCGTCGCGGCTCGATTGTCTCGCCGGCGGACTCATTTACGATAAAGTAAAGAAAGATCAAGCTGCGTCCTATAGCGCGGGTTATCAGGCCGGCGCCACGCGACAGCCGCCAAATCCGACGCAATAGGCGTTGATCGGGACAACTACGGGCTCTTTCGCATCCTCACTGGCCAAGGAACAAGGGCGTCTGACTGAGTACGCAATTACATCAGTGGCGGGTAGCCTCCCGGACACTATCACGCGGCACCACCAGCAGTGGGTTCGAGCATCTTAAAACGAGCGGCTTTTATGACGCAAAAGTATCCAAGGCCGCTTCGCGAGTTGGGCAGACGAAGCTCAAACGACCTCGGGGATGACCCTGAAGGGATAATCGGAGTCCTTGTAGTCGGCGCGTTTCTGCCGTTTCGGCAATTCAACTTTCGCGCGCGACGACTCCTCACAGGGGATTTTGCTCAGGATGTGTGTGAGGGAGTTCAGCCGTACCCGCCTCTTTTTGTCGGAATGGATCGGTTCTGCAAAAGCCGCTGAGGCGGATGGTCATGGTGTGCGGGTGAAGCGCAATCACCGGATCCTTAGGCGAGGATGCACACCATGACAAAGAGACAGGGTAAATCGGGGACGATCGACGTCAAAGTGCTTTCGACCCGCAAGAGCCTGCCCCTGCGAAAGCAGGGGTAAAGGCGATCACCGAGGAGCTGTGCGGCCACAGCTTTTCGGCTTCCTCGATCAGTGCAATGAACTAGCAGCTGGATGACAGTCTGGCGCAATTCGCCGGTCGCCGGTTGGCCGAAGCCTGCCCCTATCTGATCCTCGACGCGCGCTACGAAAACGCGCGGTCTGCACGGCGTCGAATTCGTCGTGGCCGACGATCATTCTGGCCTACGGGCAGCGCTGCGCGAGGTTTTGATGGAGGCGGCCTATCAGCGCTGCTACGTGCATTTCATCAGAAACGCGCTCGACTACGTGCCGCGCCGGGTCGACGACGACTGCCTGCAAGAGCTGCGCTGGCTGTACGACCGACGTGACCTCCCCGAAGCGCGTCGCGATCTGGCGGCCTGGCTCGCCAAACGGTCAGGCAAATACCCCAAGCTCACCGGCTGGGTTGGAAGAGAACATCGACGAAACGCTGACGTTTTACCGACTGCCGCGCCAGCACCATAAGCATCTCAAATCCACCAACATGCTGGAGCGCGTCAACGAGGAGATCAGGCGGCGCACTCACGTCGTGCGCATCTTCCCCAATGGCGAAAGTTGCTTGCGCCTCGTGCGGGCGCTCGCCTTCGAGACCCACGAGAACTGGCTCGAGCAGCATCGCTACCTCAACATGGACGATCTGCGCGAGCACAAGAAGGAGGCGCTGCGCCGTGCCGCCTGACCCCCGACCCGTTCAGCCTAGCACCGTGCTCGCTCGGTCAAGAGCCTGCCCTCGCGAAAGCGGGGGACGCTGCGCGCCGGCTCCGCCGGTGCCGCCGCATTCGCGGCGGCATCCTTCAGTGCCGTTGCGCGCGGCGCTCTGCCGGACGCGGTCGGGACATCCGGTAATCGCGGGAGCACGCGCTTGTAGCATTGATGCTTCCGTCGTTATGAACCGGAGCTCAACCCATGAAGCCGCAGCAGCAGTATGTCGGACTGGACGTCTCTCTCGAGCAGACCTCGGTCTGCGTTGTCGACGACACCGGGGCCACGATTTGGCGAGGCAAGTGCAGCTCGACCCCAGAAAGCATTCGTGCCGTGGTTGCGAAGCATGCGTCCGAGGCGGTGCGGATCGGTCTGGAAACCGGCCAGCTCTCGACCTGGCTGTTCCACGAGCTGAGGGCACGGCAGCTACCCGGTCATCTGCATCGACGCGCGTCATGCAAAGGCCGCGCTGTCGCTTCAGATCAACAAGACTGACGCAAACGACGCCCACGGCATCGCGCAGATCGTGCGTGTCGGCTGCATCGCCGCGACCTCCTCCGGCGCTTGCACCACCTCTCTCCGCGGTAACTCCCTCCGCGAAGCTGCGGCTGAAGGCGTTAGGGTGGGGTGTCCGGCGGATCGCGAGCGAGTTGGGGTGCAGCCACATGGACGGTGCGCCGGTATCTGGCGGTCAGCGGCTGCTTCTGCGCCGAGGGTAGTTTAGCCCGATTATCTGCTCGACCGCTCGGGGGTCAGCAAGGGTTTCGACCATCCACCCGCCTCCCTCCGGAAAAATCGGTGAAGGATTCGCCCCGAAAATCAGGGTCACGTTTGGGACGCACAGCCGACGCCCGTGTAACGGGAACGCCCTGCACACCGGCTGCGGCTAGCAACAGGCGGGCGGCCTGAAGATGACGATTTGGTTTTCGGGCTCGTCGAAGTCGTTCGCGAGATGCCCACAAAGGAACCAGCATCATGGTGGCATCGCAAGATCCGCCATCCGTCCTGGTGTCTCTAATCGAGCTGTCGATGCACGTCATTTTGCATAAATTCAACTCCCCAGCTTGGCTTAAGCATATTCAGAAGTCGTCGTACGGCGTTTCAAACACCGGCAACGGCTTCGAGCATCTCGCCCGTCCGGGCGGGATCATCGAACACGCTCGGAGGCCAAGGCACCCCGTAGTGCTCACGCAGCATCGTCCCCCGATACTCGGTGCGGAAGAGCCCGCGCCGCTGCAGGATCGGGACCACCTGGGTGGCGAAAGCGTCGAGCTGCGCCGGCAGCAGGGGGGGCATGATGTTGAAACCGTCCGCCGCGCCGTCGGTGAACCAGTCCTCAATGAGATCGGAAATCTGCTCCGGCGTGCCGACGGTGACGTAATGCCCGCGCGCGCCGGCCAGATAACCGAGTAATTGCCGCAATGTGGGCTTGTCGCGCCGCACCAGATTGAGGATCACCTCGGTGCGGCTGCGCGCCGACTCGACGGTACCCGGATCGGGGAAATCCTGCGGCGTGAGCGGCCGATCGAGCGGCAAATGCGAGAAATCGTTACCGCCGAACCGGCCGGACAGCCGCTTGCGCCCAACCTCCGGGTCGGTCAATTCGTTGACCTCGCGCGCAAAGCGCTGCGCCTCCGCCTCGGTCGAGCCGATCATCGGGCTGAGCCCGGGCAGGATCAATACCTGCGCAGGATCGCGCCCCTCTAGCCCTGCGAGTTTTTTCAGATCGTCATAAAATTCCTGCGCCGTCGCCTTCGCCATGTGGGCGGTGAATACAGCATCGGCATGCCGCGCCGCGAAGCGGCGCCCGGTGTCGGACGAACCTGCCTGTACCAGCACCGGCCGACCCTGCGGAGAGCGCGGCATGTTGAGCGGCCCGGCCACCTGATGGAACTCGCCGCGGTGCTTGATCGATCGAATCCGGTCGAGCCGGGCGTAGATCCCGGCGGCCCGATCGTCGATTACAGCATCGGCGGCCCAGCTGTCCCATAAGGCCTTCACGATCTCCATGAACTCCTCGCCGCGGGCGTAGCGATCGGCATGGCTCACCTGCCCTGCCCCGCCGAAATTTTCCGCTGCGGTGGCGAGCCAGGAGGTCACGATGTTCCAGGCCGCGCGGCCACCGCTGATGTGATCGATGGAGGCGAACTGCCGGGCCAGGTTGAACGGCTCGGTATAGGTGGTCGAGGCTGTTGCAATCAGTCCGACCCGGCGGGTCGCCACCGCCACCGCCGCCAGCACCGTGATCGGCTCGAGCCAGGTGCGCGGCGCCTGTGCTACATCGCCGCCCAGCGCCAGTTGATCAGCCAGGAAGATCGAATCGAACAGCGCGGCTTCGGCCCGCTGCGCCAGATCCTGATAATATCGAATATCGGTCAATGGCAGCGGCGACGATGCCGGATGGCGCCACGACGCCTCGTGGTGCCCGCGGCTGTGGATGAACAGGTTCAGATGCAACTGCCGTTTCATGGTCCAGTCCCTCGCTGCTGCACGCCGATCAGCATATATCCGCTAAACGATAACGTCTCGGGCCTCAGGAGAGGGCCGGTCGCTCGAAACGCATGTGCGGCTAATTCCATATCGTCCGGGGCCGTCCGCCCGGCCATGAAACTGAGAGAGGCCGGAGCGTGTTTTGATGTGGCACCGAAGAGCTATTCGGGGCGCTGAAACTCGACTCTCCGCTGGAGGGAAATGGATCCGAACCATCGGCCCCCGTGAAGGACCGGCTCGAGGTGAATCGCGGCCGCGCCTTCCATGACGGAAAGCAGGACGTATCGCATCGGCTCTCCCGAGCGGCGCAGAGGAGGGCGCCAAAGCCGGTTCGATCCTGACGCCCTAAGTTTACGAGGAGACTTAAACCTAGTCGGAGCGGATAGAGCCCGCAGATCCGACCGGCGTTAACCATTCTGCCCTGTATCGGTTTCGATGTACAAGCGACATCGTCGGCGGGCAAGTCCCGGCTGTGCGGCACCAAGAGGTGCCGTCCGGGGTGTGGTTGGCATTGAAGGTGGCGTAGTCTCCGGGTGCTGAAACCCAAACAATCCCGGCGTTGGTGCGCCGGTGGAGACTGCGCCATGACCAACAATAGCACGACATCGCCGGTCCTGCAGTCGGCAGCCGAGACGGCTGTCGCTCTTCTCGACGATTGGTTTGATCCGATCGAATCCGGCTTGCGCGGCCGGGTGCGCGAGTTCATCCAGACGATGATCGAGAGCGAGCTCGAAGACGGCGCTCTCTCGCCCGCGCTACGCTCGCCGCCCCAAAGCAGATCCCGAGAATGCCGAGGGCGCGAGCGGTGTCACTGGCCACCGGCACGCTCACCGATCGCGCTCACTGCTGGGGACCTTTGGTCGGGTGGAGATCGCGGTGCCGCGGCGCTGCGGGCCTACCAGCGGCGAACCCGGCAGGCCGATGCACTGATCGCCGGCGCCTATCTTGCCGGAACCAACCCGCGTCGGGTGCGCCGGGCGCTCGCCGCCGTCCTCGGCGGTGCTGTCGGCAAGGATACGGTGAGCCGGGTGTGGCACAAGGTAAAGAGCGATTGGAATGCCTGGCACGCCCGCTCGCTGGCCGAGGAGCCGATTGTCCGCTTGATTCTCGAGGCACCGTGGTTCGGGTCCGGCTCGACCGGAAGGCTACCGCAATCGTGCTTCTGGTCGTGCTCGGTCGACTATAACGATATGATCTACGCCGCCTCGGCGGCAGAGGTCGAGGAGCGCCGGGGCGCCTTCATGCGCAAAAATGGCGGCTCAAATGCAAGGCAGTAGCCAACAACCTCGAGCCGGCCGGTGAGCGGCTCTTCACCTTTACCCGGTTGCCGCTCAGCCAATGGAGAAGTGCACGCACCACCAATGCCATCGAACGGCTCCATGAGGCGTTCAAGCGCCGGATCAAAACCCAGACGGTGCCGCCTTCGCCGAGACCGCAGCCATGTTGTTCTGGACGGTGCTCGCCGCTGGTCAGATTGCAATACGCAAAGCCGACGGGTGGCAGACCCTAAACCACAACCTTGCTGAACAGCCGATTGACTTGGCTGCCTGACCCCGTATCCTCATCCCACCGGAGACCGCGCCGGCAAATTCCAACACACATCGTGACAGCACCTGCGCCGCACACTATGCACAATGGCGCACAGACAAGATTGCTTCCGCGCGGGTCGCAATGACCCTCGAAATTGGCAGACTATCCGGCGATGCTGCGCGCGAAACGGACGATGCGGCGGCCGGCCTCGGCGAGGCGCGGCTCGGGGGCGGTCAAGGAGATCCGCAGGTGACCGGCGGCGCTCGGCCCAAAGCTGTCGCACGGCAGGACGGCGACATGTTCCCGCATCAGCAGATCGTGCGCGAACGCTATGGAAGCGATACCCGTGCTGCGGATGTCCATCAGCACGAACATACCGCCCTCGGGCCGCGTCACTCGGCAATTGGGGGCTTCGGAAAGGATCTCCGAGAGCATTCCGGCGCGATTGCGGTAGGCTTCGCGCAGCGCAGCCACCTCGGGGAGGTCGTTTTCGAGGGCCGGTATCACCCCGTCCTGGATGAAGGCCGGGCTGCCGTAAATCATCGCGACCAACAGCTCGAAGAGGTGCGCCGACAAGGCGGGCGGCCCGACGATCCAGCCAAAACGAAAGCCCGGCATCGCGTGCGATTTCGACAGGCTGGAGACGACGACCGTGCGGTCGGTCATGCCGGGCAATGACAATGGGCTGACATGCGGCCGGGCGAAGGCGAGGTCCTCGTAGACCTCGTCGGACAGGAGCCACAAATCATTGCGGCGGCACAGCTCGGCGATCCCAGCTACCTCGTCCGCGGTGAACACGACGCCGGTCGGATTGTGCGGGCTGTTGATCCAGATTACGCGGGTCCGCGGCGTGACGGCGGCGGCGATCGCTCCGAGATCCGGATGAAAGCCCCGCTCGGCGCGCAACGCACCGTTACCAGGCGGGCGCCGCTCGCGCCGATCACCGGCCCGTAGGTGTTGTAGATCGGCTCCGGCACGATGACCTCGTCGCCGGGACCCGCGAGGCACTGCAGCGCACAATAGACGCCGCCCTGAGCGCCGGGTGTTACGACGACGTTGTCGGCGCGGCATGGACGCCGGTGCGGCGCTGAACCCGCGCCGCAATCGCCTCGCGGACCCGGGGATAACCGATGATCGACGAATATCCGGTGCGATGCCGGCGCAGCGCATCCACGGTCGCGTCGATGACGGATTGCGGCGGCGCCTGGTCAGGATCGCCGACTGTCAAAAAAATGACATCCTGACCCTGGTCGCGCAGCCGTGCCGCCTCCATGTGGATGCTCCAGGCATCGGCGCCCCGCGCGGCGATGCGATCGACCATTGGTGAGAACCGCACCTTCGTTTTCTCCGCAAAGCCAGATCAGCTTCAGGAAATGGTGTGAAGGAGTCTGCCATGACAGGCTGACCTCTTCATGTTGCCATCGCGTCAACAGCCGACCGACGGGAATACCGAGCAAGATGAGTGTGAGAGCCGAGATGGTCCGGGCCGGCCTGCGCTGGTTGATCAAGCATCGCAATCATCGCGAGCTGACGGTCGAACAGCATCGGCGGTTTGTGACGGTTGCCGAGCGGTTGGTTCGAGACCCGCCGCCGCACACTCGGACCCTCCCTGTCGACGCCGACGGGGTCAGGGCGGACCTGATCGCCACCCCTGCCTCCGAAGGCGATCGCCATGTCCTGTTCTTGCATGGCGGAGCCTTCATCATCGGCTCGCCGAACCTTTACCGGCACCTGACCTGGCGCATCGCATCTGCGGCTCGCGCGCATCTGCTGGCGGTCGATTACCGCCTCGCGCCCGAGCATCCCTTCCCGGCGGCGCTCGAAGATGCATTCACCGCCTACAACTGGCTCGTCAGCCGCGGGACCGACCCGGGTCGGATCGCGGTTATGGGCGATTCCGCCGGCGGTGGCCTCGTCTTCTCATTGATGCTGAGATTGCGCGATGAAGGCTATCCGTTGCCGGGCGCTGCCGTTGCGTTGTCGCCCTGGACCGATCTCGCGCTGACCGGGGCTTCCCTCCGGATAAACGGCAACTGTGATCCGATGCTCAGCGCCGATGATCCGCCACTCTTCGTTAATGACTATCTCGCCGGCGCCGATCCGCGCGCTCCTTATGTCTCGCCACTCTACGGCGATCCCGCCGGGCTGCCGCCGACGATCATCCAGGTCGGCAGCGACGAGGTGCTGCGCGACGACGCCGTGCGCATGGCCGATCGCATGCGCGCCGCGGGGTGTCAGGTCGAGCTCGAAATATGGCCGCGCATGCCGCACGTCTGGCATGTCTTCGTGCCGCTCATCCCGGAAGCCCGCCGCGCGATCGAGCGCGTCGGGGCGTTCGTGCGGGAAAAGACGGGCTATGACGGCGCCAGCTCCTCTTGCCCGGTCCGCCCCGATTACCTGACCGACGGATGGAAGGCGGCGAAGCGCAGCGACTGTCCACCAGCTGAGGAACAGGGTACAGCCGAAGACCACCGGCCCCTTGATGATGGCCGGAAGTGCCAGGCCGAGCAGCGCGAATTGCAGCCACACGACAAACAGGTAGTGCACCAGGTACATGCCGTAGGCGCTGTCTCTGAGGCCGGCCAGCGACGGCAAGCCGACGGGCGGCAAAGCGCAGCACGACCGCGAGCACGGCAAAGCAGCTGGCAAAGCAGGCGAGCACAAAACTGAGATCGGCGAGGATCTGCAACCCCAGGGAAGCCGAGGCGCTTCTCCATCGTCAGCCCGGTCAACCCCATCCAAGCGCATAGTGACACCATAGCGGCGATAACCCATGCCAGCCACCGCCGCACCAGCGGGCCGCCGGCTGCGAGAAGGCCGCGTTCGACACCCCCGGCCCCGAGCCCGACGCCGGCAAAGAAATAGAGGGCATAGTGCAGCGGGCGGCTGAGCTGGAATGCGAATGGCCCCAGCTGGAACCAGGCCGAGGGGGTGAACAAGAGGGCCAAGGGCACATAAGCCAGCATCGAGACGAGAACAAAACCCGCAAAGAAGCGGGCCGGATGGGCTTCAGCGGCCGAAAAGAGCCGGACTGGGTAATTGCCCGGTGCAACTCGATGCAGAACAGCAGCGCTAAAGTCGCCGACCAGCAGCAACCACAAGAACCACATCGGGCCGCACGGCCAGAATGGCAATGCGAGCCAGTGCCGCCAATAGGCAGCAACACCCGGATCGCTCGCGGTCTGCAGGTAGGTCGGATAGAGCGTCAGCGGCATCAGTATTGCCACGACGAGCACAAACGGCAGACCGAGCCGCAGGAGGCGGCCATGGAGAAAAGTTGCGGCCCCTTTGCGGTCCAGGCTCGGCCAGACGAACAGACCCGACAGAAAGAAAAACAACGACATCAGAAAGACGTCTTGCCATGCGCAGTACAGATCGAAGCCGAGCCAGCGATGGCTGTCGATGATCGGAATGGCGCGCCACTGATATGGTGGGCTGTCGAACGGATAAGGCGCGGCAGGAAGAAATTGCAGATACGCCAGCACCGAGTGAAACGACAGCACCAGCAAGATCACAAAGGCCCGCAGATTGTCGAGCGCCAGGCTCGACCGGCGCATGGAGGGCATGGACCCGGTTGGTTGCTCAGTTGTCGCGCTCATCCCCGGTCGCCCGGTAGCTGTCGTGCACCTCCGCTAACGCCGGCCGGCTCTCTGATATCCGCGCCGGGATGCGCAGCGGCACTGGGACGGCGCCTCCGGACGGCGTCTCGCGACGCACGACCCAGGCGGGTTTTGTCCGCGGCCGGCCCATCAGCGCAGGCTGGAACAGCACGGCCGCCGCCATTGTGCAAACGAGCGCCAGCGCCATCAATTTGCCCATGCTGGAAGTGGCGGGATCGCTGGACAGCCACAGGCTGCCAAATGCGCTCGCCGTGGCCATCGCGCTGAAGATCACGGCTCGCGTCAAGGTCGATTGCACCAGCGCGGTTTTCCCGCTGCGCCAAGCCATGATGTAATAGATTTTGAAGGCGACGCCGACCCCGAGCAGCAGCGGCAGCGCAATGATGTTGGCGAAGTTCAACGGGATGTCGAGAGCGACGCAGAGCTCCAATGTCACCACCCCGGCGACGAGAAGCGGGATCAAGGTGAGGAGGACATCGGAAATCCGCCGCAAGGTGATCCACAGCAGTATGGCGATCGCCGCCAGAGCGAAGATCCCGGCTTCGACAAAGGCCCGCACCACGGTATTGCCGGCTTCGAACATCAGAACGGCCGGACCGGTCGCCGCCGGCTCGACCGCCAGCACCGCGGTCACAAATTTGCGCAACGCCGTGGTGTCGTCGGGGTCGGCCTCGGGGAGGACCTGAACTCGCGCACGCCCGTCCGGCGCCAGCCAGGCTCTCTCGAGATCCGGGGGTATGCTATCGATCGTGATCCGCTGGGGCTTCAGCTCTGCGCGCAGCTGATCCAGCGAAAAACGCAGCGGCCCTACGACCGCCTCTTCGACTTTCTGACGAACCGAAGACGTCGGATTTCGCCAGCTGTGACAAGAGTCCGGAAAGACGCCTCGCCGCCGCTGCTCCTGGTCCTTGATCAGCGCCGGCAACGGCCGAGAGCTCACTGGCGGTTGACGACAGAGCGGCGACATTCTCTGCATCGGTCGGGGGCGGCTTGACTTCGCCGGGGTTTAGCGAAGGTTCGATCTTCGCCGCCGCACTGATCAGCTGCAGTTTTTCGCCTTGATCGCGAGGTACGAGGTCATCGATCGTCATGGTCCGCGCAACTTGCGGGACCGTCGACAGGCGTTGGGCGATCGCCTTCGCGGCACCCAGGTTCGGCGCCATGATCTCGATCGCGTTCGCACCGGTCTGCACATCCCTGCGCAAGTCGAGAAAGGTCGCGACTGATGGCGCGTTCGGATTTCGCAGGTGAAGCGGATTGAAATCGAAGCGCATGAAGAGGAGCAGAGGCGAGGCGAGCACGACCACCAGGAGCGTCGTGCCAACGACCGGGATTCGGTATCGCTGCACGAACCAGTCGACCGGCGCGAGCGCAGCGAACCCCATGGGCTGCGGCTCGGCCGGCGGCTTCAGCACGGTCAGCAGCGCCGGCAACAAGGTAATGCTGGTCAGGAAAGCGATGATCATTCCGCCGCCGGCGATCTCGCCGAGCTCGGAAAGTCCGCGATACGAAGTCGGCATGAACGAGGAGAAGCCGACCGCCGTCGCTGCCGCGGCAAGCGCCAACGGCGCGCCGGCCTTGCGCGCGGCGCTCCTCAGGGCCGGGCGCAGCGCGCCGTACTCGTGCCGCTCGGCCCGGTAGCGCACACTGAATTGCAGGCCGAAATCGACGCCCAGACCGACGAACAACACAAAGAATGCGACCGAAATCACATTCAGCGCGCCGACCACCAACAGGCCGAAAGCCGCAGAAATCGCCAGACCGGCGGCGAGATTGATCGCGACCGCCAGGATGATCCGCGCGTAGCGCAGCGCCAGCCAAAGGATGACGATCACCGAGACGAGTGAAACCGCGGCGGTCAGCGGTGCGCTTTCTCTGATTGTCGCGAACTGGTCATCGTTCATCGGCACCAGCCCGGTCAGCCGCACCCGCGCCTGGTAATCGTTGTCGAGCCGCAAATCACGCGCTGTCTGCATGATCGCATCACTCGCGGCGCGACCGGGTTCCAACGCGCTGTAATCGAGCACCGGCTCGATCTCGATGAAACGGCGCAACTCCTCCGGCTCCGGCGCTTTGCCGCTGGCGAGGGCGCGCCACGAGAAGCTTGCCGGCCGGCCGGCAAGCGCTTCCTGCACGGTGTCGGACGCCATGGCCATCGGCCGTGCGAGGTCGTCGAGCTGAATTTGCCCGTACTGCACGCCCATAAGGCCGAGATCCAATGCGCCGAGGGCTCCTCTGAGACTGGGATCGGCGGCCAATGTCTGAAGCAAGGGATCGGCCTGCACCAGACCCTGCGTCAAGCGCGCCACCTCGCTCTCGGGCAGGTACAACAGTCCGTTTCGCTGGAAAAATGGCCCGCCCTGCATCTCGTGCACCGCCCGAAAACGATCGGGACGGTGAGCGAGGGCCTCGCCGAGCTGTGGTCGACGCTTGGTCGACGAGCTCGGGGGTCGGCGCATCGACAACGACGAGCATTTCCGGTTGCGGAAACGCCTTCGTGAATTCGAAAGCCTGCTGCGTCCACGGCAGATCGTGCGGAAAGAGGTCCTTGACGTCCGTCTTGATCGCGAAATGGCGCGCGGTATAAACCGATGACGCCGCCGCCAATGCGACGCCAACCACTATGACCGACCAGGCATGGCGGTTGCAGAAATCGACGGCCCGTAATATCGATGATCTGAGCATGTTCTTGCCGACCAGCCTGCGCGAGCCGCCCACTCTGGGATAGCGGCGTTAACGGGCGGTTGACCGCCCAGCGGCTAACTCGCTTAACGCTGCGAACCGCAGTCCACTACGGTCTGACTTGTAAAACCTCCAGGGAAACCCCTCGGTTCCCCGGTCCGGCTGCGCCAAAGCGTGGCAATATTGTGGGATAAACGCCGTTAGTATCCGGCCGCTGCGCCGGCTGGCAGACGGCTGTCGCTGGCGCCGCGGAGCCGGCGGTCGGCGATCTCGATCAATTCGACCGCGCCCCACGGCCGTTGCTCGACCAGCTTGTAGCCCATCTGGGTAAGCTGCGTGGCCACCTCGGGAGACAGACCGGAACGCTCGAAATAAACATTCTCCGGCTGCGATTGATGGTGGAGGCGCGGCGCGTCGACCGCCTCCTGCGCCGCCATGCCGTAGTCGATGATATTCATGATCGTCTCGAGAACGGTGGTGATGATGCGCGAACCGCCAGGGCTGCCGAGCACCGCAATAATTTTGCCGTCCTTCTCGACCAGGCTCGGGGTCATCGACGACAACGGCCGCTTGCCGGGCGCGATCGCGTTGGCCTCGCCCTGAACGAGACCGTAGAGATTCGCCGCGCCCGGCTTCACGGTGAAGTCGTCCATCTCGTTATTGAGGAAAAAGCCGGTGCCGGGCGCCACGACGCCGGCCCCGAAATAGCCGTTTATCGTGTACGTGACAGCGACGGCGTTGCCTTCACCATCGACGACCGAGTAATGGGTCGTCTCGGACTTTTCGCGCGACGCGCCCCCTCCTACTCCCTTCTCCACGTCGCCATGGGCGATTTCGGCGCGAAGCGAGGCGGCGTAGTCCTTGGACAGCAGCCGCTCCACTGGGTTCGCGACGAATTCGGGATCGCCGAGATAGGCGTTGCGGTCGCGATATCCGCGGCGCATAGCCTCCACCATGAGCTGCACTGATTTGGCCGAGCGAAATCCCAAGGTTGCGATGTCATAGCCTTCGAGGATGTTGAGGATTTCGCACATCGTCGTACCGCCCGAACTCGGCGGCGGCGCCGATACGAGCAGATAGCCGCGATAGGTGCAGGTCAACGGAGCGGCTTCGGTGACCGTGTACGCGGCAAAATCGCTGGCGGCGAGGATCCCGCCATTCTCTCTGCTCGCCTTCTCGACGGTCGCCGCGACGGAGCCTTTGTAGAACGCCTCCGAACCCCGTTGCGAGATCAGCTCGAGGGTGGCGGCGAGGTCACTCTGCACGAGGCGGTCCCCCGGCTCGAGATGGCCGCCATCCGGCCGCAGAAAAATCTTCGCAGCCCCGGGGTCCCTGCCGAACCGCTCCGCCCTCGCATCGAGAATTTCGGTGTCGGCGCGGCTCAACACAAAGCCGTCGCGCGCCAACGCAATCGCCGGCGCGATCAGCCCGGCGCGCGGCAGCCGGCCGTATTCGGCCGCGGCATGGTCGAGCCCCATCACCGTACCCGGCACCGCGGCGGCACGGTAGCCGTGGCGGCTGAGATCGTCTATCTGTCTACCTTCCGCGTCAAGGTACATCGTGGCGGTCGCCGCCATGGGAGCGGTCTCGCGGAAATTGATGAAGGTCTCCCGCCCGTCGGCGAGATGGACGGTCATGAACCCGCCGCCGCCGATGTTGCCGCAGCAAGGGTCGACGACGGCGAGGGCATAGCCGACCGCGACCGCCGCATCGACCGCGTTGCCGCCAGCCTGAAGCACGCGCACCCCGACCTCCGAGGCCAGCCGATGCGCCGACACCACCATGCCGTGCTCTGCCTCGACCGAGGGCGCAGCGAAGGCCGCTCTCACCCACGCCGAATAACGAACCGCAGCGAATAAGCCCCTCTCCGCCGCTCTGCGGGGGAGAGGGAGGGGCCCGCGCCGACAGGCGCGCGGCAGGGTGAGGTGGCCTCTTGGAGACGCCGGTGCGGCGGCGCGCGCCCCCCTCACCCTGCCCTCTCCGCCCGCGAGCGTGAGGGAGAGGAAAATTTTGGTCGAAGGCGAGCCATACTACCGGACGGCCTGGTACAGCCGCTCGTCATAGAGAGCGCCCTCGAGCGGTGTGAGCTTGTCGCGAAATTCCTTGTTGTGCGGCGTCGTTACACTTGCGTCGAAGGCTTTGCGGTCGCGCCATACCTCGACCAAGGTGAAATGGTTCGGGTGCCCGTCCCACTGCACGACGTCATACCGCAAATTGCCGTCGTCCTTGCGCGCGGCGTCCGCCTGCGCCTTGACGAGCTCGATCGCCTGGTCCTTGTAGGTCGGGAAAACATCGACATGCGTCAGGACATAAAGAGCGTCGGCCGGAAGCTGCCCCTTAGGCGCTGCGACCGAGAGCCCGCCATGGGGCCGTGCTCCGAACCCGCCGATCATCAGCGGCTGAAGCTTATTGCGGAATGCGGCCGCAGCGGGACCCGCGTTGTGCGCGTCCGCGGCCTTCTTGTCGCGCCAGATCTCCAGGTCGCGAAGCGGCTCGGTCGTCCAATTTCTTCGAATGCCTCGAAGCCGGCATTGCCGTCTTCCTTGCGGCTCGCATCGGCGAATTCCCGGGCGAGCGCCGCGCTCTGCTGCGTCGAGGTTGGAGCGACGTCGAAATAGGTGACGATATAAACTGGACCGGTCACTGTGTCCTCCGCATCGACGGGCCGCATTGTCGCGAGACCGAGCGCGGCCGCTAAGAAAATCAGGTGTGACAGACGCATCGAGGCTTCCTCCCTATCCTCTGTTTCGAGCAACACGCAATACGCGGGGCGAAGCAGATGGCGAAGGCGGCGCCCTCTTCGAACATTTCGGTCGGCGGTCGGCGGAAAAGCAGCCGGCCGGTCAGCCGAAAAATATACTGGATGAAGTCGCCGCGGAACAGCAGCTAGCGAATATTACGGCCGCGGCATTGGGCGCGCCCGTTCGGCGGCCCGCCGCTGAGTCGATATACGCAGTCAGGATGGCGACCCGGTCGTCGCCGCCGCTCGGCGGATGGGTAGCTCTCGCCGGCTACAGCACTCCGCTTCGGCCCCAAAATGACCCGGCCAGGGCCGAGGCTCGCGCTTGCATCCGGCCGCCAATCAAGATACGTCGTCGAGCATGGCTGCGTTATCGGCCCGATCCGCAACGACGATATTGCAGAGAGCCTCGACAAGTAGCACGACTTTCTTGGGGTGTAAGAGCGACACGGGAGGATTTCCGATGAAACTTGCCGCGATGATCGGTTTTGGCGCCTGCTTGGCGCTGACGGGCATGGCCTCTGGCCAGGAGGTCTTCTCGCTGGGTACTGTCGTCAAGATCGGTGTGCTCTACCGACATGTCCGGCCTTTACTCTGACATCGCCGGACGGGGTCGGTCGAGGCGGCGCGAATGGCGATTGCCGATTTCGGCGGCACCGTTAACGGCAAGAAGATCGAGCTGCTCAGCGCCGATCACAAGAACAACCCCGATCTTGGCGCGGAAATTGCCAATCAATGGTTTGGTTATAACTACGTAGACGCGATCGCCGGCGTGTCGACTTCGAACGTAGCCCTCGCTGTCCAGGAGGTCGCGCACAGCAGGAATAAGGTCTTGCTGGTCTCGGGCGCAGCCGACGCCGACCTCACCGGCAGGGCTTGCTCGCCAACCACGGTTCATTGGACTTACGACGACGTGGCGTTGGCCAACGGCACCGGCCGGGCCGTCGTCAGAAACGGCGGGGACACCTGGTTCTTCATCACTGCGGATTATGCCTTTGGCTACGACCTCGAGCGCAACACGACAAAAGTGGTCAGGCAAAATGGCGGCTCGGTTCTGGGCTCGGTCCGGGCGCCGCTCGGGACTGCGGATTTCTCAGCCCTCCTATCGAAGGCCCAAGCTTCGGGGGCAAAAATCATCGGCCTTGCCAACGCCGGCGGCGACACGATCAACTCGATCAAGCAGGCCGGCAAGCTCGGTATTGGGGAGGGCGGTCAGAAGCTCGTCGCACTGCTGCTCTTCATTTCCGATGTCCACAGCCTCGGCCTGCAGACCGCGCAAGGGCTGGAACTGACCTCGGCCTTCTATTGGGATCAGAACGACGCTACGCGAGCCTGGTCGAGGCGCTTTTTCGACAGGATGAAGCGCGAGCCGACAATGGTCCAGGCCGGAGTGTACGGTTCGATCATGCACTACCTCGCGGCGATCAAGGCGACGGGCACCACTGACGGCCCGACCGTCGTCAAGGAGATGAAGGCGACCCCGGTCAACGACTTCATGACCAAAGACGGCCATATCCGCGAGGATGGGACGCTCGTTCGCGACATGTATCTGTTTGAGGTCAAGTCGCCATCGGAATCGCGAGGCCCGTGGGACTACTATAAGCAGATCGCAGTGATCCCAGGGGAAGAGGCCTTCAAGCCGCTGGGCCCCAACGAATGCTACATGACGAGACCGCTCAGTAATTGAAGCTATTTTCCCGTCCAGGTTTAAGCAGGCTGTTCAGGCTTCGCTGCACGAAGTAGGTTCATGGGCGCAACGGGGCGTTGCCTTCGTACCCTGCAACCGAAACTTGATCGGGAAGAACGGAATGCTGAGGTGCCTGGGATTAGGCCTCCTGCTCGGCACGGGGGTGGGGAGCGCCGTGTGGGCGCAAGGCTTGGCCAAGTTCGACGGTCAGTACATGGGCGAACTTACCCTCACAAAAGTAATAAATGGCGATTGCACTCAGCCTCCGCTGGGCGCGCTTTACCCTCTAACAATATCCAGGGGGGAAGTTCGGTTTGCATATCGCCCGCGATTCGGCACAACATTAATCGGGAGGGTTGGTGAGAATGGAAGCTTTAAAGCCTCCGCCCGCTTGCCGAGGGGATTTGTACAGATGACTGGGCGCATCCAAGGAAATAATCTTACCGCTTCTATCGTATCTCCAAGTTGTAATTACACGCTCCACACAAAAAACTAGGCTGCGCGGAACGGTCTCATACATCGCCGCTCGGGCGGCGCGGCACGCCCCGCCATACCGCAACAGCGGAGACCGCGCTGCACGCTATCGAGAGCCAGAAGGCGATTGAATAGCTGCCGGTCAAATCATGCGACACTCCGGCAACCCAAGGCCCGGCTGCGCCCCCGAAGATCGCGGCCAACATCACCGTGCCGAAAATGCTGCCGGAATGGCGACCGGCGAAGCTCTCCACCGGGATCGCTCCCATCACGGAGGTGAGGCTGTAGCCCAGCGTCCCTTGGGCGACTACCATCAGCCACAGCAATGGAGCTGTCGGAACGGCCGGCAGGGCAAGCAGCGCCGCGCAACTGAGCACAAAGCCGCCATTGCCGATCGTCCATACCCATTCGCGGCGGATACGATCCGATAAATGGCCGAGCGCGATCTGGCCGGGAACCGCGACGAGGCTCACCAGACCCAATGCCCAAGCCGCGCTCTTCGGGTCGAAGCCGACTTCGATCAAGTATTGCGTCTGGTGGACCTGCACCAAATACCAGGTGAACAGAGCACAGAAATAGCTGAGCGCCAGCCACCAGAAACGCGGCGTGCGCAAGGCTCGCGCGAGCGTCCAATCGACCGAGGCCCAGCCGGCAGCCGCGAGGCGGTGGGTCGACGATGCGATCGGGCCCGCCAAATCACCGTCCGGCTCGAGGCCCAGATCGGCAGGCTTGCCTCTCAGCAGCAGATTGAGCGGCGCCAGCGCTACGAGCACGAGGAGGCCAAGCGACCAGCAAGCGGTGCGCCAGCCTCTGTCAGCGATCAAGCTCTGCAGCCAGGGAAGGATCGTCACTGAGCCGACGCCGACGCCCGAAAATGCAATGCTGAGCGCCAGGCCGCGCCGCCGCACAAACCAGCTGGTCAGGTAAAGCGACTGCACCGTATAGGCGAGCAGGTTGACCCCGCCGCCGACGAGTGCGCCGAGACTGAGATAAAGTTGCCAAGGCTCCCGGATCAGCGATGCCAGCAAGAGGCCGCCGGCCATCGACACGACGCCGGTCTCGACGGCGAGCCTTGGGCCGCGGCGATCGGTCAGCCAGCCGACGGATGGAGTGACGATCGCCGAAATCAAAAACCCGAAAGAGAAAGCGCCGGCGGTAATGCCGCGATCCCACCGAAATTCGTCGAGAATCGGCGGGAACAGCAACGAGAACGCGGTGCGCGCGTTGACGCCGATCGCCATCGTCACAAACGACACGCCGACGAGGACCCAGCCGTAGAAAAACGGCAGCCGGAGCCGGCTCACCGAAATCTTTGGCGTGGTGCCGGCGCGTTCGCCCATGACCGCCACCAGGCCGCGTAGAGGGTGCTGGAGACGAGAAGCCCCGTCTTCAGATGACGCCCTCCTCGGCGAGCCGCTCGACTTCGCTGGGGCTGCGGCCGAGCAGCTCGGTCAGCACCCACATGTTGTCTTCGCCATAGCATGGCGCGCCCCGATCGGTCGGGCCGCCGATATAGGCGGGGGTCTTGCTGAACTTCATCGGCACTTCATAGATCGGCCAAGTGCCGATCTTGGTGCCGGTGACTTCGGTCAGCCAGTCGAGGTGCCGCAGCTGCGGATCGGCGTCAACGCGGTCCTCGGCGTTCTGGCATACTCCGGCCGGCACTCCGGCGCTCTGCAACTTCATCATGCAATCGTAGCCGTGTTGCGGAACGGTCCATGCCTCGATCGCAAGGTCGAGCGAATCTTGGAACTGCAACCGATGCTCCAAGGTGTCGAAGCGGCGGTCGTCGAGCCACTCGCCGTGCTCGGCCACCCGCGCCAATGCGCGCCACTCGTCGTCGGTGAAGCAGGCAATGGCGATCCAGCGGTCCTTGCCCTCACAGCGATAGGCGCCGTGCGGCGCTGCCGGCTTGTAGGGCGAGCGGTTGCCGTAGCGGCGGAATTCGCGATCATTGGCCGACCAGTCGAGGATCGTGGCGCCGGTCAGGAAAATGCCGGACTCGCATTGCGAGGCATCGATCCATTGGCCTTCGCCGGTCCGCTCGCGGTGATAGATGGCGCCGAGCAACGCCAGCGCATAGCCATAGGCGCCCATCCAGTCGAGGTAGGAATAGCCCCAGCCGACCGGCATCGCCGGCTCCGGCAGGCCCGACATCTCGCCCTGGCCGCCAAACGCTGCCGCGACCGGCCCGACCGTGCGCATCCGCCCGTAAGTGCCGTGCGCGCCCATGCCGGATTGCTGGATGTAGATGATATCGGGCCGGATCGACTTCAGCACGTCGTAGCCGAGCCCTAGGCGCTGCAATACGCCGGGCGAAAAACCCTCTGCCACCACATCGCAGATGCGCACCATGTCCTTGGCAATTTGGAGCCCTTTCGGATGCCGTATGTTCAACGAAATGCCGCGCTTGCCGGCGTTCTTGTTGTTGAACTGGCCGCCCATGTCGGAATCGCGCACTCCGGGCAGCGGGCCGGTCGCCACATCGCGCGCGGCGCGGCCGCCGACCGGCGCCATCGCCGCCAGCCGCGTGTCGGGATTGTCCTTCCATTCGACCTTGAAGCTCTCCGCGCCCATCGCTGCGAGGAAGCGCGTGCCGCCGGCGGAAGCGAGAAACCATGCGAAATCGAGGATTTTTATTCCCTGCAGCGGGAACGGCTTGTTGTGTAACGCCGACAGGCGCGGGTTCTCGATCCGGCGCGGGTTCGCCGGCACGCTCGGGCGGCGGACACTTTCGCCGAGCACCGCCGCGGTGTGTTCGCCGAGCAATGGTGCACGCCGACCGACCTGCCAGCTCGTCTTGGTGGCGAGCCATTTGCTGGTCGGATAGCGGAAGCTCCGGCCGAGCTCCGGGTGCTCGACGTCGGCGAAGGTCTTGCGGGTCAGCCAATGCTCGTCGAGCGCATTCTCGTGCGGCTTGCGCAATGGCGCCCAGAGGAGTCCCGCGTCCTGCGCCTCGCGCCACGGCATGTCCTTGTAGGTCCAGGCGCGCACGAAGCGCTGCACGATGTCGAGCATATGCGACCGCCTCTCGTCACTGCCGGCCGTGCCGGGCACTTGACGCGCGCGCAAGTCGGCGTCGGGCGGCGGCGGCTGCAGATCGGCCTGGGCGCCATATTTGCTCAATAGCGGCACCAGATTCTTCAAGTCGCGGGCGCCCATGCCATGGGTGATGAACCAGCGCCCGTCCTTCGTATGACAAATGCCCGGCGAGTGGTTGGGAAATTCGGCGGCATGCCGGTTGGTCAGCCGCCACAGCGGCACCCGCCGCATGACCCAATACATGATGTCCTGCTCGGGGTTCTTCGACACCGCCTCGTGGATCGCCACCGCGACATCCTGCCCTTCGCCGCTGCGCTCGCGATGGATCAGCGCGGCGATGATGCCGGTCGCCAATTGCTCGCCGGCAATGTGGTAGGCGTGCCAGATCTGAGGGGCGATCGGCGGCGTGTCGTATTCGAGGTGGGGGTCGGGATCGTAGCCGCAATTCATCATCACCCCGCCGAGCGCGAGATGGATGAGGTCGGAGCCCTTGAAGTCCGCCCACGGACCGTCATCCCCGAATGGCGTCATCCTCGCGGTCACCAGCGCCGGAAACCGCGTGGTGAGCGCAGCACGATCGAGGCCCAGGGCCTCGTTGAGCGCACCGCAGCTGGCGTCGAGCAGGATGTCGGCGCCGCCGAGCAGCCGCAGCAGATCCTCGCGCCCGCGGCCCTCGCCTAGATCCAGCACCACCGACTTCTTGTTCCGGTTGTAGTTCCAGAAGAACAGCGAGCGTTCGAGACCCGGCTGGTCTTCGAGGAACGGCCCGATCCGCCTCGTCGCATTGCCTTCGGACGGTTCGATCTTGACGACTTCGGCGCCGAGCCCGGCCAGCAACAGCCCTGTATATTCGGCGCGCTCGTCGGCGATCTCGATCACCCGGAGGCCCGCCAGCATGCCGGGTCCGGCATTGCCCATCATTTCACCCGGTCCGGCCTCGATCCCCGCTTGCATAGCCAAGACGTTCTCCCTTCAAATGTATCCAACTAGCAATCGGCTGAGCCTTACGCGCTTGCAGTCATTGCGAGGAGCTGAGCGACGAAGCAATCTCGATCACATAGCGCTCCACCCATCGAGATTGCTTCGCGGCGCTCGCATGACACCCGTATGGAGAAACGGAGAGAGGATTATCCCGCCGATGAGCGACTGGAGCAAGGTGACGCGGCCAATCCCGGTGCCGAACGAGTGGACGAAGCCGTTTTGGGATGCGGCGAAGCGGGGCGCTCTGGAACTGCAGCGTTGCCAGAGTTGCCGTCACTTCCAACACCCGCCCTATGCGACCTGTACGCAATGCGTCGCGACGGATCTTCGCTTCGAACCGGTGCGCGGCACGGGCACGATCTACGCCTACACGATCATGTATCATACCGGCGACAAACGCTTCGCGTCCGCGGTGCCCTACGCCAGCATCATCGTCGAACTCGACGATGCGCCCGGCGCACTGCTCGCCGGCAACCTGCTGGAAGCGGAGTATAGCGAGGCCAAGGTCGGGCGGCGTGTCGAGGTCGTCTTCGAAAAGCTGAACGACGACATCACCCTGCCGCACTTCATCCTTGCGCGCACTACGTCCTAAAGCCCCTCTCCGACTTCAGGGGGAGAGGGAGGGGCCCATCGCAGAGCGATGGGAGGGTGAGGTGGTGCCGGCCGGTGCTCTGGAATCCCCCACCTCGCCCCGACCCTCTCCGCGCCCGAGGGCGGAGAGGGAGAATTGTTGAGGGAGATGACCGATGTGGGAAAATCGATGCAAGGTTGCCGTCAGCGGCGTGGGGTTTTCCAAGGTGACCCGCTCGGCCGAAATTCCGCTCGCGGCGCATGCGCTTGCGGCGGTCAAGGAGGCAATCGCGGATTCGGGGCTCCAGCTGCCGGATATCGACGGCCTGGCAACTTATCCGGAATTGCCGGCGACGGGGCACGCGGAGGTGGACGGCATCTCGATCGTCTCGGTCAACTGCATGATGGCGATGCTGAAATTGCCAAATCTCAGCTGGCACATCCAGGTGGGAACCACAAACATCGGCGGTGCCGTGCAGCAGGCGGTCAACGCGTTGCTCGCCGGTGTGTGCAAATACGCAGTGGTGTGGCGGGCGATGCACAACCCGCGCGGCACATACCAGAACCTGCCCGGCGCTTATGCGCAGGGCGCCGCGCAGTTCACCGCACCCTACGGCTTTGGCGGCCCGGGGCAAGGGATGGCGGTCGCCTATACCCGCTGGCTCGAGCGGCACAACCAGAACCGAGAGAAGATGGCGACATTGGCGGTGACACAGCGCCGCCACACCCAGCACAATCCGCACGCCTATTTTTACGGGACCCCGCTGACGCGCGAGGACTATCTAGCGTCGCGGATGGTGGCGTATCCGTTTTGCCTGTTCGATTGCGACATCCCGGTTCAGGGGGCGGTCGCCGTCGTGCTGACAACGGCGGACCGGGCGCGAGACCTGAAGCCGAGGCCGGCCTACCTCGCCGGCTATGGCCAGCGGCTTCACTTCGAGGTGGCGGGCCGCATCGGCAGCCTCAGCAATTACATGGATGGCGGCAGCAGCTCCGCGAAATTGACCTGGGAACGGTCGGGCTTTGGTCCGCGGGATGTCGACGTGGCCCAGATCTATGACGGCTTCTCGGCCTCGGTGATCTACGGTCTCGAATCCTACGGCTTCTGCCAGCAAGGCACCGCCCTCGATTTCATCCAGGACGGGCGCATCGAGCTCGACGGCGAATTGCCGCTCAACACCTTTGGCGGCAGTCTCGGTACCGGACGCATCCACGGCCTGTGGCACATCATCGAAGGCGCGCTGCAGGCATCCGGCCGCGCCGGATCACGCCAGGTCAAGGATGCCAACGTCTCGTTTGTCGGCGCCAGCGCCCCGATCGTGACCGGCACAACCTTCATTTTCGTCGGCGCTCCCTACTGACGCCGTTTCGGAGCTTAGCGGGCTGGGTAGCAGGCGCCGTTATAGTAGGTGTACCCAGCGGCGCAGGCCGGCGCCGGCGGGGCGCCCGTCAGCGCATTGGCGGTGCCGGTTACGGCGCCACCGGCGGCGCCAAGCGCTCCGCCCACGACCGCACCAACGGGGCCAGCGGCTGCGGCACCGTTCGCGGCCCCGGCCGCCTCTCCGGACACCGTGCCGGATACCGGGTTCCCATATCCCGGCGCCCGCACCGGTTGGCAAATGCCGTTGATATATGTGTAGCCTGGCGCACAGGCATATTGCGCCATCGCCGCGCTCGACGTGCCGGCCGCCAGAGCGGCGGCGATCGCAAGAACCTTCAACCTCGTTGGCATCGCTATCTCCGCGAAGTATGCATAAACGGCGGCAGAACGCCGCCACCTAGTTGTCAACGTTTTATGATGGAATCGCGTTCCGCGCGTGGCGGAACCGCTTTGGTTATGTACTCATTTCCGGGAGGAAGACGGCATGGCACAGACTGGCACAGGCGAATACACCTATGAGCTGATCCCCGATTTCTGCAAATTGCCCGCCGGACAATCGTTCGGGCTCGTCAGCCGGGTGGCAGCCGATGCGCAGGACCGCATCTACGTGTTCCAGCGCAAAGATCCCCCCGTCGTGGTCTTCGACCGCGACGGGAAGCATCTGGGCGCCTGGGGCACCGGCGAGGTCACCGATCCGCACGGTTTGAAAATCGTCGGCGACACGATCTACACGACTGACCGCTCCGACTCGGTCGCGAAGTCGTTCACGCTCGACGGCAAGGTACTGTTGGCGCTCGGCACGCGCGGCCAGCATTCCGACACCGGCAATGTTACGAACTGGCTCGCGGAGCGCGCCGCCGGCCCGTTCAACCACCCGACCGAGATGATCGCGCACCCCAACGGCGACCTCTATGTGACCGACGGCTATCGCAACGCCCGCGTGCACCGCTTCACGCCGGACGGCCGGCTCGTCAAGTCGTGGGGCGAGCCCGGCCATGGCGCGGGCCAATTTCACCTGCCGCACAGCATCGCGTTTGACGATGCCGGCAAGCTCTACGTCGCCGACCGGTCGAACAAGCGCATCCAGATCTTCACGCCCGAGGGCGAGTTCCTCGGCCAGTGGACCGGCATGGGCGGCCCCAACGACATCACCCGCGGCAAGGACGGCAATTTCTACATCGCCGAGCAGGAGGACGACGGCAAGCCCGCGCAGGTCTGCGTCCGCGACGGACAAGGGAACGTGCTCGCCCGGATGGAGAGCCGCCACGTCCACGGCGTCGGCGTCGACTCGAAGGGCGACATCTACGCCGGCCTGACCCAGAACCGCAGCGTCGACAAATTTGTTCGGGTTGCCTGAAGGGCGGCCTCAGCTTACCAGCGACGGTGATCTCGGCCTTCGCCAGGGTCATCCGCGCCACAGACCTTCGGAGGTCCGTCGCCTATTTTCCCAAAAGCATGTTAGCGGTGCCGCTGGCCGCACCGCTGGCGGTGCCGAGCGCTCCGCCGACGACCGCACCCACGGGGCCGGCGCTTGCAGCTCCTCTCTGGCCCCCGGATTCCATCCCAGAGACGGCGCCGGTTACCGGGTTTCCATAGCCCGGTGACTGTGCCGGTGCGGCTGCCGAATTTCCATGCGCCGACGAGTGCACCCGGTGGCAGCCGTGGTTATAATACTTGTAGCCTGCCGCACAGTGATACGTCGCCAATGCCGGACTCGACGCGCCGGGCGTCAGGACGGCCGAGGTGACCATCAGAACCTTCAATGTTGTTCGCATTGCTCCCTCCGCCAAGCATGCAAAACAGCGCCGAGGCGCTCCGCGGTAAACGCTTCACAACTAAATCGCGTTCCGCGCGTGGCCATGAGGCCCCCGACAAGCCCCGGGACCATGGCCAGCCAGTTACTGCGCCGCGGCGGCCAATGGTTGCTGCGCCGCGCTCGCCGGCCGATTGGCTTTCAAGAACGCGCGCACGTGGCGCAGCGCGAGCTGGATCTGTTCCGGGTTCGCCTTCCACGGATAGATGCTGACCTGGGCATTGGGCGCAAGATGGGCGCTCTCCAGCGCGACGGCATAGGGGTGCGCCGGGACGTCGTCGGGCAGCACAAGCACCGGCGCATGGCAGCTCTTTACGAAATCGCGCGTCACGGTGAACACAAAGTCGGCATTGGCGCGGTACATCCTGTTGAGGAACGCGTCGACCCGCTCCATCGTGATGTCGGGGCGGCGCTCGCAAAGCGGTGGCCCCCAGCCCTTGATGTTGTTCTGATAGAAGAGGTCTGGCATCGTCGGGCGGAAGCCGCTCGGCTGCGCCAGCACGGCGGCAACCACCCGGCCGGGCGCCCGCTTCAGCAGGTTCCAGATGAACGGGCCGCCGATGCAGAAGCCCAGCACCATGAACTCCCGGATGCCGAGGTGGTCCATCAATCCGATGTGGTCCTCCGTGTAGGCATCCCACGGCCGGTCAATCTCGAGCGGCCCCGAGGACTGGCCGCCATTGGCGTTGCGCAAATCCGCCGCGATGACGCGGTATTCGCCTTTGAGCTCCTCCATCGGGTTGAAGGGGTGATTCGCGAGACCCGCCACCGTCGAGTTCAGCCCACCGCCGGGGATGACCATAAGCGGGAAACCGGCGCCGACCTCTTCGTAATAGATGCGAACATCGCCTTTTTCGTAGAACGGCATGGCACTCTCTCCTTCGGTAAGGCGGAAAAGCGGAGCGCAATCCGCCGGAGATTGGCGGAATACGCTATCGCTTTTCCGCCCTACAGTACTGCATCTCTTGGGTAATGCATCGCCGAATCACCATCTAAGGTGCCGAACAACCGCTCGCGAGAGGCGGCCTTCGGAGACAGAGGTCCGAGGCCGCGCTCCAAATTGCAGGAGGCAGCCATGTTCATTTCCGATGTGTTGCGGACCAAGGGCCATCACGTCGAGAGGATACATCCCGTGGATAGCGTCGAGCTTGCGGTCCGGAAGCTGGCTGAGCATCGCATCGGCGCGTTGGTCGTGGAGGACCGGTGGATGAAACCGGTCGGCATCTTCTCGGAGCGCGACTTCATCAAGGCGATATCCCGTGACGGCGCCGCCGTGCTCGGCTTTGAGGTCCAACAACTGATGTCGACGCCCATCCTCACCTGTCGCCCCGCCGATCGCATCGATGCCGTGCTTGCGACAATGACAACAGCGCGCATCCGTCACTTCCCGGTGATCGAGGGCAACGAGCTGAAGGGCATCGTCAGCATCGGTGACCTCGTGAAGCACCGTCTCGACGAAAAGGAGCTGGAAGCGAGCGTTCTTCGCGATATCTCGCGCATGCGCGCCTGACCGGCGCCGTTGCTCCCCGGGCGTTCTCGTAACTAAACTACATTCTCGTGACTAACTATACGCGAACAAGCAGTCGGAGGGAGCGCGGACATATGCAGGCGGATTACATCATCATCGGCGCCGGCTCGGCCGGCTGCGTGCTGGCCAACCGGCTGACCGAGGATCCCGGCACGAAAGTCTTGCTGATCGAGGCGGGCGGGCGCGACTGGAACCCGCTGATCCACATCCCGGCCGGGTTCTTCAAGATGCTCGACCACGACACGCTGACGTGGAAGTTTCGCGCCGAGCCAGACCCCGGCACAAATGGCCGCGCGATCGTCTACACGCGCGGCCGGGTGATCGGCGGCTCCTCGTCGATCAACGGCATGATCTACATCCGCGGCCAGCCCGAGGATTACGACCACTGGGCGCAGCTCGGCAACCGCGGCTGGTCGTGGGACGATTGCCTGCCCTATTTCCGCAAGGCCGAGCGCTGGGAGGGCGACGGCAGCGAGGTACGCGGCAAGGAGGGGCCGCTCTTCACGTCGAAGACCGACCGGCCGGCGATCTGCGCGACGGTGCTCGAGGCCGGCAAGGAGATCGGCCTCGAATACCGCGAGGACCTCAACGACCTGCCCCCCGGCCATAAGGACTGCATCGGCTGGTGCCAGCAGACCCGCGGCGGCCGCCGCCGCGCCTCGACCGCGCGCACCTATCTGCACCCGGCGCTGAAGCGCCCGAACCTCCAGCTCGTCACGGGCGCGCTGGTCCACCGCGTCGTGTTCGAGGGCAAGCGTGCGACCGGCGTCGAATACTCGCGTAATGGCCGCGTCGAGCGGGCCGATGCGGTGCGCGAGGTGATCCTGTCGGCAGGCGCAATCGGCTCGCCGCACATCCTGCAATTGTCGGGCGTGGGCGATCCCGAGCATCTCGGGAAGATCGGCGTGCCGGTCGCGCACGAATTGCGCGGCGTCGGCAAGAACATGCAGGACCACTATGTCGCTCGCGTCTCCTACCCGGTCGTCGGCGCGCAGACCGCCAACGAGCGCTCGCGCGGCCTGCCATTGGCCGGCGAGGTCATGCGCTGGCTGTTCACCGGCAAGGGCATGCTGACCTACAGCCCCTCGATCGTCGCCGCCTCGGTCAAAGTATTGGAGGAGTTGGCGACCCCCGACGTGCAATGCACCTTCGCGCCCGGCAGCTTCAAGAACGGCCAGATCGGCGAACTCGAGGAGACGCCCGGCCTCAGCGCCGGCGCCTGGCAGATGCGGCCGCTGTCGCGCGGCTATGTCGAGGCCAAATCGAACCGCCCGGGCGACGCGCCGGCGATCAACCCGCGCTATCTGTCGGAAGAAAGCGACCGGCGCGCCATCATCGGCGGCTTGCGGCTGGCGCGGCGGATGTTCGCTGCACCCGCGCTAAAGCAGTTCGTCCGGGAAGAAACCCTGCCGGGGACCAAAGTGCAGACCGACGACGAATTGCTCGACTACGCGCGCCGCAACGGCGGCACCTGCTATCACGCCAGCTGCACCTGCCTGATGGGGAGCCACGCAATGAGCGTCGTCGATGACGCGCTCAAGGTGCACGGCCTGGACGGGCTGCGCATCATCGACGCCTCGGTGATGCCGGCGGTCACCTCGACCAACACCAACGCACCGACGATCATGATCGCCGAAAAGGGCGCCGCGCTGATCAAAGGTGCGGCACGTCAAAGACTCGCGGCGTAGCGACAAGCCGTAGGGCGGGTACAGCGAACCTTAATTCCATCACACCCGGTCGCTCAAGAGTGGGCCGCAGTCGTGGCCTCTCGAAGGGGCTCTTAGCCCCCGCGTTGGCTGTTTCTCCAGGAAATCTGCAGCCATGCTCATCTCCTCTGCTGCACAGGCAGCCCCTTCGGGACCGTCACTTATACGCGGCAGCGTGTTGATACTGGCTTTGCGCCTGTTCAGCCTCACGGATGGAATGACCAGGCTGGATTTGGCGAGGGCCCGTTCTAGGCGCTCGTTGGCGCCGCTTCGTGGAAAACATGACGGTCGGCGATTGTGGCATCGTCCCCGATTCGGCGACCGTCATCGGACAAGTCCGGGAACCGTAAACGGGAGGCCATTTATGAAATCACGGTTCTGGCAGCACTCGGGATTTTCTTGATCGTCGCTATCCTTGTTGCAACAGACATCGGCTCGAGACCGTCGGTCGCTAAAGGCCAATGCATCCTCGTACGGCAGACGATCCTATCGGATTATTGCGCGAATTCCTGCAACCCGCCCTTCGACTGCGCCAAGTCGACCCGTCCATAAGGTTTTTTCTTTACGCAAGCGGCAAGTTGTTTGGACGCTGTGATCTGCCAATAGCGAGCAGGAATCCCGTCACTTGTAGATGCGGGGGGCGAGGCGGTCTGGCTGCTCAGCCTTGAGGTCGTCCAGTTGGATAAACCAAGCCTGCGGGCCTAAAGGCGTCGTGGCCGCTCTCAGATGCAACTCGCACCTTTACCCCAGAGAGGGGGGACAGGGCTGAATGCGGATAGCGGGCGCGATCTCGCCGGAACGGACGGTGGGTGTGCTGAAGGCGCTGGGATCGAAAAGACTGCCCACGGCACCCGCGCGGCCGGCAGCTTTTTGCCGCCACCCAAAATTAGAAGGCGGCCCTCGCCGGTCCCGCGATCCGAGCAATGTCATCGGGCTGATAGAGTTTTTCTAAGTGTGAACCGCCTTACACTCTTCGATCGATTTCAGAACGATGCTGTCGAGCGTGGGCAGGTGGACCGTCCAGGTACAAAATGTCGGGTCGCGTGAGGTTAGACGCACTAGAATAGGGGAATGTCCAATGAACGATCGGCATCGGTTCTGGCGGACCATCTATGTCGCCTTTGCCTCGCTTTGTGTCATCGCGTTCTGTCCAGCGGCGTCATTGGCCGCGGGGCTCACTCTATCGATCCACGATGTCGGCAGCGGCGCCGATCCGTTGGTCGATAGCTGGACCTCACCTCAGACGCTTTTAAGGGCCCGGTTCGCATCGCCATCGACTGCTGCGTAGACCGCAGGACGGGGCTGTCCGTGCGACCCGCCAACGTATTTTTGGCGTTTGGTGTGCCGGGCGGTGGGCCAAGAAGTTGCCGGTTTGCCGGTATGGGATTTGTTTGCCCGACGCAGCTTTCGGCGACGACCACGGTCGCTTTGAATCCCGGCAATACGATAAGCCTCCCTCTCTATGTCGAAACATTCTTTGCGGCGCCGACGCCGGGTCAATTCAACATCACTGCGGTTGCCGTGTCACTTCCGGGCAGCTCCTCCAAAGACGTTGTCTCAAACAACGTTTTCCCGATCTTGAACATCCTCCCGCCTATTCCGGCCGATGGAGCGCTACCTGCTCCGTGCCCACTGCCGCCGGGGGTGGTGTGGTGACCGGCGGAACAGACTTCGGTCATGTTAACGGACCGCCCGCATTGGAGGTGTTGCCTCTGAAGTCGGTTACCCAGAGCTTTTTCAACACGAAGGAATCTGATCTTACCAAGACTACCTGGACGATCGGCGTCCCGACCGCCGGGGGGCCCGACCCCACCGCACCAGATCTTCATTGGGCGGCATGGCAATTGGATATCGGACCGCCGCCATCTCCGTTACCAGCGAATACAGTCCTGATCTTATTCAAGAACTCAACCACCGTTTGGGACAAGGAGATCTCGGCTTTCGATAGCCGTGTCTGCCCTCACATGGTCACGCCCCTTCGAATGCGCCCCGGTCAAAGCATACTTTTCGCTGTGAATTCTTCCATGGCGACGACGGTATTGCTGAGACGGCAGGCTTGCGGCAGCTGGTTCATCGGTTGCGGGAATACGGAGTTCTGGGAGGATATCGGGATTTTCAGCGAACCGAATTTCTATACCCTGTTCGGCGCCAGGATGCTCACCATCGATTGGTTTTTTAGCCAAGGCGAGTAGCCGTGGTCCGCGGTATTACGGGGCTGCGGCGTAGCTACGCCCGGAGTCCGCCCGGACCGGCCAGAAAACGGAAAAATCACCGCAAAAACCCGTCTATCCAACCCTCCTTGACCACTTATGAGCGAGTACGACGCGGCAATTCTACATTTCGCCCCACAATCACTGAATTTTTCCGCATCCTGTTAGTTAACCTAACTTCGCCAATTCGACCCGCCGTTTTCCGATTTTCACCGAGCAAGTGATTGATCGGCAAGGAAGGCGGTGGGCGAAATCCGCGAAAATCGGCTGTTCGCGGTAGGGACACCCATTACTGAGTGCCCCCCGCACAGATCCGTACGTGCCCGATTACGGCATACGGCTCCTACCTTGGGTGTCTGACGGCAAAGCGCTCGCGTGGCCATGGATGAAGGATTCTGGGTTTGGGGAGCCATTCGGCGGCGAGCTTCTCTATCCGCTGCCATGTCGAGCCGTCCCGCTCGCTACGCCGCTGGAGCGTGCGCAGCCAGAGGCGGCGGATATGGTAGTGGAAGACCGTGAGGGCGCGACTATTGGTCGGCACCGCATGGTAGTTGAAGTAGCCGCTGACGACCGATCTCAGCCATTCCCCCTGGAGGGGGATCGCCTGATGTCGTCGCCGTCGCAGTTCCTCCTGGACTTCCTGGAGTTTCGCCCGCATGCGGTCGCCTCGGGACTTCCTGTGGAGCAGGAAGTTGCCCTTACGAGACTTGCCGCAGATGAAGGTAAAGCCCAGGAAGTTGAAGGTTTCCGGCTTGCCGAGCCCGCGCCGCTCGCGTCGGACCGCCGCATGGCGGCCGAACTCGATCAGGCGGGTCTTGTCCGGGTGAAGCGACAGCGCAAACTCCTCAAACCTCGCGCGCATCGCGTCGAGGAACCGACGAGCGTCGTCCTCGTGCTCGAAGCCGGCCACCACATCGTCCGCGTAGCGCACGATGATCATGTCGCCGGTGGCCTCGCGCCGTCGCCAGCGGTCGGCCCACAGGTCGAGGACGTAGTGCAGGTAGATGTTGGCGAAGAGCGGTGAGATCACCGATCCTTGCCCGGTTCCCCTGTCACTGACCGTCACCGTCCCGTCTTCGAGGATGCCCGCCTTCAGCCATTTCTGGGCGAGGCGGATGATGCGCGTGTCGCCGATTCGGTGTTCCAGGAAACGAACGAGCCATTCTCGGTCGACCGTGTCGAAGAACGAGCGGATGTCGGCGTCCAGAATGTAGTTCACCTTCCGGCTGTTGATCCCGACGTCCAGGGCATCCAGCGCGTCGTGTGGTCCGCGTCCAGGTCGAAACCCGTAGGAGAACCCGAGGAAGTCTTCCTCGTAGATCGCGTTCAGCACCATAGCCGTCGCGCCCTGGACGATCTTGTCTTCCAGGGCGGCGATCGCCAGCGGCCGCTGCTTCCCGTCCGCCTTCGGTATATACGTCCGGCGGGACGGTTGCGGTCGGTACGCTCCCCGCTGGACCCGGTCGTGCAGGGCCGCGAGCCGAGGCTCAAGGTCTGCCTCGTAGTCCCACCACGTCAGCCCGTCCACTCCCGGCGCGGCGTCGCGTTGGAGCGCGAGGAACGCGGTGCGAAGCAGATCGATGTCGACATGATGCAGGAGCGCGGTGAACCGTTCCTTCTTCCTTGTCCTTGCTGCTTGCCGTACGCGATCCAGCGCCTGGGTCACGCTTTCCCGGTTCTGCGCCCGGCGCGTGTTGTGCTGGTTCGCGTTCCCCTCGGTCCCCGTCCTTCGCTCCACCGGCTCCGCCACCGGTCGCCCGGCTTTGTTCGTCGGCTT
>CAVOWQ010000035.1:0-114352 GCA_963700195.1 uncultured Alphaproteobacteria bacterium
CTAAGCGGAGCTTCCGTCTTTGCAAACACGCAAGCCACTGATTTAGCGTGATAATTAAACGCTAGCGAGGGTGTCTACTGGGTACGCGAGAGCCCGAGGAGGTCGCGGGCCCGTTGTTGGACGGGGGTCGGCGCGGGTGATCAAGGTGAAGGGGTGGTCGGGGGCGATGGCGGTCACCAGGGTGTTTCGGGTGAGGGTCGCGAGGTCGTCGAGAAGGGTTTGGAAGCTGTGGACCGGCAGGCCGTCGGCGGTTCGGCCAGTGGTTTGCTTGGTGACGGCGGCGGGGGAGCGCTCGGCTTTGGCGACGACGCTGGAGCGCTGCGCTTCGGCGGCATCCTTGTCGGTGTCGTCGTAGAGCATCGGCGCCAGGCGCTGGCGCATGTGCCACTCGACGTAGTAGGCGAGCATGCATAGAAAGACGTGGGCGCGCACGCGCTCGGCGCATTCCAGTGGAAGATCGGACGCACCTGGAGATCGACCGTCTTGAGCAACGGAAGGCCCGCTCCACCTGCCAGGCCCTTGTAGGCGCACGCGTGGCGGCGTCGGCGAGAGCGGCGGCCGGCAGGCTGGTGCGCACCACGTAGAGGCCGTCGAGTGCCGCCTCCGCGGTGATCTGCTCGGTCTTGCGCGCGAAGGCTGAAGCTGGTGTCGGTGATGTCGAGCTCGAAGTGCTTGGCCATCTTGTGGTTGTCGAGCACGGCGCCGACCTCGAGGCCGATTTCGGCTTCGCCGCGCAGCGGCTGGCGCTTGCGCGGCCACGGCGGCGGCGATCTTGGCCAGGTCGCGCTCGGTGGCGGCGAGCAGCTCCTCGCGCTTGCGGGCGCGCTCGGCGGCGAGAGCGCGGATTGCGGCAGACGATGAGCCGCTCGCCGGGGAAGTCGGGCGAGGTGATGCCGGCCAGGTCGCGCTCATCGAACAGCGACATCTGAAGGGCGCCGCCGTCGAGCAAGGCCTTGATGGCCGGGGCGCGCAAGCGCGGTAATCCAGTCGAGGCCGGCCGGCTGAGGTCTTCGGTCGATGCGCGCCTGCGTGATCATGCCGCGGTCACCGACCAGGACGACATGGTCGAGACCGAAGCGCTCCTTCAGCTTGGCCACCTGACTGGTTACGGTCGTCGGATCGGCGGTGTTGCCGGCGAAGACTTCGATGGCCACCGGACAGCCGTCGCGGGCGCAGAGCAGGCCATAGACGATTTGCGGTTTGCCGCGTTTGCCGTCACGGCTGTAGCCGAATTGGGCGAGCGGACAGCAGCGCCCCTCCAGGTAGCTCGACGACACGTCGTAGAGCACCAGCGTACCGCCGGTGAGATGGCGTTTGGCAAGCGCCGCCTCGATGGCCGGCTGGCGGACCGCCAGCCAGTCCAGTGCGCTATAGAGCTCATCCTCGTCGACCACCCCGAGAGCGAGCTGCTCGCCGAGGCTGGAGGCCGCGGTGTCCGGCGACAAAGCCCGGGCGGCGGCAAGCTTGGAGCCGGGATCGAGAATGCGGCTGACCACTAGGGCCAGGATGAGGTCGCGGCAGCGGTTGCCGTCTGGGCCGAGCAACCGATCGAGGCCGATCTTGCGCGCGGTGCCGAGCGCCGCGTCGACATGACCGTGCGGCAACGAGCGGATGATGGTAATGGCATCCTGGTCCCGGGGAATGACGGTGCCGCCTTTGAGCAGTGCCTTGAAGCCGGCGATCCGCTCGTGCGGCCAGTCGGAGAGGTTCAACAGCGTGCGCTTCTTGACCTTGCCCGCTTCGCGGTAACTCTCGCGCAACAGGATGGCCGGGGGCGAGCCGCGATTGGGGACCGCTTCGATATACATGGCAACATCATAGCGATGTTCCCAGCATATGAAAGCAAGAAATCATAACATTACATGGCTACAAACAACAAGCCAAACCGAAATTTTGCCGCAATATCAATCGCTTGATAGCAGGGAAAGAGGGAAGCTCCGTCTAGAGAGTGGCAGTATTTTGCCGGTCTGAAGGCTTGCCGAAGCGCCGCCAGACCTGAGGATCGGCAAGATTAGCGAAGATCACCTGTGCGGCGAGAGCGATCGCTCCAGACCCTCGGGGAGCTTGATCCAGGGCCGTTTCCTGCGAGTCCATATGTGCTTCGTGGGCCGCAGCCAGGATGTATCGTCCAGTGTGCCGCCTCGGACGCGGCACCACGCCATCCCTCGGCATTCCGCAAATCCAGGAGCCGCATTCCGGCCAAACGGGCTCAAGCCCCGTCAGGCGAAAGCCTTCTCGGGGACAACGATCCCCACCGCGTCAACGCCGACCGATGCGCGGATCAAAAAGGCAAGCGCCCCCGGTCGGCCTATTGCAAGACTGCTGTCCCAGAGGTCTGAAATACTACGAGAGTCGGAGGGGCCATCTGGTTGACCACCGGCTCAATAACAACCGCCGCCACCCCAGCGTGCTTCATATCGAGCGCGTCGGCAGCACGCGGCGAGAGATCGAGGATGCGTCCGCGAGTGTATGGACCCCGGTCGTTGATTTTGACGACGACGGAGTGGCCGTTGCCGAGATTTGTCACCTTCGCGTAAGAGGCGAGTGGAAGCGAACGATGCGCTGCGGTGGCGGTAACGGTATCGAGGATTTCGCCACTGGCGGTCTGCCTGCCCACCAAGTGGTACCAAGCAGCTTTCCCAAACAGAGTGGTTCCAGTCGTGCGCCACCCGCGGCAAAAGGGCTCTGTGATGTCGTCGCGCCCATCTGCTGCGGGCTCGAAACCTGCGAACGGCTGCTTCGCCAGTTCGGATGTCACCGTTGGCGAACCCACCATTGTGATCAGCCCCTCGGCGGAACCAGGAGATTTACCGGTCGGCGTTTCTCCATTTCCTTGTGGCAAGCCCGCGGTTTCGCCAGGGTAGTGGGATATGCTCTCCTCTTCTGGCGTCTTGTCGATTGCGCAGGCGCTTGTCACCAAGCAGGCGAGGGAAATGCCAATTATTGACATTGCATCTTATCCTTCTCGTTGGCATTCCCCTGCCGCGGGCAAGCGCGTCGCGCCTGTCCCATCCAGTAATATTGGATAGGCTAGGAAATGCAGATTGGTGCAGACCGGTTTTCCCAGACGGGACCGGGCTTCAAGGTAGGACAGCCGAGGCTAGACAGTCTGACATTTGGTAGTCAACCGCCACACCATCTTTCTTTGTAACAGTTTTTAGCTGTTTGTAATCACATCGTGACGGATTGCTGATCCGGCTATCTGGTGTTCGCGCCCCCTTTACTTCTTCTCTTTAGGTTATTACTTCGAAATCTCCTCACATCGATTGATTGCATTGCATTCGAGAGATCTTGCAATAGAGGTAGAGCAAACGATCAAGCCGAGTTAGCCGGAAGATTTCCTTTCGCGGAATGGTGCCGTATGGCGAGTAGTTTAGGCGGCTACTTGCGGCGATTGCGGCTGTTCAACTCTGGCCGCTCCGATCGTAGTTGACGCAGTGCTGCGTCTCGGTGCGATGGACCATGGCTGTGCCCCATCTTTGTCACAGCAGTCAGCGTCTTTCTTCGGCATCCCCTGGTGCGATCGAGACTATGCGGCCTCTTAAATTGCTCGAACCGAATCGCCAGCCGGTCGCGGTCAGGCCGGTCCTCGATCCGGTTCGGCCTATCGATCAGCGTTCCGGCGATTCCCTTCAACCCGAGTTCTAGAAACGGGCCGTCATGGATTTCGAGCAGCCTATCGGAGACGTGAATTCGGTAATCAGGGTCGATGCCGATCAGGTGAGCGAAGGCCGCATGGTGGATTTTGGTCAGCGGCAGGCCATGCGAGATCACCGGCTGTTCTAGGCGCTCGTCTGCATCGATGAAGATGCGGGCGACATCTACCAGCCGCGGCTCGGACAGATGGAAGATCCCGCACCTTCCCAGATGAGGGCCGGGGTGATTAGCGGAACTCAAACGAAAACCGCTGCGGAGCCGCTACATAAGCGTATCGTTCTGCCCGTCCGAAACTATGTCCAGCTTCGTTACACTGCTCTAGCGCCTTCCAGCGCGGTCGGCAGGGCTTTCATTGCGATACCGAGAGGTTCTGCCCCAAGACCAGGATCGATCCGAGTATCGATCTCTCGCCGTGATACGCAATGCCCAGACGGCTTGATCCGGCCCCATCACATTTGCTCGGAGCCACGACACCTCTGCTGACTTCTCCGCGTCCGACACATCGCGATACCAGGATTTCGGTCGCCCAAACTCTCCGGGGCTTGCCCGCTGCGAGTACGTCGCTCGCCGAGAGAACGTGATCGCGGTCGGCAACAGCGGCACGGGGAAGACCCATATTGCTCTTGGATTGGGGCTGGCGGCCTGCCAGAAGGGCTTGTCGGTCGGCTTCGTCACAGCCGCCGCTCTGGTCCATGAGCTGATCGAGGCCAGAGACGAGAAGCGCCTGCTACGCCTGCAGCGCCAGCTGGTCGGTTACAAGCTACTGATCATCGATGAGCTCGGCTATGTACCCCTGTCGACGACCGGCGCCGAACTGCTGTTTGAGGTTTTCAGCCAGCGCTACGAGCGCGGCTCCACCATCGTCACCAGCAATCTGCCATTCGACGAATGGACCGGCGTGTTCGGGTCCGAGCGGCTAACCGGTGCGCTGCTCGACCGACTGACCCACCACGTCCACATCCTCGAAATGAACGGTGACAGCTATCGGCTCAAACCGAGCAAGCGACGCCAGCGCCAGCCACAAGCAGCTGAGCTGAGCGACACCCAAACTCAGGCTTGATACCGAAATAAAAGCCTGGCAGCGCCGATTTTCCTCGGCAAGGCCAATGGCGGATCAGCATGGACGCGTGTGACGAAGGGTGTAAGTGGCGGCGCAGGGGCCAGCAAAAGCCCTGTGGATTTGCCGCTGCGCTTGGACGACGCTATGGCGTCGCCCACAACTCCACAGGATCAACATCAGTAAGCTTTGATCTAGAAATCAGAAAGGGAGCTGGGGCTCGGCCGGAGGATCGATTGAGGCGACCGAGCACGCTTGGTTAGGCAACGCTCGACCTCTCCGGAACATTCGCCGGTGAGGCAATACACTTCTCATCCTGTTTGTCGCGCAGCAAAAGCCCTCCCGTGAGGGCATTTGGCATCCATCCGTGATGCAGTTTTACCCCGGCCCGTTGATGCATTTTCTCTTCGGCGTTGACAGCAGATCGACGCCGAAGCGTCGGTGGTATTGCGAAAATGCCCAGAGAACATTGGGTAGTACCATTATCAGGGCGGTGCCCTGCGCCGTTTGCTGATCCATGCCATAAAAGAACCCAAGCAGCGGGATCACAAGAAAGCCACCGCCAACCCCGAATAGCCCGCCAAGAAGAACGGCCATCACACCGAGGCCCGCTGCGGCGGCGACGTGAATTGCGCTTGCGATCATCGTGCGGGAGGCTGCCGGGTCATCGCCAGTGGCGACACAACTGGATTAGAATTGCGGGAGTCGAGATCGTCTCGACGAGACGCGGCATCAATACCGGCACCGATCCACAACCGCTCTCTTAAGAATGGCTAGCTATTTTGGAATATAGCTTTATCGTTAAACTCACGATAGAGAGCCGCGAACGTGTTCCACGACGACGCAACGCCGGGAGGAGAATTCTTATGACAAGTGCTGCATTCGAGACGCCACAGCGGAGAGCGTTGTCCGCGTCCGAACACAGCGCACAGTTGCGCAAAGCGGTCATCGCATCCACGATCGGGACCACTATCGAATGGTATGATTTCTTCATCTACGGCACGGCTGCCGGACTGATTTTTGGTAAGCTCTATTTCCCCAACGAAGATCCGCTTACCGCGACGCTCGCGGCCTTTGGCACCTACTTTATTGGTTTCGCAAGTCGCCCGGTGGGGGCGGCGATCTTCGGCCACTATGGCGATCGTATTGGCCGCAAGGGGACACTGATCGCCACGCTACTGCTAATGGGCATCGCGACCTTCCTGATTGCATTCGTGCCCACATACGCATCGATTGGCATCTGGGGTGCGGTGATCTTGACCATCCTGCGGATGGTCCAGGGGATCGGCGTCGGCGGGGAATGGGGCGGTTCGGTGCTCCTGGCGATGGAATGGTCACGTCATCATGGTCAGCGCGGGTTGGTCGCATCGTGGCCCCAATTCGGCGTCCCGGCTGGTCTGTTCCTCGCGAACCTTTCAATCTTGGCCTTCAGCGCTTTGTCAGGAGATCAGTTCGCCACCTGGGGCTGGCGTATCCCGTTTGCGTTGTCCATCGTACTGATTGGAATTGGCCTGTGGATTCGGCTTGGCATCCTTGAAACACCTGTGTTTCAGCAGCTTTTGGACGAGGACAAAATCGAGAAAGCTCCCATCATCGAGGTCTTTAGGAAACAACCTAAGGAAATCATTCTCTCGGCATTGCTACGCATGGGGCAACAGGCACCGTTCTATATCTTCACCGCCTTCATCTTCGCCTATGCCGTGGGCACCCTGCACATGCCGCGCAATCTGATTTTGAGCGCGGTGCTGGTCGCGTCTTGCGTTTCGTTCGTCAGCATTCCGTTGTTCGGGCACATGTCCGACCGCATCGGACGCAGAAAGACGTACCTGATCGGCGCTGCGGCGGTCGGCTTTTTCGGATTCCTGTATTTCGGCATGGTTGATACCGCAATCCCCTCGGTGGTGTTCATCGCGATTGTCCTGTCATTGATCCCGCATGACATGCAATACGGGCCGCAGGCTGCATTGATCGCGGAGGCATTTACGCCCCGGCTGCGCTACAGCGGTTCCTCACTTGGCTATCAATTCGCTTCAGTGATTGCGGGCGGGCCAGCACCTCTCATCGCCACTGCGTTGTTCGCCACCTATCACACGGGGTATGCGATCTCCATCTATATCGCCGCCTGCACGGTGGTGAGTTTGATATCAGCGGCGTTCATGCCCGACTACACCGGCAAGGATATTTCGAGGGAATATGACCATGCCGCGTAGCCGCTGCGGAACTTCACGGCCTCGCTGTCAGTGAGCGGGTCAGCTTCTCGACCCGCTTCCGTTCCTGACCCACTCACGCATTGTGAATTTGTCGGATGAGTCAGCGGGCTTTTCCCCGGACGAAGGATCAGCTTTCCTCGAATCATCCAATCAATCCGAGCGCCCTGTGCGCGTCTTCTGGCTTCATCTCGCGAATCTGTTCCTCGCTGTAACCACGCCGTCGCAGTTCGGCTTTCTGGGCCTTTGTAATAAAGAACGACATCCCGGTTTCCGCCTCATGCGGCGTCATCGAGGCGTCGAAAACGCGCTGCGTATGTTCTCCGAGATCGGATGGATCGGGAGCGTCGGCAGAATCGGAACAATCGGCGAGGCTACTTGGTTCGTAGATGTTCTGCAAGAGTGGCCTTATCGTTTGTAGTATTTTTATCAGTTTCTCTAGGTCTCGCTCCTTTTTGATTTTAGCCTCGATTTCGAGGCCACCATCAGTAATAGCTAGGTGGAATGGCAACAACGGTACACTTCCTCGATTAGAAGGAATCAACGGTGAATTCTGCACCGAAGTCGGTTCTGTGGCCTTATTAGGCGATATCGGCGATTGATCCTCTTCGGTCGGTGCGAGGGGCCTCTCATCGCCGTGTGAAGCAGGCTCGTTCATAATCTTTCCTCCGGTGAAGAGGTCTCGTAACTAGCGGATCGCGAAATTAACAAGTCCAACCAAAGCTCTAGCGTCGATCGCAGTGCGCGGTTTACGACGACGCTGGGCGATCTTGGCCGTAGCCGAATAGGATCGCCCGTCCGTGTTATGTGATCGGGACCGGTGCCTGCGGTACCGTGCGCCAGAACTCCGGATCGTGGCCAAAGAAGATGCGCGCCCCGCTCCGTTCCAGCGCCGCCAACCGGTCAAGTGAGGTCAGCATCGCCTCACGGTCGTACATGTTGCGCGGCAGGCGGCGCTCGCGGAGGGTCTGACAAAAGTAGCAGGCATCGGCGGCGAGCACGACCTCACCGCCATCAAGCCGCAGCCGAAGGGATTGGTGCCCCGGCGTGTGGCCATACGTCGGCAGACACACCACCGAGCCATCGCCAAACACGTCGTACTCGCCATCGACCAGCCGCGATTTATGGCCGAGGTCGAAATCTCGCGGATTGAAGCCGCGCCGCGCGGCGGTATCGGGGTCCATCCCGGCCTCCCACTCGCGGCGCTGCACCAGCATCGTTGCGTTCGGGATCAGCGCGTTGCCGCCGACATGATCGAAATGAAAATGCGAATTGATGATAAGGTCGATCTTGCCGGGATCTCGGTCGATCGCTTCGAGCCGCGCACTGATTTCTTCGCCCGGCTGAAAGCCGATCCGGAAAAGCCCGGCAAGCCGGGGGCCGAGCCGTCCAGCCGGGTCGTGCTGGCAATCGGGGTGCAGCCCTGTGTCGAACAGTGCCCGTCCCTTCGGGTGCTCGATCAGAAAGACCGGGATCGGCACGGTGATGTCGCCTTCACCGCCTTCCATCAGATGGGCGAACTCGCCGGTTACCGTGCCGCAAGTGAAGGCATACAGCTTGACTGTCATTCGGGAGCGCGCCCTCTCATTATCCGGAATTTGACCGCGGTGAGTTGCCGCCGCTCAGGATAACGACCCGAAATCGGTGCTGCAAAGGCGTAGCACCTCGGGGCTCGGCATACGTGAGGTCGGATCAGTCCGAGTGTTTGCGCGATAGCATATCGAGGAGAACTATGGGGAAGCTGAACGGGAAGGTGGCGATCGTCACAGGCGCAGCGCGTGGTCTCGGACGGGACTACGCCAAGCGGCTCGCCGGTTTGGGAGCGAAAGTCGCGGTTGCCGATCTGAACCTGCGGTCTTACGAGGAGTTCGAAGCCGAAGCGAAAGACATGACCGCCGACAGTACCGTCGCCGAGATTGAGGCGGCGGGCGGCGTCTCTTTGGGGATCGAGGTCGATGTACGTGACCACGAGGCGGTGGAAGCGATGGTGGCGCGCGTCGTCCACGAGTGGGGCCGGGTCGATGTCTTGGTGGCGAATGCGGGGCGGAGGTCGTGGTCGGCCCATCGACACCAAGGCCAGCACCCTCGATCCGGCGCTCTTACAGCTTGTGACGGAGATGAACCTTTTCGGGACCGTCTATTCCTGCAACGCGGTCGCCCCGATCATGAAGCAGCAGCGCTCCGGGAAAATCATTACGGTAAGCTCGGTCGCAGGGATCGCACCGTCCGCCGATGGCAGGTATGCCCATTATGGCGCAGCGAAGGCCGCGATCGCACTACACGCGGTATCTGGCGCAGGATCTCGGCCCATTTGGGATCATGGTGAACTGCATAGCTCCCGGCGTGATCGCCACCGGGCGCATCATGGCGACGGTTATTCCGGGCAGCATCCAGAGCAATCGCGATGGGGCGGAGTTGGTCGCCCTTCGGCGGCTTGGGACCGTCGAAGATTGCGCCAAAGTCGTTGAGTTCTTGGCGACCGACCTATCGGGTGACGTGACCGGGGCTGTGATCCCGATCGACGGTGGGCTGGTGCGCGGATAAATCGGTGTGCGATCGGGTCTCCCGAGAGCGTGCGCTCTTCATAGGCGGCGTTGCTCCTATACAGGAAATATACATTCCATCTATACAGCGACCATCTATCGCCAGGATCTAAGTCATTGATTCTGGATGAAATCATACGATTGGCGTCCCCAAGGGGATTCGAACCCCTGTTACCGCCGTGAAAGGGCGATGTCCTAGGCCTCTAGACGATGGGGACATAGCGGCCGCTCGGCCAGGGATCTAGAGCGGCGGGCGCGAAATTGCAACCGGCGCGCCCGCTTCGCACCGACCCTAACCTTTAGGCATTACATCGAGGCGGGCCACCACGCCTTCGAGCTCCGGCCGCGGCGGCGGGTATTGCCGCATGACCAGCGGGTCGTGGCCGGGGACCATGTGATGCGGCTCGGCGCATTGGCGCGCAACGCGTCGTAGGCTTCGAGCATGTCACCGACGTTGAAGGCCGCGCTGAAGGGCCGGCCCGTCTCCATGTTCTCGTAGTAATGCGTGACGTCGGACGCCAGCACGATCCAGCCGCGGCTGACATGGACGCGCACGAACTGCATGCCCAGGGTATGCTCGCTGACCGGATGCAAAGTGATGCCCGGCGACAGTTCAGCGGAGCCCTCAGAGTTTGACGCGCTGCGCAAAATTGAGCCGCACGATCCCGACGGCGTCCTCGACCTCGAACGAGCGGGCGAGAAAGGGATGCCGCATGCGGCAGCCGGTCCTGTAGTGCAATTCGATCTCCTGGAGATGGAGCTGCGCGTTGGGAAGGCGGTGTCGATGACGACGGTATGATGCGGTGCGATCGCCACCCCCATGAAATAGTCCATCGGCATCGGACCGTCATGCGGGTCGGCGCCGATGAAATGGTCGGAGCGCCAGGCGTCGCGCTCGGCGTAATGGATCGCGTAGAGCTCGTATTCGGGGGGATGGGCGTCCAGCGTGACCTCGGGAGGATTGCGAAAGCGCAGCGGCGATGCGAGCCTAGGGCTGCCGCCGCTCATAGCCGACGCGAGGAACCCTGCCATGACCGAATTGCATCAAGAATCGTATCTGGGCCCCTACCGGGTCGAAGCCTTCAACGCGTCGAAAGAGTCCGAGAACAAGATCCACGACGACGCGGTCGCCCAGCGTTTCGGGTTCAGGGGCGGCCTCGTGCCGGGTGTCGATATCTATGCCTACATGACGCACCTGCCGGTGCGACGCTGGGGGCGCGCCTGGCTCGAACGCGGCACCGCCGAATGCCGCTTCCTAAAGCCGGTCTACGGCGGCGATATCGCCATCGTGACCGCCGCCGAGGCGCCGACGGGACTGGATCTGCAGATCGAAAGCCATGCAGAGCTCTGCGTCGCCGGCCGTGCCGGACTGCCCTCCGAGAGGGTCGCACCGCCGCCTGGCTTAAGCGAAACCCCATTACCCCCAGTCCCGCCCGCCGAGCGCCCGCCGGCCGACGAGGCGACGCTCGCAACCGGCACCCGCTTCGCAATCAACCCATTCCGCGTGACCGACGAGTACGCCGAGGAATATCTGCGGACCGTGCGCGAGACCCAGCCGCTCTACACCTGCGAGAACTTCGTCCATCCCGGCACCATCCTGCACATCGGCAACTGGGTATTGCGCCATAACGTTGTATTGGGCCCGTGGATGCATGTGGGCAGCACAGTGCAGCACTTCGCGGCGGCCCACATCGGCGATGAACTGTCGGCCCGCGCCGTCGTCACCGCCAATTACGAGCGCAAAGGCCACCGCTTCGTCGATCTCGACGTGCTGGTTTACGCCGGGCAGAAGCTTCCGATCGCCCGAATTAGCCACATCGCGATCTATCGCCCGCGCCAGCTGGCCGACGCATGAGCCCAAAGAGGGATAAAGGACCTGAAAAGCTGCGGAAACTTGCTTCAGCGACGCGCGTGGACCTCCGACGCAACTTCAGGTAAAGTAAGCTTGGTCGGTCGGAAGGACAAGCGAGCGTGAACTGATCGGTGGTGGTCTGATCGTCCCATTGCCCGGGACGATCGGCCGCCCGCTTCGCCGCTTCGAAGCGGTCGCGGTCGGTTTCGGTCTGGTTCGGCAGCTGCGACGGCCCGAGGAGACGTAGCAAGATGAAGGAGGTTCGTGGCACACCTTAACAACGCCGATGAGCAATCTCGACCTGATTCAAGCTGCTCGCATGCCAACCTGCTCCGTTTCGCCGGCCTGCGCTGCCGCATACGATTTGGGGCTGCTGCGGTACGATGAGGACGCTAAAATCGCCATAATCGCATCGTAATGTCACTCCTTGAGCCAAGACCGGCGCGAGGCGGGGTGTTTATGAAAGTGAGGACACGGTTCCGCAAATCGCACGTGCGACGCTCCGCTGCGCCGCATTGTGGGATCGACGCCACCACTTTTACGAGATTGTTGGCTGTTGATTTGCTGCAGATACAGCGAGTGTCCGAAATCGGGTCACCGATTGGTTGTGTTAAGGTTGCTTCTACGCCCGACCTTGCCGCGGTTTCGGTGTTCGGCTCGGGCCTGCCTTCGTTCGTCGATTTCGCCGGCTTCGGCGCGCCAGACAAGCCCGCGCCCGGAATTTAGCCGAGGCCTCTTTCCAGTAGGTCGAGAGCGGCGATGGAGAAGGCGCGCATGTTGTCGATCCGGTCGCTGTTGCCGGTCTCGATCGTGATCGAGCGCTCGCCGTTGGGGCCGATCACAGCGATGCAGGAATGACCGGCGGCGTGGCCATAGCGGCTGCCGGTCGGCCCTGCGGTGCCCGTCTCGCCAACCGACCAGGTCGTGGCGAGCTTGCCGCGGATCTTGCGGGCGAAGAGCAGCGCATAAGCCTCGGTCGAGGGGGTAATGCCGGTCAATTCCTGCTCAGTGACTTCGAGCAGTCCGGTGCGCGACTGCCGGGTATAGACGACTGCGCCGCCCATGAAATAGGCCGAGGCGCCGGCAATCGCCAGCAATGCCGCCGAGATCAGCCCCGCCGTCGAGGACTCGGCGACGCCGATCGTCTCGCCGCGCGCTTTCAGCCGGGCTGCGATCCGTTCCGCTTGCGGCAGCAATTCGTCGATCATCGTTTGTCTCTCCTCATCCCGCTAGAGCGACGGCTGGGTAGGGCGGTCGGTGCAGGCCAGCCGGCGATATCGTGAAGATCTCATAGCCGGTCGCGGTCACCCCGATCGTATGCTCGAACTGCGCCGACAACGAGCGGTCCTTGGTGACCGCGGTCCAGCCGTCGCTGAGAATTTTGACCTCGTAGCGGCCGGCGTTGATCATCGGCTCGACCGTGAAGAACATGCCTTCGCGCAGCGCCGGTCCATCTCCGGGCCGGCCGTAATGCAGGACCGATGGGGCGTCGTGAAAGACCCGCCCGACGCCGTGACCGCAGAAATCGCGAACCACCGAATAACGGTGGCTCTCGGCATAGCGTTGGATGGCGTCGCCGATCGCGCCGAGGTGGATGCCGGGCCGCACGACGGCAATGCCGCGCATCATCGCCTCGTAGGTGACGTCGACGAGCCGCCTCGCCTTCAACGGCATGCGCTCGCCGACAAAAAACATCCGGCTCGTATCGCCATGCCAGCCGTCGAGGATCACGGTGACGTCGATGTTGAGGATGTCGCCTTCCATCAGCCGCCGGTCGCCGGGGATGCCGTGGCAGACGACGTGGTTGATCGAAGTGCAGATCGACTTCGGAAAACCGCGGTAGTTGAGCGGCGCCGGGATCGCGTCGTGATCGACGATGAACCCGTGGCACAGCCGGTCAAGCTCGCCGGTGGTGATCCCGGGCCGGACATGGGGGGTGACGAAGTCGAGCGTCTCGGCGGCGAGCATTCCGGCCCGCCGCATGCCCTCGAACGCTTCCGAGCCGTGGATCTTGATCCGGCCGTCGCGCGCCTCGGATGGCGCGAGCCCCATCATCACATCCTGTTGCATGCCACTGTCGTTCGCATCGTATCCTGAAGATGGCACAGCTTCCTGATAGTCCGATAATGGGAGTCGAGCAATAACCGCGAAAGTCTCGGCGCCGCCACTCGCAGGTAGGGATGCAGCCGGCCCTGCGGCAATCCTCGGGGACGGCGGTGATTGTGCCGGCGCAGGCAATTGCCTATGAAGGCCCCGGCCCAGTGACATCGAGGAGATGATGCCGAGCAGCGACACAGCATCGAAGATCGTCACCGCTTGCGTCCTGATCATCGGGAACGAGATCCTGTCCGGCCGCACCCAGGATGCCAATTTGGCCTTCCTCGCCCAGGGGCTAAACGAGGCCGGCATCCGGCTGCGCGAGGCGCGGGTCATTCCGGACGACCACGATTTGATCGTATCAACGGTCAACGATGTGCGGCATGGGTTCGATTACGTCTTTACGACTGGCGGGATCGGCCCGACCCATGACGACATCACCGCCCAGTGCATCGCCGACGCCTTTGGCGTGGCGCTGATCGTGCACCCCGAAGCCAGGCGCCTTCTCGAAAGCCATTACCCGCCGGGCCATCTGAACGAGGCGCGGCTGCGCATGGCAATGGTGCCCGAGGGAGCAGCCCTGCTGCCCAACCCGATCTCGCGCGCCCCCGGTTTCCAGATCGGCAACGTCTATGTTCTGCCCGGCGTGCCGAGCATCATGCAGGGCATATTCGAGCAGCTGAAGTACCGCCTCGTGGGCGGAGACAAAGTGTTGAGCCGCAGCGTCAGCTGCCATCTCGCTGAAGGCACCCTGGCAAAAGATCTCGCGGAGTTGCAGGAACGCTATCCCGATGTCGAAATCGGCTCCTACCCCTATTTCCGCCGCGGCGATTTCGGCGTGACTTTGGTGTTGCGCGCGACCAAACGGGATACGCTCGACGCGGCCACTGACAAGCTCAAGGCGTTGGTCCGCAGCCTCGGTGGCGATCCGCAGGAGGGTCTCAGCGAGGGATAGACCAAGCCAATCGCAGAAGCCGCGCGCGCGGAGTGTAGACCGGCAGTTGCGTCACGCTCAAATCCGAGGATCGCATGCCGTCAGCAGATAGAGACGCATCTTTGGGGGTGCGGGCTGGCTGCCTTCCGGTGGCGCGCCGCCGCGGCAGTCGTGTTCGCCAGCTTCACGGAGGTAAACCGGGCCGCTCAAGACCCTCACCCGACCCTCTCCCGCCTGAGCGGAGAGAGGGTTGGGGTGGAGGGCTGCTAGCCGCCAATTGCATAAGCCGCACGGCGCGGGTCGGCGCCAGCCTCCAGCACGCCGCGACGGCGGTCGGCGAGGATCGCGCAGACCGCGCCGGCGGTCCAGATCCAATCCGGCCAGCGCTGGATCTCGTGCCCGCGCCGCGCCAATTCGGCGGTGACCGGCTCGGCGATGCGGCCTTCGACGGCGAGCCGCCCGGGATAGTAATCAAAGGGCGCGAAGGACGACGGAAAGCTGTAGGTCGCAAAGCGTGGCGCTTCGATCGCGGATTGCACGTCGTTTCCAAAGACGAATAGGTTCAACAGCACCTGCAGCATCGCCTGGCTCTGCACGTCGCCGCCAGGCGTCCCAAAGGGCAGGAATTGGTCCCGCCCCTTTATCGCCAGCGCCGGGTTTGGCGTCAGGCGCGGCCGCTTGCCAGGCGCGACTCCGGCAGGATGGCGCGGGTCGGGCCGCGATTGCGATCCGCGATTGGATGGGATGAGCCCGGTTCCGGGCACCACCGGCGAGCCATAAGAGCCGTCGCTCGGGGTCGCCGAGAACAGATTGCCGAAGCGGTCGGCGACGCAGACATAGGAAGTGTCGGGCTCGGGGTTGGGATCGCCGAGGCTCGCACGGAAGCGGGCACCTTCTCGTCCGAGATCGCCTGGCGGCGGCATCTCGGGCGCAGCTCGATCGGGGCGGATGAGTTTCCGTCGCTCGGCTGCGTACTCCGACGAGATCAAGGTTGCAAGAGGCACTTCGACCTTGGCCGGGTCGCCGTAATAGGCCTCTCGATCGGCAAAGGCGAGCTTCAGCGCTTCGGCGAGGTTGTGGATATAGTCGGGGCTGTTCTGCCCGAGGCCGGCGAGATCCGTCCCCTCGAGTAATGCCAGGGTTTGCAGCAGGACGGGTCCCTGGCACCATGCGCCGCAGGTGAAGACTTCGAGATCGCCAAAGCGGCGGCGCTCGGGCGGACCGACCGGCGAGCGATATTCGGCGAGATCTTCGGCCGAAAGAAGCCCGCCCTCCTGCTTCATAAAGGCGACGATCTTGCGAGCGATGTCGCCGCGATAGAACGCGTCGCGGGCCGCTTCGAGACCGGCTTCGCGGCCGCGCGAGGTGGCGGTACGTTCTTCGTCGGCCATGTATTGCAACGAGGCGGCGAGGTCGGTTTGCCGGAAGACTTCGCCAGCCTCCGGTGGCCGCCCATTCGGCAGAAAGACGGCCGCCGTCGAAGGCCAGGCGCGGTGATCCGCCTCGTGCCGCTTGAGGCTGGCGGCCATCAGCGGATACATCGGAAAGCCGTCCCGCGCCAGGCGGATCGCCGCTTCCGCGACCTCGCCAAAGCTCATCGTGCCATAGCGCCTGAGCGCCGTGATCCAGGCGTCGGGGGCGGCCGGCACCACGGTTCGCAGCACGCCCTTCGGGATCTTGCCGCCGTGATCGCGCATGAAGAGTTGGGGATCGAGCGCTTTGGGCCACGGCCCGAGACCGGCGATCGTCATCACCTCTTCCTTCTCGGCGAGATAGATCATGATCGGCGCGACACCAGCGACATCGACGAGATCGCTCTGCAGGACGCCAAGTGCAATCCCGGCGGCGCACCCCGCATCGATCGCGTTGCCCCCCGCCTGCAAAATATCGAAGCCTGCGGTCGCCGCCAGGTAGTGGCCCGCCGATATGGCGTGCCGGGTCACGGCGATAGTCGGCCGATGGGAGGTTGCTGTGGTCATGGCGATCCCTTTCTTCTTGCGATGCTTCCGATGCGCCACAGTAGCGCTTGACCGGCCACCGACAGAAGAGGCGTTGTAGATCGCTGCAAGGAGGGTGAAGGGATGAGCGATTACGATCTGGTGATCCGCAACGGCACCGTGGTAACCGCCGCTGATACCACGGTCTGCGATATCGGCATCAACGACGGGATCGTCACGACTCTAGGCAAGAATATCGGTTCGGGCACACGGGAGATCGATGCGACCGGTCGGTTTGTATTACCGGGGGGCATCGATAGCCATTGCCATATCGAGCAGCGCTCCTCGGCGGGCGTCGTCTGTGCCGATGACTTCTACAGCGCGACCGTTGCGGCGGCGTTTGGCGGCACGACAACGGTGATCCCGTTCGCCGCGCAGCATCGTGGCCAATCCCTGCGCCGGGTCGTCGAGGAGTACCACGAGGCGGCCGGGCCCAAGGCGATCATCGATTACGCTTTTCATCTGATCATCTCCGACCCGTCCGAGCAGGTGCTGGGCCAGGAATTACCGGCGCTGATCCGCGATGGGTACACCTCGTTCAAGGTCTACATGACCTATGACCTGCTACAGCTCGATGACGGGCAGATGCTCGACATCCTTGCCGTGGCGCGGCGCGAGGGTGCGCTGGTGATGGTGCATGCCGAGAACCACGAGATGATCAAATGGCTCACCGCCAGGTTGTTAGATCGCGGTCTCGAGGCGCCGCGCTATCACGCCGTCAGCCATGCTCGTCTCGCCGAAGGCGAAGCGACAAACCGGGCCGTCACCTTATCGCAACTGCTCGACGTGCCAATCCTGCTGGTTCACGTCTCGGCCGGCGAGGCGATCGAGGTCATCCGCAACGCACAGACCAAGGGCCTCAAGATCTACGGCGAAACCTGCCCGCAATATCTGTTTCTGACGGCCGACGATATTGCGAAACCCGGAATGGAAGGCGCAAAGTTCTGCTGCAGCCCGCCACCGCGCGACCATGCGGCGCAGGAGGCGGTGTGGACGGGTTTGCGCAACGGTACCTTCCAGGTTTTCTCGTCCGATCACGCGCCCTACCGCTTCGATGCCTCGGGCAAGCTGCCCAAGGGCGACAAGACCACGTTCAAGGAAATCGCCAACGGCGTGCCCGGGATAGAATTGCGGCTGCCGCTCTTGTTTTCCGAAGGGGTGGGGCAGGGCCGCCTCGATCTCAACGCCTTTGTCGCGCTCACCGCGACCAACCATGCGAAACTTTACGGGCTTTACCCGAAGAAGGGCACGATAGCGGTCGGCAGCGACGCCGATATCGCGATCTGGGACCCCGAGCGCGAAACCACGGTAACCGCCGGCATGTTGCACGACAATGTCGGCTACACCCCCTATGAGGGCCGCCGGCTGCGCGGCTGGCCAGTCACCGTCGTCAGCCGCGGCCGCATCGTCGTCGAGGACGGAAAGCTAGCTGCCCAGCGCGGCAGCGGCGCCTTCCTGCCTTGCGCTCTGTCGGAAGCGGCGAAGCCCTTGCGCACCCCGGTCCCGGAACTCGCCTTTGTCGCCGAAACCGGCCTCGCGCTCGTGTGAGGAGAAGCAGCATGTCCCGGATACTGAAGGCGTCCGTCGCGCAGCTCGGTCCGATCCACCTCGCCGACACGCGCAGCGCCGTCGTCAAGCGGCTGATGGCGATGATGCGGGAGGCGCACACCGCGGGCGCCCGGTTTGTGGTCTTTCCCGAACTCGCGTTGACGACCTTCTTCCCACGCTATTGGATGACTGACCAAAAGGAGATCGACCGGTTCTTCGAGCGCGAAATGCCAGGGCCTGAGACCCGGCCGCTGTTCGACCTCGCGGTCGAGCTCAGGGTAGGTTTTTACCTCGGATACGCCGAGCTGACGCAGGAGAAAGGCGAGCGGCGCCATTACAACACCTCGATCCTGGTCGAGACCGACGGGCGGATCATCGGCCGCTATCGCAAGGTCCACCTGCCGGGGCATTCAGAGTATCTGCCGGATGCACCCTTTCAGCATCTCGAAAAGCGTTACTTCGATGTCGGGAACGAGAGCTTCAAGGTTTGGCGCGCCTTCGATGCGGTGGTTGGCATGTGCATTTGCAACGACCGCCGCTGGCCGGAAACGTTTCGCGTCATGGGCCTACAAGGGGTCGAGATCGTGGCGCTCGGCTACAACACCCCGACTGAGAACATCCACCACCCCGAGCCGATGCACCTGCGGATGTTCCACCACCTAGTGACGATGCAGGCCAACGCCTACCAGAACGGCACCTGGGTGCTCGCCGCAGCCAAGGCCGGGAAGGAGGACGGGTTCGGCCTGATCGGCGGCTCGGCGATCATCGCGCCGACCGGCGAGATCGCCGCCCGCGCACTCGGCGAGGGCGACGAGGTGATCACCGCAACCCTCGACCTCGAACTCGGCGACTACATCAAGCGCACGATCTTTAACTTCGAGAAGCACCGGCGTATCGAACATTACCGACTGATAACCGAGCGTACCGGCTCCAAGACGGAGGTGTAGCTCAATTATTCCTATTCAGCACGAGGTGTTGCCGTCGCCGCTGCTCCAGTCACCACCGCCACCGCCCCAGTCTTGATCGGAGCTAAAGTCCTGGCCCGGATCGGAGGCATCGCTGCTCCAATCACCGCCGCCCCCGGCCGCGCCGGCATCACTGCTCCAGTCGCCGCCACCGCCGGCCGCGCCGGGGTCGCTGCTCCAATCGCCGCCACCGCTGCCGGCGTCATTGCCGTAATAGTTGTTGACGACGCTCTCGCCGAGACCCGGCGTCATGCCGCCGCTCATCAGGCCGCCGGCGTAGTGGTTGCCGAACAACGAGGAGATCCCCTGGAACAGCAGCGCGCCCCCCGCGACACCCGCCGCGGTCGCCGCCGCCGAGCGCAGGAACCCGCCGCCGGCGCCACCCATGCCGCCGCCCATGAACCCGCCACCCATCGGCTGCTGTTGGCCATAGCCGGGCTGCGGTGCATAACCGGGCTGTCCGTAAGGCTGCGCCGGGGGCGCTGCCGCGACTTGCGGTGAGCGCGTCCATGGACCGGCCTGAGGCGGACCGGCCTGAGGCGGACCGGCCTGGGCCGGGCCGCTCGCCTGAGAGGGCGGTCGGCTCCCGAACAGGCCGCCGAGGAAACTCCCCACACTTGGCTTTGCCGCTTGCTGAGCATCGGCGAGCTGCTTCTCGAGATCGGTGATGCGATGCTGCGCCTGATGCAGGCTCAGATCCTGGATTAGCACCGTTTGGGTCAAGTAATAGGGCAGATCCGGCTGGGCGGTCATCGCCTGACGGATCAGCGCATCGGCCTCGGGATCCTTGTCTTGCCGCGGCGCATTTTTCAAGCGATCGAGCAGCGTCGTAAGAAGCTCTTTTTCCTGGGGGTCCATGAATGCCTTCCGATGCTGGAAAAGCGGTGTCTTCCCATGAAGAACATCAGCGCCGCCGTAATCGGCACGCCGCATTAGATGTGGGAAGGCCTAACGAGGGGTCAATGATGGGGCGTTAGAGGCCTCGGCCGCCCATGGCGAGAAATTTTTCGCGGCGCTGCAGCCGCAGGGTGCTCGCATCGAGGGCGAGCAGCGGCTGCAGCGCCTCTTCGATCGCCTCACCGAGCTGCCCGATAGCCTCTTTCGGGGCACGCTGTGCGCCGCCGAGCGGCTCGGCCACGATCCGGTCGACAATCCCCAGCCGCAGAAGGTCTTCGGCGGTAAGGCGCAGCGCTTCCGCTGCATCCGCCGCGTGCTCGGCGCTGCGCCACAGGATTGAGGCACAGCCTTCGGGAGAAATGACCGAATAGATCGCATGCTCCAGCATTAGCACCGTATTGCCGGCGGCGAGCGCAATCGCTCCGCCGGAGCCCCCTTCCCCGATGACAGCGGCGACGAGCGGCACCTTGATGTCGAGGCAGGTTTCGATCGCGCGAGCAATCGCCTCGGCTTGGCCGCGCGCTTCGGCATCGATGCCGGGATAAGCGCCAGCAGTGTCAACCAAAGTCAGCACGGGAAGACCGAAGCGCTCGGCCAACCGCATCAGCCGCTGCGCCTTGCGGTACCCGTCCGGCCTCCCCATGCCGAAATTGTGCTTGAGCCGCCCCTCGGTGTCGGCGCCCTTTTCGGTCCCGAGCACGAGAATGCTGCGCCCGCGAAAGCGGCCGATGCCACCTACGATCGCCGCATCTTCGGCGAAGGCGCGGTCGCCCGCGAGCGGCACGAATTCGGTGATCAATCCGCCGATGTAGTCGAGGCAATGCGGCCGTTCGGGATGCCGGGCCACTTGAACCTTCTGCCACGGCGTCAGGCGCGAATAGGTCTGGCGCAGCAGCCGGTCGGCGCTGGTCTGCAACCGCCCGACCTCGTCGGCGATGTTGAGCTCGCCGGTCGTCGAGAGCCGGCGCAGCTCCTCGATCTTCCCTTCGAGCTCGGCGATCGGCCGCTCGAAATCGAGGAAGTGTCGGATCATTTGCGGTGGGCCAGCGGGTGGGCGCTTTCCACCAGCTTGCGCAGCCGCTCGGTCTCGACATGCGTGTAGATCTGCGTCGTCGCGATATCGGCGTGACCGAGCATCTGCTGCACGCTGCGCAGGTCAGCGCCGTGGTCGAGCAGGTGGCTGGCAAAGGCGTGGCGCAGCACGTGCGGCGACAGCCGGTCCGGGTCGAGCCCGGACTTGACCGCGAGCTCCTTCAGCAATTGACCGGTGCGCTGCCGCGTCAGGTGCCCGGCGCGGCCGCGCGACGGGAACAGCCAACGGGACGGGCGGCTGTCGGGTAGGAAATCCTCGCGGCATTGGAGATATTTGCCGAGGGCGACCCGTGCCGGCTCGCTCAAGGGCACGATGCGCTCCTTGCCGCCCTTGCCCGAAATAATCAGGAAACGCGGGTCGCGGCGTGCGGCGGCAAGCGGCAGGGTCACCAGTTCGGATACCCTCAGACCGGTCGCGTAAAGTAGCTCGACGATACAGCCGAGGCGTATCCCCTCGTCTCCGGGCCAGCTCTGCACCGCGTCGATCAGCGATTTGATTTCCGTTTCCGACAATACTTTGGGCAGCGGCCGGCCGAGCCGAGGGGTGTCGAGCTCCGTCGTCGGGTCATCCTTCCGTACTCCTTCGAGCAGCAGAAATTTATAGAACTGCCGCATCGCGGAAATGCGCCGGGCAAGCGTACGCGGAGACAGCGGAGTAGTAGTCGGGCTCGCCAGGTAGGCGTGCAGCTTCTCGCGGTCCGCCGCCTCCAGCGCGACGCCGCCGGGACCCAAGAAAACTGCAAGATTGGACAGATCGTTCTGATAGGCCGCCAAGGTCAAAGGCGCGGCGCCACGCTCGGCCGCCAGCATCTCGAGAAACGCCTCAAGATGTTTCGAGACGTCAGAGGCCGGCGGCAAGCGCAGCTTCGACGGCTAGCCGCCCGTCACTTGGGGAAGCGCGCATCGGGGAGCACCTTCTCGACGGGCGCGGAAGGAGGCGGCGGGTTCCAGAATGCGAGGAAAGCCATGCCGCCGAGCAGCAGCAGGGCGATCACGATGACGAACGCGACAGTGACCTTCCCCATGCCCCCACGGCTCGCAACTTGCACTACCCCAATGTCCATGTCCAATCTGTCCCGTGCGGATTGACGACGAGGTTGGACGATATGCTAGTACCCCGTCGGTCGGCAGGGAGAAAGAGCGGTGAGAGGCGAGGCGCAGATCGAGGCGGTAGTATCGAACCGAAAAGTGGCGGAAACCCACCGGTTCGCGCCGAGCCGCGCCATCGTCCTGATCGGTCTGATGGGGGCCGGGAAGAGCAAAGTCGGCCGTCGCCTTGCGGCGCGCCTCGGCTTGCCGTTTTTCGATTCGGATCCCGAGATCGAGGCCGCCGCCGGCGAGACCATCGAGGAGATCTTCGCCAATCGCGGCGAGCACGTCTTTCGCGCAGGCGAGCGACGGGTCATTGCACGGCTGCTGGCCCAGCCGGTTCATGTGCTGGCGACCGGCGGCGGCGCCTATATGGATCCGGCGACGCGTGACCTGATCGCGCGCCGCGGCCTCTCGCTGTGGCTGCGCGCCGATCTCGATGTGCTGGTGTCCCGTGTCCTGCGCCGCAGCAATCGGCCGCTGTTGAAACAGGGCGATCCGCGCGCGATCCTCGCCGAGCTGATCGAGCGGCGTTATCCCCTCTACGCCGAAGCCGACGTGGTCGTGGACAGCGGCGAAGGATCGCCGGAAGCGACGGTGAGCCGAGCGATTGCGGCGCTTGCCGCGTGCCCGCGCGCGATCTTGCCGCCTGAAATGTAGAGCGAGGAAAAGATGGAAACGATCGAGCGGCTGCGCGTCGAGCTCGGCAATCGGGGCTACGACATCCTGGTAGGACCTCAGCTGATCGAGCGCGCCGGCCGCGAGATCCTCCCTTTCCTGCGGCGCCGCCAAGTCGTCGTCGTCTCCGACGAAATCGTCGCTGGACACTACCTCGCCCCTCTGCGCGACAGCCTGTCCGAGGCCGGCATCGTCCATCATGCCGTGCTTCTGCCGCCCGGCGAGGAAACCAAGGACCTCGCTCACTTCGGCAAGCTGGCCGAGGACATTCTGGCGATCGGCATCGAGCGCGGGACGATGCTGGTGGCGTTGGGCGGCGGAGTTGTCGGCGACGTCACCGGGTTCGCCGCCGCGACCCTGTTGCGCGGCATCGATTTCGTGCAGATCCCGACGACCTTGTTGGCGCAGGTCGACAGCTCGGTCGGCGGCAAGACCGGGATCAACACCCGCGCCGGGAAGAATCTGATCGGTGCCTTCTATCAGCCGCGCCTGGTGCTCGCCGACACCTCGGTTCTCAGCAGCCTGCCGCGCCGCGAGCTGCTCGCCGGCTATGCCGAAATCGTCAAATACGGCCTCATCCGTGACGCCGAATTCTTCGCCTGGCTCGAAGCCGAAGGCCACGCGGTCTGCGGGCTCGCCCCCGAGGCGCTGCGGCGCGCGGTGATGACCAGCTGCGCAATGAAAGCCGAGATCGTCGCCGGCGACGAGCGCGAGGAGGGCGACCGTGCGCTCCTCAATTTCGGCCACACCTTCGGGCACGCTCTGGAGGCCGAGACCGGGTTCGGCTCGCGCCTGCTGCACGGCGAAGCGGTGGCGCTCGGCATGGTTCTCGCGATCGACTTCGCCGCAAAGCTCGGCCTCGTCGCGGCCGAGGATGCGCTGCGGGTGCGCCGGCATCTCGAAGACTGCGGCCTGCCGACGCGTCTGGCCGAGATCGGGCTGACGGGCATCCCGGCCGATCGGCTGCTCGGCCATATGAGCAAGGACAAGAAGGTCCGCGACGGCCGCATCACCTTGATCCTGCCGCGCCGCATCGGCGAGGCCTTCGTCATGAAAGACGCGCCAATCGAGCCGCTGCGCGATTTCCTCACCGCAGCTGCGTCGTAGCCCCCTGCCGGCTCGCCGCGCCGCCACAATCGTGAATTGAGTCACCTCATACCGTTTGTGCAATCTGCAGCGAAACGGCGGTTAATTCCGGTATTCGTTGTAGGGTCTAACCACCGGATTTGTCCGCCAGGCCTGCTCCGAACCGGCAGCCGCGCGCGGCTGGCGGTTCGGAGCAAAGAGAGATCAGGAGCAAGCTATTGAGATCGTTGGATTCCGGGTCCGGGAAACAGGTGATAACAGGAGAGCGAAGGCGGATCGGCGACGATTTCCGGCATCAATGGGGCTCCAGTATGGAAGAGGCCAAGATTTAAGTTCATGGTATGTTCCCTTCAAGAGGTCGAAGGCGCGTGCGCAACCCGCCATTTGTTCGCGGCCGGCACCGCAGGTTTCCCCGGCTTCCCGCCGGGATTACCCGCGCTACGCTCTGACAGCGAACGGCTGCACAGCGCGCCGCATTCCGGCCGTTGAGATGGCCATAGACGAACGGCCGAGGCCGTGGAGAAACGCGTCATGCGACGGGGGCGGCGCGCCGGCATCGCGCTCGGCTTCGACCGGCCCGTCATGCTGTGCACCGGCGCCAACCGCATCGAGGACGTGCTCCGGATGCCGGTGGATTGAAGCTGCCAGCGTTACTTCGAACGGCCGTAGCGTCCGACGATCTTCGCCGTTGCCAACGTATTGGCACCGAGGCTGGACCCGACCTGGGCGCCCGAGGCGGTTTCGTCAAGCGGCAGCGATGGGACTCTGAGCGCGTATATGGTGATCTCGTAGTGATGCGCGTGGTCGCCGACTGGTGGGCACGGCCCGCCGTAATGCGAAAATCCGAAGTCGGTCCGCCCCTGGATTGCGCCCGCGGGTAAACCCTTCGAGCCCTCGCTGCCGGCGCCGGCCGCCAGGCCATGGACCGAGGCCGGAATGTTGAACACGCTCCAATGCCACCAGCCCCGCCCGTTCTGAGCGTCGGTATCGACCATCGTCAGTGCGAAGCTCTGCGTGTCAGAGGGCTCGCTCGACCAGGCGAGCGCCGGCGAAACGTTCCGCCCGTTGCAGCTGCCGAGCACCTGCGCCAAAGCCATCGGGCTGCCGCTCTTGACGTTTGTCGAGGACAATGTGAACTCCGCAAGCGCCGGCGTTGCCGCCGCCGCCAATGCCGCTCCCAAAATCAGCGCGCGCATCCGCCCTCCTTGACAACGGCTTCCAAAGTTTTCACACAGCCTCGACCCAAATGAGCCATTCGCCCTTTGCTTATTCGATCACCTCGGCGGCCTCTGCCAGCAACAATTGCGGCACGGTCAGACCGGGTTCCTTGGCCGTTTTTCATGTTGATGACGAACTCGAACCGGCTCGATAGACCAGGATGTCGCCTCGGTTCGCGCGCCTTTGAGGATTTGGGTGGTGTCGGCGCCGCCGCGCGCGGTCGAGATCCGGCCAGCGCCCTGGCATCGCCGAGTTCTTGCGTCGTGGTCGCGTTCTGCATCGTCACCGAGCAGGTGACGGCGTCAATCGCATTGGCGAAGTCGGCGACGACGCGGTCCGCGGCTCTGTTGAAGATGGCGCCGCGATGAGTTGCAATCAACCCGTCGATGACGAGGTGACAGGCTTTGAGCCGGGCAAGCGTGCCGACTTCGTCGCGCGCCATCAGCCGGCTGTAGCCGGCAGTGTCGGCGGCAAAGATCGCCACCACTTGCGTTCGACCGGAGGGCCCACTGGCCAAGCCCCGTGATGATTGGCGGGTAAATCTTGCGCTTCAGTCTGAAAGCTAGCGGATGTCCTCGTCCGGAGCGAGCGTCGTCAGCGACATCGCGTGGACCTGGGTCGCGAGTTCGTCAGCCAAGGTGTCGTAGACGAGCCGTTGGCGCGCCACGCGGCTCTCTCCGATAAAGGCGGCGGAGGCGATCGTGACGGCGAAATGCGTCTCGCCTCCCGGACCCGCCCCTTCGTGGCCGACATGGAGGTGCGACTGGTCCTCGATCTCAAGACGGGTCGGAGCGAACCTCTCGGTCAGCTTGCGGCGGATCGTGTCGGCAATCGACATCTCATTCCGGTCCTGGGCGGTCGACGCCAGCCGTCGCGGCGGTGATGAGGAATGCGCCGAGGTCATCGATAATATGGTGAATATGGTCGCCGGCGCTGCCTTCGACGGCCCAATCCGCCGTATTGCACACCCAGGCCGTGGTCATGCCGAGAGCGGCGGCCGGAACCAGGTTTCGCGCAATGTCTTCGACCATCAATGCGGTGCCGGGGCTCACCTCGTGCCGCCGCAGCAATTCGTGATAGCCGGCGAGCGCGGGCTTTGGATCATAGCCGGCGGCGGCGATGTCGACGACGCCGCAGAACGAGCCGGCGATGCCCAGATGGTCGAGCAACCGCTCGGCATGACGCTGCGAGCCGTTGGTATGGACGATCTTGCGGCCGGGCAACCTCATCAACGCCTCGACGAGAACGGGATCGGGGGGCACGCAGGCGAGGTCGATTTCGTGCACATAGGCGAGGAAATCTTCAGGGTCGATCCGGTTGACGGTCATTAGACCGCGCATCGTCGTCCCGTGCTCGCGGAAATAGGTCTTTTGCACGGTCAGCGCCGCTTCCGGCGTCAGGCCCAGCCGGTCGGCGATGAAGCTCGTCATGCGCGCGTGGATCTGGTCGAAAAGCCGGCATGAGGAGGGATAGAGCGTGTTGTCGAGATCGAAGATCCAGGTCTCGATTTCGACCAACGGCCGGCCGCGCATGGAGTTCATTCGGGATCGCCTAGCCAGCCCGGATCAGCGTTCCTGCGCCTTCAGTGAACAGCTCGAGCAAGATCGCGTGCGGCACCCGGCCGTCGACGATGACCGCCGCCTCGACCCCGCCATCCACCGCGTCCAGACAGGTTTCGATTTTGGGGATCATGCCGCCGTTGATGACGCCTTCGGCGATCAGCTGCCGCGCCCTGGCGGCGGTGAGCTCAGCGATCAGCTTCTTGTCGGCGTCGAGCACCCCGGCGACATCGGTCAGCAGCAATAGGCGCGTCGCCTTGACCGCGGCGGCAACCGCGCCGGCCACGGTGTCGGCATTGATGTTGTATGTCTCGCCCAGTCGCACCGACGCCGATCGGCGCGATGACCGGGATGATGTCGGACTGCTTGAAGGTGTCGAGGACACCGGAGGCGATCCGCTGCGGCTCGCCGACAAAGCCGAAATCGATCTCGGTCCTGACGCCGCCCTCGCTGCGGGTACGAACCAGCTTTCTCGCCTCGATCAGCCCGCCATCCTTGCCGGTAAGGCCGATCGCACAGCCACCCTCGGCGTTGATTGCCGAGACGAGCTGTTTGTTGATCGAACCGGCCAGGACCATCTCGACCACTTCCATCGTCTCGCCGTCGGTCACTCGCAGGCCGTCGACGATGCGGGTCTCGATGCCGAGCCGCTTCAGCATATGGGCGATCTGCGGGCCGCCGCCGTGCACGACGATCGGATTGATGCCGACCTGCTTCAACAGCACGACGTCGCGCGCGAACGAATCCTCGGCCATGCCATCGGCCATGGCATGGCCGCCATACTTGACGACCAAGGTATGGCCGGCATAGCGGCGCATGTAGGGCAGCGCCTGCGCCAGGACCGCGGCTTTGACGACCGGGTCCGGGTTGGGTGCCGGGGCAAGTGTGGGAGGGTTGGTATCGGGGCTCATCGCACCGCGCAGTCTATCGCGATTGCCCGATGGGAGACGCAAAATCGGCCAGAGTCTCGCGCAATTCTGCAATGCCGCGGCGATCGAGCGCGCTCGTCAGATGGATCACGGGGTGCGCCGCGACGTGGGGGGCCAGCTCGGCCATGATCTTGTCGGGAACGGACGCGAACTCACTCTTGCCCGCCTTGTCGGCCTTGGTCAGAACGACTTGATAGGACACCCCGGCATCGTCCAGCATGCGCATCAGCGGCCGGTCGATCTCCTTGATGCCGTGACGTGAATCGATCAGCAGGCAGACCCGTCGCAGCGTAGCGCGGGTCTGGAGATAGTACCGCACCAGGCTGGTCCAGCTCTTGACGGCGGATTTCGGCGCCTCGGCATAGCCGTAGCCGGGGAGGTCGACGAGCATCAGCCGGCCGCCGAGATCAAAGAAATTGATCTGGCGGGTGCGCCCAGGGGTATTGGAAATCCGCGCGAGCGTGCGGCGGCCAGTCAGCGCGTTGACCAGGCTCGACTTCCCGACATTGGAGCGGCCGACAAACGCGATTTCCGGCAATCCCTCCGGGGGCAGCGCCGACGGGCTCGACGCGCCGGCGATGAAGCGGGCCTCCGCGGCGAAGAGCCGCCGCCCGGCCTCAACCAAGCCGGCATCGACCACGCGCGGAGGGCCGATTTCGACCGAAACGCCGCTTGAACCGTCTGCTCCCCGGTCCATCACCGGTCAATCCAACCCGTCAGGCGGCGCCCGCGCGGTGCATGATCGTCCATTGCTGGGCGATGCTGAGCAGATTGTTCCATGCCCAATAGATGACGAGCCCGGCTGGGAAAGCGGCGAGCATGTAAGTAAACACGATAGGCAACAGCATGAACATCCGCGCCTGCACCGGGTCGACCGGCTGCGGATTGAGCTTTTGCTGCAGGAACATCGTCAACCCCATGATCAGCGGCCAGGCGCCGATCATCAGGATATGCGGCGGTACAAACGGCAACAGGCCGAAAAGGTTGGCAAAGGAAGTCGGGTCGGGCGCCGAGAGGTCGTGGATCCAGCCGAAAAACGGCGCGTGCCGCATTTCGATCGTGACGAACAGCACCTTATAGAGCGAGAAGAAGACCGGGATCTGGATGACGATCGGGAGGCACCCCGCCAGCGGGTTGGCTCCGACACGCTTGTAGAGCGCCATCATCTCCTGCTGCTGGCGCGCCTTGTCGTCCGGGAAGCGCTCGCGAAGCTTCTGGATCTCCGGCTGCAGCAGCTTCATCTTGCTCATCGCATGGTAGGATTTGTTCGCAAGAGGGAAGAAGAGCAGCTTGACGCAGAAGGTGAACAGCAGGATCGCCAAACCGAAATTGCCGAGGAGCGCTTCGAGGACCAGCAGGATCCGGAAGATCGGCTTTGTAAGGAACCAGAACCAGCCGAAATCGATCGCGTAATCGAAGAGCGGAATACCCGATGCCGCATAGGACTGCAGCAGATTGAGTTCCTTAGCGCCGGCGAAGAAACGGGCCGACGTCGACGCGGTCCCACCTGCGGGCACAGTGACCTGATTGCCGGTATAATCGACCTGATAGTGATCGCTCTGGTCGGGGCCCACGGCCTTTCGGAACTGCGCCTTCATCGTCTCACCCTGAGGCGGGACCAGCGCGGTCAGCCAATATTTGTCGGTAAAACCCAGCCAGCCTCCGGTGGAGGTGAAATCCGTAGGCTTATCCGGCGTGAGCGACGCATATTTCACGTCGCGAATTACGCCGTCGAGATAACCGATCGGCCCTTCGTACAAGATGTAATAGCCGGAAACCGGCGGGGTGCCGCTACGACTGATCAGTCCGTAGGGAGTCAGCTTGACTGGCGTCGAGCCGGTATTCTTTACGGCGTCGTCGACAGTGAACATGTAATTCTTGTCGACGCTGATCGTGCGCGTGAACGTCAACCCTTCGTTGTTGTCCCACATCAGGGTAAGCGGATGCCCGGGGGTCAGCTGATCGCCCGATGTCGTCCATTTGGTATCGGCACCCGGCAATTTGACGCCGGGCGTCTCCACCCACCCAAATTCGGCGAAGTAGGCGTCCGCAGTGCCCGGCGGCTGTAGCAGCACGACCTCCGGGCTCTTCGGATTCACCGTCTCATGGTATTTCGCAAGGGTCAGGTCATCGATCCGTGCGCCGACAAGGTCGATCGAGCCATGCAGGCTCGGCGCATCGATCTTGACCCGCGGCTGTTCGGCGATGACCGCCTCCCGCGGCTCGGCAGCCGGCCCGGACGCTGCCCCGGGCGCATTGGACGCCGGGGCATTCGCCGTGGACGTCGCCGGAGCGGGAGGTGCCGATTGGCCTGGGATTGCAGGGGCCGTAACCGATGTCCCGCCGGATGGCGGGGCCGGCTGCGGCGGGCGCAGGCGCTCGAACGCGAATTGAAACGCGATCAGGATCCCGACCGAGAGCACGATCGCGATGAGGAGATTGCGTTGTTCCATTTCGTGGTGGTTGGAGTGAAGGGATTGGGCAAGAAACTGGCTAGGCGGCCGAGCCGGCACGCGGACAGTCCAAGCCGCCGCGCTCGGGGACGGGATCATAGCCGCTGCCGCCCCAAGGATGGCAGCGGGCCAGCCGTCGCGAGCGCGAGAATAGATGCCGCGCCAGGCACCGTGACGCTCGATTGCTTCCGCGGCATATTCCGAGCAGCTCGGCAGAAGCGACAGGCGGCAGCAGCAGCGGGTGATACGAGCAGTTGGTAGCGCGCACCGCGCCGCTCAACGCTACGCTCTTGTCACCCGCACGATTTTGCCGTTCCATCCCATTACTCCTGCGCGGCGCCGCAACACATCAGCGGCAATGGACACCGCGCGCGGCCAAAGCCCCGGCTCGCGCGGCCCTTCACCACGGGGGTGTTTGGGTCGCCAGGGCAGCCGAATGTGCGCGATTGCGATCAGGTTTTACCAACACTTCGGTTCAGGGTGAACCCGGCCCATAGGGGTATCGGGAAGCGCCGACCACCGGGCGCGCCGACGATCAACGAGCCACGCTGTCTCGCGGGCACGACAACGAAAGAAAATCGGAGCGAACCTTCGGCCTTACAACCCCGCTCGGCGAGGAAATCAAGACTGGTTGGGCGAGACGATCGGTTGTTCTCGCCTTTGGCGCAGCAAAGGCCCGACCGATCAGATCCTTATCAGCTCGGAACCCGAGGTGGCGCTTGCGAGCGGAGTTGTTCCACTATTAAGTACGCTCGGTCCTGCGCCGTGTGGCACTATTCTGACGCGCGCTTGACGTATCGGGGGTATTTGCGACCAGCCGTTCCAGCGGGTAAGGAGCATCATGTCGGAGGCGATCGAAAGAGGGGGAGCCGCGCTCGATCTGAATGCTGCCGAAGTCCGGGCCGCCGACCGTGCCGCCCGGATATGGGAAGCCGGCGACAGCGGCCCGATCGTTCTCGGCAGCGAGGCGCACAAGCGAGCGTTCTGCCGCATGCTGCTCGACACGCATAATCCATACCGACCGTCTATTGTCGATTGGCCCGCTCTCGAGGCGGAGGCGCGCGATCGGCTGGTCAGCCTGCCGATCTGGGACATCGCGATGCAGACCGAAGGCAACGCGAGCCTGCGCGTGCTGAGCTACGCCAACACTGTTGCCGACCCGCTGTTGCGGGAAGCAATCGAAATCGACGGTTTCGAGGAGACGCGGCACAAGCAGGTTCTGTCGAACCTCGTCGCGGCTTACGGTATCCGCCTCGCACCGGAGCCCGAATACCTGCCGCCCAAGCACCCGGAATGGGCGTTTCCTGCTCGCCGGCTTTTGCGAATGCGTCGATACTTTCTTCGCCTTTGGCCTTTTCGCGTTGGCCAAACGGTCGGGCTTCTTTCCGTCCGAACTCGTCGACACCTTCGAGCCGGTCATTCAAGAGGAAGGCCGTCACATAATCTTCTTCGTGAACTGGGTGGCGTGGCACCGGCGCAACCTGCCGGTGTGGCGACGCGTTCTTTTCGCGGCCAAGATCGTTTCGGTGTGGGCATTCCTCATCTGGGAGCGGATCGGGTTCGCCCGAGGTCTCGATGGTGGCGGCGATGCGCAGCCCGGAGGGCACCCCCCAGGACAATAATTTCGTGTTCACCGGCAGCCGGGCGATCGGCAGCGGAAGTGTTTCCGCGGCCGCAGTGATCGACATCTGTCTGAGTGAGAACGATCGCCGCTTTGCCGGCTATGACCCGCGCCTGTTGCGGCCTCGCTTGGTGCCGCGCCTAATGCGCTTCGCGCGACGCTTCATGCGATAGCCAGGCTGGACCGCACCCTCGCCGACGCGGGGCGCCGGTCAGGTTTAGACAGTGAGGGCCGATGGCCTTTGCGCGCCGCCACGCTCGATGCGTCGCAGAGCCGCTTCGAGATCGGCAATGAGTTCCGCAAAGGGCCGATCAGCCGTGGTCGCCCTCGCGATCAGCACGTAATCGGTTCCCGGTCGTCCAAGAGCCGGCAAGACGCTCACCGCGGCCGCGCGCATCCGCCGCTTCGCGCGGTTGCGGACAACGGCATTGCCGACTTTTCGGCTCGCGGTAAACCCGACCCGTATCCCGGTGACGTCGCTTGCTTCGTGCGGACGCGGTGCGGCTTGCACAACCAGGCCGGCCCCGGCCGACCGGCGGCCCGGCGCCCGCCACTCTAAGGAAGTCGGCGCGGACCTTCAGCGTTTCGAGTTTGCGGTCCACCAAGTTTGAGGCTGACCCAGAAACCGCGGCGTCAGGCGGAAAGGCGCTTGCGGCCCTTCGCCCGGCGCGCTGCCAAAACCCGCCGGCCGGCGACCGTCGCCATCCTCGCCCGGAAACCATGACGGCGTTTGCGAACCAAGTTGCTGGGCTGATAAGTACGCTTCACGGCTGCAGTCCCGTTTAGGGCATCTCTCTCGAGCGGAGGCGGCTATATAGTGGCGCCAGTCGGGGGCGTCAACGGCGGGTGGGGAGAGGAGGGAGGTAAACGCCTCGCCGAAGCGTTCTCCATGCACCGGGCTTTGGCAATCGGCGAAGGGGCGGGCCGAGTTGGGGCTCCAACACAGGAGGTTGTGCGGATGTTCGATGATGCGGCGGTCAAGGCCGCCGACCGTGCCGCCCGGATTTGGGCAGCGAGCGAATCGGGGCCGATCGACCCCGGCAGCGAGGCGCACAAGGCGGCCTTTTGTCGTATGCTGCTCGACACGCACAACCCGTACAAGCCGTCGATCATCGAATGGCCGGCGCTCGATGCCGAGGCACGCGAGCGCCTCGTCAGCCTGCCGATCTGGGACATCGCGGTGCAGACCGAGGGAAAGGCCCGCCAGCGCGTGTTGAGCTATGCCGCGATGATCAAGGACCCATTGCTGCGGCGCGCCGTCGAACTGGACGGCTTCGAGGAAGGGCGCCACAAGGAGGTCCTTTCCAACCTCGTCGAGGCCTACGGCATCCGCTTGGCGCCTGAGCCGGAATATCGCCGCCCGCGCGATCCGGAATGGGCCTTCATGGTGACCGGCTTCAGCGAGTGCATCGACAGCTTCTTCGCCTTTGGTCTGTTCGCGCTGGCCAAGCGATCGGGGTTTTTCCCGCCTCCCCTCGTCGATACCTTCGAACCGGTCATGCAGGAGGAAGGCCGGCATATCCTATTTTTTGTCAATTGGGTGGCGTGGCACAAACGAAACCTGGCCTTGTGGCGTCGCCCGCTCTTCGCAGCGAAGGTGGTGGCGGTCTGGATGTTTCTGGTATGGGAGCGCATCGGCATCGCCCGCGGCGTCGGCGACGCGGGAACCGGAGCCGCGGTTCAGGACAACAACTTCACTTTGACCGGCGGCAAGGCGGTCGGTGCTGTCGACCTGTCGGTCGCCGGGCTGATCGACGTCTGCCTCGAAGAAAACGAGCGACGACTCTCCGGTTACGATTCTCGCCTCTTGCGGCCCAATTTCGTGCCGCGCCTGATGCGGTTTGCGCGCCGCTTCATGCGGCGGCCGAGCGTGATTCCAGTGCCCTCATGAAAATCGGATCCGACGAGCACAAGGAGCGCTTCTGTCGAGACTTCATCGCCAGCCACTGTCGCTTCGACCCCGCGACACTGACCTGGCCCGACCTCGACGACTTGGCGCTCGAACGTTTGCGCGCCATCCCGTTCTGGCAGGAAGTCCTCTACACCGAACTGCGAGCGGGAGCCATCGTCGACGCCTACGCCGAAACGATCGCCGACCCGCTGGTGCGCGATGCGGTCGCTCTCCAAGGGTTCGAAGAGGCGCGCCACGCCCGACTTCTGCGCGAGATGATCAGGCGTTACGGCATCGCTGCCGAAGAGCGCCCGCTCGACGAGCCACTCGGCCCTGATCTCCGCCGGGCCTTCGCCGATTTTGGTTACGGCGAATGCCTCGATTCGTTTCTCGGTTTTGGCGTTTTCAAGATCGCCCGGCGGTCCGGTTTCTTGCCCGAACGGCTGTTCGAGATCTTCGACATGCTGATGCGCGAGGAAACCCGGCACATCGTTTTTTTCATCAATTGGATGGCGTGGGAACAGGCGGCGCGCGGAAGCATAGCTGGCTGGCTGCGCGGCGTGATTGCGACTCGGTACTACGGCCGAGCGATCGGGCGGCTGCTCGGCACCGTGCGGCGCGGCCGCCGGGCAAACGACGGACGGGACTTCTCGGCAACGCAGGCGAGCGTCTTTCTCGAAGGCTTCACGCTGCGCAGCTTTGTCGAGGAGTGTTGCGCCGAACACGAAAGGCGCATGAGGGATTTCGACCCTGATCTCCTGAAGCCCCGTTTCCTGCCCAGACTGGCGGCAATCACTCTCACCGGCCTACGGTTGGGCAGCGGGTTTCGTGCGGTACGGGAAGAGCGCGTGTGAAGCTCTTTTCCGTGCTTGCGGGGGTTGTCGGACTCAGCCTGATCGCGGCGCTGGTCTTTCATTTCGGACCGCAGGCTGTCACCCGTCCGCTGATTGCCGTCGGCTGGACCGGTTTCGCCGCGGTCTGCTCGATCCACCTCGCGCTGATCGCCGTGATGGGGATCGCGTGGGACGTGCTGATGCCCGGCACGAGACTTTGGGTGCCGGTTTGGGGTCGTCTCGTCCGCGACTCCGGGTCCGAGTTGCTGCCGCTTTCGCAAATCGGCGGGTATGTTCTGGGCGCGCGCGCCGTCACCTTGGCGGGTGTCGACGGGACCACGGCCACGGCGAGCACCATCGTCGATGTCACTCTCGAACTCTTCGGACAGCTCGCCTACACGGCGCTCGGTCTCTCTTTTCTCATCTATGTCAAACCGGACGCCGCAATCGCCACCCCCGTCGCGATCGGTCTGGCTGCGGCGGCGCTTCTCGCGGCGGGGTTTTTCGTCGTCCAGCGCCGCGGCTTTGACCTGTTCGACCGATTTGCCCGGGTGCTCGGCCGCGGCTGGGCCGATAAGACGGCTGCCGGCGCGGCAGCCCTCCATACCGCGCTGACCGCCATCTACCGCCGGCGGGGGCGAGTGCTGTCCAGCTTTGCGCTCCACCTCGCCTGCTGGATCGCGAGCACGCTGGAAGCCTGGGTCGCGTTGCGCTTCGCTGGCGCCTCTCTCGGTTTCGCTACGGTACTGGTGATCGAGAGTTCTGCTGTACGCGGCACGAAGCGTCGCTTTTGCCGTTCCGAATGCGGTCGGGGTCCAAGAAGGAGCCTATATTCTGCTCGGCGCCAGCTTCGGCCTGACGCCGGAGACGGCGCTCGCCCTTTCCCTCCTGAAGCGAGCGCGCGATCTGACGATCGGTGTGCCGGCGCTCGTTGCGTGGCAGCTCCTCGAAAGCGGACGGCTGTGGCGTCGAATTGCCAGCCACGGCCGCATTCGGCCTGCCGAAAATCGAAACCCCGGTCGGGACGACCGGGGCTTCTCCCTCGTCAGCTGGCTGCGGTGACAGGGCAATGAGCATCGTCGGAGTGCAAAGGGATGAAACGATGCTGCGAGATAATGCGACCCGCGCTCCTAGGTTGCAATCGATATCCGGAAAATTAACTATAAATGGTCGAGAGTAGGGATTTTGTGGTAACCCATCGCCCGGTAGATCACAAAAGCGATCGAGCCAAGTCGCTACGAATATGGCGACCACGAGGTACCCAAGCGCCGCGAAATGAGCCCCTGTGGTGTCGGCCGTGACCCATAGGCCGCCTTCGAGACCGAATTTGTCCTCGACCAAACCCAACGCCTCTATCGCGCCGACCAGCACGGCGACGACCACCGAGAAGCCGGTTATCGCCAGATTGTAATGCAGCTTGCGCACCGGGTTCATAAACGCCCAACCATACGCGCCGACCATCAGCACGCCGTCGCTGCTGTCGACCAGCGACATCCCTGCGGTAAACAGCGCGGGGAACACCATGATCGACCAGACGGACAGTCCCTTGGATGCTTCTGCGGCCGAGATCCCGAGCACAGCCGATCTCGGTGGCAGTATCGAAACCGAGCCCAAACAGGAACCCGAGCGGATACATGTGCCAGCTGCGGGAAATCAGCCGGAAGAGCCCGCGGAGCAGGCGTCCGAATAATCCCCGCGATGAGAGAAAGACGTTCAGTTCCTCTTCGGTATAAGTCTTGCCTCGCCTTACGCGCTGGAAGGAGCCGGTACACCCCCACCAGCACGACGAAATTGACGATCGCGATGCCAATCAGGAAAAACACCGAGACCAACGTGCCGACCACGCCGCCGACCTCGATTAAACCGGGGAAGCGCTGCTGCAGACTGCTCGCCGTCAGAGCAATGACCAGCGAGGCGGCAAACACGACGGTGGAGTGGCCGAGCGAGAAGAAGAGGCCGACCGTGATCGGCCGCTTGCCCTCCTGCATCAGCTTGCGGGTGATGTTGTCGATCGCGGCGATGTGATCCGCGTCGACCGCGTGGCGCAGCCCGAAGCCATAAGCGATCAGAGCGGTCGCTGAACAGCAGCGGATAGCGGTGAAACGCAGCGAACGCCCAGACCCAGACCAGCAGATTGACGGCGATGAGGGCACTGTAGAGCCCGATCACCTTGGGTGCCAAACGGTTGGCCCCATCGTCGAAAATCGCGAGCATCAGCGATAGCGATCCGTTCTGCCGCTTTCGGGATGATCGATATATCTGGCGGGGTCGCCGCGCGCTACGTTCTGCGGTGACCGAAATTCCAAGCAAAAGGTTCCGTCAACTTCACACGAAGGTGACCACCCCGCCCTCCAGGACGGGCTAGCATCGGAGGTTCCTTGGCTGCACTCCGATTTCGATGGCTGACGACACCTCGCCGCGACGACTTGTTTCCGCCCGCCGGCTGCTGCCGCTCGGCCTCCTCGTCGCCGCGTGGATCGTCTTCATGCTGGCGGGCGGCTATCGTTATCTGACCTTCTCGGCGCTCGCCCAGAACCGCGACTGGCTGTGCGGCCTCGTCCAGCAATGGGGCATTCTCGCCGCGTTCGTCTACGTCGCGGTCTACGCGACATTGGTCGCGCTGTCGGTTCCCGGCGCCGCGATATTGACGATCGCCGGCGGCTTTCTGTTTGGAACCTGGATCGGCGGGCTGTGCGCGGTCATCGGTGCGACGCTCGGCGCCACCGCCATTTTCCTCGCCGCCCGCGCCGGTCTCGGCGGCCTCGCGCAGCGCGCCGGACGGTTCGTCGGCAAGCTCGAGGCCGGGTTCCGCGCCGATGCCTTCAATTATCTGCTCGTGTTGAGACTGGTGCCGATCTTTCCGTTCTGGCTCGTCAACCTGGTTCCGGCCTTGGTCGGCGTCAGACTGCCGACATACGTGCTCGCCACCTTTCTCGGCATCGTCCCCGGCACCTTTGTCTATGCCAGTCTCGGCAACGGGCTGGGCAGCCTGGTCGAGGAGCCCGATCTGGCGATCATCTTCAAGCCGAGCCTGCTCGTCCCGATCGTCGGGCTCGCCCTCTTGGCGCTGGTCCCGGTCGGCTACAAGCACTGGCGCGGCAAAAAGCCGGCATGACCGGGCCGCTCGCCCCCGATCTTTGCATCATCGGCGCCGGCTCGGCGGGCTTGGCGGTCGCCGCCGGGGCGGCTCAGATGGGTGCGGCGGTCGTGCTGGTCGAGCGCGGGCTGATGGGCGGCGACTGCCTGAACTTCGGCTGCGTCCCCTCGAAATCGCTGCTCGCCGCCGCGCGCCTTGCCGACCTGGCGCGGCGCGGCGCAGCGCTCGGGATCACCTCTGCTCGGCCCGATGTCGATTTCGCTGCCGCCGCGGACGGTGTCCAAAACGTCATCGCGGCAATCGCGCCGAATGATTCCGTCGAGCGGTTCGAGGGGCTCGGGGTCAGGGTGCTGCGCCGCGAGGCGCGGTTCACGAGCCCCCGCACGATCCGCGCCGGCGAGATCGAGATCCGGCCGCGCCGCTTTGTCATCGCGACCGGCTCGTATCCTGCGGTCCCGCCGATTCCCGGGCTCGCGGACGTTCCCTACCTGACGAACGAAACGATTTTCGCCAACCGCGAACGGCCGGACCATCTGATCGTCATCGGCGGCGGTCCGATCGGGATCGAGATGGCGCAGGCGCATCGCCGGCTGGGCGCGCGGGTCACGGTGCTCGACGTCGGGCCGGTGCTTCCGCGCGACGATCCCGAGCTCGTCGCCAGTCTCGCCGGCCATCTGGCCGGTGAAGGGATCGCGATCCGCCCGGGCGTCGAGATCGCCGGCATCGAGCGCGACGGCAGACGGCATTGTCGCCCGGCTCGCCGACGGCGAGCGGATCGCGGGATCGCATCTGCTGGTCGCTGCGGGGCGCCGCCCGAGCATCGAGGCGCTCGACCTGCCCGCTGCCGGGATCGAGGCGACCGCAAAAGGGATCACCGTCGATGCGCGGCTGCGCACGACCAACCGCCGCGCCTTTGCGATCGGCGATGTGGCCGGCGGCCCGCAATTCACCCACGTCGCGCTCTATCACGCCGGGATCGTCATTCGAAACGCGCTCTTCAGGCTGCCCGCCAAGGTCGATTACCGGGCACTCCCCTGGGTCACCTACACGGATCCCGAACTCGCCCAGGTCGGGTTGACGGAGGCCGCCGCCGGCGAGGATGCGCGCGTGCTGCGATGGCCGTTCTCTGGAGAACGACCGCGCCCAGACCGAACGGGACACCGAAGGGCTGGTCAAGGTGGTGCTGGGCAGGAATGGCCGCATCCTCGGCGCCTCGATCCTCGGCGCCGGCGCCGGCGATCTGATCCTGCCCTGGGCGCTGGCGATTTCGCAAAAGCTCAAGATCGGCGCGCTCGCCAATTTGATCGTGCCCTACCCGACGCGCGGCGAGGCGAGCAAGCGGGCCGCGGGGTGCTATTATACGCCGACCCTGTTCTCGCCGCGCACCCGCCGGCTCGTGCGCTTTCTCGCGCGCTTCGGCTGACTCGGCGCAAACAGGTCGCGAGGACACCATTGCGGAATGGATCGTGCCGCTGAAGAGCCTCTCCGCCCGCCTTCTGATCCTCACCGCGTTTTTCGTGATGGTCGGCGAGGTGCTGATCTTTGTGCCCTCGGTCGCCCGCTATCGCATGACTTATTTCGAGAACCGCCTCGCCGCCGGGTATATCGCGACCTTGGCGCTCGACGCGAGCCCAACCGGCCACCTCGACCAGAGCCTGACCGATAAGCTCTCTCGCCGCGTCGGGGCGCAGGGTGTCGGTCTCTACCGCGCTGACGGGTCGGTGTTGCGGCTCGACCGCGCCGATCCGCCGCGCCCCGATTTCACGATCGACCTGACCCAGCCGAACATCCTGCTCGCGATCCGCGGCTCGTTCGTCACCTTGTTCGGCGACGGCGACCGCATCCTGCGGGTGCTCGGCCCCGCCGGAGCCGACAACGCGGATACCGCCGAAGTGCTGCTCGACGAGGCGCCGTTGCGCAATGAGCTGTGGGATTTCGGCATCCGCATCCTCGAACTTTCGCTGGTCCTGTCGCTGGTGACGGCGGCGCTCGTCTATCTCAGCCTGCATTGGCTCCTGGTGCGGCCGATGCGGCGGATCACCGCCAGCATGATGGAGTTCCGCGAGGATCCCGAGGACGCCTCGCGGGTCATCGCGGCGAGCCGCCGGCGCGACGAGATCGGCGTCGCCGAGCGCGAGCTCGCGGTATTGCAGAGCACGGTGCGCCAGGCGCTCGGTCAGCGGGCGCGGCTCGCCGCGCTCGGCACCGCGGTGACCAAGATCAACCACGATTTGCGCAACATCCTTTCGACGGCGCGCCTGGTGACCGACGGCCTGACCGCCAGCGCCGCGCCGGAGGTGCGGCGGGTCGCGCCGCGCCTCCTCGACGCGATCGACCGCGCCGTCGCGCTGTGCACCCGCACGCTCGACTTCTCGCGCGAGGACACCCCGCCGCTCGCGCGCAGCCGCTTTGCGCTGGCGCCGCTGATCGACGAAATCGGCCCCGGTCTCGCGGTGTCCGAGCACGATCTGGCGATCGAGGACGCGATCCCGCCCGATCTCATCGTCGAGGCCGACCGCGATCAGCTCTACCGGGTGTTTCTCAACCTCGCCCGCAATGCGGTCGAGGCCGGGGCGCACCGGCTGCGCTTTGCCGCGGCGCGCGAGGCCGCGACGATCGCGATCGAGGTCGCCGATGACGGCCCCGGCCTCCCGCCCAAGGCGCGGGAAAATCTGTTCCGGCCGTTCTTCGGCTCGGCCCGCCCCGGCGGCAGCGGGCTCGGCCTGGCGATCGCCCGCGAGCTGGTGCGCGCCCATGGCGGCGAGCTGAGCCTCGCCTCGTCGACCGGCGCCGGCACCGTCTTTCGCCTGACCCTGCCCGCCCCCGCCATCCGCGAAGTCAGGCGAGCGCGCGCGTCGGCGACGTGACAATCATGCACCGATCCGGTCCCGTCTTCGCTGATATCGCTGTTATTTGCAGCAGAAAAACAGCGAGCAGAAAAGGCTTTGCCGCAGAATCTCTGCCACCTCGGTTGTGACAGCTGTGAAATAACAGCACAAATGTTCGCTGATACCCGGCTGTTATTCGCTGTTACGGGCTTGAATAATGAACGCATCGAGTAAACTGAGATCCGTAACTGCCGTCGCCAAGCTACCACCTATCATGGGATTGCGGCGATTTTCGGGTCAACAAACCCGCGGCCCTCGTCTTCGCCGATAAGAAGCAAGCGATAACTGCGGTGCGCGGGCCAAGCGAGCGCCGAGCTCTCGGTCGACCTGCTTCACGTCGATCGCTTGGCCCTTATACGTAAGGCTCGAATTGCGGGCGATGACGAACAGCCAGCGGATGCGGGAGAGCGCGGTGATGATCCCGTCGACCATGCCGTCTGCGACGTATTCCTGCTTGGGATCGCCACTCATATTGGCGAAGGGCAAGACCGCGATCGACGGCTTGTCGGGCAGCGGCAGCGCATCACCTTCACCCGCCTCACGCCTCTGGCGCTTCGGCACCCTCTCCCGCATTGCGGGAGAGGGTGGACCCCGGCGCGTTAGCGGCGGGGTGGGTGAGGGTCGGGCGCACCCGATAGACCCGCACGCCCTTGTGATGTTCTTGACCTGCTGCTCGCCCAGATCCTCAAAGACAAAGGGCAGCCGGTCGCGCACGTGATCGTGGACCGTATTGGAGACGAACGCCCCGCCGGCATCGGCCAAGGCTTCGATCCGTGCCGCAATGTTGACGCCGTCGCCGTAGAGGTCGTCGCCCTCGATGATCACGTCGCCGAGATTGATGCCGATGCGCAATTCGATGCGGCTGTCCGCCGGGATATTTGTGTTCCGCTCGGGCATCGCCTGCTGCATCGCGACCGCGCAGCGCACCGCATCGACGACGCTGGCAAATTCCACCAGCATCCCATCGCCGGTGGTCTTGACGATGCGGCCCCGGCACCCGGCGATCTTCGGATCGAGAAGCTCACCGCGCAACGCCTTGGTTGGGCCAGAATCAGCTTTGATGCCGAGATTAACCGGAAACGCCAAACGGTTCTCCGTTTCTTCTTTAGCCCGGCGCCTTGTCCGTTTTCGCAGCAGCTTGAAGCGGTGGGCTGGTCAGCCCATCTAGGCATAGGCTTAGACATATGCCATGGAGTCATCGTGATCCCGCAGCGACACGTCAAACTTTTCAAGAACGGTCGAAACCAAGCGGTGCGGATTCCCCGCGAGTTCGAGCTTCCCGGCCAAGACGCCATCATCCGCAAGGAGGGTGAAAGGCTGATCATCGAGCCCACTCCACCGAAATCCCTGCTGGCACTGCTGGCCACCCTCGCCCCGATCGAGGAGGATTTTCCGCCGATCCCCGACTCGCATCCCGACCCGGTCGAACTTTGATGCGTTATTTGCTCGATACCAACGTCGTGTCCGACCTTGTCCGCCATCCGCAGGGCAGGATATCCGAGCACATCCGCGAGGTCGGCGAGGCACAAATCTGCACAAGCATCATCGTCGCCGCGGAATTGCGCTACGGGGCCGCAAAGAAAGGGTCGCCAAGGCTCGCGGCACAGCTCGAGGCGGTGCTTGGCGCCCTGGACGTGCTCCCCTTCGAGGCGCCCGCCGATACCGCTTATGGCCTGATCCGCACCCGGCTCGAACAGACCGGTAGACCGATCGGCGGCAACGATCTGCTCATTGCCGCTCAGGCAATCGTACTCGGCTACACCATCGTCACCGACAACGAGGGCGAGTTCGCTAGGGTCGACGGGCTCAGCCGCGAGAATTGGCTACGATGAGCTTCGGATCGACAAACTCGTGGCGCAGTCTTTCAGCGCGGCGAGAGTGCCTTCCGCATCCGCCCCCATCAGGGGCGAGTACCCCGCCACATCGGCGGCCACGATCGCGGCGAGACGGCGGACAGAAGGTATTTGCGGGCCTGCGGTCGCGTGATTTAACCAACTATAACGCGAAACCTGCGGCAACCCTAGCCTGCGACTAGGCCCGCATGCATCGCGGGCGCCGAGGCTCTCAGGCGAGCCTGGCCATGGCAGTAGCCAATTCGCGCATGTTCGCGGTGACGAAATTGGCGCCGCGCGCCTGCAGGCGGGCAGCGTGCGCCGGCCCGCAATGGCTTCCTCCGGAAAAACCGATCGCCGTCATCCCGGCAGCGATGGCGGCATCGATACCTGCCTCGCTGTCTTCGATTACGAGACAGCGAGTTGGCGCCGTACCGAGTTGCTCGGCGGCGTAGAGGAAGAGATCCGGTGCGGGCTTGCCGCGTGCGACCATTGTTGCGCTGAACAGGTTGTCGCCAAAATACGTCAGAAGCCCAGTCAATTCCAATTTACGGCGGATTTGCTCCGGTCCGCTGCTCGACGCGACGCAGCAAAGCAGTCGCAGAGCATCGAGCAGCTCGGCTACTCTGTCGATCGGCTCGAGCGACTGACGGAACCCGTTCTCGATCATCTCTCCGACGCGCGCAGCGTAAGAGACCGGTAGTGCACGGCCCCATTCGCGCTCGATGATCTCGAGCATTTCCGGGTCGCTCATCCCGCAGAAGCGCTCGACCAGAGCTTCTTCCGTAATCGAGTAGCCGCAAGCGGTGAGCACCTGGGCATGGGCTCGATTGATGATCGGCTCGCTGTCAACCACCACCCCGTCGCAGTCGAAAATGACCAGCTCAAACCGCTTTGCCGGAATGTGCATCGCCTCGCTGCTCAGGTCCGAATCGAGGAGAGATGGACGGGAAATTCGGCTTCCGCCAAGCTGCCGGCGCCGACAATCCACTGCCGCAGAACGGTGACGGCGGGCGCCTCGGCGTTCGTCTGCGGTGCATAGATAAAATACCCGCGAGTCCTGACCACCGGTTCGGTGATTGGTGCCACCAGCCTTCCGTCGCGCAGTTCATCGCCAACGAGCGCCAGCGGGCCCATCACGACACCAAGCCCTTCGAGGGCCGCCTGAATAGCAAAGTAGAAATGCTCGAATACCTGTTCCCGCTCCGGCTTGATATGGGCGATGCCGGCAGCGGCCAGCCAACGCTGCCACATATCCCGTCGCGTTGCTGCATGGAGGAGCGTGTGCCGCCCGAGGTCCGCCGGCGCTTGTAACGGGCGCTCTTTCATGATGCCGGGGCTCAGCAGCGGCAAATACGCTTCGGCGAGAAATCGGCTGCCAACCCAACCGGGCTGGCGCGCCGGCCCCGAGACAACGACGTCGACGTCCGTCCGAAATTGTTCGGCTGGCGTGCTCGCTGTGACGATCCGCAGTTCCAGCGCGGGGTGTTCCCGCTGAAATTCAGGCAGACGCGGAATGAGCCAGCGCATCGCGAAGGTCGGAAGCGCCGAGACATGGAGCACCCCACGCGCTTCAGCGCCATTGCACAGTCGCAGGGAGGCACTCGCCAGCCGGTCGAGCGCGGGTCCGGTCTCTGCCAACAGATCGGTCCCGGCCCGCGTCGGCACGGCGTTACGGCTGGTGCGCAGGAAGAGGCTAGTGCCGAGCCATTCCTCCAGCAGGCGAATCTGCCGGCTTACCGCGCCGTGGGTAACGCCGAGCTCGTCGGCGGCGCGGGTGAAGCTTCCTAGCCGCGCGGCCGCTTCGAAGGCCTTTATTGCATTGAGCGGCGGCAGGCGAGCGCGGGCCATAGATGTGAGTTTTCCTCACGTCTACGGTCAGGACAAGTCGTTTGTCATCAAACCGTCATGATGGGAAAACCGCGTCATGACAACCACGACTTTCTCGGCCGAAACCGGCGACACTCCCGATCGCGGCCGACGGCGCGCCCTCTGGATCGCTTGCGGCGCCCACGCGCTGCATGACGGCTTGACCGACACACTTTATCTGTTGCTCCCGATCCTGCAGTCGGAGTTCGCGTTGAGCTACGCCGCGATAGGCGTCCTGCGCGCGCTTTATGCCGGCGCGATGGCGGGTTTGCAGGTCCCAGCAGCCAAACTGGCGCAGCGGATAGGGGGACCGAGCATGCTCGCGGCCGGCACGGCTGTCGCCGGAGCTGCTTATCTGGCTCTTGGCGCAAGCTCAACTCTCGCGGTACTGGTCGTCGCCCTGATCCTCGGTGGCTTCGGATCGAGCACCCAACACCCGATCGCGTCGAGCCTTGTTGCCGGCGCTTATCAGGGCGCGCGCTCGCGCGGTGCGCTTGGCACTTACAATTTTGCCGGAGATCTCGGCAAAATGGCTCTTCCGGCGGTCACCGCCGGCCTGATTGCGGTGATGTCCTGGCGTTTGGCGGCGGCAGCGGTGGGCACCATCGCGTTGCTGGGCGCCGGCGCCATTCTGCTTGCGCCATGGAGCGTCCCTAATTCGGGCGGCAAGCGCGCCGATGCCCCAGCACGGAAGAGCGAAGCCCACGAGCGGATCGATCCGCCGCACACCGGCTTTACGCTGCTCCTGACTATTGGCGTCATCGACAGTGCGACGCGGATGGGTTTTCTCACGTTCCTGCCGTTTTTGTTGCGCGCAAAGGGAGCCGCGCTTCCGGAAATCGGCGTCGCGCTGACGCTCATCTTTGCCGGAGGCGCCGCCGGCAAGCTCGTTTGCGGCTTTCTCGGGGCGCGTCTGGGGGTGTTGACGACTGTGCTCATCACCGAAGGGGCCACAGCGGCCGGCATCCTGGCCCTTCTTCCACTGACGATCGGTGCGGCCTTGGTGCTGTTGCCGATTATCGGTGTGGCGCTGAATGGCACCTCATCCGTGCTCTACGGCACCGTCCCTGAGCTCGTGACGCCCGAACGTCGGGAGAGTGCCTTCGGCGTCTTCTACACCGGCACCATTGGCGCCGGGGCTTTGGCACCGACTCTATATGGACTGATTGGCGACGCGATAAGCCTCCCTGCGGCGATGCTGCTCGTCGCTGCAGTGGTTTTATTGACATTGCCGCTGGCCTGGCAGCTGCGCCGCGCTCTCGACGCGCTCAAATGAGACGCTGCCGGTGCTAACGCCGTGAAGACCCACCGGGCGATCGTCGTCGCCGTGCTGGGCACCTCGCAGACCATCGCCTGGGCATCGAGCTATTACATGCCGGCAATTCTTGGCGCGCCGATCGCCACTGCTCTGCACCTGCCGACCAGCGTGTTTTTTGGCCTGTTTTCGGGGGCGCTGCTCCTGTCGGCCGTCATCGGCCCGTCAGTCGGGCGATTGATCGATCGCCATGGCGGGCGTGTTCTCCTGGCCTGCTCGAACCTGGTCATTGCCGCCGGATTGGCGATTCTCGCTGCGGCGCACGGCATTGCAGGGCTCGTCATCGCCTGGACGGTGCTGGGCGTCGGCATCGGCATGGGTCTTTACGATCCGGCGTTTGCCGCCTTGACCTGGCTCTACGGCCGCGAGGCGCGCAGCTCGATCACCGGGATTACCCTGATCGCCGGCTTTGCCAGCACGATCGGCTGGCCGATGAGCGCCGTCTTCCTGCACGAATTCGGTTGGCGCGCTGCCTGCCTGATCTGGGCGGGATTGAACATTCTGCTCGCCGCCCCGCTGAACTGGCTGACGATCCCGCGCCATGGAACGCCGGCCACCCGCGAGCGGCCCGCGACGGAATTGCCCGAGGCCGAGCCGCCGCGCACGGCGATGCCGATCCTGGCCTTCTTCTTCGCCGCCACCTGGTTCGTGCAGGGAGCCATGGCGGCGCATCTGCCGGGCCTGCTGCAGGCGGCGGGTGCATCCGCGACTGCGGCAATCGCTGCTGCGGCGCTGGTCGGTCCGGCCCAGGTTGGCGCCCGCCTCGTCGAGTTCGGGCTGTTCCGCTCGTTCCATCCGATCTTCTCGGCCCGGATCGCTTCGGTGCTGCATCCGATCGGCGCCGCGTTCATCGCGTTGCTCGGGGTTCCAGGGATCGTCGCGTTCGCGCTGTTGCATGGCGCCGGCAACGGCATGATCACGATCGTCAAGGGCACCTTGCCGCTGGCGCTGTTTGGGCCGGAAGGCTATGGCCGGCGCAGCGGTTTGCTGTCGGTGCCGGCCCGGACGCTGCAATCAGCCGCCCCATTCCTGTTTGGCCTGCTGCTCGACCAGGTCGGCATCGGGGCTTTGGGATTGTCGGCCGGGCTTTGCCTTGCCGCCTTCGGCTCGCTGTTCCTGCTGCGCCCGCGCGATGCCGTCGCCGCCCGCCCCTCTGCGGCCCGCGGCTGAGACGCGAATCGAAGCAATCTCGCTGGACGGCGGGGAATTGGATCGAGATTGCTTCGTCGCTGCGCTCCTCGCAATGACAACCGAAATGGCGGGAGAAGCGGCGCGCTCGGGGTCACGGACAGGCGTGACCCGTGCTCCGGCCCGCAATGACTTCCCACGCAAAAGCCGATTGCGTTCAGTGCCCCGCAGAGGACATCGAGTCCACCGCCGCTTCTTTCGGCAGCTTCTCGGCGATCCCGAGAAGCGCCTGACGGCGATCCATTTCGGCCCAGATCTCTGAGGCAGAGATCCCAAACTCACTCCACAACACGACGAGATTGTAGAGGAGATCGACGCTCTCGTAGATTACCGCGGAGCGCTCGCCACGAACGGCTTCGATGACCACTTCCGTCGCTTCTTCGGCTAGCTTTTGCGCCATTCTCGGGACGCCGCCCGCGAGCAGCCGCGATGTGCGTGGGCTGGTTTTTCGCCCGTCGCGCACGCCGGCAATCGCCGTTTCCAATTCAACAATTCGATCGGGAACGAGGCTTTTCCCCGCTCGTTTTTTCTTCGCACGCGCCACTCTGAAACCCGCAACTTAGTCTTGCTTCAGCCTGCTCGGCAGCAGTTCGCCGCGCCCCTCGAGTATCGGGATAGTGCAGCCGCCGCCAGATGAGCGTTGACCCTCTTCAGATCGCGTACGATGTCGAGGAGGAGCTTGACTCATTTCAATGGTCTCTGCCCGGCCGGCGCGCGCCCGTCCGAAATATTCCTCGGTTGTGCGTGCCCACTTCCGTTCGATCAACGCCCACACACCTCAACGGTAGCTGCAATCCGAAGAGGCCGCGTGGCCCCTTTCAGTCGAGGGCCAAGGTCAGGGTCTTGAGGTAGGCGGTCTCGGGCAATGCCGGGTGGATCGGGTGATCGGCATCGGCGCCAGCGACCCGCAGGATGCGGCCGGCGCGGCCGGCATCGGCGAGCCCGCGGCGCACCGCCTCGGCGAACTCCGCCGCACCGACATGGAACGAACAGGAAGCGATGAAGAGGATGCCGCCGCCTGCTGTCACCGAGGCGGCGAGCCGCGCCAGCTTGCGGTACCCGCGCAGTGCCGCCGGCACCTCTTTGCGCGATTTGGCGAAGGCCGGGGGATCCGCGATGACGATGTCGAAGCGCTCGTTCTTGGCCGCGAGCCCGCCCGCTTCGGCAAAGGCTTCGCCGCGGCGAAACGAGCAGGTTCCGCCAACCCCGTTGAGCTCCGCCGCCGCGGCCGCTAACGCGAGTGCCGGCTCGGAACGGTCGATCCCAAGGACCGCGGCGGCCCCGGCGCGCGCAGCCTGGAGCGCAAACCCACCGGTATAACAATAGAGGTCGAGAACGCGCGCGTCCCGGGCCAGGGCGGCGATGAATCGCCGGTTGTCGCGCTGGTCGAAGAACCAACCGGTCTTCTGCCCGGAGAGCAGGTCGGCGCGGAACACGACGGCGTTCTCGTGGACCGGCATCGGGGCGTCGAGGCTACCCCTTGCCACCCGCGTCTCGGACGCCAGTCCTTCGAGCCCTCGCGCCGGGCTATCGTTGCGCAGCACGATGGCGTCGGGGCTCAGCAATTCGCCGAGCGCGTCGAGGACGGCCGGCTCGAGCCGCGCCATACCGGCGGTATTCGACTGCACGACGATAACCGCTCCGAAGCGGTCGACGACGAGGCCGGGAAGCCCATCGGCTTCGGCGTGCACGAGGCGGTAAAAGGGCGTATCGAACAGCCGCTCGCGCAATTTGAGGGCGCGCCCGATCCGGCGGGCTAGAAAGCGCCGGCCGATCGGCCGGGCCGTGTCGCGGTCGAGCAGTCGCGCGGCGAGAAGGGTGTGCGGATTGAACATCGCAACGCCGAGCGGGCTGCCGTCGGCCCGCCTCAAGGTGACGAGGCTGCCGGGTGCGAGCGCCTTGGCCGCAGCGTCCATGGCAACTTCGTTCGAGTAGATCCACGGGTGGCCGGCTTCGGCGCGCCGGTGCCGTCCGGCGAGCAGCGCGATCGACGGGCGGGTTGCCGGATCGTCCGCGCCGGTCTCATGCGCCGCTATTGCATCGGGGCTCATCCGCCCTATGTGGTTCCGGCAACAGCCGCCGGCCACCGCCGGGCGCCACTATGCGCCTTGCCTTTCTGGACCGCGGTGGAGTAGTTGTGGCCGCCGCGCATCGCCGGCACGCACTCGGCAGGCGCCCGTAGCTCAATTGGATAGAGCACCAGACTACGGATCTGGGGGTTAGGGGTTCGAACTCCTCTCGGGCGCGCCACCTTTTCAGGACTTTAGACCACCCTATCATTAAGCCGCCTACACCGGCTGCTACCCGTGCAGCTGCCAGCGCCACTGACCGAGGAGGTTGCTCAGGATGCTGGCGCATCGGCATCTAAATGGAGGCGGTTGCGTCGAATTTCGTTGCAGTGCAACTCGTTGAGACGAAAAGTTATGCCCAATAGCTTCGACTATCCGGGAATGTCCGATCGAGCGCGGGAGGGAACGATGAGCCACGGACGGATGGCACGGCGGCGCGTGTTGGCACTTGGTCTCGGCGGGATCGCCGGGCTCGGAGCGCAAACTCTAATCGGAGGACGCAAGGCGATGGCCCAAGGCACACCGGAGACGGTCGTCTATGTATCGAACGCCGGCAGCAAGGAAGTGTTCGTCCTGGCGATGAACCGGGCGACGGGCGCGCTCGAGCTGATCGAGAAGACCCCGGTTCCCGGCACCGACAAGCCGTCGCCGGCCAGCCTGCCGATGGCGACCAGCCCGGATAAGCATTTCCTCTACGCGCAGCTGCGCAGCGAGCCGTATCCGGTCTCGACCTTTGCCATCGACCGGACCACCGGCCGGCTCAGGCACCTGGCGGCAACCCCGCTGGTCGACCAGATGGCGTACATCAACACCGACCGCACCGGCAAATTTCTGCTCGCCGCCTCCTATGTCGGCGCCAAGCTGGCGATCTACCCGATCAACGCGCAGAGCATCGTCGAGGCGAAGGCGACCCAGATCCTCGACACCAAGCCCAAGGCGCATTGCGTCGTCATCGATGCCGGCAACAAGCACGTTTACGTGCCGGTGCTCGGCGGCGACATCGTGATGGAGTTCAATTTCGATCCCGCCACCGGCACGGTGACGCCCAACGGCCCAGGCCAGATCGCCACCAAGGCGGGCGCCGGGCCGCGCCACCTGACCCTCCACCCCAATGGGAAGTTCGCCTATCTGATCACCGAGACGACGGCGACGATCGGCACCTATGCGGTCGACCCGGCCTCGGGGACCCTGAAGGAGCTGCAATTCGTCGATACCAACGAATACAAGGAGCAGCCCGCCGCCTCGGACATCCATGTGACGCCGGACGGCAAGTTCCTCTACGGCGCCGAGCGCAAGACCAGCATGCTGATCGGCTACAAGATCGACCCCGACAAGGGCACCCTGACCCAGATCGGCCGCTTCCCGACCGAGAAGACGCCGCGCGGCTTCGCGATCGACCCGCGCGGCAAGTTCCTGCTGTCGGTCGGCATGGACTCGGCCGGGATGACGGTCTACTCGATCGACCAGGCGAGCGGCGAACTGAAGCCGATCGGCCACTACGCGATGGGCACGCAGCCGAACTGGATCGAGATCGTCGATCTGAAGTAGCCCTTCTCGTTCGCGTCGTGTCACTTGGACCGAGACATAAACCGCTGCTGGCGGCGATAATGCGGTCCAGAACAAAGAGGATCGACCGATGATCACGAAATTCGACAGCTCCTATTACGGCACCGCCGATATGGAGAACCTCGGCTATGCCGGCACGCCGATCAACGACCGCTGCTACTCGAAAGAGGAGTTGGCGAAGGCGATGCACAAGGTGGTGGCCTACGCCAAGTGCATGGACGAGCGCGGCTACGACACCTTCTGGATGGCCGAGCATCATTTCCAGCCCGAAGGCACGGAATTGATCCCGAACCTCTTGATGATGGCGATGCATCTGTGCGGCGTCACCAAGAACCTCAAGATCGGCTGCGGCTTCAACATCGTGCCGATGTGGCATCCGCTGCGGCTGGCCGAGGATTACGCGATGGCCGACATCCTGACCGGCGGGCGGGTCATCTTCGGCGTCGGGCGCGGCTACCACACCCGCGAGGTCGAAACCTTCGGCAATCCGCTGATCGACCAGAACGCCAACCGCGAGATGTTCGAGGAGGGTGTCGAGGTCCTGTTCAAGGCGTTCGAGGGCAAGCCCTTCTCGCACCAGGGCAAGTACTACACGATCCCGCCGGAGGTGCCGTATCGCGGCTACACCTTGAAGGAGATCACCTTGGTGCCGGCGCCGGAGCGGCTGCCGGTCGAATGCTGGCAGCCGATCCAGAGCGGCTCCGAGCGCGCCTTCGAGTTCATGGCGAAATACGGCATATCAGGCGTGATCGGCGGCGGCTCGGCCGAAGGCGGCGCCGTCGAGCGCCACATGGTCGGGTTCCAGGGATACTAGTGCCGGCGCCGGAGCGGCTGCCGGTCGAATGCTGGCAGCCGATCCAGAGCGGCTCCGAGCGCGCCTTCGAGTTCATGGCGAAATACGGCATCAGCGGCGTGATCGGCGGCGGCTCGGCCGAAGGCGGCGCGGTCGAGCGGCACATGCTCGGCTTCCAGGCGGCCTACACGCGCCGCGGCGTCAAGCTCGAACTGGGCGAGCGCCTCGCGCTCGGCTACCAGTTCCACATCGCGTCCTCCCGCGAGCAGGCGATCCGCGAGGCCGCGCCGCATTACGAAGAGAACATGAAAATGTTCGGCGAATTGCGCCTCGTGCGGGCCTTGACCGACGAGCAGATCGCGGCGATGCGCGACCCGCGGCTGGCCGGCACCGTGAAACTGCCGACGATCGAGGATGCGGTGAAGGCCGGCGGCTTCCTCGCCGGCCGGCCGGAGGACATCATCGAGGCGCTGAAGGCGGTCGAGAAGCGCTACCCCGGCCTCGACCGCGTCATCTGCGCGACCCCGCTCGGCACCCCGCTCGACGTCCAGCTCGCAGACCTCGACCGCTTCGCGAAGGAGGTGATCCCCGCCTTCCGCGAAACGCGCACCGCCGCCGCGGCGCAGTAGACGCCAGGCTCAGTCGCCGCGCTGCCCGCTCGACGGCACGCGTCAGCATCGCTGGATGACGCTTTGGGGATTACCGGTCGCCCTGCGTCATCAATCGGCACGATTTGACACGGTGAATCCTGATCGAAGACGACAGGCGAGCGTGCAACGAGCGTGCGGCGCTATTGCTCGGGCTGGCCGCTGTCAAGTAAGCCGACACTGTGCTGATCCTGACCCGTCATGCCCGCGACAATATTGTGCGTGATGCCATCGATCCGACATGGATTGAGACCACGGTAAGACAGCCTACAGCTCTTATGGTCGATCCGCACGATCAAACGCTCAGCCGGGCATGGCGCCCCATCCCAGAGCGCGGCGGCCGCGTCTTGCGGGTTGTGTTTCGGCCGGCGAGAGCGGATATCGTGGTCGTCACCGTATTTTTCGATCGAGGAGCCCGGCGATGGCTGCCGTGACTTACGATCCCGAGGCCGATGTCCTCTATGTCGAGCTGGCGCAAGTCAAAGACCCGGGAAATGAAGGCGAAGAAGTGCACCCGGGTGTCGTGCTGATGTTTGACGCGGTCGGCAAACTCATCGGAATCGAAATCAGGCCGGCGAGCAAACTCGTTGCAAAGGATGCGGTGGTTGGCTTGCCGTACCCGGCCCAAAGCACGATTTCCTGAACCTGCCGCGCCGCGGCGTGGAGCTTGAACTCGGCGCTCGGCTACCAGTTCCACATCGCGTCCTCCCGCGAGCGGGCGATCCGCGAGGCCGCGCCGCATTACGAAGAGAGCGTGAAATGTTAGGCGAATTGCGTCTCCTGCGGGCCTTGACCGACGAGCAGATCGCGGCGATGCGCGACCCGCGCTTCGTCGGCACGGCCAAATTGCCGACGATCGAGAATGCGGTGAAAGCCGGCGGCTTCCTCGCCGGCCGGCCGGAGGACATCGTCGAGCAGCTAAGGGCGGTCGAGACCTCGACCGCTTCGCAAAGGAGGTGATCCCCGCCTTCCGCGACACCCGAACCGCCGCCGCGGCGCAGTGACTGCGGGATTAGCCGCCGCGCGCGCCCGTTTGACGGCAGACCCCTATCGAGTATTCAGCCGCCGGCAAACGGGATCGCCAGGCCCGCGGTCGTGAGCAACAGGATCGCATTAAGGAGGCAGACAAACCCGGTTGCGGCGACCGCCAGCGCATTGGTTAGGCGGGTGTTTGCGAACCCGCCCATGACGTCGCGGCTGGCGGTGAACCTGACCAGAGCCACCATTGGAATGGGTAGGACCAGACTTAAAACCACTTGGCTCAGCACCAGAGCCTTTGTGATGTCCATGCCGGCAGCGACGACAGCGAACGAAGGCGCCATCACGACGAGGCGGCGAAGCCAAAGCGGGATCCGGAATGAGACAAAGCCTTGCATGATCATTTGGCCGGCCATGACCCCGACGATCGAACTGGAAAAGCCTGACGCCAACAGGGCGAGCATAAACAGGCCGGCGGCGCCCGCCCCCAGGAGCGGGGTCAGGGTTCGGTAGGCCGTCTCGATCTCTGCGATCTGCTCGTGCGCGCCGTCATGGAACGCAACCGCAGCCATCGCGATCATTGCCATATTGACGAGGCCCGCGACCCCGAGCGCCAACAAGACCTCGCGATTAGACATGACCAGCGCCGTGCGCCGCTCTCGCGCATTCGTGAAGGGCAAACGGGCCTGGGTCAAACCCGAGTGAAGGTAGATCGCATGCGGCATGACCGTGGCGCCGACAATACCCACGGCCAACGTGACGCTGCCCATCCCCTGCAAACGCGGAACGAACGCGCCGGCTGCGACAGCGCCCCAGTGCGGTGGTGCGATCACCAGCTCGGTCAGGTAACTCGCGACGATCACGCCGACACAGCAGCCGATCAGGATTTCGACTGGCCGGAAACCCGAGCGCTGCAACCGCAGTGCCGCATAGGTGGCGACCCCGACGAGGAGCATGCTGGCGAGCATTGGAATGCCGCACAGCAATGTGAGCCCGAGGCTGGCGCCGAGAAGCTCTGCCAGCTCGGTCGCCATAGCCGCGATTTCGCTCGCCGCCCACAGGGTGTAGACGACGGGCGGCGCAAACCGTTCGCGACAAAGTTCGGCGAGGTTCCGGCCGGTGGCGATGCCGATCTTGGCCGAGAGCGCCTGGAACAGCATGGCGACGAGATTGGCGGAAAGTGCCACCCAAAGGAGTTCGTAGCCGTATCCCGCGCCGGCCTGAGTGTTCGTCGCAAAATTTCCCGGATCCATATAGGCGATCGAGGCGATCACCGCGGGGCCGACAAATGGCAAGATGGCGAGCGGGCCGCGCCGCCGGCCGAGAAACACCTCTCGGCCGGCAAGGATCGTGCGTTCGCTGAGCGAGGCTCGGCCTATTGCCGTGGCGTCCATGGCAAACTCACTTTATCGCTGTGGGAGCCGGCAATAGATGGTTTGGCTAAAGGCCCGCGAGACTAGATGAGCAGCTGGCGCCGTGCAGCGTCCGCTGCGTGTGCGAGTTGGTTCAGTACCTGGAGGAACCTCGGTGACTGCCCGAAAAACAGCCCATCGTTGGTGAACGATTGGATGGTCGCCACGGCGCCGGCAAATCTGTCATCACTCGGCCGGATCACCGCGCAGAGCGGTAAATTCGGGCTGATGAATTCGCAAGGGACCGGGAAGATCAGGCTGGGCTGAACCAGGCTGGGCGGCTGCAGCGGCGGGTTATTGAAAAAATCAGGAAATGTCAGCGTCCCGTCCGTCAGTGGTGCTACCGGCTGCTGCACGCCATTGCCCGAAAAGTCGACCCATTCGAGAAAGTGGGCGACCTCGTCTCCGCCAATTCCCAGCGTGATTTTCAGCACCTCGAGACTGCTGACTTTCAGGCTCATCGCCTGATAGAGGCTGGAGCCGCCCTGTTCGATATATCCGAAGTGGAACGCTGCCGTGTTGGCAACGGCCTGAAGGTGGGCGGCACTACCGTTCAAATCTGCATTGCTGACGGGGATGGCACTGCGGTTGGTGATGGTGACCGCCTGCGGAAATGTGGCGCCAAAGTCAGGGTTTGTCGTGCTGCGGTAACGAACGTACCAGCTGGTGTCGACGTTGAGATGCATCAGGTTGGTGAGGCGGCCGATGGTCTGAGCTCCCGTCGCCGTGCTTCCTTGGAGGGTGCGGAACTCATCGAAGTTGACCGCTTCCTCGCGCTTAGAAACCAAATACGCATTGAGAAAGGTGGCGTGGCTCACTTCATCCAGCGTGTTGCTGGTGATGTATTGCGGGCCGTCGGAATCGAGGTTCGACAAGGCCGTCTGGTACGGGTTCAGTTCAGCTCCCTGTTGCGGGTCTAGCTCTATAGGCGGATTATTGCCGATGCCTCCCAATTCCGCATATTGCGTCCAAAGGTCCGATTCGATCAGCTCCGCTGCAGCCAGGAACTTGAGGATCGCGACGTCGCCGTCCGTAAGCCGCTCTGAAGACGCGAACGGCGAAGTTTGTGCGAGCAGCTTGGGTGCACCGAGGACCGTAGCGCCAGCGATAGCGCCTCCCGTTGCAAGACTGGCTTGCAGAAAAGAGCGCCGGTTCTTGGCATTTGGATTGCCGTTCCTCATAATACTGCGGTCTCCTTGATTACAAATGCGTTGCAACCGGTTCGAGAGGAACCGTCTGTCAGGGCAGTGAAGGAAGCCCACTGCCGGGACGCGCTGTGGAGACTCGAAACGAGGGTGGGTTATTCTGGCTCAATCGCCGCCAACCGCGGTTTACCGATCACGACTCTGTTACTAAAGGGTGAGGTCGTTGCATGCAGTGCCACAGCAGGCGGAACCGTCTCTGAAGTGAGAGCATCGGCTCTGAGCCTGCTCTGGATCGCTGCTCCTGGCACTATAGCCGCTTGATTGTGGCGGGCGGGGCCGTTCCGGGAGTCACGGAATTCGGCGCAGCCCCACCCTCGGCGGATGCGCCGCTATCAGCCCGCTCTTCCGCTCAGCGGAGTTGTCTCACTGCATCAAGGGTCGAGCTCACGATCGATCTCGTCCGGCATGCCGGCGAGACGCAGACCTTCGAGGATGCGCTCGCTCTCCCGGCGGTAAATCGGGCTGACCGACGCCAGCGGCACCGAGGAGCGCTGTCGTGCAAACCGTTGAACCGTCATCGCCGGCTCGATCGCGGCGTATTCCGCCAGGTGCCTTCGCGCGGCCTCGCCATCGCCGGCCAGCACCGCCGCTGCCGCAAGCAACGCCTTGCCGCGGATATAACCGGGGTTGCTGTCCATTGCCTGAGACAACGCAACCAGCGCCGCCGCGTCGTCGCCGAGCTGCACCAGCGCCCGCCCCAGACCCTGGAGCCACGTCCAACGCTCCGGGTCCCGTGGCGCTATGGCATCGGCTCGACGGAACCACTCTACGGCTTGCCTGGTTCTGCCGAGGTAGAGCTCGTTGAGCCCCATCTCCCTATAGGCGGTCGGCTCCGCGGGATTGCGGACCATAAGAGCTTCGGTAGCAATAATGGCTTCGGAGAAGCGGCCGCGCGCCCGCAGCAACAGTGCGCGCGCCTTGAGCACGTCAAAGTGGTCGGGGGCCCGAGATGCCGCACGCGATATCATTTCCTCGGCTTCGTCGAGCAGGGTATCTCGGCCGTCGAGCCGGTAGAGGTTTATCACCTGGTAGACCCGAGTGAGGCCGATCCCCACCATCGCAGTGGCGCTATCGGGGTCGAGCTGCAGCGCCCGCCGAAAGAGATCAACCGCTTCTGCCGCGGTCTCACTCCGCTTGTTGTCACTGATCAGCGCGCGCGCACGCATGATCAGGTCGACAGCATACCCTCCTTCGGGCTGCGGGTGCCCGCGTTCGGCCTCGGTGCGAACCAGCTGGATCCCGACGCTGCGCGACAAGCGCGCGACGATCTCGTCCTGGACCTGCAGAATTTCTCTGCGCTCCTTGTCAAAGCGCTCAGCCCACAAGTGCTCGTCCGTCTCCGCGTCAATCAGCTGAACATTGACGCGAAGGCGCTCGTGGTCGACGAGAACGCTGCCCTCCAGCACGTAGCGGACGCCAAGTTCGCTGCCCACTTGCCGGATCGGAATGAGACGGCCCTTGTACGTGAAGGAGGTGGACCGCGAGATGACGCGGCTACCCGGCAGTCGGCTAGACAAATCCGTGATCAGGACGTCGACGATCCCATCGACGAGATAATCAAGACCCGCCTCTCGGGATAGATTCAGAAACGGCAGTACTACGATCGAGAGGCATGGCCGCGCCGTTCGGAGGGCCTCCTCGGCGACGGTAGTGGGGACCGCGGGCTGCCGAGGGGTAATTTCTGCCTCCCGAGCCGCTTGCTCCTGCTGCCACAACCACTCGGTAAGGCGCTCGACACCCGCGGCGAGGGCTCGTCGATATGTACTGAATGAGAGGCCCAACTGGTTGGCAGCGGCTTCCTGCTTCGGAGCCGGGTTGAAATAGGTCAGATCGAGGACGCGATAGAGCCTTTGGTCGCGCTCATCAGCGAACAGGGTCTTGGCCGTCTCGGCTATCAGCGCTCGTAGGGCTGCCGGCGGGGCTGCGCTGGAACCCCATCCGGTCAACAGTCGCGCTTGCAACAGCGCATTCCCGGCGAGCAGATCAGCCCGGAGGTAATGGCGGAGCGCGTCCTTGAGGGTGGCTCCAAAGTCGGCGCGGGTCAGCAAGGTTTGGTGTCCATGCCTGGGGGCCTCGCAGCGCGGCGGGCGCTCTACGTCCTACAGCGCGCCCTATCGACAGGGCTCGGCTCAAAACCGGCGCCAACGCCGCCGATCCGAGCAGGCGCTGAGCGGGAGGTGAGCAGAATTTGGCTAGAATTTGTCTAGAATTTGGCTATGGAAGCTTCACGGTTGAAGACCCCATCTCTGCAGGCGCGATCGGCAGGAGGGGGTCACCCGATGGTCCAGCATATATGCCTGTGCGTGGCGCGGCCCGCGCTGCTCCGGCCAAACCGCGCCGATACGCGCAGCGTTGAGAAGCGATCTGATCAGCATGTTTGGCGGCGAGCCCGGGCTGAAGTAGCCCTCGACATTAAAGGCGCCCAACGACGACCCGCGGTTCGCGGCATGTTCTCATGATCGAAGACGACGTGGAAACCGCGGAACTGTTGGCCAATTGCGTGGGAAATGCAGACTACGTCGTGGACATTGCAGCCGATGATGAAGCCGGGCTGAGTACCTTGCGCGCGATCGATCGGGCGCAATTAATGAGCACACAGGCTGACGGGCTGATTGTTCGGGGCGGTATCGGGTCAGTGGACGAGACGCCCGAGGAGGCGATTTTCGTGCCTGACCATCCGGAATCGGGGGTGTGTCGGTTCAAGTGTCGGGGCGACGTCCCCGCTCCATCGCGTGACGATTCGTTCGCGGCGCTCGTGCTGCCCCATCTCGACGCCGCCTACAATCTGGCGCGCTGGCTGGTGCGCGATCCGCCGGCCGCGGAGGATGTGGTGCAGGAGGCCGTGCTGCGCGCGCTGACCTATTTTGCCGGGTTCAAAAGCGTCAACCCGCGTGCCTGGCTGCTGCAGATCGTGCGCAATACCGCCTACATCTCGCGCCGCGTCGATCGCGGCGTGCAATTCGTGTCGATCGGCGATGAGGCGAAACCCGGCGCCGTTGCGGCCGACGATCTCGTGGCCGAAGCCGACGACCCGGAAACCGCCTTGCTAAGGAGGCGCGATCGCTGCCGAATCCGGCAATTGATCGCCGACCTGCCGGTCGAATTGCGCGAGCCGCTGGTGCTGCGCGAATTGGAGGAGATGTCCTATAAGGAGATCGCCGCCGTCACCGGCGCACCGATCGGCACCGTGATGTCGCGGCTGTTCCGGGCACGCCGGCTGCTGCTGGCGCATGCAGCTCGCGCAGACGAGCAATGATCCCCGGCCCGGCTGAATGCGACAAGGTCCTGCTCGTGCGCGCCGAACTCGACGGCGATCTCGATGCGGAAGCGGCGGCAACCGAGCTGATGCTCGCCGCGCGCTGATTGGGTGAGAGCCTGGATCACCGCCTGCCGGATCTTCCGCCGGAATGCGAGGATGCGGCGAAGGCCGGCGGCTTCCTCGCCGGCCGGCCAGAGGACATCATCGAGGCGCTGAAGGCGGTCGAGAAGCCGGCCTCGACCGCATTATTTGCGCGACGCCGCTCGGCACCCCGCTCGACATCCAGCTCGAAGACCTCGACCGCTTCGCGAAAGAAGTGATCCCCGCTTTCCGCGACACCCGAACCGCCGCCGCTGCGCAGTGACTCCAGGATTAGTTAGCCGCCACGCGCGCCCGTTCGGGGGCACGTCAGCGTCGCCGGCGGGTAGTATCGCCAACAACATGGCCCAGCGAGCATCGTGCGCGGGGCCGAATGACGGTTTCGCGCGCTGGAAGCAGCTGGTTCGTGGTACTCAATCGAGCTGGCGGGTTGGATCAGATACGGACACTCGACCGGCGCACACAATCAACAATTCTGCGAAGGACGTTAGCGACAAGCCAGGCACCAAACCATACAGTGCATTATCGCGGTGTCGCGATGGCGAAATCCGTGCTTGACGTCAGCTCGCCCGTCGCAAAGGCAAGTGCCGCAGCGTTGATCAGGGACTGCGCGTGTGCCCGAGCCACTGCGGCGCGCGCCGTGGCGAGCCCCGTCTGCGCGGAGGTTGCGTCAGTCAACGTACCGACGCCGTGCCCATAGGAGTTGCTCGCGCTGTGGAAGGCGGCCTCGGATGCGGTCTGCAGTGCGATCGCGGCATCGTATTGCTGTAGCCCGGTATCGACCTGGTCGTAGGCGAGCGCGACCTCGCGCAAAGCCTGGTCGGTGCGTTCCTTCAGTGCGGCCGCCGATTCTTCGCGCTTCGATTGGGCGAGGCTCAACTTGTTCTGTAGCAATCCGCCTTCGTAGAGTGGCCATTCGAACTTCAGCAAAGCGGCGCCCTGCGGCTTGGTGACTGTGGAATAGGGCGAATTATCCACGTTGAGCCGGGAGATATTGCCCTGCACGTTCGCGCTCAGCGAAATTTTCGGGGCCAGAGCGGAGCGTGCGGCTGCGATTTCCGCATCTGACGCGCGCAGCTTCGCCACGTTGGCGAGCAGATCGGGCCGCTGACGCAGCGCGCGGCTCAGCACGTCGTCGACTGCACGCGCGGTGCGGGGCGGCAGCGGGCGCTCGGCCGCGTTTGCCACGCGCAGTTTTGTGGTCGGCGGCAAGTCCATCGCCGCGAGCAGCGTGTACATCGCGTCGTGCTGCGCCGTGTCGGCCTGTGCAAGATCGTACTGCGCCTGCGCCGTCCCGCGGCGGGCGAGCTGCACGTCGACGATGGTGTCGAGGCCGCGGCCGAACAGCGCCTCGGCGGATTGCTGCACCACTTTCGCATCCGCTAGGGCCTGCCGCGCCGCGCGCAATGCGGCATCGGCGCCGTCCAACGTGAAATATGCACGGGCCACGTTGTAGATCAGTTGCTGATGCGCCGCCGTGAACGCGACGTTTCCGGCGATCGAAAGCTGGCCTGCCGCCTCGACCGCGGCTGAGCGGCCGCCGAAATCGAGCAGCAGATAGTTTACGGCGAGCTGCGGGATTACTTCCTGAGCGTTGAAAATGATGAAGCCTTGCGGGACGAGGCTGCTAGGGAACGGCGTCACGAAGTGCTCCAAGCCGGCGACCGCGCTCGCCGTCAGCGCCGGGAGATAGGCGGCGCGCGCGATGCCGACATTGATCGCCGCCTGCCGCGCCTGCTCCCAGGCGACGCGCGTCGCCTGATTGCGGCGCTGCGCGATATCGATCAGCTCGACGAGCGAATAAGTATGATTGGGGTCGATGTCGGCGGGCGACGGCAACTGGACTGCCGTGTTCTCTGGCACCGTAAACCGCCGGCCCTCGGCGGCGGGTGCAGGGGTTGTCGGCGCTTCTTTGGAGGGCTCGAATTGCCACGGCGTGTCGGGCGAAGCCGGTGCCAAATCGCGCGTGTCGTTGCAGGCGCCGAGTAGCGCGCATCCCGCGAGGGCAAGGCGCCGGAACCTAGCCGGTGGCATGCAACGCATTTCCGACCGGAGCTGTCACAGGCCACGGTTGCGGACCAACCTCGTCGAGAATTCTGCGGATGTCCTGGTGCAGCAGGCGGTACCATGTCTCCAAAGCCGTGAGCTGATCACTCGAGCCGGATAGGGTCGGCGGTTCCGGAAGACCGGCGGCCATTTCGCCTGCTCCCTCGCCGCTGCGCGTCCATGACGCTGCTTGCCGAAACCATCCTGCCAGCGCCTGGTCATGCGCGCGAAGCGCGTCACGCGTCTCCACCGGGAGGTCGTGCCCGGCTCGATCGGTATGCAGATCGAGGATTGCCGACACCGGGATGAACAGCCGACCGACCTGCTCCACCACAGTCGCGTCGATAGGCCGCCTCCCCACGGCGCGCCGCACCTCGCTCGTTTCGAACGGATCATTGACCAGGACCGCGCGCGCCTGCGCGATCGCCTGCCCGAACGCCGTGTCGACCATTGACCGAGAGGCCTGGGGAACCTCGCTATCGGTGCGGGCGCCCAAACCCACCAACACCGCCAGCTGTTCTAATGCTTTGGCGAGGCTGGTGCGCACAACATTGGCCACGCTCACCGGCCAGATCGTCGTGAAGATCACCAAGATCACGATATTGCCGAAGAGGATGCCGATGGTGCGGTCCCTCGCGGTATACATGTCGATCGTCGGGCCGTAGCCCTGCAGCACGACAAGATAGAAGGCGAGGCTGAGCTGCAGGCCGGCATAGGCGATGCGCTCGCTGCCGCTTGCGATCCAGGCGGCGAGCAAGGTCACCGGTGCCAGCAGTAGGAGCAGATCGCCAAGATCGGTCATCAGCGGCATCAGCAGCAGGATCGCGCCGAGGCCGAGCGCCGCACCGATCAGGCAGCCGGCGAAACGCAATGTCGCCTTGTGGATCGTGTCGCCGACGGTACCGAGCGCGACGAAGAAGCAGGTGATGACGCAGGTGTGGATGCCCGGCCAATCAGCAAGGTTCATTGCGAAATAGCAGATCAGCACCGCCAGCGTGACCTTGAGGGCGAAGCGGGCGTATTCCGGGTTGGTGAACGCATCCGCAGCCAGCAGCCGGCGCGGCGCCTCCGCCGCGCCATGCGGTCCGTGCTCCGCCGCCGTCCCAGCCAGCGTCTCGCGGATCGCTTGCAGTCTGCGCGAGATCGCGTCGGCCAACGGTCGGGCGGCGCCCGTCGTGGTGATGACGACCGGTTCGGCGCTCGGGGCTTCGCCGTATTGCAGCGCGCGCTTCGCCTCGCGACACGCGCTCGACGCAGGGAGAAGGGTATTGCGAGCGTCGCTCCCGACGCGCAACCAAGAGAGCAGCAGGAGGCCGAGCCGGCCGATGTCGTCGATCAGCGACGCGGCCCAGACCGGGCGGCGCCGGCCGCGGTGCATCAGGCTGGCGAGATGGTGCAACTTGTGCAGCTGTGCTGTGCCTTCGAAGGCTTGGGCTTCGAGGCGGCGTTCCGCTCCGCTCTCGCCCGCGCAAAAGCGCGCTGCCGTTGCCAGTCGCTCGGCCAGCGCCTGGTACAGCAGGCGCGCCGGGTCGCGCCCGGTCAGCAGGTTGGCGAGGATTACCAGTATGATGGGGAGGGCAACGGCCAGGCTCAGCCAGAGGAGAAAACGCACCAGCGCTTCTTCCGGCGAGACGAAGACGATCTCCGGCAACGCGAACTGCTCCGCATTGGCCGCGGTTGCCGGCTGCAGCGCGAGGCCGAGCACCTGGTCGCCCAATGTCAGACCGTAGGCAACGATGAAGCCGGCGACGAAGAACACCGGTCCCGGCGTCGCGGTCCGCGACAGAAACATTGCGACGAAGGTCATTGCTGCCATCAGCGGAATCCGCAGCGCCGGTTCCGACAGGCTGAGCATGAAGACCGCGATCGCCACGAAAATCGCCAGGATGACGGCGGTGCCTGCGAGCAGCGCGGTCAGGATCGTCGTGACCGCCTCGCGACCCGATACGAACAGAACAATATACCCCGAGAGGGCAATTTCCGAGATGCGAAACGTTTCCGCTATCGCGACAACGGCGAGGAGGACGACGACAATGCGCAGACAGTCGCCGAGCCGGCCGGGGGTCGGACGCAGCTCGCGGCGCAGCAGTGCGACCAGATCGCGCGCGTCACCCTCGTCCACCTCCGGCGGCGGGCCGCGACGCGCAGCATGCGCCTTCATTTATCGATCACGACTACGGCCGTGGCGCCATAGCGCATCAGGTCGTCGGGCGGCGCGTCGAGCAGGATGCGCACCGGGAAGCGAGCCGCGATCCGCACCCAGTTGAGGGTGCGCTCGACATGCGGGAGGCCGCCAAACGTGGCGCTCACGTCCGACGCCACACCCCAGCCGAGGCTGTCGACCTGGCCGCGCAGCGGGCGGCTTGGTTGCGCCATCACGTAGACGGTCGCGCGCTGCCCCGGCTCCATTCCGGCGAGGTCCGTCTCGCGGAAATTGCCGATCGCATACCAGTGCTCGGTGTCGATGATCGTGAACAGCGGGTGGCCGGTGGCGGCGAACTCCCCGGCGGCGATGTCGAGCGCGGTGATCCGGCCATCGCAGGGTGCACGCACGACCGTCTTGTTCAGGTCTCGCTCGGCGAGGGCGAGCGTCGCGCGCGCGCCTTCCAGCTCGGCCTCGGTGGGCTTGGTGTTGGTGATGGCCTGGCGTGCCTCGTCTGCCTGCAGCTGCGCCTGCTGCAGCGCGATCTGCGCGGTGCGCTGCGCCGTGCGCGCCTGGTCGACCTGCTGCGCGGTGACGAAGCCCTGCCCGAGCAGCGGCTGCAGCCGCCCCAAGGTGCTCGAAGCGAGAGACCGCTGCGCCTCGGCGCTGCCGATGCCGCGTTCGGCGGCCCCGGCCTTGGAGGTCTGCGCCGCGACCTGGTCGGCGGTCAGGGCGAGCTTGGCTTCCAAACCGCGCACCGCCGCGCGAGCCTGGTCCGCGCGCATTCGATAAGGTTCCGGGTCGATCCGGAACAGCACGTCGCCCTTGCGCACCGCCTGGTTGTCGCGCACGTCGAGCTCGACGATCCGGCCGCTGACGTCCGGCGCCAAGTGGACGAGGTCGGCCTGCAGATAGGCGTCGTCGGTGCGCGGCCGCTGGTCGATCCGGCGCGTCGCGAGCACCCCGGTCACCAGGACGCCGGCCAGCGCGATAAGGCTGACCAGGATGCCGAGCGCCTTACGAACCGCCAACATCGCTCAGTGACCGAACCAGAGAAGCCAGGCGAGCAAGGTGGCGGACACCGCGAGGCCGGCATAGGTCAGCAGCGGGGCGACGACGTATTCGCTGATGCCGGCCACCGCGAGGATCTGCCGGATGATGACGGCGGCGACGATTCCGAGTACGGCGCACAGCATCCAGGCCGGGAAGTAGGAGCCGAACAGATCCATTGTCGGCGCGTAATTGCACGCGGCGACCGGCAGCGCAATCGCGACCCGCCACAGCTCTAGCGGACCGCGGTGGTATCGATCGCGTCGAATCGACGTGCCGCTCCCGCCAGCGAGCGAATTCGCATTCGAGAGACCCGAGACACGATCAACCGACATGTCGCCCATCACCGGACATAATCAGTCTCGGAATTATCCTAGAGCGTCGCGACTCTGTTTAGCTTTTTTTAACTGCACAAGTCGGCCTGCGATCAGGGCGGACAATCGGCACGGCACGGCAATGCGCGACCCACGCCTCGCCGGCACGGTCAAATTGCCGACGATCGAGGACGCGGTGAAGGCCGGCGGCTTCCCCGCCGGCCGGCCTGAGGACATCATCGCGCAGCCGAAGGCGGTCGAAAAGCGCTATCCGGGGATCGACCGGGTGGTGTGCGCTACGCCGCTCGACGTTCAGTTGGAAGACCTGGACCGGTTCGCGAAAGAGGTTATGCCGGCGTTCGGCAATGCCAAGATCGCCGCCGCCGCGGAATTGAGCGGTCGCGAAGACTGTTCCGGCATCAGCCGCTCCTACTGAAACGGTTTAGACCTGATTTCGCTGCTGGAAGAAGGAGGATTCCAACCCTCGGGCCCATCGGCCTCGGCACCTGCGCCGACTGTTTGGTGAGGCGACATGCTGATCAAGCCGCTTCGCCGCTTCTCCATTTTGCGAGTTTGGCCCAGCCGGCGCGGATTAGTACTCGGCAAGTGTATTGAGCTTTCGCGCATGCAACTCCGATTGCGTGGGTTCTCGACTGCCCGAGGTTACCGAACGCCAATGCCACTCACGAATATCACTACCGCGTGCGCACCGCGACCGAGGTCTCGCCGCGCAGGACGCCGCTGGCATCGGTAAACTGGACGAAGACGCGGTTGGCGCCCGGCAAGTCTGCCACTGTGCCGCTGCCGGTGACGAAAATGCCGAAGGTCGGGGTCGCGTTGTTGGCGATCGTCGTCGTCACGGCGGACGCCAGGGTGGCGAGGCAGGCGCCGGTTGTCGGATTGGTCTGGCACAGACTGACCCTGACCGGCAAATTGGCGGTGCCGGTGTTAGCGCTGGCGGTGATCGACGCAGCGATGCCGAGGTTGGTTGTCGCCACCGCGAAGACGCCGGTGCCGGTCGCGCCGGGGAGGTCGACATAGCCGGCGTCGTTGCTCGCCGCCAGCGCGATGATGTCGGGGACGGGGGTCGTCGAGGCCGACAGATTGAGGGTGTTGACCCCGGTGAGGACCGCCACCGGGCCGGCGTTGGCGCAGGCAAAGCTGAAATCGACGTCGTTCGGGGGAAACGCCGCGGTCGGGGTCAGCGCGACGACAAAGCTCTGCGACGCGCCTGCGGCGATATCCACCGGAGTATTGGCGGTGCCGGTGAGCGCGTTGGTGTTGGGGTCGGTGGTCTGAAACAGAAAGCCGGCGGGGATCACCGTCTGCGGCGCGATCGCGCAGGTCGAGGCGGGGTCGGGGCCGGCATTGATCATCGTCGCGAACGCCGTCGCAGGCGGGTTACCGACCTCGACCGAGCGGCTCTCGGGCAACACCGCAGCAACGAGCGCGCTATTAGCGCTGCCGCATGTCGAATCTGAACAGAACCCCGTGAATGTGATGGCGACAGTACCCCCCGTGACATGGCTCGGGCGCTGAATCACGCATTGACCCATCGGGTAGCTCGAGGACGGGTCGCTACGCTCATCGCAATAGCTGGGACCGCCCGCAAAATTTATCGGTGGGTATAGAGTCCCGCCCGGCGTCTTGCATTGGCCGTTGACCGGAACCGGTGCGGCGTTTGGCGCCGGGCAGCCCGCGCTTGGGTTCGGGAAGCCGGCGCTGTTGGTGCAATTGGTGGCTGCCCAGCCATAGACACCCGGTAGGTTGGCATTCTGGCCAAACCAGCGGTTCCTCGCCGGACCCGCCGGGTTCCAGGACCCGCCGGTCACCACAATGCCAAGGCTCGAGTTGATGCCATTGACGGCGCTGACGTCGGTTGCATCCGCGCTGGCGCACCCTGACCCCACAGCGCCGTTGATGCCGAAGTTGATGGACGCCTCGCCGATGGTGCTGGAATTCGGAAACACGGCAGAACCGCCGCATCCATTGTTGGGGCTGCCATTGTACAGGTTCGGGGTGAACAAGAAGTTGAACGTCACCGCGGGGCTGCAAGTGCCGGTGGAGCACTGGAAGGTTTGCGGCTGATAAGTGATCGTCTCACCGGCTGCGAGTTGGTAGTAGCCTAGCTCCGTGGCTCCCGGGGTCTGAGGCGTGAACGAAATGTTTTGGTGCGTAATGCTGGAGGTAAACACTAGCCTAGGATCGGCGATGGACTGGATCTGCTGACCCAGGGCAGTGCAATTGGCGGGTGGTATTGTGGGGGGCTGTCCCAAAGTCAGGTTCGCGTATACGGCCGCGTTTGAGGCATTGGTGACCGTTGTGTTGGTCGGTGTATTCTGACCCTGAGCTGGGGCCGAGAGATACCCGTAAAGCACCGCTCCAAGAAACGCGACAGCAGAGAGCGGACCACGAGAGGTCCTTGTTCGAAGGATGTTTTTCATATCGTCTTCCCCTCGATCCAACCGACATTCTCGGACTTAGGACCCGCTGGAGCTGATCTTCAGTGTCTTGCCGTCGGCCGCGATTCCCCTGCCATGTGAGGTAAGCCTACCCGCGTCAAATACGCGTCAAAGCCGTGTGGGCTCTACGACGGCGACTCAGTGGCAACAGCGGTCGAGCCGCGCACGACCTTGCTTGCATTCGCCCGATCCCGGCGCTGGGGAGATTATTCGAACTCTCGGTAGAGGGTCGAGCCGCCAGAAATCCAGCCATTATGCCATTTATCTCCTTGTATTTGGGGACAAAACCGGGGACAATACGCCCCTCTCTTAAACGGGGGTCGAGAGCGCCAAGCTCAACGGCCTCAACCCGCAGCACTATCTCGCCGATGTGCTCGCCCGCATCGGAGACCACCCAGCCCGCCGCATCGCCGAACCGCTGCCCTGGAACTGGCAATCCCTCGACGCCGCTGCGGCCGCCGCCTGAGCCAGCCCCCTCACCGAGCGGTTACCTTGGCCCGCGCGGCGGCGACGGTTTGCCACTGCATGCATGATCGTTCCTTCTGGGTCGTTCCAAATGCTATCAACGCTGGCAAGATGGTTAGGTTCGATCTCTCTATGAGAGTATCGAATTGCATTTAGCTTGCAGTCACCGTGTCCGATGCAACCCGACCCCAATCCTCGGCGCCGGATCGTCTTCGCGCACTTGGAACAGGCCCCGGCGGTCTCGACCTTGGAGCCGGCACGCCACCGCGCGACGAAGGCGCTCGCGAGCATCGCAATCCTCCGGCGTCGGCGCCACCCGCTTTCGATGCCCCAGCCCCAACAGAACCTTCCGGCGGCGCGCCGGTTCGGTTAACATGGCAAAATCAAGGCAAGCGGCACCCAACGCCACGATCCCGGAGGACCGCCAGAACCATGATTACCGCCACACAGTGCCGTTGCGCACGCACGCTACTCCGTTGGTCCGTCAGCAAGCTGTCGAGCGCCGCCTCAGTGAGCCAAAGCGCAATCCACGATTTCGAACTGGAACGCCGGCAGCCGAGCACGACTACGACCGACGCTATTCGGCGCGCCTTTGAGGGTGTCGGCGTGGTGTTTCTCCCCCAAGACGACGTTCAATTACGGAGCGACGTGTCGCCGGCGCGGTGACCACAAGCGGCGCGGGAGCAGCGGATCTTCGAGGCCGAGCGAGCGATGTATGACGCGCTCACCGCTCGCCGAGCGGCCGAGCAGGCCGAAGGCTGATTGAAGCGTTGGACCGACGTAGAGATCGGCGAGGCAGGCGATCGTTTCGGTACTGGCGGGGACAGCGCCAGTGAGCGCCATTCCAAAATGGCACGGTTGCCCACTGGCGCCGTTCGCGCGTCACAGCCCGCTACTGTAAGGCGGAGAAGGAGCGGCGCCGGGTTGGGGGACATTACTCGACGCCGCTCCCCCGCTCGGCTTGGTCCGGCCGGATCGTGATCGCCAAGCCCTTCGATCCTACGCGGCGGTGGTCAACAAAATGTCAGTCGCCGAGTTGGGAACCGCAGAGGGGTACTAAGGCAGTGGCACTCGATGCTCGAATGTCCGCCAGATAACTCGCCGACCCCACGTAAATCTCAAAAGCGGTTGGGCTCACCCAAACAGTAACCAAGCTGGCAGGGCTCCACGTTGGCGCCTTTTGGGACCCCGATGACCCGACGTTGATATCATTGCCGGGGCCAGCCTGGCTCAACGCACGGTAAACCTCTCGTGGGTCAGTCGTCAAAATCGGGTTCTGCGACGGGTGCGACGGGTGTTCGCTACAAGGTGACCCCGAAGAGCTGCCCCACCCGCGCCGGCAGATTGAAGGCGGCCCCGGTCGCCGCGCGCTTCCGCTGTAGGTCGTACCCGGTTCGATGGTTAAGCGCCCTCCCGAGTGCCGGTCCTCAGTCAGAGTGCCCTCCCGAAACACGCCGAAAAGCCTCAATTTTGACGGGGTAGAAACGTCTCTGAGGCGCTTTCTAAGTCACTGATCGGTGGAGAAATTTGACCCGTTTTGGGACGGTTGGCTATAGGGCTACCTGAGCGTTCCTGGGGCTATCGGCAAGCGGCACGTTTTCCTGCTATCCCTCGCCTTCAGCCCGTCTTATCGTCTCCGATAAAGGCGGGTTGAGTACCACTCGGCCGCGGCCTGAGCCGCTAAGGACCGAAGGCCCCTTAGGGGCACCCCGCTACATTTCCCCTAACCTATTGAAGTTGTTGTACAATGGCCGGAATAGGGTTTCTTCGGGTCCCCCCGCGCGGCCGATGGGACCCAAGCCCCCCGGTGGGGGGAAAGCCCCCGGCACCCGGTCCCGCGTCCGGGCCAGATCGGACCCGTAACCCGCGCTGGGGCTGGCGATCCGGCCGGCGGGGCTAAGGTGAGGGGCTCGGGCCGGGCGATCCGGCGACGGTCTGTCCCTAGGGGCGAGGGTCTTGCCCCTCGCGCGCGTGCGCGTGAGATGTCCAGAGCGCGCGTGCGCGTGAGATGTCGGCTACGTTGCGGCGTGGACTGGTGGCTTGCCCCTCGCGCGCGTGCGCGTGAGATGTCAGGGCGGGGAGGCGTCTCGGGGTTGGCGACCAACTCCCGGGCGCGGGTCAGGAACGCGGCCAAGCAGTCCCCCCGAGGTTCACGACCGTCCACCCCTATCCACCGTCCGATTTGGGATAAATTCATGGGTAGGTTCGGAACGAAGCGGGGATTATCTAGGATTTCTGCGGATCCAACGTCAGGAACTGGCGGAGGGGGCGGGATTCGAACCCGCGAGACGATTCATCACCGTCTACACACTTTCCAGGCGTGCGCCTTCAACCGCTCGGCCACCCCTCCAAAGCGTTGCTCAGATTAGCGAAGCGGCAAGGGGCACGCAATGAAACGGGATCATAGCATACCCAGCGAACTCTCGCCCTTGGGCGGCGGGAAGGCGCGGTCGAGTGCGGTCAGATCCTCTGCCGTCAGCCCCACGTCGAGGGCGCCGCGGTTTTCGCGCACATGCTCGGGCCGCGATGCCTTCGGGATCACGATCGTGCTCTCCTGGCGCAACAGCCAGGCGAGCGCGACCTGCGCCGGCGTTGCGCCCCGGCGGCGGGCGATTTCGCCGAACGCCGGATGGCCGAGCATGCCGCCGGTCCCGAGCGGTGTGTAGGCCATGATGGCGACCTGGTGCTCGCGGCACCACGGCACGAGGTCCCATTCGGGACCACGGCGCGCCAGGTTGTAGAGCACCTGATTGGCCGCGACTGTGTCGCCGCCCCGCAGGGCCGACCATTCCGCCATGTCCGCGCGGTCGAAATTGCTGACCCCATGGTGGCGGATCTTGCCGTCGCGCTCGAGCCGCAGAAAGCCCTCCAAGGTCTCGGCGAGGGGGACCGAGCCGCGCCAATGCAGCAGGTAAAGATCGATCCGGTCGGTGGCCAGCCGCTTCAGGCTGCGCTCGCAAGCGGCGACGACGCCGGACCGCGAAGCGTTGTGCGGATAGACCTTGCTTACGATGAAGAGGCTGTCGCGGAGACCGTTGGCCGCGCGGGCGACGACCTCTTCCGCGCCGCCGCTGCCATACATCTCGGCCGTGTCGATCAGGGTCATGCCGAGATCGATGCCGAGTCGCACCGCCGCTGCCTCTTCGCCGGCACGGCGCTGGCTCTCGCCCATGTGCCAGGTCCCTTGCCCCAGCGCCGGCACGCGCTCGCCGCTGCGCAAAGTTACAAACCGCAAGCCTTCGGTCATGCTCCTCTCCCACCCGGGATCAACTTGGTGACATGATAGCCGATCCTCGATGTTCGGAGACCTCGTCGAGGCTTCCACGCTTGCGCAGGCAAGTGATGCATCGCAATGTGCGGCCAGTTTCCCCCGATTTTGGCAACATCGAGTGGTCTCGATCGTCCCAGTGCTGTCATGGCTGGCTGCATCCGCCGGCGCTGCGGTCGCGGTAGCGATCGGCCCGCGGCCGTTGTACGCGGCGTTCCGCTCCCTTCGAAGCGCGGTTCGCGGCCAATCTGGTGCTGGCATGTTTCCCGATGGGGGCCGGTATCGGCCACATCCGCGAGATCATCATCGCCGGCAATCTCGCGCCCGGGAATGCCGGCCCGATCCTGTTCACCGGTCTACTGACCCCAACGGCGATTTTTCTGTTGCTGTGGCTGACTCGATCTTGCGGCGAAGAAAGAGAAGCCGTGCCGCGCCGTACACCCGCTCATCGACAAGGTTGAACCCTGCGGGTAGTGCCAGGTGCTCGCGCGCCGCGAGTTCGACGACGGCAAGTGCATCGGGTGTGAGCCAACCGGCGGCGTCGAGCGCCGTCAGCGCCGCGGCGGCGATGCAGCTGCGGTAAGGCGGGTCGAGAAACGCCACCGCGTACCCCAAAGGCGCGCGCGGCGGGCGGGTGGCGTCGCCGGGAACGATCCGAGCGCGGGCATCTTCGCCGAGGAGTGCGATATTCTGCCGAAGGGTTGCGAGAGCCTCGCGGTCCTGTTCAATGAATGCAGCCTCGGCGGCGCCGCGCGACAATGCCTCGAGCCCCAGCGCGCCGGTCCCGGCAAAGGCGTCGAGCACCGCCGCCCCGGCGAACGGGATGCCTTCCGCCGCCAATTGCCCGTGCGACAGGATGTTGAACAGCGCCTCGCGGGCCCGATCGCTCGTCGGCCTTACCGTCTCACCGGCCGGCGCGAGCAGCCGACGGCCCCGATGTCTACCGGCGACGATCCGCATGGGTCGACACCGAGCGGGTATTGCCCAGCTGCTCGCCGAGCACCTTCTTCGGCACCTCGTCGACCTCGCCGCGCGGCAGATTGCCGAGCTGAAACGGCCCGTAGGACAGCCGGATGAGCCGGGTAACTTGAAGACCAAGATGCTCGAGGACCCGGCGGACCTCACGGTTTTTCCCTTCCCGCAATGCCATCGCGATCCAGGCATTGCTGCCCTGTTGGCGTTCCAGGGTTGCGCGGATCCGCCCGTAGGTTATACCGTCGATCGTGACACCTTTCTCGAGCGCGGCAAGGCGCTGCGGCTCGACCTCGCCGTGAACGCGCACTTTGTAGCGCCGCAGCCAGCCGGTCGATGGCAGTTCCAGCCGCCGCGCCAGCGCGCCGTCATTGGTCAGCAGCAAGAGCCCCTCGGAATTGAGATCGAGCCGGCCGACCGATATCAGCCGGGGCAGGTCCCTCGGCAGTGCATCGAACACTGTGGGTCGACCTTTCTCGTCGCGATGCGAGGTCACGAGACCTGCCGGCTTGTGATAACGCCACAGCCGTGGGTGTTCGGGTGACGGCAGCGGCTTGCCGTCAACCCGAATGTCGTTGGCTGCGGTTACGCTTAAAGCGGGCATTGTCAGCACTCGACCGTCGACCGTGACCCGCCCGTCGGCAATCCAGCGCTCGGCGTCGCGGCGCGAGCATACCCCGGCGCGGGACAGCACTTTAGCAATACGCTCCGCGCGTTCACCCGCGGCAGGATCGAGAGTATCGGCGCTCACAACGCGGCTCAAAATGGTTCAGCACTCATCCCGGTAAAAGGGGTCTCGGAAGAATACCGATGAGTGAAATTCATTCGTAAAATGAACATTCCTCATCATCGGATACTTTCCCGACTTTGTCGGTCACGTTCGGGAGAAAATATTGCTGGTGCCTCTCGCGAGGCGTAGACTTCGTACTGCGCCATTAAAAAAGGTGCCGGTGGACCACCGGCCCAGTGGGAACGGCCCGCCGCGACGGCCCCAGGCTCATCCGGAGCGGGGCAATGAGGAGAACGCATCATGGCATATGACCTGCTCATCAACAATGGACGCGTCGTGGATGGCTCGGGCGAGCCTGCATTCCAGGCGGATGTGGCCGTACATCAGGGGAAAATCGTCGGGGTTGGGAAATATAGGGGCGCCGCGGCCGAGCGCGTCATCGACGCCGACGGGCGTGTCGTAGCGCCGGGGTTCATCGATCACCACACCCACTTCGATCCACAGGCGGTCTGGGACCCGTATTGCGGTTCTTGGGTGCACAACGGCCACACCACGGTCGTCGTTGGACAGTGCGGTCAGGTCATCGCCCCGGTGCGGCCGGGCGACGGCGAGTGGTATCTCCAATTCTTCTCCGACGCGGAACAGATCCCGCTACCGGTCCTGAAAGCCGGGGTCGACGTGACCTGGGAATTGGTCGGCGACTATCTGAATGCGCTCGGCAGGAAGCGCGGCATCAATGTCGGCACCTTGGTCGGCCACTCCGGCATCCGCCGCTATGTGATGGGCGAAGCTTCGGGCGAGCGGGTCCAGGCGACACCCGAAGAGATCGCGCAGATGCAAAAACTGGTGCGCGAGGCGATGCATGCCGGCGCCCTCGGCTTCTCGACGGCGCCAAAGGACCGCGGCGACCCCGCCGGCGTCCCCGATGACAACGAGCGCTGGGCGCTCGCCAGCGTGCTCGGCGAACTCGGCACCGGCGTCTTCCAGGTCGCCGGCGGCGCGCCGGGCGGCACCAAGCAGACCCGCCAGGTCGCCCGCGAGCTGGCCGCGCGCACCGGGCGGCCGTCGATCTACAACTTGATGTCGGATCCGATCGGCAACCCCGACGAATGGGTCGAGCACTTGAAGTGGCTCGAGGACGGGTTCAAGAGCGGCGCCCGATGCTACGGCTCGTGCCTGTCGACCGTCGCCGGCGCGATCTTTGATTTGCAGCGCGGCCTCAACGTCCCGCAGGACGAGGACATCACCCATCCCGAGGGCTTCTTCCGCGGCATGCCGACCTGGGACAAGGTCATGGCATTGCCTTATCAGGACCGCATGCGCGCGTTCCGGGACCCGGAGATCCGCAAGGCGATGTCCGCCGAGGCGGTCGAGGGCACGGTCGCTCAGGAAGGTGGGATGACCGACCGTCGCGGCCGCGCCCGCGGCCTGTTCAACCGGCGCTGGGACCTCGTCGAGGTTTTTATGACGACAAAGGGGCAGAACCGGCATCTCGAGGGAAAGAGCGTCGAGCAGATCGCGAAGGATCAAAACAAGGGCATCATGGACGCCTTCCTTGATCTGTCGCTCGATGAGGATTTGCAGACCTGTTTCCAGGCGATCGACCGCAACCATGATCCAAAGGTGCAGAAGCACATCCTCGGTTCGCAGTATACCGTGATCGGCACCAGCGACGGCGGCGGCCGGCCGCACACCGCCGACCGGCACGAGACCAGCACGAATCTGCTGGGCCATTGGGTGCGCGAACAGCAGGTGATGACGCTCGAAGAGGCGGTCTATCGGCTGACCGGTAAGACCGCGCTGATGCACGATATTACTGATCGCGGCTTCATCGCCGCCGGCAAGGTCGCCGACATCACAATCTTCGATCCCGACACGATCGCATCGAAGCCGCGCGAACCGGTCGCGACACTGCCGGCGGGCGGCGTCCAGGTCAGGCGCGACGCGATCGGAATCGAGCACGTGATCGTCAACGGCGCGGTCCTCCTGGAAGGCGGCGAGCTCACCGACGCTCTGCCGGGTCAAATCATCCGAGGCCCGCTGTACCAGGCTTAGGGTATAGGGCAGCGATGGCCGGGGTGAGCCCTGGCCATCCATGCCCGTTTACATCCGAGAGCGTCTCTCTAGACGCCGGTCACCGGCCCGAGTTCTGCCTCCCCAATATCGCGCGGTCTCTTGCGAAGGGGGCGTCTGCACCGTAAGTAATACTGCGATACCTCACGCAGGGCTGCGGGTGCTGTCGGCCGTCTTCCGGGCAGCTGCCCGTTCCGGTGTCGGTGCTTTACGCGCCGACTTCTCCTGCGGCGGCTCAACCGGAAACAAGGAATTGCTATGGCGATACCGACTGCCTCCATGCGCCAGCTGCTCGAAGCCGGCGTACACTTCGGCCATCATACGCGGCGATGGAACCCGAAGATGGCGCCATACATTTTCGGCGTCCGCAACGGGATCCACGTCATCGACCTTGAGCAGACCGAACCGATGCTGCACCAGGGCTTGCAGGCGGTCCGGGACGTCGTCGCGGGCGGCGGCCGCGTTCTCCTCGTCGGCACCAAGCGCCAGGCGCAGGAGCCGGTCGCCGACGCCGCCAAGCGCTGTGGCCAATATTACGTCAACTACCGCTGGCTCGGCGGGATGCTGACGAATTTCAAGACAATTTCCCAGTCGATCAAGCGGCTGCGCGAGCTCGAGGAACGGGTCTCGCAAGATCAAACCGGATTGACCAAGCGCGAACTCCTGGAGCTGACGCGTGACCGTGACAAGCTCGAACGGGCGCTCGGCGGCATCAAGGAGATGGGCGGGCTGCCCGATATCCTGTTCGTGATCGACACCAACAAGGAAGCAATCGCGGTTGCCGAGGCGAACACCTTGCGCATACCGGTCGTCGCGATTCTCGATTTCGAACTCCTCACCCGACGGTATCGCCTATCCGATCCCTGGGAACGACGATGCGATGCGGGCGATTCATCTTTACTGCGATCTCGTCGCCGGGTCGGTTCTCGACGGGCTGCAAGCCGAGCTCGCGGCCTCCGGGGTCGATATTGGCGCGCGGCCGGATCTCGCCGAGCAGGCGTTTGTTGCAGGGGTTCCGGAGGAACTGCCCGAGGAAGCCGCAGCGGACAGTCTCGAAAGCGGATCGCAAGACGAGACCGCTGCGGCTGCGGCGAATTAGGACTTCCTTTCTCGAAAAACAGGGTTTTACGCGAGGGTCGATGTTATGGCCGAGGTGACGGCGGTGCTGGTCAAGGAGTTGCGCGAGAAGACCGGTGCCGGGATGATGGATTGCAAAAGGGCGCTCGACGACAGTGCCGGCGACATCGAAGCGGCGGTCGATTGGCTGCGAAAGAAGGGATTGTCCGCAGCCGCAAAAAAGGCGGGGCGGGTGGCTGCCGAGGGCTTGATCGGAGTGGCCATCCGCGGCCCTGTGGGTGCCGTGGTCGAGGTCAATTCGGAAACCGATTTCGTGGCGCGCAACCAGGCATTTCAAAGCTTTGTGCGGCGCGTGAGCGAATTGGCTCTCGACGGGGATGGGGAGCTCGAATCGCTGAAGGAAGCCGACTTCCCGGGAACCGGTCGGACCGTCGAGGAAGAGCTGACGCATCTGGTCTCGACAATCGGCGAAAATCTGGTGCTGCGGCGCGTCAAGCGCCTCTCGACCGAGGAGGGCGCAGTTTTCTCCTATGTTCACAACGCGCTCAGTCCGGGCCTCGGCAAGATCGGGGTCCTCGTTACGCTCGGCTCCATCGCGGCGGCCGACCAGCTGGCGGGACTCGGCAAGCAGCTGGCGATGCATACCGCGGCAGCAAACCCGCTCTATCTCGATATCGCCTCGGTGCCGCAGGCTGCGCTCGACCGCGAACGCGTCGTGCTGCGAGAACAGGCCCGCGCCACGGGCAAACCCGACTCGGTAGTCGACAGAATGGTCGAAGGGCGGCTCCGCAAATTCTACGAGGAGTTCGTCCTTCTCGAGCAGGTCTTCGTCGTCGATCAGGAGACCAAGATTTCAAAGGTCGTCGAGCAGGCCAGCAAAGCCGCAGGCGCGCCGATTACCGTTGAAAGCTTCGCGCGTTTCGCATTGGGCGAGGGGATCGAGCGGCAACGCACCGATTTCGCGGCCGAGGTCGCAGCGCAGCTGAAAAACTGAGGCGGTTCGCCTCGGCTTTCACTCGGTCCTGATCCTATGAGGGAAAGCACTGGCGCCGCCTGACGCTGAAAGGTGCAGCGGTCGCGTCGATTCGGTGGTATCGTGAGACTGCCGGCGAGAGAGCTCGGCTAGTCGGGTGAGCGTAGGCCTCATGTCAGCCGATCTCAAATACCGCCGCGTTCTCTTGAAACTCTCCGGCGAAGCGCTGATGGGCGCGCGCGAGTACGGCCTGGATCGCGAGATGGTCGGGCGCATCGCAAGCGAGATCCAATCTGTGCACGCGCTCGGAGTGGAAGTTTGCCTAGTGATCGGCGGAGGCAACATCTTTCGCGGCGTGTCGGGCGCCGCGGTCGGCATGGAGCGCGCATCGGCCGATCACATGGGCATGCTCGCGACGGTGATTAACTCACTTGCCATGCAGAACGAGCTGGAGCGCTGCGGAGTGACCACCCGCGTCCAGTCGGCGATCTCGATGCAGGCGATTTGCGAACCATATATTCGACGGCGGGCGTTACGGCATCTTGAGAAGGATCGTGTCGTAATTTTCGCGGCGGGAACCGGGAACCCGTTTTTTACGACGGATACGGCGGCAGCTCTCCGAGCCTCCGAAATGGGTTGTGACGCGCTGCTGAAGGCCACCAAGGTGGACGGCGTTTACGATGCGGACCCCGAGCGTGAGCCGCGCGCCAGGCGCTTTGACAGACTCGACTATTTGGAGGTCCTGTCCCGCGATCTACGGGTGATGGACGCTTCGGCGATTTCGCTGGCGCGCGAGAACCACATTCCGATTCTGGTGTTCTCGATCTTCGAAAATGGTGGGTTCGCGGAGGTTCTGAGGGGGCGCGGACGGTACACGATCATCGACGGACAAAGCTGAAGACGGGACAAGGGCATGCCGGAAGACACATTTCTGAAGGATCTCCGTCGCCGAATGGACGGCGCCGTTGAGGTTTTGCGCAAGGAATTCGGTGGATTGCGGACCGGGCGGGCTTCGGCGAGCCTGCTGGAGCCGGTCACCGTCAGCGCCTATGGCGGAACCGTGCCGCTCAACCAGCTCGCCAATGTCAGCGTTCCGGAGCCGCGAATGATCACGGTCCAAGTATGGGACCGCGCCATGGTCAAGGCCGTCGACAAGGCGATCCGGGAAGCGGGGCTGGGGCTCAATCCGCAAACCGAGGGCCAGGTAATCCGGGTGCCGATTCCGGATTTGAACGAGGAGCGGCGGCGCGAGCTGACGCGGGTGACGGCGAGATACGCCGAACAGGCGCGCGTCTCGGTCCGCAATATCCGCCGCGACGGCGTCGAACTGCTCAGGCGCCGCGAAAAGGACGCCGAGATCTCGCAGGACGAGCAACGCAAGCTGCAGCAGGGAGTGCAGCATCTGACCGACGAATACGTCAAGCGCATCGACGAGGCCTTGGCGCAGAAGGATAGAGAGATCCTTCAGGTCTGATGAGCGCCGTCGCCGCGCCGCGGCCCATGCCGCGGCATATCGCGATCATCATGGACGGCAATGGACGCTGGGCGAAGGCTCGCGGCCTGCCGAGGATCGCCGGCCATCGGCGCGGGTCCGAGGCTGCGCGGCGCACCGTCATTGCCGCAGCCGAGCTCGGGGTTCCTTACCTCACATTGTTTGGCTTCTCCTCGGAAAATTGGAAGCGGCCGTCGTCGGAAATCCAGGATCTGATGGGGCTGCTCCGCCATTACCTGCGAGGCGAGATTGCCGAATTGCACCGCAACGGAGTTCGCCTGAAGGTAATTGGCGACCTCGGCACGCTCGACCCCGACATCATCAGCCTGATCGGGCATGCCGAAATCGATGACCCGCGACAACAGCCGGATCATCTTGACGATCGCATTGTCCTACGGCGGACGCGCCGAGATCGTCACCGCGGTTCGAGCGATTGCGCGGCAGGTGCTGTCGGGAAATCTTGCTGCTGACGGAATTGACGAGGAATGTTTCGCTCGTCACCTGTTTACTGCGGAGCTTCCCGATCCGGATCTGCTGATCCGGACGAGCGGCGAGCAGCGCATCAGCAATTTTCTGCTTTGGCAGAGCGCCTATTCCGAACTCGTGTTCACCAAGACCCTGTGGCCCGATTTTTCAAAGAGCGATCTGCAGCAGGCGATCGATGAATTCTGCGGTCGCGAACGCCGCTACGGTGCCTCCGTTGGATCACGCTGACCCGTCATTGCGGGACGCGGGTGCTGCCGGCGAGCCCGTAGCAACTGCTAGAGCTTCGTCCGCAAGATCCAACACAAATCCGCTTTGGCTGCGGATCGTTTCGGCGCTGGTGCTGGCGCCTCTTCCGGTCGCCGCGATATGGTTCGGCTGGCCCTGGCTGCCGCTGCTGACCGGCCTGGCCGCTGCGGTAATGGCATGGGAATGGGGCGCGGCTATGCCGCGGCGGTCGACTTTGGCCAGACCGGGATCTTGCTGGTCGCGGTCGTTCTGGCGGCGGTTGCGGCCGCGGCGCTCGCCTCTCCCGGGCTGGCGCTCGGCATCGCCCTGCTGGGCGCGGGTTTGGTGTTGTGGGCGGCGCGCCGTACGCGGGATGCCGAGCCCCAATGGACGGCTTTCGGCGCGCTGTGGGTTGCGCTGCCTTGCGTTTGTCTCTTATGGCTGGCGGGCGATGGTCCGGCCGGCCGGGCCACCTTGCTATGGCTGCTGGCCGTCGTCTGGGCGACCGACATCGGCGCTTACGCCATCGGCCGGACCTTTGGTGGGCCACGATTGGCACCCCGCTGGAGCCCGCGAAAGACCTGGGCCGGGCTGGCCGGGGGCACGGCCTGCGCGGCTTTGGTTGGGTGGGCCACCGCGGCATGGCTCGGAATCTCTCCGGCTGTGCCGCTGGCAATCGTCAGCGCGGGCCTTGCGATTGTCGGGCAGTTCGGCGATCTTGCCGAGTCCGTGGCAAAGCGCAGGTTCGGCGTGAAGGATTCGAGCGGCCTGATACCCGGGCATGGCGGGCTCCTCGACAGGCTCGATGGACTGCTCGCGGTGATCCCGGTGGTGGCCCTGCTGACCTTGATTGGCGGCCGCAGCCTGCTGGCGTGGCAATGAACTCGCCCGCCCCCCCCGGCTACCGCAACGGCGGGATCCGACGAGTGACGGTTCTCGGGTCGACCGGCTCCATCGGCCAAAGCACGGTGGATTTGCTGTCGCGTAATCCGGATGGCTTCGAGGTCGAGGCGCTCACCGCGAACCGAAACCCGGAGCGTCTCGCCGAGCAGGCGCGTGCTCTGCGGGCGCGATTCGCCGCGATCGCCGACCCTGACCACTACTCGGCTTTAAAAGAGGCGCTCGCGGGAACCGGAATCGAGGCGGCCTGCGGCGCCGAAGCGCTTACCGAAGCGGCGCTGCGTCCGGCGGAATGGGTAATGGCGGGCATCGTCGGAGCCGCCGGGCTGGCGCCGACCTTGGCCGCAATCCGGCGCGGGGCCATCGTCGCCTTCGCAAACAAGGAGGTGCTGGTTTGCGCCGGCAGGCTCGTCATGCAGGAGGTCACCCGGTGCGGCGCCACCCTGCTGCCGGTGGACAGCGAGCATAATGCGATCTGGCAATGTTTCGACCTCGACCGTGCCGATACGATCGAACGGATCATCCTGACGGCGAGCGGCGGGCCGTTCCGCGAGCGGGCTTTCGAGGATATGCGCGCCGTCACGCCACAAGAGGCGGTCGCCCACCCGAATTGGAACATGGGAGCCAAGATCTCGGTGGATTCGGCGACGATGATGAACAAAGGCTGGAGCTGATCGAGGCTCATCACCTCTTTCAGCTGCCGCTGGAGCGGGTCGACATCGTCGTTCATCCCCAATCGATCGTCCACGGTGCGGTCGTTTATCGTGACGGCTCGGTGCTGGCCCAGCTTGGTTCGCCCGATATGAGGACGCCGATCGCTTACGCGCTGGCCTGGCCCGACCGCATTGAAACTCCGGCCAAACGGCTCGATTTGGCGGCGATTGGGCGCCTCACTTTCGAGCCACCCGACGAGCACCGTTTCCCGGCTTTGCGCGTCGCCCGCGAGGCGCTTCTCCGCGGCGGCGGCTGCCCGACCGTGCTCAACGCGGCCAACGAGACGGCGGTCCACGCCTTTCTCGAAGGTCGCATCGGTTTTCTCGATATCGTCGAGACCGTCGAGCGCACCCTGGAGGCAATCCCGGAAGGCGCGCTTGAATCGCTCGACGATGTCTACAATTTCGACAGGACGGCGCGCGAGATTGCCGCCAGGTTTTCTAGCCTGCGTAATTCTGCGCCGGCAACGCGCTCGAACGGATTTGTCATGATCGAATTTCTCAAAGGCTTAACCGAGCTTCACAACTTGTTCTATTCCGTCCTGTGGTTCGTGGTGATCCTAACGGTGCTCGTGTTTGTCCACGAGTTCGGCCACTACATGATCGCGCGCTGGAATCGGGTGCGGATCGAAGTGTTTTCGATCGGTTTCGGACCTGAGCTGTTTGGCTGGTGGGATCGCGCGGGAACGCGCTGGAAATTTAGCGCGATCCCACTCGGCGGCTACGTAAAGATGTTCGGCGATAGCGACGCCAGCTCGGGCCTGCCGGCCCCCGGCCTTTCGCGCCTCAGCGAGGTCGAGAGAGGCGTCTCTTTTCACTACAAGCGACTGGGCCAGCGCGCTGCGATCGTCGCCGCAGGGCCGGCGGCGAATTTCATCTTTGCCATCGTTGTGTTGGCAGTTTTGTTCATGACCTACGGCCAGCCTTTCACGCCGGCCGAAGTTGGGCAGGTTCAGCCGGGGAGCGCTGCTGAGCAGGGCGGGATCCAGCCGGGCGACGTCATCCTCCGGATAGATGGTCGGACCGTTCATCGGTTCGAGGACGTGCAGCAGGCGGTACGCCTCAATCCGAATGTGCCGATGACGATCGTCGTGCGGCGCGACGGCCAGGAGCAGACCCTGCATGTGACGCCGAACCGGACGGAGCTTACCGACCGCTTCGGCAATCACTATGAGATCGGTCTGCTGGGCATCGCGCGAAGCGGGATGGAGTATGTCAAGCGCGATCCCGCAACCGCGATTGAGCAGGCCGGGGCAGAGACCTGGAACCTGACGGCCGGCACCCTGCAGGCGATGTGGCAGATCATCATAGGGACGCGCGCTACGGACGAACTCGGGGGGCCGCTCCGCATTGCTCAGATGTCCGGAGAGGTTGCTCAAGGCGGTGTTGTCGCGGTTTTGTGGTTTATGGCGGTTCTGTCGATCAACCTGGGGCTGATTAATCTGTTTCCGGTCCCGGTCCTAGACGGGGGGCATCTGCTGTTCTACGCAGCGGAGGCGCTTCGCGGAAAGCCGCTAGGCCAGCGGGCTCAGGAGTACGGCTTTCGCATTGGCTTGGCCTTGGTGCTGTCATTGATGGTGTTCGCCACCTGGAACGATCTCGTCCATCTCGGCATCGGGAATCTGTTTAAGGCCTTGTGATGTAACGCGATCAGCGATCAGGGGATAGATCTCGAGCCGCGGTGGGGGTGAGTTGCGTCGTATTGGTTTGGCTGCCGTGTTGGCGGCGGTAGTGGGCGTTGCTCTCGCGGCGCCAACGGCTTCGCTCGTGCCGGCTATTGCCCAGCCGGTTCGCGGCCCGTCGGTTGCTCAGGCGGGCGGCACCGTCACCGACATTAGGATCGAAGGTGCGCAACGGATCGAGCCGGAAACGATCCGGTCATATTTGCTGATCCAGCCGGGCGAAGCCTGGGACGACGAGTTGGTGGACAAGTCGCTCAAGGCGCTATTCGCGACCGGTCTTTTCGCCGACGTAAATCTGAGCCGGGTAGGCAACACCCTTGTCGTCAAGGTGGTGGAAAACCCGATTATCAACCGCATCGCGTTCGAGGGGAACAGCAAGATCGACGAGAAGGATCTCAATGCCGAGATCCAGCTGCGGCCCCGCGTCGTCTACACCCGCACGCGTGTGCAGAACGATGTGAAGCGCATCCTCGATCTCTATCGACGGCACGGCCGGTTCGGCGCCACTGTCGAGCCGAAGCTTATCCAGCTCTCGGAAAACCGGGTCGATCTCGTCTTCGAGATCAACGAGGGCGAGTTCACCGGGGTACGCAGCATTAATTTCGTCGGCAACCACCAGTATAGCGACACCAAGCTGCGCGGCATCATTCAGACGAAGGAAAGTCGATGGTATCGTTTCCTGAGCAGCGATGATACCTATGATCCGGATCGATTGACCTACGATCGGGAGTTATTGCGCAGATTTTACCTGACCGAGGGGTATGCGGACTTCCGGGTGGTGTCTGCGGTTGCTGAACTGACACCCGACCGTAACGGGTTCATCGTCACCTTCACGCTCGACGAAGGCGAGCGGTATCGCTTTGGTAAGATTGACGTCAACATCAAGCTCAAAGACTTGCCCGCAGATGCGGTGCTGCCGCTGCTGACCGTACACAGTGGCGACTGGTATGATGCCGAAGCTGTCGAAAAATCGATTTCAGTGCTGACGGACGCCCTCGGCAATCGCGGTTATGCCTTCGTCGAAATCAAGCCGAACGTCACCCGCAATAGGGAGGACCATACTGTCGATATTACCTTCGATGTCCAGGAGGGCCCGCAAGTCTATGTCGAGCGGGTCGACATCGTCGGCAATGTTCGCACGCTCGACAAAGTGATCCGTCGCGAGTTCCAGCTGGTCGAGGGTGACGCGTTCAACAGCACCAAGATGCAGCGCTCGCAACAGCGGTTAAAAAATCTCGGCTTCTTCAAAAAAGTGGAGGTGACCAACAGTCCGGGGTCGGCGCCCGACAAGACCGTTGTGACGGCCGAGGTCGAGGAGCAGTCGACTGGCGAGCTGTCGTTGGGCATCGGCTTCTCGACCACCGACGGTCCGTTGGCCGACGTCAATATCCGTGAGCGGAATTTTCTCGGGAAGGGTCAGGACCTGCGAATCGGCACCGTGGTTTCGCTGCGCTCGCAACAGGTCGATTTGAGTTTCACCGAGCCCTACTTCCTCGACCGCAACATCGCCGCGGGCTTCGACCTTTTCGAGATCAAGACTAGCCCGACGGCGAATTTCTTTAGTGGCGTGACTCCTCCGTACCAGCAATTCTCTTACGGTGGAGCGCTTCGCACGGGTTATCAGATCACCGAAAATCTGCGACAGACGCTGAAATATACCGCGCGATCCGACAACATTACCGATATTCAGCCCGACACGTCGTTGTTCATTGTGCTTCAAGCAGGGCAGCATACGACCTCCGAAATCGGCCAGGTTCTGCTTTACGACCGGCGGGACGATCGGCTGGATCCGAGCGGCGGCTATTACGCCTCTTTGGGCAATGACTTCGCCGGGGTCGGTTACGGGGTCGATTATGTGCGCAACAAAGTAAACGCCGGCTACTACTACTCGGTGTTCCCGGAGTGGGTGCTGAGCGTCACTGGTGAGGCCGGTTATATATTTGGTTGGAATGGACAGAACGTACTAATTCAGGATCGTTTCTTTGTTGGTGGCGATAATTTGCGCGGCTTCCAGAGCGCCGGGATCGGGCCTCGCGATTCGGTGAGCGGCGATGCTCTCGGCGGCCAAAAATATTATCTCGGCTCGGTGACCTTAGGGGTACCCCTTGGGCTACCGAAAGAATTTGGGGTAAGCGGACGCGTCTTTACCGATTTTGGAACGCTTTACCAACTCGAGCCTACAAATATCGTGCTGACTCCCGCCCAATTGGCTTCAACGGGCGGAGTGCAGCCGATGGTGCAGCAGTCGCCGGCGATCCGCGCCAGCGCCGGCGTCGGCGTATCGTGGAAATCCCCGGTCGGTCCGATCCGGCTCGATGTCGCCTATCCGATAAAGAAGGAACCGTTCGACAAGACCCAGTTCTTTCGGGTCAGCTTCGGCACGAGGTTTTGATGTTGATTTGGTGTCTCAGATTTCAGACGCTTCTGCTCGCTTTCCTGTGTGGCTTGGCCGGCAGCGGCTTGGCGCAAGCCCCGCCGGCACCCCCTGTACCCGCTCCCGCCCCCCCACCGCCGGCTTCCACACCGCCGATCGCCGCCCCGATGCCGCTGACAGTCTTGGTGGTCGACGTGCAGGCGCTCTTGCAAAATTCCAAGGCGGCAAAGATGGTGCGCGGCCAGATCGAGCAGAAGCGCAACGAATACACCAAAGAAATCTCTCACCAGGAGGAGACGCTGCGCGCCGAACGCAACTCATTGCAGCGGCAGCAGGCATCGATGTCGGCGGATGCGCTCAACCAAAAAGGGCGTGAATTCCAACAGAAGGTAAACGACCTCGAACGCAATGTTCAGGGGAAGCGTCAGGCTCTGGAGAAGTCCAATGGCGAAGCGCTCTCCAAGATACAAGAGCAGATGCTGAAAATCATTGCGGACATCGCGAAGGACCGCAAGTCAAACTTGGTGTTTCAGAGAGCGGACCTGGTGCTTTTCGACCAGAGCTTCGATGTTACCGACGAGGTGCTGCAGAAGCTGGACGAATTGATGCCGACGCTGACGGTCGATTTCGCCGTCCCCACTCCTCCTCCCGCCGCCCCGGGTCCTGCTGCCACCGCCGCGCAGCCAGCGGCGAATGCACCGGCCAGGCCAAAGAAGAAATAAGGTGCGCTCGATGCCCGGACCGAACCGAGATGGCGGACCGACGGTTTTTTGATCGAGCCGGACCTTTTACGCTCGACGTGCTGAGTGCGTTGAGTGGAGCGAGACTGATGCGCGCGGAAGACGGCGCCCGCCGCTTCAGCGATGTGGCGCCCCTCGAAACCGCGGGACCGGCAGACGTCAGCTTTCTTGAAAATAGGAGGTACATCGAAGCATTTGTGCGCTCTCATGCCGGTGCCGCCTTTGTCGACGAGAAGGCCGCCGAACGAGCGCCGCCCGGCATGGCCCTCCTCGTCAGCAAGGAGCCCTATAAGGCCTATGCGCTCGCCGCCCAGGCTTTCTATCCTGCGGCCGATGTGGTCGCCCGCCGGGCGCCATCCGCGATCATCGATTCGACGGCCGCCGTGCCCGACGATTGCGAGATCGGCCCGAATGTCGTCATTGAGCGTGGCGTGCGGCTCGGCCAACGCTGCCGCGTCGGCGCAAATACGGTGATCGCCGCCGGGGTCGAGATCGGTGACGATTGCCGGATCGCGGCCAATGTGACGCTCAGCCACTGCCTGATCGGCTCGCGCGTCGTGCTGCACCCCGGGGTGCGGATCGGCCAGGACGGGTTCGGCTTTGCACCCGACCCGAAGGCGCCGATCAAAGTCCCGCAGCTCGGGCGGGTCCTCATAGGAGACGACGTCGATATCGGCGCCAATACCACGATCGATCGGGGATCCGGGCACGATACGGTGATCGGCTCGGGGTCGATGATTGATAATCTCGTGCAGATCGGGCACAATGTGGTGCTCGGTCGCTGCTGTATCCTTGCGGGTCAGGTTGGGATCTCGGGGAGCACGAGGCTAGATGACTTTGTGGTGGTCGGAGGGCAGGGTGGGCTCGCCGGCCATCTGCGTATCGGGAGCGGAGCCCGGATCGCCGCCAAAAGCGGTCTCATGCGCGACGTGCGCGCCGGAGAGACGGTATGCGGCAGTCCGGCAGTTCCGCTGAGCGAGTTCATGAGGCAGACCGCTGTGCTGCAACGCCTCGCGAAGAAGAAAGGCGGTTCATGATCGATCCGCCCACCGCAGCGGAGCAGGGAACGGAGATCGGCATTCAGCGGATCATGGAAATGATCCCGCACCGTCACCCGTTCCTGATGATCGACAAGGTTGTCGACGTGGTCGCAGACCAGCGGGCCACCGGGGTCAAGAGCCTGTCAAAGAGCGAGTATTATTTTCAGGGCCATTTTCCGGCGCGGCCAGTGATGCCGGGTGTGCTGATCATCGAGGCGATGGCGCAGACCGCCGCCGTCCTGGTTGTACATACGTTGGGACCGGAATCGGAGGGTAAGCTCGTCTATTTCATGAGCGTCGACAACGCCCGCTTTCGACGCCCCATTTTCCCCCCGACCGAGCTCGAGATCCACGTCACTAAACAGCGCAACCGCGGGAACGTCTGGAAGTTCGAGGGTCGGGCCAAAGTCGGCGACGATGTGATGGCCGAGGCCGTGTTCGCCGCCATGATCCTGGACGATTAGACGAGCCGCCGATGCCGCAGATTCACCCTACGGCCATTGTTGCGCCGGGGGCGATGCTCGCCGAGACCGTCGTCATCGGGCCCTATTGCATCGTCGGTGAGGATGTCTCGCTCGGCCCGCGAGTCACGCTCCGCTCTCACGTCGTGGTCGATGGCCTGACGACGATCGGTGAGGGCACGCGCCTGTTTCCATTCGCCTCGATCGGGCTCGAGCCGCAGGACCTCAAGTATCGCGGGGAAAGCTCGGAGCTCGTCATCGGGCGCAACAACACGATCCGCGAATATGTGACTATTAACCCGGGAACCGAAGGCGGCGGCATGGTTACCCGGATCGGCGACGGCAGCCTTTTTATGGTCGGTGCGCATGTCGCCCACGATTGCCAGATCGGCAACCATGTCGTCATGGCCAACAACGCGACCCTAGGGGGGCACGTCGTAGTCGAGGATTACGCCGTTCTTGGAGGACTCTGCGCCGTGCACCAATACGTCCGGATCGGCAGGCACGCGATGATCGGCGGGATGTCAGGCGTCGAGCGCGATGTCATCCCCTACGGCCAGGTGATGGGAGACCGGGCTCGACTGTGCGGGCTCAATATCATCGGGATGCAGCGCCGCGGCTTCAGCCGCGAGGATATCCAGGTCCTGCGCAACGCGTACCAATTCCTGTTCGCCACGGATGGGACCCTGAGCAACCGGGTAAACGAGACCGCGGAGCGTTTCGGCGGAATTGGGCCGGTCGACGACGTCATCGAATTCATCCGCGCCGATTCGAGCCGGGCCATTTGTCAGCCTAAGGGAGCGAATGGCGGATAGGCTCGGGATCGTCGCCGGATGCGGCGGGCTGCCACGCCACCTCGTCGAATGCTGCCGCGCCGCCGGACGCGATGTCTTCGTCCTTGCTCTCGAAGGAGCGGCCGAGCCGGCGACGGTAGAGGGCGTGCCGCATGCCTGGTGCCGGCTCGGCGCCGCGGCGACCGGCCTTGCCCTGTTGCGCGAAAATCATGTGACCGAGCTGGTGCTGGCCGGCGGCATTCGGCGGCCGTCGCTGGCTGCGTTGCGGCCCGATTGGCGCGCAGCCAAGCTGTTTGCGCGGGTCGGCTATCGCGCGCTGGGCGATGACGGTCTTTTGTCGGCGGTGGTCAAGGAGCTCGAAAAGGAGGGTTTTCGGGTGGTCGGCGCCGATCAGCTGCTCGACGCGGGCGCTCGTGCCGGAAGGACCGCTCGGCCGGATCCGCCCGGACGAGCTATCGCAAGCCGATATCGAGCGCGGACTGCGCGTCGCCCGGACGCTTGGGCGCGCTCGATATCGGCCAGGCCGTCATCGTCCAACAGGGCCTCGTGCTCGGCGTCGAGGCGATCGAAGGCACCGACGAGCTGCTGCGGCGCTGTGCAGCGCTGCGCCGCGAAGGTCCGGGCGGCGTGCTCGTCAAGGTCGAGAAGCCCGGTCAGGAACCCCGCGCCGACCGGCCGACGATCGGATTGCGCACGGTTCTGTTGGCGGCGGAAACCGGATTGCGCGGGATCGCCGTCGAGGCCAACGCCACGATCGTGCTCGATCGCGACGAGGTGATCCGTGCAGCCGATGACGCCGGGCTGTTCCTGGTCGGTGTCGGCGGATCGTGACTGCGGGCGACGCGACCTTCATCTTCATTGTTACCGGCGAGCCGTCAGGGGATGCGCTCGGCGGCGCGCTGATCGCGGCGCTGCGACAGCGCACCGGCGGGCAGCCTGCGGGTCGCCGGGATCGGCGGCGAGCGCATGCGGGAACAGGGGCTCGAGAGCCTCGTCCCGCTCGGCGATCTGGCGATCATGGGAGTGGCCGAGGTCTTGCCGCGCGCCCCGGTCATCTTGCGCCGCGTGCGCGAGACGGTCGCAGCGATCCGCGCACAGCGCCCCGATGCCGTCGTGACGATCGACAGCTCGGGGTTCAGCTGGCGGGTGGCGCACGGGCTGCGCCGCCGCGGCGAGACCTTGCCGCTCATTCATTACGTCGCCCCGATGGTCTGGGCCTGGCGTGCCGGGCGGGCCCGGCGCATGGCGCGCTGGTACGATCATCTGATGACCTTGTTGCCGTTCGAGCCGCCCTACTTCGAGCGGGTCGGGCTGTCCTGCAGCTTTGTCGGCCATCCGGTTCTGGAATGCGGCGCCGAACGGGGCGACGGGCGGCGCTTCCGGACGGCGCACGGTCTCGACCCGGACGACCTGCTGATCACGGTGTTGCCCGGCAGCCGCAGCGGCGAGGTCCGGCGTTTGCTGCCGATCTTCGGCGCGACGCTGAAGCAGCTGGAAGAGCTGGTCGGACCGTCCCGCGTCGTTGTGCCGACCGTCGCGACAGTCGCAGCGACGGTCGCCGGTGGGGTCGCGGCATGGCCGGGAAAGGCGATCATCGTGCAGCAGCCGCAAGACAAATACGACGCCTTCGCAGCCAGCCGCGCCGCGCTCGCCGCTTCCGGATCGGTCGCGCTCGAATTGGCGATGGCCCGCCTGCCGATGGTCGTCGGCTACCGTCTGAACCCGCTGACCGAGGCATTACTCGATCAGGTTCTGAAGGTGCGTCAGGTCAATCTCGTCAATCTGCTGCTCGGGAGGCCGCTGGTTTGCGAGCTGCTCGGGCCAAACTGCACTCCCGACCGGCTCGCCGCTTCGCTCGCCGAGCTCGTCGGTGACGAACGGGTTCGCGCGGCGCATCGGAGAGGGTATGATGAGGCCATCCGTCGCCTCGCCGAGGATGGGGTTTCGCCGAGCCTGCGGGCCGCCGACCAGATCCTCGAACTCGTCGCCGCACGCCGGTGCGGCACTTCAGGTTCAACAGCACGGAGGAGTGCACGATGACGATGACCGATGCGGCCGAGACCTCAAAGCCGGTGCTGGACGCCGACAAGTCCCGGCTGTTGCATACGATGATCCGGGTGCGCGATCTCGATGCCTCGCTGAATTTCTACACGAACCAGCTTGGCATGAAGGTGCTGCGCAAGCGTGACTACCCGAGCGGAAAGTTCACGCTCGCTTTTGTCGGCTACGGCGACGAGACGAGCAATACCGTGATCGAGCTGACCCACAATTGGGAGCAGGCCGAGCCGTACAATCTGGGAAGTGCATTCGGCCACCTCGCGATCGCGGTGCCCGATGTCTACAAGGCGTGCGAGCGTCTCGCCGCCGCTGGGGTAAAAATCCCGCGCCCGGCGGGCCCGATGGCGCATGGCGGCTCGGTGATCGCGTTCATCGAAGACCCCGACGGTTATCGCATCGAGCTCATCGAACGGTCGTAGTCGGCCCATCAGCGTCGCCACCCGGCCCTGCGGGCTGGGTGGTCTTCGCGGGGCATCCTATTGCCAGCGCGAAGTGATTGCGGCAACTTCGGAAGAAGCGCGGCGCCGTTGACGCTGCCTGACAACAAAAATGTGTTTTGGCCGCAGGGCCTCAGCATCGGAGCAGTCTAGGAGAACGGAATGTTGGAGCTGTTGGAGCGTCAGAAGAAGCTGACCGCGAACCAGTGGAAGATCGCGGGCGCCGCGACGCTCGGCGACATGCTCGATTTCTTCGACTTCTTCCTGATCGGGTTCGTTCTGGCGTTCGTCGTGAAGGAGTGGCACCTGACCTACGGGCAATCGGGCGCGATCCTGCTCGCCTCGGGCGTCAGTGCGCCCTTCGGCTCGCTGCTCTATGGCTGGATGGCCGACAAGATCGGCCGGCGCCCGGCGCTGATCACCGCCGTGCTGAATGTCTCGCTCGCTACCGGCGCGATGGCGCTGACGCCGGAAGGAGGGTGGATCTACCTGGTCATCTGCCGCTTTTTCGTCGGGTTCGGCGTGACCGGCCTGTATTCGGTCGACATCACCCTGATGCAAGAGTTTTCGCCGGCCCATAAGCGCGGCTGGTTCACCGGGATCACCACGACGATGCTGCCGGCTGGCTCAGTTGCTCGCCGGGTTGTTGGGAGCGTTTGCCGCGCCCTATATCGGCTGGCGCGGGATGGTCGCCGTCGGGTTGCTGCCGGCCTTGCTCTGCCTGTACATCCGCGCTTTCGTCCCCGAATCGCCGCACTGGCTGCTGCGCCGAGGCCGGGTGGAAGAGGCGCGGCAGTCGCTCGCCTGGGCGTTGAAAATGGATCCTGCGCAAATACCGTTGCCAGCGGTGCTGCCTGCGATCGAGCACACGCGTTGGCTCGAGATCTTCAAATACCCGCGCAGCATCATCGCCGGCTGCCTGATCGGGCTGACCCAGACCGGCGGCGTCGCTCTCGCCCTGTGGCAGGTGACCTTGTTGGTCATGGTGCTGAAGATCACCCCGCCGGAGGCATCCAAATTGGTGATCTGGATCAGCCTGTCGGCGATTGCCGGCCGGTTCTTCTGCTCGTGGATTTCGGACGCGTGGGGACGCCGTGCCTCGGGCATCTTCGCCTGCTTGATCGCGGCGGTCTTCATGTCCATGGCCGGCTATCTGCACGATGTTTTCATCGGTGGCGTTTCGGCGTTCTTCCTGATGATCCTGCTGCAGAGCTTCTTCGGCAGCGGCAACTACTCGATCGTCGGGCCCTATATGGGCGAGATGTGGCCGTCGCGTCTGCGTGGCAGCGGCATGGGTTTTGTGTATGGCGTCGGCAATCTCGGCAAGTTCATCGGCCCGGCCGGGCTGGCGCTGATTGCCGGTTCGTCGAACTTTGTCAAGCCTGCAGGCGACCCTCGACGCGCTGATCCCCGGCTTTAACTACTTCGCGTTCTGGTACGTGCTCGGCGCGGTCGCCTTCTGGCTCATCGGCATCGAGACGCGTGGCCGCACGATCGACGAGATCGATAGCGAACTCAGCAAGCGGCGGGCGCGAGCGACCGAGCAAGTGCCGGCCGTATAGCCGCGTATATTCGATGACCCAAGCCGGATGGGTGATGGCCTCCAACAAGATCGTAAGCAACTCCAGACACCTCCGCCGCGGACGTGGGAAAAGCCGTTGCGGTAGTTGCGTTGCCGCTTCGGATGCACAGGCGCATCGACGGCCGGCACCAAGGCGCCAGCCCGGCGACAAGCTACCTCGACCGCTCCCTAGCGTCCCTGCCTTGCCGACAACAGCGCCGAGCGGCACTGGCGCGAGAGAGAGGGGCCGTTCTCTCTCAAGCACTCGATGACCCGGCCGCCCCCGAGCGGCACCTCGCTGCAATAGGTCCGGTAATCCATACCGCAGGCGCGGCGCAGCAATATCGCTTCCTGGCGCGGCGACATCGGCGGCCCATAGGTCCGGGCGGCTGGCGCAGCCGGCGCCGCGCTGCCCGGCGTGGTGGTCGCCGGCGCCGTTGGCGCAGTCGCCGGTCTCGGATTCTGCGCCGCGGGCGCCGGACTGCCGATTGCGGCCACCGCCTGACGGCACGGCTCCGAAAGGCTTTGCGCATTTCGCTTGAGGCACGCCAGCGACGCGGAGCCACCGGTCGGGACATTTGAGCAATAGGTCTGGTAATCGGCAGGGCAGGCCTGCCTGACGGCGCTGATCTGCGCCTGGCTCGGCTTTTGAGCAATCGCCGGGCTGACCAAACCCAGCGAGATCACTAAAAGACCCGAGAGCCGGCCGATGACGGTTGACCTTGGTATATGCATTCCAGGTGTCTCCTCGTGGATTGGCGCTGTGGTGTGCGCTCCGACACGCGGTTTCTCTCATCCTGCGGCGAGGATAGGCAACGACCGATGATGCTTCCGAGATGACCGGGCCCGAGCTGATCGCTCTGGGACACGCGGCGATCGCCAAGGCGCACGAGCTGATCCTGCTGGGCGGCGCGCTCGGGCTCTTGAGCATCATCGCCGGGCTGATCTCGCGGCGCGTCGGCGCGCCGATGCTGCTCGTCTTCCTCGCCCTCGGCATGCTTGCGGGCGAGGACGGCGCGCTCGGAATTCCGTATGACGACTTCACCTCGGCCTATCTGATCGGCAGCGTCGCGCTTGCGGTGATCCTGCTCGAGGGCGGGCTCAAGACACCGGTCTCGATGCTCCGGCTCGCGTTCTGGCCGGCGGTGGTGCTGGCCACGATCGGCGTTGCAGTGACCGCGGCCATCCTCGGCATCTTTGTCTCGCTGGTCGACAGCCTGCCGTTAGTCCCTGCACTTCTTGCCGGGTCCGCCGCCGCACCGACTGACGCGGCGGCGGTCGCGGTGCTGCTGCGCCGCGCCGGCGCCGCGCTGCCCGAACGGCTGCTCGCGCTACTCGAGGTCGAGTCCGGGCTCAACGATCCGATGTCTGTTTTTCTGACGTTGCTGTTGTTGCGCCTCATCGCCGAGCCCGGCTCGATGGGCATTGGCGAAGCCGCGATCATGTTCCTCGAGGAAATGGCCGGCGGTGCGGTGATCGGTCTCGCGGGCGGCTGGGTCCTCGCGCAGCTGCTGAAGCGGCTGGCGCTCGAAGGTTCGCTGGCGCCGGTGCTCGTGCTGACCGGCGGACTTGCCGTCTTCGGGCTGGCTCAGCTGCTCGGCACCAGCGGTTTCCTCGCAACCTACCTCGCCGCGATAGTGACCGGGGCCACCGGGCACCGCGCGCGACAGGAGGTCGAGCACTTCTTCGAAGGGATGGCGTGGCTTGCACAAATAGTACTGTTCCTGATGCTCGGTCTTCTGGTGACGCCGCATGACCTGCTGCCTTATCTGCCGGGTGCGATCATCGGAGCTGCGGTGCTGATACTGCTGGCGCGACCGGTTGCGGTTTTCGCCTGCCTCATCCCCTTCGGATTTACCATGCGCGAGACCGCGTTCGCCTCCTGGGTCGGATTGCGGGGTGCAGTGCCGATCTACCTCAGCATCATACCGGGGCTCGCCGATCCCGATCGAGATAAACGCCTCTTCGCGAGTATTTTCATCGTGGTGATCGCGTCACTGATCGTGCAGGGCTGGACCGTCGGACTTTCCGCCCGCTTGCTCGGTTTCGCGCGCCGGCCGACAAGCTAGCTGTCGTTGCTAGGAGGGTCGTTCCCGCTCCGCCAGGAATGCAATTTCGTGCCGGCGTCGATGGCTCGGCCGAGGATTTCGTTGCGGTGCGGAAAGCGCCCGAACAGCGCGATGACCTCGATATAGTGGCGCCCGTAACGACGCAACGAACCGCCTCGATCGGGATTTCGCGGCAGGGCGTTGAAAAGTGCCAGCGAGCGCCGCTGATCGGCGATGTTCTCGCTGTGATGAAACGGCATATAGAAGAACAACCGCCAAGCCGGTGGGACCAGCTGGTCGAAGCGGCGTTCGAGCGCGCGATCAGCCGTGGCGCGCGCCGCGGCATCGGTCGTGTAAGCGCGCGGGGTGCCGCGAAAGATGTTGCGCGGCACCTGGTCGAGCAGCAGCAATAGAGCTAACGCCCCCTCGGGCGAGGCTTCCCAAGATTGCAGCGTCCCGCCTGCGGCCGCTTCGTAATCGGCGAGAAACTCGCGGCGCAGCGCCGTATCGAATTCCTCAGTGCTTTTGAACCAGATCGGGCGGTGTTGCTCGCGGTCGGGATCGCTCTCCAGTCCGAACCAAAAATCCAGCAACGATTTCGCCCGGTCGGGCGGCGGAGCGCGTCAGCCGTTTGCGTAGAAAAAACTTCGAATGCCCCGGCGGATAATCGTCCAAGGTGGCGAAGACCTCGTATCCGCGCTTCTCATAAAATGGGCGCGCTTCGAAGCTGGTCGTTTCCAGGGTCGCGCCGATGCAACCGCGCTCGACCGCGTAATCCTCGGCGGCCTGCAGCAACCGCGTGCCGTACCGTTGCCTGCGCACGGCGGAGGCGATCCAGAGATGCGTGACTTGCAGCCAGCCGCCCCAGATGTGTCCGAGCAGTCCGCCCAGCCATTCGCCGTTCCGGCTTTTCAAGAAGAAGCCCACCGGGTACCAGGCCGAGAGGCCGGTCGCAGCCACATTGAAGGAGGCGAGACTCTCGGTGACGAACCGGGTCAATGGCTCGGGCGGCAGCGGATCGAAGACGATATCGAGTTCTTCCACCATCATGCTCCGGCAGAGGCTTCGTCGAGGATGCGGACCAGGTGGCGAGCTTCGCGGCCGGCGCCATCGGCGATCTGGTGCCGGCAGCTCGTGCCGTTGGCTGCGAGCAACGTATCGGGCGCCGCCGCGCGGATCCGGGGCAACACGCCGAGCTCGCCGATCTTCAGCGACATCTCGTAATGCTCGGCCTCGTAGCCGAAGGATCCAGCCATGCCGCAGCAGCTCGAGTTCGAAGGTCTCGACGGTGAGGCCGGGAATCAGCTGCAACGCCTTTACCGCGGCGCCCACGGTGCCGAATGCTTTCTGGTGGCAATGTCCATGCAGCAACGCGGTCCGGCCCTGCATTGGTGTTAATGGCAATTGGAATCGGCCGGCCGCGTACTCGCTTTCGACGAATTCTTCGAAAAGCTGGGCGCGCTCGGCGAGCGCTTTGGTCTGTGCACACGGCAAGATCGCCGAAAATTCATCGCGCAATGTCAATAGGCAGGACGGTTCCAGTCCGACGATCGGCGTTCCCGCCTCGAGATAAGGGCTGAGGGCGTCCAGCATGCGGCGGGCCTCGCGCCGCGCTTCATCCACGAGACCAGCGGAAAGAAAGGTCCGCCCGCAACACAGCGGCCTGCCGCGCGCCGGGTCGGGGCTGATTACGCGATAGCCGGCGCGGTTCAGCACCCGCTCGGCGGCACGCGCGTTTTCCGGCTCGAAATAGCGGTTAAAGGTGTCGACGAGGAGGACGACTGCCGGGCTATTTTCGCCGTAAGCAATGCCCCTCTCCGCCCGCTTGCGGGGGGAGAGGGAGGGGCCCGGCGCAGCAGCGCCGGGAGGGTGAGGTGGGTCGGACCGAAAGCCCAAGCCAAGGGGTTCCCCCACCTCACCCTGACCCTCTCCGCCCCCGAGGGCGGAGAGGAAGAATTCGGAGCCGGCATAAGGGCGAGCGGACCAGGACGGCAATCGCCGCTTCGCACTGAGTCCGAAGAGCCGTTCGCCCAGGGCCGCCAGCGCTGGCACCCGGTTCCTCAGGTTCATCAGCGGTGCGATCCGCGCGGCGTAGGGTGCATAGCGCGGCAAATACGCGATCAGCCGGTCGCGCGGCGTGAGGCCGTGGCGCTTGCGGTAATGGTGCAGGAACTCGATCTTCATGCGCGCCATGTCGACGCCGGTCGGGCATTCGCGCTTGCAGCCCTTGCACGAGATGCACAGCGCCATCGTCTCGCGCATGTCGTCGGAGACGAGCGCCTCGGGCCCGAGCTGTCCAGTCAATGCCAGGCGCAAGGTATTGGCGCGGCCGCGCGTCAGATGCTGCTCGTCGCCGGTCGCGCGGTAGGAAGGGCACATGACGCCGGCGTCGCGGGCGCGGCAGGCGCCGTTGTTGTTGCACATCTCTGTCGCCGCGGCGAAGCCACCCCATTCCGACCAGTCTAGCGCCGCGTCAATCGGCAGCGGGCGATAGTCGGGCTTGAAATCGGAAGAGGCTGCGGTCGTCCATTTTCGGCGCCCGCACAATCTTGCCCGGATTGAATAGCCCCGCGGGGTCAAAGGCGTCCTTGACCTCCTCGAAGGCGTGGACCATGCGCGAGCCGAACATCGCCTCGTGGAATTCGGAGCGCACGAGGCCGTCGCCGTGCTCGCCCGAATGCGAGCCCTTGTATTCGCGGACCATCGCGAAGGCTTCCTCGGCGATCGCCCGCATCTTCTTGACCTCGAGCTCCTGCTTCAGGTTGAGCACCGGCCGCACGTGCAGGCAGCCGACCGAGGCATGCGCGTACCAGGTGCCGTAGGTGCCGTGCTTCTCGAAAATGCGCGTGAGGCGGTCGGTGTAATCGGCCAGGTCTTCGAGCCGCACCGCGCAGTCCTCGAGAAAGGAGATCGGTTTCCCGTCGCCCTTCATCGACATCATGATGTTGAGGCCTTGCGCGCGGATCTCCCACACCGCCTGCTGGAAGGCGGGGTCGATCGCCTCGACGACGGCGTCGGGGAAACCGAGATCGCCCATCAATTCGACCAGAGCCTTGAGCCGCCGCAGATTGTCCGGCGGATCGTCGCCGGCGAATTCGGTCAACAGCAGCGCCGCCGGCTCGCCCTGGACAAAGCGCTCGACCACCGGGCGGAACATCGGGATGTCGCGCGACAAATCGATCATCGTGCGGTCGACCAGCTCGACCGCGCTGGGGCCGAGCTCGACGATCCGCCGGGTCGCGGCCATCGCGCTGTAGAAGCTCGGGAAATGGCAGATGCCGAGCACCCGGTGCGCCGGGATCGGCTGCAATTCGAGCTCGATCTCGTTGAAGAAGGCGAGCGTGCCTTCGGAGCCGACCAGCAGCCGCGCCATGTTGTGGCCGCTGTCGCTGATGCTGTCGATGTTGTAGCCGCCGACCCGCCGCAGCACCTTCGGAAAGCGCCGCTCGATCTCGTCGGCTTCGCGCCGGTGCAGGTCGCGCATGCGGCGCACCAGGTCGCGATACCGCTCGGGCATCGAGCCGCCGTTGGAATCAGCTGGAAAGTTGCCGGGCACCTCGCCGAACCACGCCGTCGTCCCGTCGGCGAGCAGCGCATCGACGCCGCGCACATTGTGCACCATGTTGCCGTAGCGCAGCGAGCGCGAGCCGCAGCTGTTGTTGGCGGTCATGCCGCCGATCGTCGCGCGGCTCGCCGTCGACGGATCGACCGGGAAGAACAGCTTGTCCTTGCGCAACAGCCGGTTGAGCCGGTCGAGCACGACCCCCGGCTCGACCCGCGCCCGCCGCCCCTCGACGTCGACCGCGATCACCCGGTCGAGATATTTGCTGCAATCGACGACCAGCGCCCGCGCCACGGTCTGCCCGCATTGCGAGGTGCCGCCGCCGCGCGGCAACACCGGCACCCCCTCCTCGCGCGCAATCGCGATCGCCGCCGCCGCATCCTCGCGGCTCTGCGGCACGACGACCCCCAACGGCTCGATCTGGTAGATCGACGCATCGGTCGCATAGCGCCCGCGGCTGAACGCATCGAACAGCACCTCGCCGCGAATCTCGCGCCGCAGGCGGGCTTCCAGGGTGGGGCCGGATATGTTGTCGAGCGGCATGCGCTTATCAGACGCGGGTCCGCGGACATGCGTCAACCGCTATCGAGATTAAACGACGATCCAAAACCAGAACTATGGGAGCCCTGTCATGATACTTGACGTTCACCCCCTCATCGCGTTGGGCGTGCTTGCCTCCACCGCCGCGACGGATGCGGCCTACGTATTCTTCAACGCGGCGGTGAGCGGCAGGCGCCGCTTCCGGGCGGCGAACTGGAGCGCCATCTGGTATTTGCTGTCGGCGTTCGCCGTCATCAGCTACACCGAGAACGCGATCTATGTGCTGTTTGCCGCTACGGGCTCGTGGCTCGGCGCGTTCGCGTCGGTGACCTGGCTGCATCGCGGATCCCTGGCGGAGACGCAAACGCGCCACAACCCGCCGTGAAATGTGATAAACACTCGGCAGTGCGGTCGGGGTGAGGAGGACGAAAATGGCGGATCGGCTGATTTCCTGCGACGACCATATGGATCTGGGGCAATTGCCGGCGGATTTGTGGCTGAGCGGGCTGCCCGCTTCGTTGCGTGACCGGGCACCCCACATAGCCGAGCGCGACGGGCAGGCAGTGTGGCTCTGCGATGGCAAGGTTTGGGGCAGCTGGGGCGGTCAGAAGCCGGCTAACGGCAACACACGCTCGGTCAAGCCGATCTATAACGCCTTCGATCGCGGCGGCATCTACGATCAGAGCGAAAGGCGCCCGGCCGTTGCGGAATTGCGGCTTGAAGACATGGATCGCGACGGGGTCGAGGCTCAGGTTATCTTCGGCCCGATCTTTCAGATCTCGACGGACGACCCGGTGCTGCGTGTCGCTTGCTACCAAGTCTACAACGACTGGCTCCTCGACTTCTGCAAGGCGGCGCCGGACCGGTTGATCGGTGTGCCGATGCTGCCGGAAACTCCGGAGACGGCGCTCGCCGAATTGCAGCGGCTGATCGCCACGTTCGGTCCAGCGGACGTAGCCGATCGGATAGTCGAGGCCGCGTTCTTCGTACTCGCGGTCGTAGCACCCCCGGGCCGTAAGAGCGCGAGAAGCGGATGTCGACCTCACGGCCGTAACCAACCGCGCGCGGAACGTCGACCTTGACATCCCCAACGATTACGACACGGCCCCGATCGCGCAGGAGGCGCACCGCGAGCTCGACCGGATCGTTCGACCTAGCCGAGGCGGTCACGATCACGGCGTCGAACTCTCCGACACCGGACAGAGCGTTCAAGGCGGTAAGAGCCGCCGGCTCGTAGCCCATGTCAATCGAGCCGAGGCTGCGTGCCTTCTCCACCAACGATGGAGACAGGTCGACGCCCATGACGATGGCGCCGGCGGCGTGCAAGATCTGTGCCGTCAGCTGCCCCACCAACCCGAGGCCGATCACCGCGACCCGCTCGCCGAGGCGCGCATCCGCCTGATGCACGCCGTGCAGTGCGACGCTGGCGATGGTCGCGAACGCCCCCCGCCTCGAAGCCGACGCCGTCGGGCAGCGGCCCTGTGCGTCTCGCTGCCCGACGGCGTCGGCTTCGAGGCGGGGGCGCTGCGCGACCATCGCCAGCGTCGCACTGCACGGCGTGCATCAGGCGGATGCGCGCCTCGGCGAGCGGGTCGCGGTGATCGGCCTCGGGTTGGTGGGCAGGACCTTGACGGCACAGATCTTGCACGCCGCCGGCGCCATCGTCATGGGCGTCGACCTGTCTCCATCGTTGTGGAGAAGGCACGCAGCCTCGCTCGATTGACATGGGCTACGAGCCGGCGGCTCTTACCGCCTTGAACGCTCTGTGTCGGTGTCGGAGAGTTCGACGCCGTGATCGTGACCGCCTCGGCTGGGTCGAACGATCCGGTCGAGCTCGCGGTGCGCCTCCTGCACAAATCGGGGCCGTGTCGTAATCGTTGGGAGGTCAAGGTCGACGTTCCGCGCGCGGTTGGTTACGGCCGTGAGGTCGACATCCGCCGCTTCTCGCGCTCTTACGGCCCGGGGCGCTACGACCGCGAGTACGAAGAACGCGGCCTCGACTATCCGATCGGCTACGTCCGCTGGACCGAACGCTGGGCGATCAGCCGCTGCAATTCGGCGAGCGCCGTCCCGGAGTTTCCGGCAGCATCGGCACGCCGATCGACCGGTCCGGCGCCGCCTACGGAAGCGAGGAACAGTCGTTGTAGACTTGGTAGCAAGCGACGCGCAGCACCGGGTGGTCGTTCGAGATCTGGAAGATCGGGCCGAAGTGAGCTGAGCCTCGACCCCGTCGCGGTCCATGTCTTCAGGCCGCAATTCCGCAACGGCCGGGCGCCTTTCGCTCTGATCGTAGATGCCGCCGCGATCGAACGCGTTATAGATCGGCTTAACCGAGCGTGTTGCCGTTAGCCGGCTTCTGACCCCCCAGCTGCCCAAACCTTGCCGTCCGCGAGCCGCACTGCCTGCCCGTCGCGCTCGGCTATGTGGGGTGCCCGGTCAGCGCAACGAAGCGGGCAGCCCGCTCGCCCCAGAATCCGCGGGCCGATTGCCAGATCCATATGGTCGTCGCAGGGAAATGCGGCGATTGCCGCCATTTTCGTCCTCCTCACCGAACTGCCGAGTGTTTATCACATTTCACGGCGGGTTGTGGGGCGTTTGCGTCTCCGCCGAGGATCGCGATGCAGCCAGGTCACCGACGCGAACGCGCCGAGCCACGAGCCCGTAGCGGCAAACAGCACATAGATCGCGTTCTCGGTGTAGCTGATGACGGCGAACGCCGACAGCAGATACCAGATGGCGCTCCAGTTCGCCGCCCGGAAGCGGCGCCTGCCGCTCACCGCCGCGTTGAAGAACACGTAAGCCGCATCCGTCGCGGCGGTGGAGGCGAGCGCGCCAACGCGATGAGGGGGTGGACGCAAATCATGACAGGGCTCCATGGTTATGGTTTTGGAATTCCCAGTATCGGTTTAATCTCGATAGCGGTTGACGCATGTCCGCGGACCCGCGTCTGATAAGCGCATGCCGCTCGACGAATTGCCCGGCCCCACCCTCGAAGCCCGCCTGCGGCGCGAGATCCGCGGCGAGGTGCTGTTCGACGCGTTCAGCCGCGGGCGCTACGCACCGATGCGTCGATCTACCAGATCGAGCCGTTGGGCGTCGTCGTGCCGAAGAGCCGCGAGGATGTCGCAGCGGCGATCGCGATCGCGCGCGAGGAGGGCGTGCCGGTGTTGCCGCGCGGCGGCGGCACCTCGCAATGCGGGCAGACCGTGGCGCGGGCGCTGGTCATCGATTGCAGCAAATATCTCGACCGGGTGATCTCGGTCGATGTCGAAGGGCGGCGGGCGCGGGTCGAGCCGGGCGTGGTGCTCGATCGGCTCAACCGGCTGTTGCGCAAGGACAAGCTGTTCTTTCCGGTCGATCCGTCGACGGCGAGCCGCGCGACGATCGGCGGCATGACCGCCAACAACAGCTGCGGCTCGCGCTCGCTGCGCTACGGCAACATGGTGCACAATGTGCGCGGCGTCGATGCGTTGCTCGCCGACGGCACGACCGCGTGCTTCGGCGAGGTGCCCGGCAATTTCAGCGATTCCGATGGCGGCGCCATGCCGGAGCGCTATCGCGAGCTGGTCCGCCACATGCGCGCGTTGCACCGGCGCGAGGCCGACGAGATCGAGCGGCGCTTTCCGAAGGTGCTGCGCCGGGTCGGCGGCTACAACATCGACAGGATCAGCGACAGCCGGCCACAACATGGCGCGTCTGCTGGTCGGCTCCGAAGGCACGCTCGCCTTCTTCAACGAGATCGAGCTCGACCTGCAGCCGATCCCGGCGCACCGGGTGCTCGGCATCTGCCATTTCCCGAGCTTCTACGGCGCGATGGCGGCGACCCGGCGGATCGTCGAGCTCGGCCCCAGCGCGGTCGAGCTGGTCGATCGCACGATGATCGATTTGTCGCGCGACATCCCGATGTTCCGCCCGGTGGTCGAGCGCTTCGTGCAAGGCGAGCCCGCGGCGCTGCTGTTGACCGAATTCGCCGGCGACGACCCGCCGGAAAACCTGCGGCGCCTCAAGGCCCTGGTCGAATTGATGGGCGATCTCGGTTTCCCCGGCGCCGTCGTCGAGGCGATCGACCCCGCCTTCCAGCAGGCGGTCTGGGAGATCCGCGCGCAAGGCCTCAACATCATGATGTCGATGAAGGGCGACGGGAAGCCGATCTCGTTTATCGAGGATTGCGCCGTGCGGCTCGACGACCTCGCCGACTACACCGACCGGCTGACCCGGATCTTCGAGAAGCACGGCACCTACGGCACCTGGTACGCGCACGCCTCGGTCGGCTGCCTGCATGTGCGGCCGGTGCTCAATCTGAAGCAGGAGCTCGAGGTCAAGAAGATGCGGGCGATCGCCGAAGAGGCCTTCGCGATGGTGCGCGAATACAAGGGCTCGCATTCGGGCGAGCATGGCGACGGCCTCGTGCGCTCCGAATTTCACGAGGCGATGTTCGGCTCGCGCATGGTGCGCGCCTTCGAGGAGGTCAAGGACGCCTTCGACCCGCAGGGCCTGTTCAACCCGGGCAAGATCGTGCGGGCGCCGAAGATGGACGACCGCACCCTCTTCCGCTTCAAGCCGGACTACCGCCCATTGCCGGTCGACACGGCGCTCGACTGGTCGGAATGGGGCGGCTTCGCCGCGGCCGCCGAGATGTGCAACAACAACGGCGCCTGCCGCGCCCGCGATGCCGGCGTCATGTGCCCTTCCTATCGCGCGACCGGCGACGAGCAGCATCTGACGCGCGGCCGCGCCAATACGTTGCGGCTGGCGCTGACCGGACAGCTCGGCCCCGAGGCGCTGGTTTCGGAAGACATGCGCGAGACGATGGCGCTGTGCATCTCGTGCAAGGGCTGCAAGCGCGAATGCCCGACCGGCGTCGACATGGCGCGCATGAAGATCGAATTTCTGCACCACTACCGGAAGCGCCACGGCCTCACGCCGCGCGACCGGCTGATCGCGTATCTGCCGCGCTATGCGCCCTATGCCGCGCGCATCGCGCCGCTGTTGAACCTGCGGAACCGCGTCCCGGTGCTGGCCAAGCTCGGGGAGCGGCGGTTCGGGCTCAGCGCTCAACGAAAGTTGCCGCGCTGGTCCAGCCGCCCCTATCGCGGAGCGTCATCCGGGAGCGGGCGCGAGGTCGTGCTGCTGGTCGACACCTTCAACCGCTATTTCGAGCCGGAGAACGCGCGTGCCGCCGAGCGGGTGCTGACCCGCGCCGGCTATCGCGTCGTCAGCCCCGACCCGGCGAAGCGGCCGCCCGCTCTGCTGCGGCCGGACCTTTCTCTCGGCCGGTCTCGTCGACGAGGCGCGGCACGAGGCGCGCCGCATGCTGGACGCGCTCAGCCCTTATGTCGAGGCCGGCACGCCGATCGTCGGGCTCGAACCGTCCTGCCTGTTGACCTTGCGCGACGAGTTCCCGGCGATCTTGCCGGGTGCACAGACCAAGGCGCTCGCCGAGCGCGCTCAGCTCTTCGAGGAATTCGTCGAGAGCGAGCGCGCGGCGGGCCGCTTCGAGCTGCGCGCTGACCCCGATGGAAGGCCGGACCGCATTGCTGCACGGGCATTGCCACCAGAAGGCGTTTGGAACGGTCGGGGCTGCGGTGAAGGCCTTGCAGCTGATCCCCGGCCTCACTGTCGAGACCTTCGACTCGACCTGCTGCGGCATGGCCGGCTCCTTCGGCTACGAGGCCGAGCATTACGAGATGTCGCTGAAGATCGGCGAGCTCGGCGTGTTGCCGAAGATGCGCGGCGCGCCTCGCCGATACGCTGCTCGCCGCCAACGGCACGAGCTGCCGCCACCAGATCGCCGACGCCGCCGGCCGCGAAGCCCGCCATCTCGTCCGCATCCTCGACGAAGCCTCTGCCGGAGCATGACGGTGGAAGAACTCGATATCGTCTTCGATCCACTGCCACCCGAACCGTTGACCCGGTTCGTCACCGAGAAGTCTCGCCTCCTTCAATGTCGCTGCGACTGGCCTCTCGGCCTGGTACCCGGTGGGCTTCTTCTTAAAGAGCCGGAGCGGCGAATGGCTGGGCGGACTGCTCGGCCACATCTGGGGCGGCTGGCTGCAAGTCACGCATCTCTGGGTCGCCTCGGCCGTGCGCAGGCAACGGCACGGCACGCGGCTGCTGCAGGCCGCCGAGGATTACGCCGTCGAGCGCGGTTGCATCGCCGCGACTTTGGAAACGACCAGCTTCGAAGCGCGCCCATTCTATGAGAAGCGCGGATACGAGGTCTTCGCCACCTTGGACGATTATCCGCCGGGGCATTCAAAGTTCTTTCTTCGCAAGCGGTTGACGGCTGCGCCACCCGACCGGGCGAAATCGTTGCTCGATTTCTGGTTCGGTCCCCCCGGCGACCACGACCGCGAGCAACACCGCCCGATCTGGTTCAAAAGCACCGGTGAATTCGATACGGCACTGCGCCGCGAGTTTCTCGCGGATTACGAATCGGCCGCAGCCGGGAAGCTGCAGTCGTGGGAGGCCTCGCCCGAGGGGGCGCTAGCCCTATTGCTGCTGCTCGACCAAGTGCCGCGCAATATCTTTCGCGGCACCGCGCGCGCTTACGCGACCGACGCGGCGGCGCGCGCCGGCGCCGACCGGGCGCTCGAACGCGGCTTCGACCAGCTGGTCCCACCCTCCTGGCGGTTGTTCTTCTATATGCCGTTTCATCACAGCGAGAACATCGCCGACCAGCGGCGCTCGCTGGCACTTTTCAACTCCCTGCCGCGGAATCCCGATCGCGGCGGTTCGCTGCGTCGTTACGGATGCACCTATCTCGAGGTCATCGAACGGTTCGGGCGCTTTCCGCACCGCAACGAAATCCTTGGCCGAGCATCAACCCCGGCAGAAATCGCTTTCATGGCGGAGCGTGAACGACCCTCGAACTAAAAACTTTGGCCTAGCTCGCCGGCCGGCGCGCGAAGCCGAGCAAGCGGGCGGAGAGGCCGACGGTCCAGCCCTGCACGATCAGCGACGCCACCACCACGATGAAGATGCTTGCGAAGAGGCGTTTATCGCGGTTGGGGTCGACGAGCGCTGGTATGATGCTGAGGTAGATCGGCACTGCCCCACGCAATCCGACCCAGGAGGCGAACGCACTCTCGCGCATCGTGAACCCGAAGGGGATGAGGCAGGCGAAAACAGCAACCGGGCGTGCCAGCAGGATCAGCACCGCAGCTCCGATGATCGCGCCCGGCAGAATAGGGCGGCAGATCATGCGGCGTCACCAGCAGCCCGAGCATCAGGAACAAGACGATTTGTGCGAGCCACGCCATTCCTTCGAAGAAGTGCTCGACCTCCTGTCGCGCGCGGTGCCGGGTCGCGCCGGTGACGATCGCCGCGAGGTAGGTTGCGAGGAAACCGCTGGTGCCGAGGAGCTGTGCCAGCCCGAAGACGGCAAGTCCGCCGGTCAGCACCAGCACCGGCGCGAGCGAGCCTTCCAGCGCGAGCCGCTTCAGAAGCTGCGCGAGGATCCAGCCGCCCGCGAGGCCGATCACCGCACCCCCGGCCATTTCCTCGAGGAACATCCGCGCGGCTTCGCCGCTGCCGACCGAGCCGGGCTCGGCAATGAGGCGCAACAGCAGCAGCGTAAGGAAAACAGACATCGGATCGTTGAGCCCGGACTCGACCTCGAGCAGCGCGAGCAACCGCTCCGGCAGCGCGGCGCCGGCGCGCCGCAACAGCACCGCAACGGCCGCCGCGTCAGTCGGTGCCGCGGCGGAACCAGCCAGCAGCGCAGGCGAGCGGCAGCCCGTCGACCAGCGAGACAGCGATGCCGAGGATGGCAGCGGTCACTGCAACCCCGATCGTGGCCAGCACCGCCGCCGGCCAAAACGCGAGACGCAGCATGGCGAGCGGTGTCTTGAGGCCGCCCTCGAGCAGGATCACAGCAAGCGCGACGCTGCCGATCAGATAAGCCGAGGTGAAGTCGTCATAGGGAATTCCGAGGACACCGTCCTCGCCCGCGAGCATGCCGAGGGCCAAGAAGACGAGCAGCATCGGCGCGCCGACGCGCCGCGAGATCAGCCCCGCGATGAATGCTCAAGAGCCCGAGCACGCCGCCCAGCAGGATCAGCTCGTGCGCCCTGGCGATCGCCGCGTGGCCCAGAGCGATCAGCTCGGGCCCGGTCATCTGAGAGGCATCATCGGTCGTTGCTTCCTCGCGTACCACACCGCTAACCCAGGAGAAGACACCTGGATGCATACACCAGGGTCAACGGTGATCGCCCGGCTCTCGGTTCTTTTAGTGATCTCGTTGGGCTTGGTCAGCCCGGCGGTTGCCCAGAAACCAAGCCAGGCGCAAATCAACGCCGTGAGGCAGGCCTGCCCTGCCGACTACCAGACTTATTGCTCAAACGTTCCGACCGGCGACTCGGGATCGTTGGCGCGCCTCAAGCGAAATGCGCAAAGCCTATCGGAGCCGTGCCGTCAGGCGGTGGCCGCAATCGGCAGTCCGGCGGCGGCGCAGCACCCGGACCCGCCACTTCACCGACGGCACCGACGACCACCGCGCCGGGCGCCGCGGAGGTAACGCCGGCTGCACCAGCCGCCCGTCCATATGGGCCGCCGATGTCGCCGCGACAGGAAGCGATGCTGCTGCGCCGCGCCTGCGGCATGGATTACCAGACCTACTGCAGCGCGGTGCCGTTCGGCGGCGGCCGGGTCGTCGAATGCTTGAGAGAGAACGGCCCCTCTCTGTCGCGCCAGTGCCGCTCGGCGCTGATGTCGGCAAGGCAGGGACGCTAGGGGCAGTCGAGGCGGCTTGTCGCCCGCGCCGGATCGGAGCAGCATCACAGCGCCGCGGCTGGCGCGGCACATAATGGAGGGGGAATGGGGTGGAGGGGGAAACGGTTTCATCGAGGTTCGCCGGAATTGCAACGGTTGCGATCGTAATCGGCCTGGCTGCCGGGCTCTCGTCGCGCGCCTTTGCTCAAGTTTTAATCGTCGGCAACTACGAAAAGCAGGGGTGGGACGAAAACGGCAAGCCGATCTTTCGCGAACCCGGAAAAGACACGCTGACAGTGATCGATATTTTCAAACCGGACGCGCCGCGAATAACGTCTTCGATACCGCTGATGAATTCGGCGTCGGGCCGCCGACCAACCTGGCGATCCTTCCGGCGGGTGACATGGCTCTCGTCGCCAACTCGTTGGAGCCGCTCGTTCAGGGATGGGGTCACCGATTGGAGCCGGACAACAAGGTTTTCTTGATCGACCTAAAGGCAAATCCGCCCGCCGTCATCGGAACGATCACGGTCGGCAAGCAGCCCTCCGGAATGGCCATCAACCCGAATTTCCTACGCGACCAGCTCAGCCGACACTCAACTCTCCGACTCATGTGTTACTCCGGTCGCGGAGGCGAGATTAGGAGCGCGGATGGTACCTGGCGCGTGATTTCGCGCGATGACGCAAAACGTCGGTTTCGCGAAGGGCAGGCAGACGTCCTTCTGTGTACGGATGCCGCGGCCGAAGGGGCTAAATTTCCAGTTCTGCGGGGCAGTCGTGAACTATGACATGCCATGGAATCCTATGCGTGTTGAGCAGCGCATTGGTCGTATTGACAGGCTCGGCCAGGAGAATCCAATCATCAGAATCGTCAATCTTCACTACGATGACACCGTTGAAACTGATGTCTACAGGGTTTTGCGTAGCCGGATCGGGCTCTTCGAGAGCGTTGTTGGAAAACTGCAGCCGATCCTGCTCGCAGTTGCCGAAGACGTATTTCGGCGACGGTGCTTACGAACACGGGACGCGATCGGATCGTAAGTGATATCGAGAGCGCACTCGAGGAGGCGGGGACGGGCTTGGATCTTGATGGCGCTACCGACGCCGGACTTGAGTTAGCTCCGCGACTGCTACCACTGTATGATTTCGATGACTTGGATCGCGTTGTCACATCGGAATCGGCGCGGCCTGTGGGAATCAATGTGAACGGGATGGCACAGCGGGAGTATTCGTACTTGGCATCTGGATGAATCAACCAGTTCGGATCACGACAGATCCCGAGTTTTATCAGGAGCACACCGAGAGTGTCGAGCTTTGGTCTCCCGGAAACCCGGTCTTTCCCGCGCCGGGTGTAGTCGCCCGGGTGGAAGATTTGCCCCCGAGTTGTTCGGTCGGGAAGTTGTTGGATTCCGGAGTCGGTCGAATGCTTTGGCACTCGCCGCAGAGGGTGCTTAAACCAAGGTTTGGACCTGACGGACATCACGCGCATCATGGGGATTCTAGGAGGAGCCAAGAAACTTGCCCAAGAGTACTACGCGTTGACGGGGAAACCTCTCGGTATCACCGACGAGGTCGCGGAATATGAAGCTGCCCGTATCCTCGGTGTAGATCTGACGGCAGCCCGCCAAGCCGGGTACGATGTAATTGAACGCAGGAAGGGTTCAATTCGCCATCTCCAGATAAAAGGCCGGTGTTTGCTTCTGAACTGCAAGCCTGGCCGGCGCCTCGGGTCCATAGACGTTACGAAGGATTGGGATGCCGGAACTTTGTAGTTCTCTTGGACGAAAACTTCGAGGCTATGGAGATGCATGAAGCAGAATGAGCCTCGGTTCTCGCAGCTCTTTCTGCTCCAGGCTCGAAGGCGAGGAACGAACGCGGACAACTCGGCGTCAGCAAATTCAAAGCAATTGGAAAAACTCGGTGGCGTCGGCCCTAGGATACTGCCATGGACACTCTTAAAGTCTCACAGCTAACAAGCAACCTACGCAACCTTGCGGATTCTGTGGAGCGCCGCCTCTGGGTAGCTTCTCCCTACATTGGGTCTTGGGGGGCCGTGAACACCGAGGAGATGAAAAAATGGAGATCCTACACGACAAGTACGGCAAGCCGCAGGGAATCATCCGCGAGATCGCCGGCGGCCAGGAACGTCTCTACGACAGAGCCGGCCACGCGATCGACGCTGCCAGCCATCGGACGACTGACTGCCGTCAGGCCCGCGACGCTAACAAGAATTGCCTTCGTTGGCGGGGGCTCACCGCAACTGAGCCGAGTGCGCGGCGCACCTGCATGATTCATCGTGCTCCCTCACGCCCCTGCCTCTGGTCTCTGACCAATTGGTCGAGCCAATCCATCAAGTCCTTGCGCCGGACACGTTTCATCTTCGAGTGAATCGTACAGACCGGCAGGGGCCTCGTTGAGCGCTCCTGGCCACGACGACGGCTGAGTTCGTAAATCTGGCCGGTGCGGCATTTCAAAATGCGGGCGACATCCTACGCCCGTGCGCCGTTTACTTCGTATACTGGCGGTCAAGTACCCACCCCACACTACCTAGTCGTAATAGTGGTAAGAGAGTGAGAGAGAGTGCTAGTTATCCTGCTTTATTCCTGGCCCACATCCATCCCGCAGCTGTCTGCTCAGCACGGAAACCAGCTTCCTTCCTTGCCTCCCGTACTGCCTTCTGGCCTGTCTTGGTCTTGGCGTCCACCACAAAACGAGTCCCGGCCAGTGCCTCCTGTAGACGGCGGTAGCCATCGTCGGCCGTGACCGTTTCGGGAACCCCCTGAGGGCCGCAACCATCAGAATCTTTCGAGTTGGGGGCGCTGCGAAAAGCTTCAGCCCCTCGCTCAGAGTGCCCCGCGTCCTCTGACCCAGCCGATTGAAGAAGCTGGCATTGCCATCTTACAAGGTGTTTGTTGACAGCAGCCTTATGAATCTGTCGTTTGCCAGCGTCGGTCTCCACGAACTTGTACCTCCAGCACAGAACTTCTCGACCTGCTGGATAAGAACTTTCTCAAGCGTCTTTCCCTCCGTGCCCATGGCGGCGAACTGAGACGCGCGCCAGTTCAGAAATAAATAGATGTCAGCTTCTGAAACATCGAACGCGCTCTCATCACCTTGTTCCTGACGAGCGGCTCTTACTCGTTCCGGTATTGCTGCGGCAGTGGCCGCGTGCTCGTGCCGCTCCTTCGCACACTCCCACCGATATTCCGTAAGGTCGTCCACCGACCAATTGACCAACCAGTCAGGAATATCGACTACATCAACGTCGTTGACCACGGTGTAAATCTCACCGTCCTTGCGAACGGAACCGGCTGCCACAACCAGGCCGCCGCCACCGCTTCCCTTTAGGTCGTACATCGTCGGATGCATCTGAGCACCTGTATTCTCACTCATGACCCACTTCGTTGTGTCCTTCCGGTTGGCCTCTTTCCGTAGTCTCGCAACGCTATAGGCGGTTTGCTTGAAGTAATAGTGCATTTTCCAAGGTGCGGTTTGTGGACGGCTGCACACGGTGTAGGTCGTTGGGCATTCTGCTCGTCTCCTGTTCTATCCGCTCAATCACTCCAGTTGCATCGATATCCAGAAAGCAGTGATTGTCCTACACCCCTCCGTCCGACGATGCCCACGTTGTGGGTGGGAAAGTCCTTTGCCTGCTGGAAAACCTCGGAGAGAAGTGTCGTTGGTTGTTTGTTCCAGTTGTAGAGAACACCCCTCTTCTCCAAAGGGTGAACAGGTGTAATCCTGAACCCCCGATCGAGTGCAGCCTCGGCGATGGCGACTAATCTACGTTCCGGCCGACTTCAGAGTTGATAGGTGCAACGATTGAGGGCGGCTGCAGCCCTACACTGATGATTGGGGGACTCATTGCAACCTGGCCTTCTGTGGGCCAACGTGTGCAGCCACTGTTGGACATCACTCTTACGGAAGCGCAAGCATTTTGAATGAATCTTGAAGCAAGGTAACGGAAATTCGCTGCGCTCCTGCGACCGTCGTCGGGTCAGTTCCAGAACCCGCCGTGGCGACATCTTGAGGTAAGCTGCGACTTCGGCAACAGTCCAAACCTGTTCGTCAGCTGCAAGCGGCGCGAGTTGCTGTTGAGACTGTGCGAGTACGTTTGTCGGTGGACTAGTTCCATCTGTTCTTGCTAAATCGATTTTCATTTGACATCTCCTTGTGCGCCGGTTAAAGCCGGCGAGGACTGCTGGTCAGTCGTGCTGGGGCGAGAGGGGTTGCCTCTTCCTGGGCATCGCCCATGCCGCTTCGCGACCGCGGCCTACCTGAGTTAATGTTGGCACTGGGGGAGTGCCCGCGTTATGCCGCCTTCGCCAATGCCGGCCGCGGTTTCCACATCCGGTTCCAGAGGCTCGGTCGCTGCGTCCTGGCGAACGCCCGCTCGATGGTACCCTTCAGTTCCTGGCAGATGCCCTCGCTGGCACCGCTCGACCGGAGCATGCCGACCAACTTCGAGGTAAGCATGAGGACGAGTGTGCCGGCTGTTTTGGGCGCCGATTTGGCCGGCGTGCCGCGTAGCATGTACTGGATGGCGCGTGGCGTACGGTGTAGGTACTCGTGGGCGAAGTCGGTCTTCGTCGTGCAGCCCTTGATGGTTTCTCCAGGCTGGAGATTCTCGAAGGCGGCCCAGAGTTGGGCGATCTCCTTCTTGTGTTCGGCCAATTTGCTGAATGCTGCGCCGACCGCCTGGATGACCCGGTCTGCCAAGTCTCCCGCGCCCTGCTCTTCATTTCTACGACGCACATCCGGTCGTACTCGGCCTTCTGTTCTTCGGTCGTGCAGTATGTTTCGTTTGCCATTTTGTTTCTCCTGGCCGCCCCAGTATCCTCGGCACGTTAGGGTTTAGTCACCGGTTTCACGTATGTCAAAGCTCCGGCTCCGGAATTTCGAACAGCGTCTTCTGTATCTTTCTCTCGCTGCAAGTGCACGAACACTTACCGTGCTTACAGCGACGATGATCGCCGGTCGAGCACGCTTTGCAGGGTGTGTCGCCCCGTTCGAACTTCCTGCGTGCATCTACGCGTTCCACACCATTACGACCAGACTTTGTCTTGAACGTCTTCGGACAAGAGCAGGAGCACATAGTCCGGTCGAGCCTGACTTCACGGCATGCCTTGTGGTTTCCCGTCTGGCAGTAATGACACGGCGTGTCGCCATGAACATGCTTTAGAATAGTCATATACATCACCCTTCCGTAGGATACACCACAAACTGTCCGCCTGTCAATTATTATTTTAAGCGCGGATTCGGCGACGGCCCGACTTTCTTGCGGCGCGGGACGGAGGATGACGGAGTTGGCCGGGCGAGTCAGCTCAGCAGGCAGAGAAACGCCACGGGAGTGCCCGGCGGCGGGGCGTAGGCGCGCGGACGGGCAGCGGCGAGCGGGCTTGAGGGCAGGGTGGACGGATTCACGCGAGCGCCGCTTGACGGGTGTATGTCATGATTCCTTTGCATGCGGCACAATTTGCCACCAACTCCTGCTTTTCGCGATTCGCCCCCGACCGACCCCATTCAGGAAATTGCGCTTCGCGTGGTCGTAGAGCTACCGGAGTGGAAATTCTGCACGTGATAGGGACGGCGACTTTGATCGGCGGCCATCTGGCGGTTACCGCCAGACATGTTATAGAGGCCGTGACTAGAAAGTTCGGAGCAAGGCAAGTACCCGGAGGAGCTGAGGTGAGTGAGTATTCGCTCCGGCTGTACCAAGTCCTGCCGGGGCCTGTCTACAGAATTTGGAATGTGTGCCGCGCCTGGATCTGCCCGAGTGACATTGCGATTTTGCACCTCGGCCTAGACGCGAGTTCAGCGCGGAGGCAAGAGTCGATTGGAGGACTCCGGTCATCCGTGTGTGTTCTCCACCCTCAGGACAAAAGGTATTGGCGTTCGGATATCGCGAATCAAAGATCGAAGTTTCTGAAGGAACCGATGGCACTCATCACATCGAACTCAATGATGTGGGAACCACCTCGATTGGCGAGGTCGGACAAATCTTTCCTGAGCGCCGCGATTCGGCAATGTTGACTTTTCCTTGTTTTGAAGTTTACGCAAAATTTGCTCACGGCATGAGCGGCGGCTTGGTGATTGATGAAGCAGGTGCGCTCTGCGGCTTGGTTTGCGCTGGTTACGACCTGGCTGACCCGAATGCAATGCCTCTCAGTTACGCAGCAACCCTGTGGCCGATGCTAACAACCGTCATTTCCGCTGACAGGGGGGACACCTACCCCCGTGGAGTTGAATATCCAATGATCGATCTCGCCCTCGACAAAATAATCCACGCTGTTGGACTGGAGGAACTAGACCCAAAGCGTTTTCCCGGGATGTTCCTACCACAAACTGTACGCTGAGGTCAGGCGAGTGCTTTGCCAACAGGACCTAGCAGTTGGGGCCGGGCGGCGTGCGGACAGCAGAAAAAAAAATTCCAACTGTGGCGCCGTCAAAATGCTGCCACCCTCGGCCGGTTCGGCGCGCTGACGGTTATCGGACAATTGGTTTCGCTCGGTATTGTGCAGCGAGCTGGGCCCGGTGCTCGGAGGCATTGTCGTCGCCGGGCGGAATTCCTCGGGCATGGCAAGCGAGCTCGGCTCGATGGTCGTCACCGAACAGATCGACGCCATGCGCGCTCTCGGCACCGACCCGGTCAAGAAGCTGGTGACGCCGCGGGTGGTTTCGACCATCGTGATGCTGTTTTTCCTGACCATCCTGGGGGATCTGCTGGGCTTGTTTGGGGGAAACCTGGTCGCCAGTCTGCTGCTGGGGTTGGACTCGCATGAGTACTGGAGCAATGCCTGGCAGATCCTGGTTTTCTCCGATGTATTCATGGGATTGGCCAAGCCCCTGGTATTCGGCTTTATCATTGCGACCGTCGGCTGCTACTACGGACTGTCGGCGAAGGGCGGGACCCAGGGGGTCGGACGCGCCACGACCGAAGCCGTGGTGGCGGCTATGATTCTGATCATCGCGGTGGACGTTTTTGTAACCCGATTCCTGATGGTGGTCCTCGGAGGGTGACGCCGGCTGCGGCCGGGTGAGCGATCGGGCCCGAGCCGCAGCGACGGATTCAAAAGCATGCCGACCCCGACTCTGCCCCTCGAACGCAGTCGAGCCGCCGATCCGCCAGCCGGCCGCCGACGCGGTCATTTTTGAGGATGTTCGGCTGGCCTTTGACCGAAAGGTCGTGCTGGACGGCATCTCCTTTCATCTGGCCTGCGGCGAAACTAGAGCCATCTTTGGGGTAGCCGGCGCGGGCAAGAGCACCATCCTCAAACTGACGCTCGGGCTATTGCGGCCAGACAGCGGGCATGCCGGAGCGGAGCCGTAAAAAAAATTCTACCCGGGGGGCATTTCGGGCCCGGCCTCTGCCGAGGGATCGTTCCTGGCTCGGAGGAGAAAATCCCGAACCGAGGGCGTGAGCGGGCGGGAGGTAGCGCTCTATCGTATACGAATTTGAAATCCCAACCCCCCGGGGCGGGCCGCTCGAAATCGGCCACGGCAGCGTCGCCATCGTGGGGAAAGACGTGGCGGGGCGCTCTGGCCACCCCGCTTGCCAATTTTAACAATCCTTTTTTTGGATGGTACCTAACTGTCAGCAACCAATGGGGTTACAGCGCACCACGAACGGGCCTCCGCTTGTTCGAATTCCGCTGGGCCACGGCTGCAGCGCGGGGCCGGGCTGAAGGACGCCAGCCGGGGCGCGAGTCGGGAGTGGGATCGCGGGCTGGTTTCAGGCGGCAAAGCGGGGCTCGAGCGCAGGTGGCCGAGTTGTGCGGGCCCGTGGCTCACATCCGGGCAGGCTGGCTAAGTCGCTGATAACACGGTCTGAGAGTTCACACATTACAACGAACGGTCGAGAAACCCGCTTTAACGGGCGGTTGCGAGGGTTTTTCTGGGGTTGTTTTGGAGTTGATTCAAGGTCGTCGATTGTGCAACGATCGTGCCACGGTGTCTGTATAGCATTGAAGACAAACTGTTTATTCGAGCACGTCGGTCTTTGAGACTGCTGGCCTCCGGGCGCCTCTTGCCGTCGATGGCTAGATGGCGGCCAAATGAGGCGAAAATCAACATCAGCGTTCCGTTTGATAGCTCGATTGATCGCACGAGCGCTGAGGCCCCAGGCGTTGCGCTGAGGCCCCAGGCGTGGCCAAGCCGGGCCAACGACCAATGCCCGGCGCCCTTACCCTCGGGCGCTTCCTGGGCATCCAGGTTCTTTCAATTGGCTTGGTCGTGCTCTTAAGGACTCCTATCTCTTGTTCTTGATGTCCGAAAGGAATGGGCCACAATTCAGGCTGTATGCCATCATTAACCTATAGAGTCCTAAGGTCTTACCAAAATCAATTGAATACATTGTAAACGACTTCTCTCGTCACGCAGTAGCTGATACTGACTGTCTTGTTGGAATTGAATGTGCTCGGAAAATGTCGCTTGGGTCGCCAGAATTCGGATACATCTGGGACATTTATGGACGATTTGGCTGGACGGCGGCAGTCAGGACAGAACAAGGCTAAATGCAACGAGTACATGCAAAAC
>CAVOWQ010000036.1:0-75658 GCA_963700195.1 uncultured Alphaproteobacteria bacterium
CGCCTGCGGCTGATTAGGCATGCCCGGCGGCTGGTTAGCGGCCGTCGCGCCGCTTCCCCCGAGGAGACCGCCGAGACCTCCGGTTGCCTTTGCCGCAAGCAACGCCGTCGCGGCAATCATCAGCGGCTTGGCAAGACCTCCGCCCGGAACTGCGGATCCGAGAACGTCGTCGAGAAGTCCCATTTGAGCCTCCAATCAAGCTCGCCGGCCAACCACGGCGTGGTAGAGGACCAACACAATGATGGCGCCGATTATCGCCACCACCATACTGTAGATGTTGAAGCCGGTAATCCCGCTGGCTCCCACTGCAGAGAAGATGAACCCCCCGACGATCGCCCCGACAATGCCCAGGACGATGTCGAGAAAGAAGCCTTCCCCCGACTTGTTTACAATCTTGCTGGCAATGAACCCGGCAATCAGACCCAGAACGATCCAACCGATAATCGACATAGCGCGCCCCCTCTATCCGGTTTGGTTGGGTAGTCTAACACATTAATGGCTGGACAATTCTAGGCGCCTCCCTGTTCATCGCAGAAGTTAATCACCCGTTGCATACGGTAAACAACAATCGGTGACCGCCTCCCGAGCCTGACGCTGGGCGGCTTGCGGGTTGTGGCGGACCTGGGTAGCATCGGCGCGTTTGCTCGGGACAGGTGAGGGAGGAACGGATGCCGCTGAAACGTCGCCAAATCGCCTGGCGGGCCGCGCAGGATCTTGCCGATGGCGCCTATGTGAACCTCGGGATCGGCCTGCCGACAATGGTTTCCGATTTCATTCCCGCCGATCGCGAGATCGTCCTGCACAGCGAGAACGGCGTCCTCGGCGTCGGGCCGGCGCCGGGCGACAACGAAGTCGACTGGGACCTGATCAACGCCGGCAAGCAGCCGATCACGTTGGTCACCGGCGGCAGCTATGTGCACCACACCGACTCGTTTCTGATGATCCGCGGCGGTCATCTCGACCTGGCGTTGCTCGGCGCCTTCGAGGTGTCGGAGAAAGGCGATCTGGCGAACTGGACGACCGACGATCCCGCCTTTCCGCCCGGCGTCGGCGGCGCGATGGACCTGGCGGTCGGCGCCAAGGAAATCCGCGTTTTGGTCGAGCATACGACCAAATCCGGCGCGCCACGCATCCGCCGGCAATGTGGGTATCCGCTGACCGCCGCTGCGGTGGTCCGCCGGATCTACACCGACCTCGCGGTCATCGATGTGACCCCGAGGGGCTGGTCGTGCGCGAGATGGTCGAGGACATCGATTTTCCGGCGCTGCAGGCCAAAACCGAAGCGGCCTTACGCCCGGCCCCGGACATCCGCCCGCTCCGCGCGCCTGTCGTTTAAGGTTGCTTGTCCCGCATCTTCTCGTAGCGGCCGTTCGGCACAATTTCGGCGACGGTGCCGTCGGGCGCGCGGTATTTGATCGGGACCTCGCCGGGCTTTGAGAGGATTTTGCCGCCATTGGCGACGACCTTCTCCGCAAAACCCTGGTGGTCATCGACCTCGATGCCGAAATGGTGGATTGCCGGACCCTCGCCGACGAGCCTGGCTTCCTCGTCCTCCTCGCTGTCGTAGACCATCAGTGCGAGGTCGATATAGCCGTCTGTCAGGTGGCGTGAAACGTGACCGCGCGACCGTCCGGTATGTACCTGCCGGAAGCCGTACACGTTTTCATAGAACTTGGTCGCCGCCTCGAGATCGGTGACCTTGAGCGCCACGTGGTTGATCCTCGCCATGTCCTTCTCCTATTCGCCGCTGCCGTTATAGGGCGCGATCGCCGACCCGGTGCGGTATTCCGCCGGCTCGAGAATGACCTCGGTCTTGGTGTCCTTGAATTCGTCGATGTTGTTGCTCTTGATGTTTTGCCATTGGACTTCGAGCACCCGCGGCTTTGCCCATTCGCCGTCCTTGCCAAAGCTGATGTCGCCAACGATGGTCTTGAACGGGTGGCTGCGGATGTAGTCGGCGAGCTTGCTCTGGTCGAGGCTCTTCGTCTCCTCGACAGCTTCACCCAGCACCTGCAGGTTCGCATAGGCAAAGGGCGGTAGGTACCAGCCCAGTGGGTCAATGCCTTCGGCGGGCGCCTTCGCCTGGTACTTTTTGAGGAACTCCGTGATGCCGGGGAACTGCATCGTCGGTGCGGGGATCCACCAGTCGTAATCGAGGATACCGTTGAGCTTCGGTCCGAATTGCTGCTTGATCGGCGTGAATTGCAGGCCGACCATGCCGCCGCCGAAATATCGCGTCTTGAGACCGACCTCGGTAACCGCGCGAACCATGCCGGCCGAGTCGGGCGGGTAGGAGGCGACAAACACGATCTCGGGATTGGTCGCCTGGATCGCGTGGACAATCGGCGTGAAATCGCTCGTCGAAGGCGGATAGCTCTTGTCGTAAACGATCTTCAAGCCCAGAGACTTGGCGGTGTCGCGTGCCCCTTCGGAAGCATTCTTAGGATATTCGGCGTCGGCGGCGACGATCGCTAGCGTTTTGGGTTTTGGCTCGCCCGCCATCGCCACTTTGAAGAAGGGCTCCGAAAATGCGTGCTTGGGGTCGGGCCCTGTCGGCAGCATCGAGAAATATCGGGAGTAATGGAACTCGCTGTTTACCGCCAACGCGAAAAGGCCGAGAAACAGCCGGTTGTGCTCGATGGCGACCGGCATCGCCGGCGCCGTCATGTTGGTGCCGTAGCCGGAGACGATGAGGTCGACTTTGTCGACGTCGAGGAGCTTCGTGTAGATGCCCGGCACGGTCGGCGGATTGCTCTGATCGTCGTAATAAACGAGCTTTACCGGCCGGCCCAAGAGCCCGCCCTTGGCGTTGACATCGTCCTGCCAGATCTGCATCGCCAAGAGAGCGGTCTTGCCGGCTGCAGCGAGCCCGCCGGTCAGCGCCATCCCAAAGCCGATCGTGATCGGCTCGGCCGCCCTTGCCGCGCTCGAAACAAGCACCGAGGCGACGACTACCGCGGCTGCAACGAAGCGGCGATTTAGCTGTTGAACCACTGCTTCCTCCTCCCTGCTTGTTGTCAACATTAGCTGAGGGCAGACGTATATTTCTTGATCGGCCGCACGTCCAGCCTCGAGAACACACTCATCGCCGGTGGGTGTAGCTAATGTCGGTGCGTATCCTCGATGCCCCTGGCCCGTTGACCTGCCGCAATCACGAATTGCAGCGGCGATTGCGCCTCGCTGCATCTGCAGCGAATCTGCAGCAAAATCTCGCCTCTGAGTTGAAGTATCCATCCGGCCCGGCGTCGTACATGCATGCCGCGGCGCGAGCATGGCTGGCCTCGACGAGCTGCAAGCACCGGTCAAAGTCGCTCGTCTCGATCGCAAGCAACGGCTCGGAGTGGCCGGTTGGTAGACTTGCGGCCGCCCGCAGAATTGGCGGACTGCCCCTTCGCGAACCCGTCACGCTCGACCGTTCCCCTGTTTTATCTGGTCGAGATCAGGCATCGCCAACTCCTTCAATCACAAATCTTGCACCAGCCAGCGGCCCTGGCTGCTTTGGCTGTTTCTGCAGCGAAACAACAGCCATCGCTCCACCTCGTTCGCGCATCCTGCGCCGCCCCTCGGTGCTCCCGGAGCGAACATCAAACACGAACATTATGGCAATTTTATCGTTGCAGATGCAGCACCAGACAAAACCGACCGGCCGCAGCTGCGCCGGTTCGGTGTTGATTCCAGATGCGGGGCTTGAAAACCGCGCGTTCTGTTTCGCCCTTAACGTGCGCGAGTGGTAGAAAATATGCAGCTTGAACACCTGTGCGGCTGAACAACCTTTAACATACGCAGGGCGCTGCTCTCGCGCGTGATCGCCATGCATGCGACGCTGTAACCCCTACGAGTAGAGGGCAAATGCCCACCTATACTCACAAGGATCTGAACGTCTTCATTGCTGACGGACTTTCTCCGCGATTGCCGATATCAGGGCTTCTGAGCAGTGTGGCGTCATTTCATGTAAAACTATTCGATATAAAACAAGAAGGAACTCTTTTCGCAGTTTCCTCCCCGGACTATTTGATGAGCTTGGAAATGCGCGATGGCTCCGTCCGTTTTGTTCGAAACCGTTTTGTCGCCTCGAAAGCGATTGGTCCGATGACTCGGAGTGTCCAAATTCTTCTGTCGTGGGGCCTCAACGTATTTCACCTGGCCCTGATCGTTGACAATAAAGATACGGGATGCGCTAGCGTCGACACGCCGACCTTGATTGTGCCGCCGACCGTCATCAGGCGCGCGCACGAACTCAGCCTCCTGCCGCGTGTAGCGTATGCATCGCCCTCTGAGTTTGCCGCCTCTTTCATCGAAGGGCTGTCCCAGCTACGCCAAAAGATCGAAATGTCGCGTCGCTCGTTTTGGGATTACCAGAAACAAGACCGCTCGCGAGGGAACCCAATGCCCAAGCTTGAGCCACAATCGATGGCTCTCATCGCGTCACTTCTGGGCGATCATGCGCTTGTCGGAGGGTATGAACTCGACCGTGAGCCTTCAACGGGCGTCGGATCTCCTGATCTCAAGGTAGTGGCGCCCTTGACCGGCGGCGGTCTTGCGAGGATTGCGGTTGAAGGCAAGAACGCGCATGCTGCCGATCTTCGGCACGGCCTCCAGCACCAACTCCCCGCGTACATGCATTCGGTCAGTGCGGATTATGGCGTATATCTTGTACTTTGGTTCAAATGCGCTGAGTTTCCTTGCCCCCCGGAGGAGCAGGTCGACGTAAGCTGGCCGCTCGCGAAATTGGTGTCTGGCAGCAACATCGACGTTCAATTCCTCGACGTCTCTCTGCCCGTTACTGCGAGCGATCCGAATTTCTCGTTTCCCTGAGAAGCGCGACACTCGCCGGTGACGGCACGCCCAGCGACGGGCGCGAACTGCTTAAACTGCTCAACGCCCTCTCGCCCGGCGACGTGGTCACACTGACGCGCATTGACCGATTGGCCCGCAGCACCTTTGACTTGTTCGGCATCGTCAAGCAGATCGTGGACGACAAGGCGCAATTTCGTTCACGCGCTGAGCCGTGGGCCGATACCGGCACCAGCACCGGGCGGCTGATGGTTGCCGGCTTGGGCGGCTTGGCCAACATGGAGCGCGATCTAACTAGCCAAGGGCTTTGCCCTTGATATCCCCCATTTGGGGGTGCGCAAGGCGATATCGCAGCGGTCTATGTTGTCGGCCTCGGATCAAGGGGAGGCGGCGATGAATGCCTTTTACGAGCATCACAGGGACAGCATCCGCTTTGGCTATCGGTGTTTTGACCGGATCCTGCTGAACGGGCTCATCCAGCCATTTCAGCAGCCCGAGAGGGTCGTCGGCTTTTTCGCGACCTATCGGCACCTCTATCCGGTCAGCCGCGATGTCCTGCGCGGCGCCGCGGAGCAATTTCAGTGTTGGGTGAAGGATCAGGCCGACAAATGGAACGCCCCGATTGTCGAGGCGCCAAAGGGCCGGCGCGACGAATTCGTCGACCCATACTTCAAGGGAGCAAAGCCGGATCAAGTGGTCGTCATCCTGAAAGCCAGAGAACCAGCGCGTATTATGACCGCGATCGGCGACAAGAAGCTCAACCGCTGGCATCTTCAGATCGCCGAACGCTGGATCGCGCAATACAACCTTTATGTCAACGACCAGCACTGGGGCCGGATCTTTGTTCGTATCTGCCCGTATCTTCCGTTCTCGGCGCGGGTGTGCCTCAATCAACATCACTGGCTGGCAAACCGCATGCGCGAGGAAGACATCGATTTCCAGCAGTGCTCCAACGCTTTTCTCAGATGCGGGAGGCCCGAACGTCTCCAAGAACTCGCCGACACTTTGACTGCAGAGGATCTGTCGAGCTGCGGCCAGAAATGGCTGACCCGCTTCACTCCGTTCTTTACGGAAACAGAGCGGCGACAAGCAGGCTGCCGGCACCGGCTGTTCTTCTCCCAGATCGAATTCTGCGACAATCTGATCTTTCGTCGCCGCGCCGCGCTCGACAAATTGGGCGAACGCCTGCTCGACGCCAACCGGACCATCGGCCAGCCGAACAAGATCACCGTGATCTTCGGCCGCAGGGTCACCAAACAGTATCGCGGCAAGCTTCAGACCGAGATCGAAGACATGAACCTGCCCAACCCGGTGATCCGCAGCCACTACCGCAACGGCTTTATCAAGCAATATGTGCGCGACCACCTGATCCTCCGAACCGAGGCCGCCGGCAACAACGTGACCGACTACGGAGTGAACAAGGCTGTCGAGCACCTTCCGGCCTTGCGCGACAAGCTCTCCGCGATCAATAACAATTATTTGAATATCCAGCAGGACATTCTCGAGACGTTTGTGGATCGCGGTCAGCTCCAACCGGCTGGCCAAACCAACCATCACCGCAACCGGCAAACGCATTCCCGGCCTCAAGCTCGACAATCCTCGCCAATTGGCCCTCATGCACGCCCTCGTACGTTTTGCGCAGATCCCGCCCGCCAACACCTTCAGTACCGGCGAAATCTATCCGCACGTCATCGCCGCCCTCGGTTGCACCGTGCAGCAGTACAGCTTGGCCTCCCTGCGCTATGACCTCTCCAAGCTGCGCGCCAAAGGCCTTGTCGAAAAGCTGCCCCGCTCCCGCCGCTACCGTTTGCAGGCCGAGGGATATTCGGTCTGCCTGATCTTCTTGAAACTCTTCGACCGCGTCTACGCTCCACTGACCGCTGCTCTCCTCCACCCTATCCCCGCTGACCGAGCCCTCCCCAACCGCAAGCGTTCGCCGCTCGACCGCCTCTACCAGCGCCTTACCGACGCCCTCGACCATCTCTTGCGAACCCTCGGTCTTGCGTTCTCACCACCCGTCAACGAGAACAAAATCCCCGTTGATGCCCCCATAACGGCCTAATCCGCACAGCACCGTCCGAGGCCGCAGCCGGGCCCAAAAGCATGGGCAGCGAATGGGCCGACCACCGAAATTGACCCCGGCGTAGAAGGCCGAGGCTCGCCGATGATACGCGCAGGGTGCGACGTTTGCCCAACTCACAGAACCTACGGCGCGGGCAAGAGCACGTTTCGAGGCCAACAGCCAAATGAGGTCAAACCAGAGCCAGTGCTTGCACAATGTCACGATGCAATTCGTTCAGTCCGAGAGTATCCGGGATGAACGCAGCGGCATGCAGTATCGACTCTGCGGCCACTTCTACATGCTCCATTCGTATTTGACGCTGTTGCACGGAAGGAACACCACTCAAGTTGAAATTGCAGGACTTTCCTTCATACACTTCCATTATGTGTGCATAGTCGGCATGCACGTATCCGCAAAATACTTTGTATATATCTTCCGACATTTTAAGCATTCTGTCATCATGACGACCTTTCAACACACGAACCTCTGCGCTCCTGATTTTCTTTCGCGGCACGTCAGGTAGCTCGTTCAAAAGGTATCCATCTATCGTGCTTTCGAAAAATGATCGAACGAACCGATCTACATTGCCTGAGGTTATAGGAAAATTTTCTAACAGAAAGTACACTTCCTCCGGGCAGTCATTCACACACCGAATAATAGCCTCAAAATCGATGAACAGACCGGCACGACATAACAAAAGCATCGCATTGACGCCGTGCGCTGCTCTTACCAGTTTCAAGACAGCGACGACCTTCGCGGACTGATCTTGATATTCGAGGGTATCTCTCTCCTCTGGCTTGTGGGGCTCGCCAATTGCTTCCTTTCTGAGCCTTTCAACCAAAATGTTAAGTTGATCCAAATTCATCAGCTGCCGCTCTCGCTAATTTCCGCAAAGGCATTGTTCTGCGGCGCGCGTCAATTTTTCCGTAATGTCCATCTGCGACGGCTTTCGCGCGGCCCATTGGGGCCGGGGTGCCTAGGCGCGCAGCACCCCGAGCCGCACAGCGTCTCGGCCATCCGGTGACGCCCCTTCAACCAAACACTGTCCTAAAGTCCGGCCGCAGCTTGTATTTGGCGGGCACAATCTGTAGATGTGTTGCAACCGGCTCACGGGGATCACGAGAAATCGGAAGCATGATGCCAAAATTGCGTGCCGCGACTACGCAGAACCCCGGCCTTTGGAAGCCAAAGGAGAATGGCTTAGCCCACACTGGCGCGTCGGGCGACATCATGCCGCCACCAAGAAGCATCTGGCTCGGGAGCGGTAAACCATTATGGAATTTGTAGGGTTTAAAGAACTGCTCTCGCATCAGTAGGCCGCTGCGCATCAACACTACGACATATCCAAATTCGGCCACCATAGCCAAGTATGCAAGACCCAGCGCGGCAATGATATGCACCTGCGTACATTTGTCAGGCTTGAACGCTTTTGTAGATATCAATTCACGGATTGGTTTGTCGTAAACGTGACCTTTCCAACTATTGCATCCATTTCCGCACACTGTAACCCCTCTAATTTTCAGGGGTTTTTTGCAAAGCAGTAAGTTCCCCGCTCTTACGTTCGCAGGAGTTGCAGGATTGGTTCGTACGACATCCGGGTCTTGCTTCAGTGCCTGCTGCGGAACGAGGTGATCGAGGTCGAAGCATTCTCGGGGAAGGAAGCGTCCACAGGCACAACACATGAGTTGCTGGTTACCGGCAATCTCCGGTACGAACTTCGCCAAGTCCTGTCGCATCTTGTGCCATAGCTTATCTCGGATCGATGCTGTCATTACTTTGATCATCAGGGGTCTAACTCACTTTCTGGCCAGAGTTCTAACTCTCGCGGAAGGTTTTCCCGCAATTGCTTGGCGAACCGGCGGGCCATGGCAGCGGCAGCTTGCGCCGCCTGCCACGTGGGCGATCTAAGGTTCCGGCAACGGATTTCCAGAATCCCCCGTTTCGCGACTTGTTGGGTTGACTTTGCCTGCACCGAGGCTAATCTGAAGTGAGATGGTGTCTCTAAGTCGCTCCGCTTCAAAATTTCCGCTGCATCGGCTTAAGCCGTTAGTGGCTGTTTTAGCTTACGCTCTCTCGCTCTACGTCCTAGTACTGGCGGCTGCGTACTCGTTTTTGGGCGCCAACTTTCATTGGGTCGGTTGCTCTGACGGGCGGGATTATATGCGGGGCTGGAGCGTTAATCGGGGCTGCGCTGACAATCTATAAAGACAAAAGCTATTAACTGTGTGGTCGCCCGTTCGTTCGGTTCTGATGTTTGCAGGTGTTACGCTCGTGATTTTCTGGGCGTTTCACAGCGGCTATGGCACATCTCGACCGCATGCCGAGGCTCAAGTCTTGGCGGTATTTTGGGGAGGCATTTCGGCGCTTGCGTGGGCCCTTAGCGTGGTTGGCACTCTCGTCTGGGAAGATTTTGGCATCGTCAGCAGCATCAAGTGGAATAGCTGGTTTAACTTTTTTCGCCGCCGGCTTCGCAGCGACCGCGGTTGGCTACAGCGCGAAGTGAATTTCGGCGAGCTAGTGGTATCAACCAACGGAGGGCTCCGGCTGCCTTTTTCTCGTCGCCCCCGCGAAAGTGGGGGCCAGGCCGGCGCCGCTGCCCGCCGGCTCTGGGTGCCCGCTTTCGCGGGCATGACGGTGAGGTGGGCGGGTGCCGAACGTTAGAAGCCTATCGGTAGGTTTTGTCTAGCAAGCGTCGACCCACAGAGCCAAGCAGCAAGCGCAGCGACACAGGATGTGGAAACCGCCGCCGGGCAACGACGACGGTTATTGCGCCGGCAACAGTGTCGGCGCGGCTGCCTTCGTCACCGGCGGCGGGTTCCACTTGCCGGTCAGCGCGTCGCTCTTCGGCGCATAGAGACGCATGGTGAGGTTGAACGGCCCTTTCGGTGCGGCAGCCAGTTCGCTTCCTTGTCGGCGCCGGGGCTTTCGTTCTGGAAATAGAGGTCGAGGGAGCCGTCCGGGTCGTATTTGAACGGCATCCAGCTGCTGACGGCGAACCGGTTGAGGCTGTTGGGCACCTGGTAGCCCTCGGCGTCATAGAGCGTGACCGACCAGAAGGCGTTGACCGGCGGAATGGCGCTGCTTTCGAAATGGAGGACATAGCGATTGGCGCCATCCAGCGGCTTGCCGGTGTCGTCGGCGAGGTTGATCGGATAGATCGCGTCCTCCGGCAGGTTCGCGCCGGAACCGCTACGATCATCGTACATGTGTCACGACTCGGCAGACCCCGCGAACTCGACGCGGGTGTCATCGCAGCACTATGGCCGGCCCGCCGATCTCGCCGAAGGCGACGCGCTGGCGCGGCTGCTGGACCTTACCAGTCAGCGCGCCGCCGAGGGGCGACTAAAGGCGGGTCAAATTCATTGCACCGTGCCGTGCTGGCTGATGTGCGGGTAGCCGGGTCCGTAGTAGACAGGCGCGTTGTAGCCGTATCCGTAGTAAGCAGGGCCGTTGTAGCCATACCCGGCGGTGCTACCGTAGTAAGCCGGGGCCGGGACCGCGGAGGCGCCAGCCAGGCAGCGGGCGCTATAGGCGGCGGCCATCTGGTTGTACTCAGGAGACAGCGGAGCGGTCTGATAGAGCGCCGTCACTCGATTGTATTGATCGACGCAGCTCCCGGCTTGGGCCAAGACGGGTGTGGAACCCGCAGCGACGCAAAGAGCAACGGCCGCCAGCATGATTGCGGGTTGTTTGAGCGACATGGAACATTCTCCTTCGAGTTCTGCAGATTGCAGAACTGTCGATTGGGGATGGTTTTGGGTACCGATTGCCCGAAACAGACGAAATGACCGGATGGTTCCAGCCGCTCACGCGGCCTCAATTTAAGACCGTCATTGTCGGGCTTGACGCTGTCTAGGCCGATGCCCGGATAAACCGGTGGACGCCGTCCGCGCCGAGCTCGCGGTCGAGGGCGCCTTGGTGCATTAGGTAATTCAGGTGGGCGAGAGCCTCGCCGAGGGCGAAGCCCATCTGGTGTCCGTCGAGGGCGCGCCGGAATAGAACCTTGACCATATCGAGGGCGGTCTTCGGGACGCCGCAAGCGGCGATCACCTCGCCGCAGCGCGCCCGGTGATGTGCGGCGAGGCTCTCGATCCGAGTGTGCAGCCCGAAAAACGGGAGGTTGTGCGAGGGCAGGGTAAGCGTCTCGGGCGGTACCGCATCGCGCAATTTGGCCAAGGACGCGAGATAGCGGGCGAGGGGATCGCCGTCGGGCTCGTGTGCTTGGACGCTGATGTTGGGCGAGATCCTCGGCAATACCTGGTCGCCGGCGATCAGCACACCGGTTTGGGCGCAGTAAAGGCAGGCGAGCTCCGGCGCATGGCCTTCGCCGACGATGACCCGCCATTCCCGTCCGCCGATCTCGATCGCCATCCCGTCGGCAAGCCGCTGAAAACTCGCCGGCACCGACGGGACGCCGCGGCGGTAGCTGTTCTCCCGTTCGCTGAAAAGCTCGGCTGCCGCGTCGTCGAGACCCGCGCGGCGAGCGAAACTGCGCCGCATCGGGGCGAAATCCTCGGCTCCATGGCTCATCACCCGGGCGGACAGCCATTCCTTCTCGGTGACCCACAAGGGCGCCTGCCAACGCTGGGTCAGCCAATCGGCGAGCCCGATGTGGTCCGGGTGGTAGTGCGTCACGATGACCCGAGCGATCGGCGATCCGCCGAGTCGCTCGGCAAAGATCTGCTCCCACAGCTCCTTGGTTTGGGCCATCGCATAGCCGGTGTCGACGATTGTCCAGCCGGCGCCGTCTTCGAGCAGCCATAAATTGATGTGGTCGAGCGCGAAGGGGAGGGGCATCCGCAGCCAGTGCACGCCCGGGGCGATCGTCAGCGTCTCGCCCGGCCGGGGCGCCGCCGCAACCGGAAACTGCAGCGGGGTCAGGTTTCCGTCCATAAACTATGCTTTTCTCGGCTGGCGAATTGACCGGCAGGTTAGGACGCGGCATTAGTCCCGTACAAGCGGGATGACCGCCGGCCAGCGATGTGCCGATGGAGTGACCGCAACAACACGGCAGATGGCTCGATTATGCGTGACTTCAATGTTCCCGGGCGTTCGGCGGCGATGGCGGCGAACGGCATGGCCGCGACCTCGCACCCGAGGGCGACCTTGGCTGCCCTCGACGTGCTGCGCTCGGGCGGCAACGCCGCCGATGCCGCGATTGCGGCGGTCGCGATGCAGTGCGTCGTCGAGCCGGAAAGCACTGGGATCGGCGGCGATTGCTTCATCCTCTATTCGCGGCAGGGTGCCTTGCCGGTGGCGCTCAACGGTTCCGGGCGCGCCCCCGCCAAGGCGACGGTCGACTGGTATGTCGACCGCGGCATCGGCGAGATCCGCGTACAGACGCCGCATGCGGTGACTATCCCCGGCGCGATCGATGCCTGGTGCACCTTTAACCGCGAGTACGGCACCCGACCTCTCGCCGAACTGCTCGAGCCCGCAGCGCGAGCGGCCGAGGAGGGTTACATGGTGACGCCGCGCGTGGCGGCCGACTGGGACCGCGCGCAGGAGAAACTGCGCGATCCCGTCACCGCCGCGCTCTTCCTGCCGGGTGGAAGACCACCCAAGGCCGGGGACAAGATGCGGAACGCGCCGCTCGCCGCCACCTTGCGCCGGATCGGGCGGGAGGGCCGCGAAGCCTTTTACGACGGCGCAGTCATGCGCGAGATCGTCGCCCGACTGAAATCACTGGGCGGTCTGCACGAGGAGGGGGATTTTGCGGCTCAGCGCTCGAACTGGGTCGAGCCGATCCACGCCTCTTATCGCGGCTACGAGGTCTATGAATGCCCACCGAATGGGCAGGGAATGGCGGCGTTGATGATCCTGCGGACGCTCGCCGGCTACGCGCTCGACGGCGATGCGTTCAGCGAGGCCGACCGATTGCATCTTCTCGCCGAAGCGAGCAAAGCGGCCTATTGGGTGCGCGACAATTTCATCTGCGATCCCGAGCACGTGCCGGTGGATGTCGCGGATTTCCTGTCGGAGGCGCGCGCCGAGCGCGTGCGCCGGACGATCCGGCTCGACCGTGCGATGCCCGGGCCGCGCTGGGCGGAGATCGAGCACAAGGATACGGTCTATCTCTGCACCGTCGATCGCGACGGCAACGCCTGCTCGTTCATCAACTCGCTGTTCTCGGCTTTCGGCACCGGCATCCTTGCGCCCGAATGCGGTGTCCTGCTGCACAACCGCGGCACCGGGTTCCGCACCATCCCCGGCCACCCCAACGCGATTGCACCGCGCAAGCGGCCCTTGCACACGATCATCCCGGGGATGCTGGTCAAGGACGGCCGCGCCGTGATGCCGTTCGGGGTCATGGGCGGACATTATCAGGCGGTCGGCCACGCGCATTTCATTCACCGGCTGCTCGACCGCGATATGGACCCGCAGCAGGCGGCCGAGCAGCCGCGCATGCTGCCGCTCAATGGCGTGCTGCAGGTCGAGCGCGCCAATCCCGAGCCGGTTGTTGCCGAGCTTGCGCGTCGCGGCCACGAGATCGCGATGCAGGAGGTGCCGCTCGGCGGCTGCCAGGCGATCTGGATCGACCACGAGCGCGGCGTGCTGATCGGCGGTTCCGAGCCGCGCAAGGACGGGCTTGCCCTCGGCTATTGACCGAGGGCGCCGCCGAAATCGGCTTCGCCCGGCGCGACGGCGTCACCCGCCTCGCGCATCTCTACCAGCGCGACCCGCTGCGCGTGTTGTTTCCCGCACCTGCCGCAGGCGATCCGCCAGTTGCGGTCATCGTCACGACGTCGGGCGGGCTCGTCGCCGGAGACCGGTTGGATGTCCGCGTCGAACTCGCGCCAGGAAGCTCGGCACACATCACCGCGTCCGCGGCGGAGAAGGTCTATCGGTCGACCGGCCGAACCACAATAATCAAACAGACCCTATCGATCGCGCCCGGCGCCGCTCTCGAATTCTTGCCGCCGGAGACGATCCTGTTCGACGGCGCCCGGCTGCAGCGCGAAACGATCATCGATCTCGCGCCTGGCTCTGCATTCTTGGGCGGCGATATCATCGTCTTTGGCCGCCGCGCGCGGGGAGAGCGCTTCGCTAGCGGCTTTCTGCGCGAGGTTTGGGAACTGCGCCGCGACGGCGAAATCGTGTGGGGCGACGCGCTTCATCTAGAGGAAGATGTCGCGCGGATCATCGATGATCCCGCCTGTTTCGACGGCGCGGCGGCCTTTGCGACAATGATCTTGTCGCCGCCAGCAGGAAACTCGCGCAGCGTCCTCGATTGTGCCCGTATCGTACAATCGGCCTGCGCGGCAACGGGTTTACGCGCCGGAGCGACAGCGGTCTCCGGCCTCGTCATCGCCCGGTGGCTCGCTGCGGATGCGGCCGTATTGCGCCGGGCTTATGCCGATCTTGCTTGTCATTTCCGATCGGCGGCCTTGGGATTACCGGATCGCCTGCCGCGGGTTTGGCATGTTTAATTAATATTCGAAAAGCCTCTTCCGGCGTTCAAGCGGACGTTTAGTGTTTTTCCTGACCCGATATAGACGATTTTTAAACGCTGCCCGATGTAACTTGGTTAGACGTTCCTTAGGATTCTTTACTTAAGCGATGACATTGTTTGATTATTCGTTTGACCTTCCTGGTCACGACGCAACGTTACGGCAATTGGATGATATTATCGAAGAATATCAAAGAGCCTGCTACGCTACCGGTAAACGGGTTGACCAGCCGCATCTCAGAGAAACCGCGCGAAAGGCAATCCAGTCGCTAAGCCCATTCTATTCGGAAAGTGATGCTGACCGATTGCTCGAGCGAGCGATAACCCGGCGGAGTTGCGGAAAGCGACACAAATAAACTACCCCTTAATTGCGGCTCGGTTAGAGATGTCAGCCCTGGTTGCAAGATGGCGCATGCTGAAATCGCGCGTTTCACGCGGCAATTTGGCACCCATTCTATCAATTTCTGTGCGCGATGATTTCACTCGGCTGCATCGCGGAAGGTTTCTATTTATTTGGCATGATAATTGCCGGTGCAAATTTGATTGTCGCCAGGTCGGCAATTCGAAGTTCCAAGAAAGGCAGCCTCGCCGCGCGTGGATAGCCCTGTGATTACGTTAACCATAACATAAAAAGAGCTGGCCGAATTTTAACCATCTGCCCCGGTAACGGGCGGCGGGCGTTCGTGGCCTCCTGCGTTATTCACGCGAAGCCGTGTTTGGCACATCTCCTGCACGTTAATTTTCTATGTTGCGTGCCATGCTCAGCGAGCCTAAACCAAGCGGACTTGACCGTACGAACCTTCCCGCATCGGCCTTTGGGAGGTGGGTAACTGAGTAAATAAGTAATAATCGCTGCTTGGCGCGCGACTGTGCGACCCCATTCGCAAATCGTGGAGAGAGGAGGTTGTAATGCCGAAAGTTGCCTTTCACGCCGATCTCAAGAAGACCCCCGAATCGGCGGAAATAAAAACCCACAACCGCTGGCATCCCGATATACCCTTGGTCGAGACCTACAAGCCCGGGGCGGAATTCCGCGTCGAATGCTTTGATTGGACGGGCGGGCAGATTGCACCCGACGACAGCGCCAACGACGTCCGCGACGTCGACCTGACAAAGGTTCACTATCTGAGCGGACCGTTCGGGGTCGACGGAGCCGAGCCCGGCGATCTGATGGTCGTCGATCTCCTCGACATCGGTTATCTGCCGGATTCGCCCTGGGGGTTTACCGGCATCTTTGCCAAGGAAAACGGTGGCGGGTTCCTCGTCGACCATTATCCGCAGGCACGCAAGGCGATCTGGGACTACCACGGAATATATACGACCTCGCGCCACATCCCGGGTGTGCGCTGGGCCGGCATGGTTCACCCGGGCCTGATCGGGTGCCTCCCCGACCGCGAATTGCTCGAGAGGGCGAACAGGCGGGAAGCGGAGTTGCTCGCTACCAATCCCGATCGTGTGCCGCCGCTGCTCGCACCGCCGCACGCGCCGACCGCACTGATGGGACAGATGACGGGCAGAACGGCACAAGCAGCTGCGCAAGAGGCGTGGCGCACCGTGCCGCCGCGCGAGCACGGCGGCAATTGCGACATCAAGAACCTGTCGCGCGGCTCGAAAATTTATTTTCCGGTCTATGTCAAAGGCGGTGGGCTGTCGATGGGTGACATCCACTGGTCGCAAGGCGATGGTGAGATCACCTTCTGCGGCGCCATCGAGATGGCCGGCTGGATCGATATTGGTGTCGACCTGATCAAGGGCGGCATCGCGAAATACGGCATCGTCAATCCGATCTTCAAGCCGAGCCCAATCGAGCCGCGCTTCTCCGAATATCTGGTGTTCGAAGGCATCTCGGTCGACGAGACCAGTGGAAAGCAGCTCTATCTCGATGCACACGTCGCCTACCGGCGGGCCTGTCTGAACGCGATCGAGTACCTCAAGAAGTTCGGCTATACCGGCGAGCAGGCGTACATGATCCTCGGCACCGCGCCCTGCGAAGGCCGGATCAGCGGTATTGTCGACATCCCGAACGCGTGCTGCACCTTGGCAATCCCGACGGAGATCTTCGATTTCGACATCCGTCCTACCGCCTCCGGCCCAACGCGTTCGGTGCCGGCGAGTGACGTCTCGGCCTGCACTTAGGCTGGCCGAACCCGTCGGGGCTGGCAACTCGTCGCCCCGACACCGCCCGCAGGCTAGACCGCCGGCGTTGCATTCAACAGAAAAATAGGAGGCGACGATGCTATTGGGGCTGTCGCTCTTTTGGGTTGGGGCCGTCCTTTTCCTCAATGGGTTGTGGGTACTCGACAAGGTCGGAGACCGGGAGATCGCCGTGATCGACGTCTTCGTCGGGACTCTGACGCTAATCGTGGCGATCTATCTCGCCTTTGGTCCGGGCGCCAATGCAGACAGCATAAAGGGTGCAGCATTTCTGCTACTGTTCACCTTTACCTATTACTGGGTTGCATGGAACCGTTGGAATGGGGCTGACGGTCGGGGGCTCGGCTGGTTCTGCCTGTTTGTCGCCATCACATGCGCCCCGATAGCTCTGCAGAGCTTTGCCACCGCACACTCGCTGTGGGACTATTGGCTGGCGTTTTCTTGGCTCTCTTGGGGTGTGCTCTGGTTTCTATTTTATCTGTTGCTCGCGGCCGGAAGAAAAGAATTGACAAGATTTACCGGGGCGCTGTGCACCCTCGAGGGGATTTATACCGGTTGGATTCCGGGCTATCTGCTTCTCACCGGCGCGATGCCCGGCGGTCCGGTGCCGCCGCACTGAACGCGGTGCCCGGCGCAATGGAGGAAACACGAGATGCCGCTCTATGATTATGGATGCGGAACCTGCGGACCGTTCCGGGAATGGCGCAGCATGAGCGAATGGGAGGCAAAGGTTCCCTGCCCGAGTTGCGCTCTGCCGGCGCCGCGGCTGGCTGCGGCGCCGATGCTGGCCGTGCTTTCGTCGAATAACCGCACTGCGCACGAACGCAACGAGCGCAGCGCTCATGAGCCGAAGGTGGTGCGCCGTGAGGGCCTACCGCGAGATCATCGGCATCATGGCCGCGATCACGGGGTCAGCCCGCTGATCAAGCAACAGTTCGGCAATGTGCACGAAAGCCCGCCCGATCGCCCATGGATGGTGGGTCATTAGCCAAAAGTGTGGATCACTTATCTGTGCGTTTTCTTCGGCGCCGCGGTTGGCGGGGTCGGGCGCTATGGGCTATCGGGCGTGGTCGCAAATTGGGCCGGCGCCACCTTTCCCTGGGGTACTTTGATCGTCAATATCACCGGCTGCTTTGTCATTGGGATCTTCAATACCTTAACGGCACCAGACGGAGTATTCTTGATACCCGCCAATCTCCGCGTGTTTGTGATGGTCGGGATGTGCGGTGGCTATACGACGTTTTCCTCCTTCAGCCTGGAAACCCTCAACCTCGCGCGAAACGGAGAGTGGTTCGCCAGCGGAGCGTATATACTGGCCTCGACCATATTCTGCTTGATCGGCGTCTGGCTGGGGCATGTCGCAGGCATCTTGATTAATCGCTGACGCGGATCCTGATGGACGGGAGCGGATGATGCAGTTGGAAGAGCAGGCAGTATTGCTGCGTATCTTCATCGGCGAAAATGACCGGTTCGGCCATCATCCCCTTTACGAGGCCATTATTCTCAAAGCGCGTGAGCAAGAGCTTGCCGGTGCGACAGTGCTGCGCGGACCGATGGGCTTTGGCCATTCGAGCCGCCTTCATACCGCTAAGGTCCTGCGTCTCTCCGAAGATCTTCCCATCGTGGTGGAGATCATCGACAGCGAGCAGAAAATCGCGGCCTTTCTGCCGCTGCTGGATGAGATGGTGAAAGGTGGGCTCGTCTCGCTGTCGGAAGTCCGGATCCTACGCTACGGACCCGATCGCAAAGGGAACGAAGGCCCGTCGAGCACCGTGGGCGCAGAAGCTTCGCCATAAGTATGGCACGGTTAATGCTAGGTAAACGGCAGGTGTAGGGAATCCTATGAACCTGACCCCGCGCGAGAAAGATAAGCTTCTGGTTTCGGTTGCGGCCATGGTTGCCGAGCGCCGGCTGAAGCGTGGCGTGAAGCTGAATTATCCCGAGGTGGTGGCGCTGATCACAGATTACGTCCTGGAAGGCGCGCGCGACGGCAAGAGCGTGGCCGAGTTGATGCGCGACGGGGCCGCGGTCGTTTCGCGCGATAAGGTCATGGAGGGGGTGCCGGAGATGATCCGCGAAATTCAGGTCGAGGCTACCTTTCCGGACGGCACTAAGCTCGTCACGGTGCATGAGCCGATCCGCTGATGCAGACGGCGCCATTGCGAGCAACGCGAAGCAACCTCGCGTCACCAGAGGCTCCTTGCAATGACTGACGGGAAGGCGCGATGATCCCTGGCGAGTTCTTTACCGCGCCGGGCGAGATCGAGATCAACGCCGGCCGCCCGACCGTGACCCTGACTGTCGCCAATACCGGCGACCGCCCGATCCAGGTCGGCTCGCATTATCATTTCTATGAGACCAACGCCGCGCTCGCCTTCGACCGCGAGCAGGCGCGCGGTTTTCGCCTCGACATCCCGGCCGGGACGGCGACCCGCTTCGAGCCGGGGCAAAGCCGCGAGGTCCGGCTCGTCGCCTACGCCGGAGCGCGTCGCGTGGTCGGCTTCAACGCCCGGATCAACGGCAAGCTGGGATAGGCCAATGCCGAGAGCGGTTCCGCGCGAGGCCTATGCCGCGATGTTCGGGCCGACAACCGGCGATCGGCTGCGGCTGGCCGACACCGAGCTCATCATCGAGATCGAGAGCGATCGCGCGATCTATGGCGAGGAGGTCAAATTCGGCGGCGGCAAGGTCATCCGCGACGGCATGGGGCAGGGACAGGCGACCCGCGCTGACGGCGCCGTCGACACCGTCATCACCAATGCCGTGATCCTAGACTATTGGGGCATCGTCAAAGCCGATATCGGCTTGCGCGATGGCCGCATCAGCGGGATCGGCAAAGCCGGCAACCCCGACATCCAGCCGGGCGTGGACATCGTGATCGGGCCGGGGACCGAAGCGATCGCCGGCGAGGGCCGCATCGTCACGGCCGGCGGCATCGACTCGCACATCCACTTCATCTGCCCGCAGCTGGTCGAGGAGGCGCTCTACAGCGGCATCACGACAATGCTCGGGGGCGGCACCGGCCCCGCCGCCGGCACCGCGGCGACGACCTGCACGCCGGGCCCCTGGCATTTGGGCCGAATACTGCAAGCAGCCGAAGGGCTGCCGGTCAATCTCGGCTTCTTCGGCAAAGGTAATGCTTCGGACCCGCGCGCGCTCATTGAGATGGTCGAGGCCGGCGCCTGCGGATTGAAACTTCACGAGGATTGGGGAACGACCCCGGCGGCAATCGATACGTGCCTCGGCGTCGCCGAGCAATTCGACGTTGCAGTCGCGATCCACACCGACACGCTCAACGAATCGGGTTTTGTCGAGGACACGATCGCGGCGTTCAAGGGCCGCAACATCCACGCCTTTCATACCGAAGGGGCAGGGGGCGGCCACGCCCCCGATATTATCAAGGTATGTGGGCTGCCGAATGTGCTGCCTTCGTCGACCAATCCGACCCGACCGTTCACGGTCAATACCGTCGACGAGCATCTCGACATGCTGATGGTTTGCCATCACCTCGACCCGCGCATTCCCGAGGACGTCGCCTTCGCCGAAAGCCGGATCCGGCGCGAGACGATCGCTGCCGAAGACATCCTGCACGATCTCGGCGCGTTCAGCATGATGTCCTCGGACAGCCAGGCGATGGGCCGGGTCGGCGAAGTCATCATCCGCACTTGGCAGACCGCGGACAAGATGAAGCGGCAGCGCGGCCGGCTGCCGGAGGATAGCGACCGGTCGGACAATTTCCGGGTGAAGCGCTATATCGCGAAGTACACGATCAACCCGGCGCTGACCCATGGCCTAGCCGAGCACATCGGCTCGGTCGAGGTGGGAAAGCTGGCCGATCTTGTCCTGTGGTCGCCGGCTTTCTTCGGTGTAAAGCCGGACCTCGTGCTGAAGGCCGGCGCAATCGCGGCGGCCTTGATGGGCGACCCGAACGCCTCGATCCCGACGCCGCAACCGGTGCATTACCGGCCGATGTTCGGCGCCTTCGGCCTTGCGCTTTCGGCCTCCTGCGTCACATTCCTGCCGACGATTGCAATCGAGCGCGGAATCCACGACCAGCTCGGGCTCCAACGCACCGTGCTGCCGGCGCGCGGCATCCGTGCAATCGACAAAAAGCGTATGGTGCTGAACGACGCAACGCCTCACATTGAAGTCGACCCCGAGACCTACGAGGTGCGCGCCGACGGCGTCCACCTGACTTGCGAGCCGGCAACCGTATTGCCGATGGCCCAGCGATATTTCCTGTATTGAATAATTCACAATGAGACAGTGAGGCAATGAGATGAACCGGCCTAGCCTGCAAATCACTGTCAACTCACTGCCTCACTGTCTCATTGTGGATTATTGATGCGGCGCGCGATTGCGGTGCATCGGCGTGGGGAATGGCCGGAGGAAGCGGCGCTCGACACTGTAACCCTCCCCTATCTCGACCGGCACCGGCGGCGTATCCGCCTCATCGCCGATTCCGGGGAGGCCTATCTCCTCGATCTGCCGAGGCCGCATCACCTAGTCGAGGGCGAAGGCCTCGAACTCGACGGCGGTGACTACCTGCGCGTCCGCGCCGCCGCCGAGCCAGTCTTCGACATCGAGGCTGCCGAACCGTCGGACTTGCTGCGCATCGCCTGGCATCTCGGCAATCGCCATCTGCCGCTGCAAGTAGCCGGTGAGCGACTCCGGATTCACGCCGATCACGTCATCGCAGAGATGGTAGTGGGGCTCGGCGGACGGATCACGCGCCTGGAGGCGCCGTTCGACCCGGAAGCCGGCGCCTATCATGAGCATGAGTGACCCGAAAAGCCGCTCGCCCGCACCGCGGGAGGGGGGCTTCAGCGCCGGGCTTTACAGGATGCTCGCCTGGCTGTCTCCCGGGTTTCCGATCGGCGCCTTTGCCTTTTCACACGGGCTCGAGGCCGCGGTGGCGAGCGGTGCCGTCCGCGACCGGGATGCGCTGCAGCTTTGGCTCAGCGCCATTCTCGCTTCGGGCGGAGGGCGTGTCGATGCGGATATCTTTCGCGATGCATATCGGGCGTCGTCGGCGGGCGACATCGGCGGGCTGACGGACGCCAACCGGCGAGGCGTCGCGTTTCGCGCCACCGCCGAAACTCGACTCGAGACAACCGCGCAAGGCGAAGCGTTCCTCGCCGTTTGCTGCGCCGCGTGGCCTAGTCCGTTTCTCGATCGCTGGGCCGAGGGGCTCAGCGGAAGCGGCGGCGCGGTGTGCTACGCTGCCGTGGTGGGCGCCGCGACGGCGCAGGCTGGGATTCCTCTCGACTGCGCGCTGCTCGGATATCTCCAGGCGTTGGCGTCCAATCTGGTTTCTGCCGGCTTGCGGCTCGGCATTATCGGGCAAACCGATGGCCAGCGCATCGTGGCAGCGTTGGAGTCCGTCATCAGCGCGGCAGTTGCCGGCGCGTTGACCCGCGACTCGGACGCGTTCGGCAGCGCGACCTTCGCCGTCGAGCTCGCCTCGATGGATCACGAAACGCAATATTCGAGGCTCTTTCGCTCATGAGCAATCCGCAGCGGCTAGGAATCGGCGGTCCGGTCGGGTCGGGCAAGACCGCGCTGATGGACTGGCTGTGCAAGAGGATGCGCGGCCGTTACGAGATCGCCGCGATCACCAACGACATCTACACCCGCGAGGATGCCGAATTCCTGACGCGCAGCGGCGCATTGCCGCCCGAGAGGATCCGCGGCGTCGAAACCGGCGGATGCCCTCATACCGCGATCCGCGAGGACGCCTCGATCAACCTCGCGGCGGTCGCCGAAATGAACCGGCTCTTTCCGCGCCTCGACCTGATCCTGATCGAATCGGGCGGCGACAACCTCGCGGCGACCTTTTCCCCTGAGCTTGCCGATCTGACGATCTACGTCATCGACGTCGCCGCCGGTGACAAAATCCCACGCAAAGGCGGACCGGGCATCACCCGCTCCGACCTCCTCGTCATCAACAAGATCGACCTCGCGCCGCTGGTTGGCGCCAGCCTCGAAATCATGGACCGAGACGCCAAGCGCATGCGCGGCGCGCGCCCCTTCGTCTTTACCAACTTGAAGACAGGGGAAGGTGTCGACCGCGTCCATGATTTCGTCGTGACGCAGGGCGGTCTTTGAGGGCTGAGCTCACCGGCGCGCCTCCGCATCGAGTAGTGTCAGCGCCCCCTCTAAGACGGCTTGCCGCACGGTGTTGCGGTCGCCTGGAAAAGACGTGGCGCTCGGTGCGGCATTCGCCGTCGCGCCGCGCCAAGCCGAATAGCACCAGGCCCACGGGCTTTGTCGGGGTTGCGCCGCCGGGGCCGGCGATGCCGGTGACCGGGACCGCTACGTCGCTCGCGAGGGGAGGTCGTCAGAACGGCAGACGCACAGTCGCCACTGCTTGTGCGGCCATGCCTTCGGCGCGGCCGGTAAAGCCGAGCTTCTCGGTGGTTGTCGCCTTGACGCTGACGCGATCGGGCGCGATGCCGAGGATGGCGGCGATGCGCTCGACCATCGCCGCGCGATAAGGCGCAATTTTAGGCCGCTCGCAGATAATCGTGACGTTGACCGCGGCAATGGCGCCGGCTCGTGCGCGCACGAGGTCGGCGGCGTGGCGGAGGAACTGGTCAGATGCGGCGCCGCGCCAGCGCGGGTCGCTCGGCGGGAAATGCATGCCGATGTCGCCGGCGCCGATCGCCCCGAGCACCGCATCGGTCAGCGCATGCAACCCGACATCGGCGTCGGAGTGTCCGGCAAGACTCATGCCGTGCGGGATTCTGACGCCGCATATCCAGAGATGATCGCCTGGGGCGAAGGGGTGCACATCGAAGCCCTGGCCGACGCGGATATCGCTTTGGCGCGCGGCGATCAGGCGCTCCGCGGCGGCGAGATCTTCGTGCGTCGTAACTTTCAGATTGTGTTCGCTGCCGTCGACGATCGCCGGCGCCAAGCCCGCGGCTTCGGCAACTGCGGCGTCGTCGGTCAGCTCTCGGCCGATGGCGGCGCGGTGGGCGGCGAGGATCGCATCGAAGTGAAATCCCTGCGGAGTTTGGGCGCGCCACAGGGCGGAACGATCGATGGTCGCCCGTATGGTTCCACTCTCGGCGCGCTTGATCGTGTCGCGCAAGGGCAAGCAAGGGATCGCCGCGACCGCCTTGTCGAGACCATCGAGGACCCGGTCGACAAGCTGCTGATCCGGAAACGGACGTGCCCCATCATGGATGAGCACCCGGTGCGGGCGGAAGGCCTCCAATGCTTCCAGGCCGAGCCGAACGGATTCCTGGCGCGTAGGGCCGCCAACGACCGGTGGCATCACGGCCAAGCGGGCAACGCTCTTATCGAATAGCGCTCTGTCCTCAGGCCTGATCGCGACCAACACATTCGCTACTCTCGGGTGCTCCGCGAGCGCAGCGACGGCATGATACAAGATGTCGGCGCCCCCGAGCGGCAGGTATTGCTTGGGAAGTGGGGCGCCAAATCGGCTGCCCTGGCCCGCCGCAACCACGAGCGCATAAACCGACGACATGGCTAAGCTTAACCTACGGCCAGCCTATTTGCCACTACGCCGCGATTTGCCTTTAGGCATTGATGTTGCGCCGCAAAATGAAAGCAGGTAATATTCTGCCTAATAGGTAGGCAAACAGTATAATTGCGTATTCTATGGGCATCTCTATTGGCTCTGTGACCCTCGACGATCCGGTCGTCCTCGCGCCGATGTCGGGGGTCAGCGATCTGCCGTTCCGTAGGCTCGTAAAGCGGCTTGGCGCTGGGCTCGTCGTTTCTGAGATGATCGCCAGTGAAGCGATGATCCGCGAGACCCGCCAGTCCATGACGATGACCAAGAGCTGCACCGACGAGCAGCCGATGGCCGTCCAGCTGGCCGGGTGCGAGCCGCGCGTGATGGCCGAGGCGGCAAAGCTCAACGCCGACCGTGGCGCGCGGATCATCGACATAAATTTCGGCTGCCCGGTGAAAAAGGTGGTCAACGGGCATGCCGGCTCCGCATTGATGCGCGACGAAACCCATGCCGCGCGCATCCTCGAAGCAACGGTAAAAGCGGTCGACCTTCCGGTCACCTTGAAGATGCGCACCGGATGGGATGAGCGAAGCCGCAATGCGCCGCGGCTCGCCCGCATTGCGCAAGCCTGCGGCATCCGCATGATCAGCGTGCACGGCCGTACTCGTTGCCAGCTGTACGCGGGCTCAGCCGACTGGAGATTCATTCGCCAGGTCAAGGAAGCGGTCGCGATCCCGGTCATCGCCAACGGCGACATTACGACCTTCGACGACGCCGACCTGGCATTGCGTGAATCCGGCGCCGACGGGCTGATGATCGGCCGCGGTTGCTATGGGCGGCCATGGTTTGTCCGTCAGGTTATCGAATGGCTGAAAACCCGGCGGCGGGTTCCGGACCCGCCGCTCGCCGCTCAGCTCGAGATCGTGCTCGCTCATTACGAGGAAATGCTCCTGCATTATGGGACGGAGGTGGGCTCGCGGATCGCGCGCAAGCACGTCGCCTGGTACTCGAAAGGCCTCCCCGGGTCGGGGGAATTTCGCGCGGCGGTCAATGAGACCATCGATGTCGCGCGCGTTCGGAACCTGATTTCGATCCTTTTACGAGCCGTTGCTGGGCCGCGAGACGGCATGATCAAGACGCCGTTTCGGCTGCGTGGTAGCCTGAACCCAAAAGGGCGTCCTCTCGGGGTAGCCCAACCCGACGCCGCGGTGATCCTGGCGGCTCTCGCCCTTTCTGTGATCGTTATCGATAGGGGCGGAGGCATCCGCTTCGTCAACCCAGCCGCCGAGCAGTTTTTCGGATCCGGCGCGGCCGCGCTGTGCGGCAGTGCGCTCGCCGATCTCGTGGCGCCGCACAGCCCCTTGCTGGCGCTCGTCGACTCGGTGTGGCGGATCGGCAATACGATTTCGGAGTACGACATTCTGCTCGAGGGCCCGCGGTTCCCGGGACGCCTGGTCACCATTCAGGGAGCGCTGACGGGCGAAGGTGCGGACCTGCTCGTGCTCACACTGCACGAGCGCTCGATGGCGGAGATGATGGACCGCCACCTGACCCACCGGAATGCCGCCCGCTCGATCACCGGGATGGCGGCAATGCTCGCCCATGAGGTCAAGAACCCGCTTTCCGGGATTCGCGGCGCGGCGCAATTGCTGGAGCAGGATGCCGATCCGGCAGGGCGCGAGCTGACCCAGCTGATCTGCGACGAAACCGACCGCATCGTCGCGCTCGTCGATCGCATGGAGGCGTTCTCCGATCACCGGCCGATCGAACGCGAAGTGGTCAACATCCACGAGGTGCTCGAGCGCGTACGCCGGGCCGCGCAGTCCGGTTTTGCCCGTCACGTCCGCCTCGTCGAAGAATACGACCCCTCGCTGCCATCGGTTCACGGTAATCGCGACCTGCTTGTTCAGGTCTTTCTAAACCTCGTCAAGAATGCCGCCGAGGCAGTGCCGAGTGTGGAAGGCGAGATCATTCTTTCGACCGCTTATCGGCACGGTCTGCGCCTCACGCGCCCGGGCGGCGAGGGCCGACAGCACCTGCCCCTGATGGTGTCGGTGACCGACAATGGCGGCGGCATCCCGGATGACCTGCGGCCTTATCTCTTCGAACCGTTCGTCACGACAAAACGGAACGGCACTGGCCTCGGTCTTGCACTGGTCGCCAAGGTAATCGGCGACCACGGCGGCGTGATCGAATTCGACAGCCAGCCCCGGCGAACCGTGTTCCGGGTGTTTCTGCCGGTGGTCGCGCAAGACGGTGCTGCGTGATGGCGTCGACAATCCTGGTGGCAGATGACGACCGCGCGATCCGGATGGTGCTCAATCAGGCGCTGATCCGGCTCGGCCACGATGTGCGGATGACCGGCAATGCCGCGACCCTGTGGCGATGGGTTGCCGATGGCGAGGGCGACCTCGTCATCACCGACGTGATCATGCCGGACGAGAACGGTCTCGATCTGATCCCCCGCATCAAGAAGATTCGGCCGGAGCTGCGCATCATCGTCATGAGCGCGCAGAACACGCTGCTGACCGCCGTCAAGGCGACGGAGCGGGGCGCGTTTGAATATCTCCCCAAGCCGTTTGACTTGCGCGAGCTGGTCAATGTCGTGGAGCGGGCATTGACCGCTCCGCACGATGCTCCCGCTGCGTATGCCGACGAAGAAACCGAAGACCAGCTGCCGTTGATCGGCCGATCGTCGGCGATGCAGGAGATCTACCGCGTTCTCGCCCGGCTGATGGGGACCGACCTCACGGTCATGATCATGGGCGAAAGCGGCACCGGCAAGGAGCTGGTCGCTCGAGCGTTGCACAATTACGGCAAGCGCCGCAGCGGTCCTTTTGTCGCGATAAACATGGCCGCGATCCCGCGCGAGCTGATCGAGAGCGAGCTGTTCGGACATGAGAAAGGGGCTTTTACCGGTGCGACGTCGCGCGGAATCGGACGGTTTGAACAGGCCCACGGCGGGACACTTTTCCTCGACGAAATCGGCGATATGCCGATCGAAGCGCAAACCCGTCTGCTGCGGGTGTTGCAGGAGGGAGAATTCACTGCGGTCGGCGGCCGCGTACCGATCCGCGCGGAGGTGCGGATCATCGCCGCAACGCATCACGAGCTGCGGCAGCTGATCCGGCAGGGTCTGTTTCGCGAGGACCTGTTTTACCGGTTGAACGTGGCGCCGATACGCCTGCCGCCGCTGCGGGAACGAAGCGCAGATATACCCGCGCTGGTCCGCCATTTTGCCAGCCTGGCAGTGCGGGAAGGGCTACCATTGAAGCGGCTGGACGATGCCGCAATGGAGCGGCTTCGCACTTATCGCTGGCCCGGCAACGTGCGGGAACTGGAGAACTTGGTTCGGCGCCTGGCGGCGCTCTATTCGCAGGAGGTAATTGGGGTCGGGATCATCGAAGCCGAGCTCGGCGACGCGCCGGCAACGGGTGATCCGGCGGAGGGACCGGACGGAGAGGGGCTCGCAGCGGCGGTCGAGCGCCACATCAAGGGCTATTTCGCCGCGCATAAAGGTGTGCTGCCAGCGGCCGGGCTCTACGATCGGGTACTGCGGGAGGTGGAGCGACCGCTGATTTCTGCTGACCCTCGGGGCGACCCGCGGCAACCAAATCAGGGCCGCGCATCTACTCGGCCTCAATCGCAACACATTGCGCAAGAAAATCCGCGAATTGGACATCCCGGTGGTCCGCGGCTTAAAATAACAAGCGGATCGAAACTACCCCCGCCACGCCACTGAGGCATCGGCCGGAGACAATTTGAGTCGTTCGTATCAATGCCGTCCGCGGCAGAATTCGGGTAGAGACCTTCAATGAACCCGATGCGGCGGATGGGAATTTGGGCCGGCCGTATCGGCCTGGGCCGCAAGCTTGCGTTCGCCCTTGCGATCCCGGCCCTTGCTTCGGGGATCGCGACTTACCTCGCGCTGACCGGCGCACCGCCTTTCGGGCCGCATCCCGGCGCCGTCCTGGCGCTCCTGAACCTCGATCTGATCTTGCTGCTGGCGCTCGGCGCGGTGATCGCCAAGCGCCTGATCGAGGTGTGGGCCGAGCGGCGGCGTGGCCTTGCCGGCTCGCGGCTGCAAATCCGACTGGTCGTGCTGTTCAGCCTGATCGCGGTAATGCCGACGATCATCGTCGCCGGCTTCTCCTATCTTTTCTTCAGCTTTGGGATGAAGTCCTGGTTCAGCGACAGAGTGCGCACCGCAATCACCGAATCTCTGGCCGTCGCTGAAGCCTATCTGCACGAACATCAGCAGGCGATCCGCGCCGATGTCTTGGCGATGGCCAACGATCTCAACCGCGATTCCGTGCAGCTGGCGCTCAATCCCCAGCGTCTGCAGCAGGTGGTCTCGGCTCAGGCCGCGCTGCGCGGACTGACCGAGGCCATGGTATTCGACCGCGCCGGCCATATGCTGGCGCGGTCCAGTCTGTCGTTCACCCTCGGTTTCGAGCCCCTTCCCGATGACGCGATCCACCTCGCCGACACCGGCGACGTGGCGATAATGACCAACGACAGCGATGACCGAGTGCGGGCTCTGGTTCGCCTCAACCAGTTTGGCGACGTCTATCTCTATGTCGGGCGATTTATCGAGCCGCGGGTTTTAAATCACATGGAGGAGACCCAGCGCGCCGCCGCGCTGTACGAGCAGATGGAAGGCCAACGCTCCGGGTTTCAGATTACCTTCGCGCTGATCTTCATCTTGGTGGCGATGCTATTCCTGGTGGCGGCGGTGGCCATCGGCATTCATTTTGCCGCCCAATTTGCTGGCCCGATCAGCCGCCTGATCACCGCGGCCGAGCAGGTCCGCGGCGGCGATCTCGCGGCTCGTGTGCCGGAGGGGGAGAAGGACGACGAATTGGCTTCGCTGAGCCGCGCCTTCAACCGAATGACCTACCAGATCGAGAGTCAACAGCGCGAACTCAGGGAGGCCAATCGTCAGCTCGACGAGCGGCGGCGGTTTACGGAGACCGTCTTGACCGGTGTCTCGGCCGGGGTGATCGGGCTCGATAGCCTGGGCCGGGTCAATCTGCCCAATCGTTCGGCCTCGGCGCTGCTCGGCGCGGATCTCGAACAAGCGATTGGACAGGACCTCGCCGAAGTCGCGCCGGAAATGGCGGGCTTGCTCGACGAGGCGGAACGACGTCCAGATCGCCTGGCCCAGTCGCAGGTGGACCTGGTTCGCGGCAACAGCACCCGCACCTTGCTCGTGCGCATCGCCGCCGAGCACAATGATCGAGTTATGAGCGGCTTTGTCGTCACATTCGACGACATCACCGAGCTGTTGTCGGCCCAACGCAAGGCGGCGTGGGCCGACATCGCCCGTCGCATTGCCCACGAAATCAAGAATCCGCTGACGCCGATCCAGTTGGCTGCCGAACGATTGCGGCGCAGATACCTGAAAGAGATCGAGAGCGACGTCGAAACCTTTACGATCTGTACGGATACGATCATTCGGCACGTCGGGGACATTGGCCGGATGATCGATGAGTTCTCGTCTTTTGCTCGAATGCCGACACCGGTGCTGAAGCCCGAAAATCTAGTGGAAATCGTGCACCGGGCAGTATTCCTGCAGCGCACCGCCCATCCCGAGATCGTCTTCGAGCCGATGTTCCCGGCGAGCCCGGTAGCGGTCAACTGCGATGCGCGCTTGGTTGGTCAGGCGCTGATTAATATCATCAAGAATGCAATCGAATCGATCGAAGCGCGCAGGGCGGAGGACAGCGCGAGCCCGGCAGGATGCATCCGGGTGTCGGTTGCGGAGGAGGATGGCCAAGCCGCCGTGATTATCGAAGACAACGGGAAGGGCTTGCCGCAGCATGGGCGCGAGCAGTTGACCGAACCCTATGTGACCACTCGGACAAAGGGCACAGGCTTGGGTCTGGCCATCGTCAAGAAGATCATGGAAGATCATCATGGAGAGCTGGTCCTGGAGGATGGGGAGACGGAGGGCGCCAGCGTCAGTCTCCATTTTGCCGCCTCGGAGATTCGCGCTGCGCAAAGTCTCGATGCAGCGGATGAGCCCATGGAATTGAGCCCGATCAGCCATGGCGCATGATATTCTGATCGTCGACGACGAAGCCGATATCCGCATGCTGATTGCGGGCGTCCTCAAGGACGAGGGCTACGCCACCCGCGAAGCCGCCGACACCGCGCAAACCTCGGCCGCGATCCACGCGCGGCAGCCTACGCTCGTCATCCTCGATATCTGGCTGCAGGGAGGTGGACTCGAAGGGATCGAGATCCTGAAGCAGCTGCGCGTCGAGATGCCGTCGGTGCCGGTGGTCATGATCAGCGGCCATGGAACGATCGAAACGGCTGTCGAGGCGATCAAGCTGGGAGCCTATGATTTTCTTGAAAAACCCTTCAAATCAGACCGCTTGCTGCTGGTTGTCGAGCGTGCCATCGAGGCGGCGCAGTTACGGCGCGAGAACGAGGAGCTGCGACTGCGCGCCGGAGGCGACCTCGACCTGGTCGGCGTTTCGTCGGCGACCAACCAGCTGCGGCAACAGATCGAGCGGGTAGCGCCGACCGGCAGCCGGGTAATGATTACCGGACCGCCTGGCTCCGGCAAGGAGGTTGTCGGGCGTCTCCTGCATGCCCGGTCGCGGCGCTCGAAGGGACCCTTTGTTCCGGTCAACTGCGCTACGATGCGGCCCGAACGGCTCGAAATCGAGCTGTTCGGGACCGAGGCGCGGATCGATGGTGCACCGCGGAAGGTGGGCACGTTCGAGCGGGCGCACGGCGGCACGTTATTCCTCGACGAAGTCGTAGACATGCCGCTCGAGACGCAGGGCAAGATCGTGCGCGCGCTGCAGGAGCAGACGTTCGAGAGGGTAGGGGGGTCGAGCCGCGTCGAGGTCGATGTCCGCGTGGTCGCCTCGTCGAACCGTGAACTCGGCGGGGAGATCAGCGCCGGACGGTTCCGCGAGGATCTGTTCTACCGCTTGAGCGTCGTGCCGATTCGCCTGCCGCCGCTGCGCGACCGGCGCGAAGACATCCCGCTGATGGCGCGTCACTTCATGGCTCGGGCCTCAGAAGCGGCACGGCTCACCCCGCGCGAGTTCGGCGAGGATGCGATGGCGGCGCTGCAGGCTTATACATGGCCCGGCAACGTGCGGCAGCTGCGCAACGTCATCGACTGGCTGTTGATTATGGCCCCGGGCGACGCACGCGAGCCGCTGCACGCCGATATGCTCCCGAACGAAATCACCGCGATCGCTCCCACCGTCGTGAAATGGGACAAGGGCAGCGAAATCATGACCTTGCCCTTGCGCGATGCGAGAGAAGTATTCGAGCGGGAATACCTGATCGCTCAAGTCACCCGGTTTGGCGGAAACATCTCGCGGACCGCGGCCTTTGTAGGGATGGAGCGGTCGGCCCTGCACCGCAAGTTGAAATCCTTGGGGGTTTTCGGCAATGATCGTCCGTTGAAAGTCGGGGCCTGAACCTCCGTCCCAGCTCTCGGGGAAGGGCGAGGGCGGGATCATGGGGGATAAAATCAATGGCGCGTGTCGCTCACGTCAACGGGCAATATATGCCGCACGGCTCGGCAACCATATATATCGAGGATCGCGGGTATCAGCTCGCCGTCAGTGTCGCGGCATCGGCGTGAGCGCCGTCAGCGTCGCGGCGGCAGCGCCGCAGGGTCTCGCCCGGCCGCGGGCGATCTTGTTCGACTGGGACAACACACTGGTCGACAGCTGGACGACAATTCACGAAGCGCTCAACGCTGTCATGGCGGCGATGGAGAAGCCGTTGTGGTCGCTGCGGGAAACCAAAGAACGCGTCCGGCTCAGTCTGCGCGAGAGCTTTCCGCTTCATTTCGGCGAGCGATGGGAGGAGGCGCGGCAAATCTATCTCGATGTCTTCCGCACGATCCATCTCGACCGCCTGAATCCGCTGCCGGGCCGCGGTGAATTGCTCCGCGCGCTCGTCGCCGAGGATATTTTCCTCGGGGTGGTCAGCAACAAGACGGGCGCTCTGCTGCGATGCGAGGCCGCGCGGATTGGCTGGTCCGAACTGTTCGGCAGCGTGATCGGAGCAGGGGACGCGGTGCAGGACAAGCCCAACCCCGCGCCGGTCGCGCTGGCTCTCCAGCCCAGCGGCATCGGGCCCGGCGAGGGAGTTTGGCTCGTCGGTGACACCGGCACCGACATGGAGTGCGCACACAACAGTGGTTGCGTTCCGGTTCTGCTCGGCAACGGAGCAACAAAGGAGGAGTTTGTCCGTTGCGAGCCGCGCCTTGTCTTCCCCGACGGTGCGTCTTTGTTTCACTTTGTGCGGGGCTTGTGATTTGCCGGCGCGCGCCCATTTGGATTGCAGCAACTCGGGGGTCTCGTCCGAGTGCTGCGGCGTGAACTGGCCGGCTCGGTTCCAAGAAGGGAGTGGGGGAAGACCCATGACTCCGGAAAAATCGCAAAACGTTCAGGACGTTTTCTTGAACCACGTCCGGAAAAACAAAACACCGGTAACCATTTTTCTCGTTAATGGTGTCAAGCTGCAAGGAATTATTACTTGGTTCGATAATTTCTGTGTTTTGTTGCGTCGAGACGCGCATTCGCAATTGGTGTATAAGCACGCAATTTCGACGGTGATGCCGGGGCAGCCGATCCAGCTTTTCGAACCAAAGGATATGGTCGAATCCTGAACCAAGTAGATACCCCAGCGGTCGTCCACCCGGGCTCGACCGGTCGGGCTCTCGTCGTATATCCCGTGTTGAAAACGGCACCTGGGCGGCAGTCAAGGCAAGTCTCCGGCCGCTCGGTCGAGGCGCGCCTGGAAGAAGCGGTCGGGCTCGCAAAGGCAATCCGTCTCGACGTAATCCATGCCGAAATAGCCGGCATTTCACGCCCGCGCCCGAGCAGCCTGTTAGGCAGCGGCACTGTCGAAAACCTCGGCGAGCTGATCGGCGAAAACGACATTGGGCTCGTCGTCATCGACGCCGCGTTGAGCCCGGTGCAGCAGCGCAATCTCGAACGGCACTGGAAAACCAAGGTCATCGACCGGACGGGGCTGATCCTCGAGATTTTCGGCGAGCGGGCCCGCACCCATGAGGGCCGGTTGCAGGTCGAACTGGCGGCGCTGACCTATCAACGATCCCGTCTGGTGCGCTCGTGGACACATCTCGAACGCCAGCGCGGCGGGTTTGGCTTCCTCGGCGGCCCAGGCGAAAGCCAGCTCGAAATCGACCGGCGGCTGATCGGTGAGCGCATCGCCAAGTTGAAGCGCGACCTCGACGCGACCAGACGGACGCGGAATCTGCATCGCGAGGCCCGCCGCCGCGTGCCTTATCCGGTGGTGGCGCTGGTCGGCTATACCAATGCAGGGAAATCGACGCTGTTCAACCGGTTGACGAGCGCGTCGGTGACTGCCGGGGACATGCTGTTCGCGACGCTCGATCCGACGATGCGGCGCCTCGGCTTGCCGTCCGGGCGCCAAGTCATCCTGTCCGACACGGTCGGGTTCATCTCGGATCTCCCGACCCATCTTGTCGCCGCCTTCCGCGCCACGCTCGAAGAGGTCACCGAAGCGGATATCGTCATCCATGTCCGCGATGCGCATAATCCCGACAGCGAGGCGCAGCGCAACGACGTGCTGAACGTCCTCGTCGAACTCGGCCTCGATCAACCGGTCGAGGAGGGGCTGATCGAGGCGATGAACAAGATCGACTTGCTAGATCCGACGACGCGGCAAAGCCTGCATCAGCAAAAGCTGCGCAATTCGCAGAGCATAGCCCTATCGGCCGCGACGGGTGAGGGATGCGACGGGTTGCTCGAGCTGATCGAGCGGCGGCTCGAGAGCGATAGCCGCGTCGTGCGGCTCGATATCCCGCTGACCGACGGCAAGACATTGGCGTGGATATACCAACGCGGCGAGGTGCTGGGCCGCCGAGACGACAATGAGGCAGCGCACATCTCGGCTCGATTGCCGGAAGACGACATTGCGCGGCTCCGTCATCGACAGCGCCTGCATTAACACGAACAAGGTGCGCCTCGCGCCGCGCAGCCTCGGATCGAACTGCGGTAGCCCTCCGGCATTGCCAAACCCGGCAGCTCGCTGACCGCAAAGACTCCAAACCTGCGGTGCTCCCGACTGACCCGGAACTCCCGCCGGTCGACGCGGCGCACTGCGTAAGTCACGATCAGCACCTCTTTTCCCGGCAGCACCTGATACAGCCAGCAATCGAGTATCCTGTCCGCGACAATTTCGGCGCCGAGTTCTTCGGCAAATTCGCGCTCGAGGCAGGCAACCGGATCTTCGCCGCGTTCCAGCCGACCACCCGGCAACTCCCACTCGTCCCGTTCATTAAGGAGAAGTACGACCCGGTCGCCCTCCAGCAGGACACCCTTCACCGACACCGGAAAACGCATCCCGCCTTCGCCTTCGAAGCTCATGCGACTGCCTACTCGCGCTCTTCGCGCTTTACCTGCTGCCACAGCCCCTCGAGCGCGTCGAGATCGCTGGCCACTGCGCGCTCGGCGACGAGCATCTCCACGCTCCGGAACCGGCGCTCGAATTTGGCGGTGGCGTGACGCAGTGCTGCTTCAGGGTCGATATCGAGCTTCCGGGCGAGGTTGGTCGCGGCAAAAAGAATGTCGCCCATCTCGTCTTCCAAGGCGCGGCAATCGGCGGGCTTCTGCAATTCAGTCTCGAGTTCGGCAATTTCTTCTTTCAGCTTGTCGAACACCGGTCGCGCATCGGGCCAGTCGAAGCCGATGCGCGCCGCGCGCTTCTGGATCTTGTCGGCGCGCAACAGGGCGGGCAAAGCCAGGGCAACGCCATCGAGGACGCTTTCCGGCGCTCCGCTCGCTTGGGCGTGGTCGCGACGCTCGGCCGCTTTGTGTTCCTCCCAGGCCTCGTCTTGCGCGGCTACTGAATCGATTTGCACGCTGCCGAAGACGTGCGGATGGCGCCGCTCCATCTTGTCCGCGATCGCCGCGGCAACATCTTCGAAGGCGAAAAGGCTCCGTTCCTCGGCCATCCGGGCATGGAAGACGACCTGAAACAGAAGATCGCCGAGCTCATCCTTTAGCGCCTCCATATCGCCACGCGCGATCGCGTCGGCCACCTCATAGGCCTCCTCGATCGTGTACGGCGCGATCGTCGAGAAGTCCTGCTCCCGATCCCACGGGCAACCGCGCTCCGAGTCGCGCAACAGCACCATAATTTCGAGCAGACGTTCGAGAGGTCTCATGCGCGCCAACTTGCCAGGACTACGACACGGCGTTCTACGCCGAACATGTCAGCACAGTCACGGGAGGGGTGCGGAATTGGTACGTACGCGGAGATCGGCTGGTGTGTCCACCAAATAGAGATGTCTCTCCGACTCTGCCGAACTTGTCAAAGGTGCGGTAGGCCAGCTCGACGCCGCCGTAACGGATCGACAGCCGCCCATCGGGATAGTCGGCGCTATCGGTGAGGCCGGTGACGTTTCTATCGGTGATCTACAAACTAGTGTCGCATAATATATATTATGGAAAATAAATTCGACGGGAGCCGATGGGAGACCTGGGTGACGGCGATTTCACCCTGGTACTGGCCAACGCGGCGCACGTCAAAAACGTGCCGGGTCGCAAGACCGACGTGAACGCGATGCCACTTGGCTTGCCGATCTGCTGGCGCACGGCCTGATCCGGGTGCGCGAGCGCTGCAAAAGACGCTGGAGGACGCCAACATCAAGCTCAACTCGGTGATCTCCGACATCGTCGGCTTGTCCCGTCGTCGGATGATCGAAGCGCTGATCGCCGGCGAAACCGACCCCGGAGCCCTGGCGGCCCTCGCCCATCGCCGGATCAAAGCCACGCCAGACGAATTGGAGGCAGCGTTGCGCGGTCGCATCAGCCGCCATCACCGCTTCCTGCTGCAACTGCATCTCTAGCAGATCGACGCGATCGACGCGGCGATCGAGCAGATCGATCAGGAGGTCGACGCCGGTGTCGAACCCTTTCGCGCCCCGACTGCGTTGTTGACCACTATTCCCGGCGTCAGCGAGCTGAGCGCCCGTGTCATCCTCGCCGCAATCGGCCGCGATACCACCCTCGTCCAACGCGCCTGGGCGGCCTCGCGCAGAAAGGCGAGCTATCTCCAGGCGGAGTTTCATCGCCTGCGCGCCCGCCGCGGCGCCAAAAAGGCGATCGGTGCGCTCGCCGCCTCGATCCTGACGACCGTCTATCACATGCTGATCAGCGGCGAGCTCTATCGCGATCTCGGTCCCGATCACTTCGATCGCCGGGCCAAGGCCCAACAGACCAGCCGCCTCGCTTAGCCGCTCGCCTCTGCTCTCGCTATTTCCGGGAGCTTTGACGCGGATCAGCCGCGGTCTGGGCCGTAAAGCCGGGCGAGCGGGGTGTCGGCAAGCTTTACACTATCACTGCGGACTCGAAGGCGTAATCCTCAAGCGGCTGACACTATTCCAGTTTTTGCGATGGCATAGCCTTTGCTCCAAATTCCTGTGTGCCGTGCTTTTAGAGAGGTAACTAAAGTGAAAGTAGTTAAAAGGCTACTCGCTGGGATCATGATCACCGCTGGCGCTGCGCTTGCCACCGTGACCATGTCCACGAGCCCCGCGCAAGCCACGTTGGCACAAACGGGTGTCTGCGCGAGTGATGTTGGCCATGTTGCTGAGGGAGGCGGCGGAACTGGCAGCGCAACAGACTGCAACGGGCTGATCACCTTTGGCGCAAATAATTCAATCTCGACATCGTTTGGGCCACAAACCAACTACGACAGCATCGACGATGCGTTGATCGGCATCGTAAACAACAGCGGTGGTACGCTCACAACGTTCAACCTGACATGCACCAATGGCTGCTTTGGATTCGACGGTGATGGCATCGACCTCTACCAGGGTACTGGTTCGGGTACGATTCCTAATAACGCCCAAGACACCACAGGTTATGGTGGCCCTCGCGTGTTCTTCACGAATATCGCGGCAAACGACGACAGCGGTACGGTGAATATCATTGGTGGGCTGGCTAACGGTTCCACGACCTATTTCTCTTTGGAAGAGAATGTCGACCTCAACCTCGCGGCATCCACATCTTCCGTACCGGAGCCGGCCTCTCTCGCCATCTTCGGCACCGCTCTTGCCGGTTTTGGACTAATGAGGCGCCGCCGTAAGCTTGTGTAAAAGATTCCGACACTCCACGATCGCGATAGAGCGGCGCCTTCAGGCGCCGCTTCTCTTTCAAGCCGCTCGACGAGCCGCAACGTGCAATACGAGGAACTTGTCGCCGATTTCGAGCGGCAGGCGCACCGAATCATCGCTCATTGTGGTCTCGAATGGGACGATGCCTGCCTCGCCTACAACAAGACGGCACGGCCGGTTAAAACCGCGAGCTCGGCCCAGGTGCGCCGGTCGATCTACCGCAGCTCGATCGGCCGCTGGCGTCCCGACGCAGATATGCTGAAGCCGCTTCTCGATGGGCTAGGGCCGGATCTGGTCGGGGGCCGCATCGGGGTCGGCGAGCAGCCGCATTGATCGATGTCTAGCCCGGGTGTGCTTGCGACGGCACGGCGCTGCGCCCTTCGCCCAGGTTAGCGTTAGCCTACGCTACGCGTCGATAGCAGGCATAAAAAAAGAGCCGATGGGATCACCGGCTCTTTAGAGTATGAAGGACTATGCGCCCAATGGTTGCGGCGGTCCTTAAAAGAGCGCGAGACCTCCCAGGCCGGGATGCCATTGCTTGCGGACCTGCTCTTCAACCGAAAGGCCGGATGCCGTCACCGGGGGATGCGTCGTCGCCCTTTCATCGACGACTTTCGAATATACGGCGCGGACCAAGTGATCGATGGTCGCCTTTTCCCGTACGTGCCGTCTCCTCGTGCGGTGTCGAGACGAGGTGGCTTTGGTCATCGCTGACCCTCCCGATCTGTGTAAGCACTGCCTGTGTGGACCCAGTTCGCCGTGGGGGACGGGGGCTGGGGTCGAAGTGGGTGCGACATTCCATCCCACCTGCGGCAAAAAAAAGGCGGAGGAAGGCCTCTTTCTGTCATATTTTGATACTCAACGACGAAAACTGATACAAATTGACCGAGACCACAGTTAATCGCGCGGGATCTGCCATCGCGGCAAATGCCCGGTTGGCCGCCTGCCCCGGATAAACTATTTTCGCCGAACCGAGCAGCCGGGAGATCGCGATGCAATACGGCTTGTTTACGATGCCTTCACATCCGCCGGAATGCGGCCTCTTCGACGGCCATCGATGGGACCTCCAAACCCTGCGCTGGGCCGACGAACTCGGGTTCAGCGAGGGCTGGATCGGGGAGCACCACACCGCACCCTGGGAACCGCATCCCGCGCCCGATCTGCTGATCGCGCAAGCGTTGATGGAGACGCGCCATATCCGGCTCGCCCCCGGTGGGTTCCTGTTGCCCTATCACCATCCAGCAGAGCTCGCCAACCGGGTCGCAATGCTCGACCACATGGCTCAGGGCCGGCTCAACTTTGGCGTCGCCGCCAGCGGCCTGCCGAGCGATTGGGCGATGTTCAACGTCGATGGCAACGCCGGGCAGCACCGCGAAATGACACGCGAGGCGCTCGACATCATTCTGAAGCTGTGGACCGAGGAGGCGCCCTTCGATTACGCCGGCAAGTACTGGAAGGTAACCAAGACCGACCTGATGCTCGAGAGTTTGCGCCCCCATATCCGGCCGTTTCAAAAACCCTACCCGCCGATCGGCGTCGCCGGGGTGAGCAAGGGCTCGGATACCTTGAAGCTCGCCGGCGAGCACGGCTTCTTGCCGATGAGCCTCAACCTCAATCCCGGCTATGTCGCCAGCCACTGGGAGTCGGTCGAGGAAGGCGCTCGCCGCACCGGGCGCCGGCCCAGCCGCGCCGACTGGCGGCTGGTGCGCGAGATCTTCCTAGCCGACAGCGACGCCGAGGCTTGGCGGTTGTCGGTAGGAGGGATGATGGGGCGGATGATGCGCGAGTATTTTCTGCCGTTGCTGACAAATGTCGGCGTCATCCAATTCCTGAAACACGATCCTGAAGTCCCCGACAGCGACGTCACGCCGGAATATTGTGGCCGGCACAATTGGCTGATCGGCTCGCCGGCAACTGTCGTCGAGAAGATCGAGCAAATGTACGACGAGGTCGGCGGGTTCGGCTCGCTGCTTCTGTTCTGCTTCGATTACAGCGGCAACCCCGAGGCCTGGCATGAATCAATGCGGCTTCTCGCCCGGGAAGTAATTCCGAAAGTCGCCCATCTTACCCCGAAATCCGGGTGAAGGGGATGCCGAAGTCTCTCAGCCTGACGGCCTATTCCGCCGGGACGGGCAGGGGCGCTGCCGCGTCCCGGCGGCGGCCGATGAACAGCACCATCAGCGAGGCGGTCAGGCAGAGCAGGCCGGACAGCATGAACGCTTCGAGGTAGGTGCCGAGGGTCATCCTCAACACGCCGGCGGTAAAGGCGGCCAGCGCTGCGCCCAGTTGGTGCGCGGCGGCGATCCAGCCGAACATGATCGGGCCGCGTTCTGCGCCGAAAATCCTCGCGGCTAGCCGCACGGTCGGCGGCACCGTCGCGATCCAGTCGAGCCCATAGAACACCGCGAACAGCGAGAGGCCGTAGAACGAAACGTCGAAGGCAAACGGCAGGTAGATCAGTGACAGGCCGCGCAGCCCGTAATACCAGGCGAGGAGCCCGCGGTTGCTCCAGCGGTCGCTGAGCCAGCCCGACAACGTCGTCCCGACCAGGTCGAAGACCCCCATCGCGGCGAGCAGGCTGGCGCTCGTCACCTGCGGGATGCCGTGATCGAGGCAGGCGGGGATCAGGTGCGTGCCGATCAGGCCATTGGTCGAGGCGCCGCAAATGAAAAAGCTGCCGGCGAGCAGCCAGAAATCGCGTGACCGCAACCCGTCGCGCAAGCGCGAGCAGCGCTGTCGCCGCCGGGTTGCCGCGTGCGACCGCGACCGGCTGGCGATTGTCGGTCGCGCCATAGGGTGCGAGCCCGATGTCTCCGCGGCCGGTCGCGCATCAGCAGAGCCACTACCGGCAGCAGCGCCAGCGCGGCTCCCGGCCACGGTCAGCGACACCGTGCGCCAGCCGTAATTTTCGACGAGGCTCGCCAATGCCGGCAGAAAGATCAGCTGGCCGGTCGCGGTGCTCGCCGTCAAGATGCCGATGACCAGCCCGCGCCGGGCGGCGAACCAGCGCGCCACGACGGTCGCCCCGAGCACCAGGGCGGTGGCGCCGCTTCCGGTGCCGACCACCACTCCCCACAGCACGATCAGCTGCCAGGGCCGCGTCATCAGCGGCGTCAGAGCGACACCGGCCGCGATGCAGACGAGCGCCGCGAGCATCGTGCGGCGCAGCCCGAACCGGTCCATCACCGCCGCGGCGAAGGGCCCGATCAGGCCGTAAAGAAAAATGTTGACCCCGATCGCGAAGGAGATCGTCGCGCGGGACCACCCGAACTCGGTTTCGAGCGGCACGATCAGAACGCCGGGGGTGGCGCGCAGCCCGGCCGCGACGAGCAAGGTCAGGAAGGTGACGCCGGCGACAATCCAGGCGTAATGCAGCTTTCTTTGCCTTGCCATCCGCCCTGCCCTCCTCTATCTGGAACATGCCGAGGCAAGGTGAGAGACAGGTCTGTCTCTGTCAAGCCGAGCGAGCGCAGGGCAGGAACGCGACATGAGCGAGGCGGAGGAGAAAAAGCCGGCGCGACAGCGCATTCTCGATACCGCCTCGGAGATGTTTTACCGCGACGGCATTCGAGCGGTCGGGATCGATGCGATCATCGCGCGGTCCGGCGTCGCGAAGATGAGCCTTTACCGCAACTTCCCGTCAAAGGACGCGCTGGTCACCGCTTGGCTCGAGGACCGCAACGCGCTTTTCTGGCGGCGCTGGGACAAGGCGGAGGCCTCCCGCGCCGGCGATCCGCGGGGCCAACTCGAAGCGATCCTCGACATGATCGCGGCGACTGCCTCGCACCCGAAATGGCGCGGCTGCCCGTTTCTCAACACCGGCACCGAATTCCCCGAGCCCGACCACCCCGCGCGTGCCGTGATCCTCGCCCATAAGCGCGCAGTCCGCGAGCGCCTCCGCGCGCTGGCCGCCGCAGCACGCGCCCGCGATCCCGACCTCCTCGCCCAGCAATTGCAGCTGCTGATCGACGGCGCCTATGCGATCGGCCAATCGCTCGGCCCGGGCGGGCCGGCAAAAACCGTCGCCAGCGCCGGCCGCGCGCTTATCGCAGCTCAAATCGAGTGAAGACGGAGAGGAGTATTTAAAATGCCGACCATTCATCTCGATGAGGGTCTATTACTCCATTGCGCGGTCGACGATTACTTGTGGCCGTGGGAGGCGCCTATACCCGTGCTGATGATGCACGGCTTCGCCCGCAATGCGAATTTCTGGAACCGCTGGGTTCCGCCGATCGCCGATCGCCGCCGCGTCTATCGCCCCGATCTTTTGGGGTGCGGCAAATCCGAAGTTCCGGCTCCGGGCTACGCCTACACTCCGGAAAAGATCGGCGCCCAGATCTTGGCGGTGCTCGATGGCTATTCGCTGCCGCGGGTACACTGGGTCGGCGAATCCTCGGGCGGGATCATCGGGCTGCTGCTCGCCGCGGCATATCCCGAACGGATTGCCAGCCTCGTCTTGTGCAATACCCCGACGCGCATTCCCGACGACATCCGCGGGATCTATGCGCGCGGCCAGGAGAGCACCGCCGCGGCGATCCGGACCCATGGCACCGGCGAGTGGTGCCGGCAAACCCTCGGCTACCGCCTCGACCTGGAGCATGCGAGCCCGGATCTGCAGGAATGGGTCGTCGCCGAGATGGACAAGACGCGCCCCGACATCGCCGCTGCCTTGCATGAATGCTTCGAATTTATTGACGTAAGGCCGCTTCTCCCGGGGATCAAAGCTCCGGTATTGCTGTTGAGCGGTGACAAGAGCCAGATCGCCTCGGAGCAGCAGAAGATTTTGGCCGACGCCTTGCCGCACGGACGGCTCGAGCTGTTCGCCGGGTACGGGCACGGGGTCAACCTGCTCCAACCGCAGCGCTGCGCGCGGGCGGCTCTCGATTTCTGGCGGACGGTCGAGGAGGTGCAGCGATGAAGCTCGGGGTTCTGCAGTTCTTCAGCTGGCCGGAGCGCCGGGTCGATCTGGCCACAGTCTATGCCCGCGCGTTGGAGCGGATCGAGATCATGGACCGCACCGGCTATGACGCGGTCTGGCTCGCCGAGCATCACTTCAGCAGCTTCAGCGTGTGCCCCTCGGTGCACATGGTGGGGACATTGGCGGCTGCGCGGACGCAGCGTCTGCGCATCGGCACGGCGGTGTCGCTTGCCCCGTTCTACCATCCCTTGCGGCTTGCCGAGGAGGTGGCCCTGCTCGATGTGCTATCCGGCGGCCGGGTCAATTGGGGTGCCGGCCGAGGGTTCGCGCGCGTCGAATTCACCGCCTTTGGCGTGCCGCCCGAAGAGAGCGCGTCCAGGTTTCGTGAGACCGTCGAGATCGTATTGCGCGCCTGGACCGACGAGCGGCTCAATTTTACCGGCCAGCATTTCCACTTCGAGGACCTTGAGATATTGCCGAAGCCGGCACAGTCGCCGCATCCGCCGGTGTGGATGGCGGCAAGCTCGGAGGCGGCGATCGAATGGGCGGCGGGCCGTGGTTTCTCGATACTGATGGACCCGCACTCGTCGGGCGTCGAAATCGGCCGCAAGCGGCGGCTCTACGCCGAGAAACTCGCCGCCGCCGGGTTCTCCGAGGCCGGCCGCGACATCCCGGTCGCACGGCTGGTGGCGCTCGCCGACAATGCGGGCAAGGCCGCGGCGGTCGGGCGCCGCGGCGCCGAATGGATTCTCAGCTCTTACCTCGGCGCACAGCATCGGCCGGTGATCCAGGGATCCTTCACGCCGGCCGGCGTCGACCCAGTCCAGCGCTACCTCGACGAGGTGATCCTGCACGGCACACCCGACAAGGTCGGCGACGAGATCCTGCGGCTGCGTGAGGAGATCGGCCTCGACTACCTGCTGTGCGCGCCGCTCAGCCACCAATCCTTCATGCTGCTGACCGAAAAGGTGTTGCCCCGCATTATGTGATCACGTGCCGCTGGCGCCCCTCACCCCGACTCTCTCCCCGCAAGCGAAGCGAGGGAGAGGATGGCGAAAGCCTCTCGCCCCGCGGAAGCGGGAGAGGGAGGGGCCCGCGTCAGCGGGAGGGTGGGGGCGACGATTGCGTCGAGCAGCACTGCTCTTGATCTCCCTATTCATTCTCGAGCCGCCGCAGCATCTTCGCGGATCATTGCCGCGCCCTTCTCGCCGATCATGATCGTCGGCGCATTGGTGTTGCCGGTCGTCACGGCCGGCATCACCGAGGCGTCGACGACGCGCAAGCCGGCGATGCCGCGAATCCGCAGCCGCGAGTCGACGACCGCCATCGGGTCCTCTCCCATCCGGCAGGTGCCGACCGGGTGATGCAGGTTCATCCCGGCCCGATGCATGAAGTCGCTCAGCGCGTCATCCGAATCCATCTCGGGACCGGGCATTGTCTCGGCGGCGCTGTGGCGGGCCAGCGGCGAGGCGGCGAAGATCCGCCGGGCATGGCGGGTGCCGGAGAGCAGAACCTGTTCGTCGCTCGCCGCCGAGAGGTAATTCGGACGGATCGCCGGCGGCTGCAACGGGTCGGCCGACTGCGCCATGATCGTCCCGCGGCTGTCCGGCCGCACGGCGCACACCACGATTGTCATGCCCGGCTCCCGCTCGAGGCGCCCGATGCCGTTCGGGTCGTAGCTCCCCGGCGTGAACAGCAATTGCAGATCCGGGCTGGCAAGTCCTTCGCGGCTGCGGCAGAACACCATTGCAGTGGTGACGCCAAAGGTCAGCGCACCGCGGCCGGTCGCAGCGAATCGCCCGACCTCGCGCGCCAGCCGCACGCCTCGTGCCAGCTGATTGACCGAGACCTCGTCCTTGACGCGGTGCGTCACCCGAACCGCGAAATGGTCGGAAAGATTGGCGCCGACCCCCGGCAATTCGTGCGCCACCTCGACGCCGATCGATTGCAGATGGTCGGCGGGGCCAATGCCCGAGATTTGCAGGAGGTGCGGCGAGTTCACGGTCCCGCCGCTGACGACGACCTCACGCGCCGCAAAGACGCGCCAGTCACTGCCGTTCCGGCGAAACGCGACGCCGGTGCAGCGCCTTCCGTCGAGCAGCAGCCGAGTCGCGACCGCCTTGGTCTCGACCCGCAGGTTTTGGCGCCGCCGCGCCTCGGCAAGAAAGGTACGCGCGGTCGACCCGCGCAAACGTCCCCGCCGCGTCATCTGCGAATAGCCGACCCCCTCCTGCTGCGCACCGTTGTAATCGGGGGTGAACGGAAACCCGGCCTCTTGCGCGGCTTCGACAAAGCGATGGGTCAATGGCAGAATCGTGCGGTAATCCTCGACGAGAAGCGGACCGCCCTTGCCGCGATATTCCGACTCCCCGGACACATAATGTTCGGACTTCTTGAAATGAGGCAGGACATCCGCATAGCTCCAGCCGCGGCAGCCCATCTGCGCCCAGCCGTCGTAATCTGCCGGGTTGCCGCGGACATAGAGCATGCCGTTGATCGAGCTGGTGCCGCCCAGCACTCTGCCGCGCGGCCAATGCAATGGCCGGTTGGCAGTCCCCTCCTCCGCCTCGGCGTAGTAATTCCAGTTGACCAGCGGATTGGCCCGCAGATGCAAAGCGCCGGCGGGCACATGGATCATCGGGTGCCAGTCACTGGGGCCGGCTTCGAGCAATACCACCCGCGCGCCGTCCTCGCTCAACCGGTCGGCGAGCACGCACCCGGCCGACCCGGCCCCGACAATGACGTAATCAGCCTGCAGATCCGTCATTACCTGCTTCCTTCGCTCGCGGCCCCTCCCCTTCCCTCCCCCGCGATCGGTGCGAGCGGGGAGGATCAGCGCGGGGCACATCTGCCTCCTGGTTATCAGAACTCACGCTAGCTGCCGGATGCCGTTGACGACAACCCTAAAATCAGCCCCTCTGCCGCGGGAGAGGGTGCAGACGAGGAGATGAGCATGAGCTACGAGGCTGAGTGGCGGGCGCGCTTCGGCGAGGACGAACCGGAACCCGCGCCGGAAATACCCGATCTGCCATGGCTGCGCCAAGTCCTGATGCGGCGTACCCATCGACGTTATGCCGAGCGCCCGGTCGCCGAAGCCTTGCTGCGCCTGTTGCTGGGAACGGCCTTTTCGGCCTCCTCGAAATCGGATTTCCAGCAAGCCACGGTCATTTGGGTCAGGGACCGCCAGAGCCGCGACCGCCTCGCGGCGCTCGTGCCCGACATGCCTTGGGTCGGAAACGCGCCGGAATTTTTGGTCTTTTGCGGCGACGCCCATCGCCTCGAGCGGATCGGCGAGCTGCGCGGCCACATCAACGAGAACGGCAGGCTCGAAGGGTTTTTCAACGCCGCCATCGACGCGGCGCTGGTCTTGCAGACCTTCATCCTGGCTGCCGAAACCGCGGGTCTCGGGTGCTGCCCGATCAGCGTCATCCGCAATCACGCCGACGCGGTCGCCGACATATTGGGTCTGCCTGACAAGGTATTCCCCGTTGCTGGACTGTGTGTCGGCTATCCCGCCGCCGCCGGGCACGTCAGCATGCGCCTTCCGCTCGAGGCGACCGTGCACATCGACCATCATGACGATCGGCGGCTCGCCGAAGCTGTCGATGCCTACGACCGGCGCCGCGATGCGCGATACTCGGTGCCGCGCGAGCAGCAACGCTCGACCGATGTCTTTGGCTACGCGTCCTTTTACGGTTGGTCGGAAGACAAGGCGCGGCAGGCCGCCCAACCCGAAGGCCAAAGCTTTCCGACCTTCTTGCGCAGGCGCGGTTTCTCCATGGATTGACGCACTCGTCCGGCCCGCCCTGGGAAGCGGGCCGACCAGAGATTACATTCTGCGCGGCTGATCCGCGCCAACGCTCCGCGAGACCCCGATGATCGACATTTCACGCCAGCACCACTCGGCCGTCAGGGCCGCCGCCATCGTTCTGGTCTCGCTGATGCTGTCCGCCTGCGACAGCGCCGGGGCGGGCACCGGGGCCTACCCGGCCGATGCCGGCGATCTCGGCCTCATCCAGGATGCGATGAAGCAGGTGGAGAAAAATTACGTCGCGCCGGTGACCGGCGGCGAGCTTTCCAAGGATGCTCTGAAGGGCATGCTGACGCGCCTCGATCCCCATTCCGATTACATGGATCAGGAGCAGTATCAGCAGATGACCGCGGTGACCCGCGGCCAATTCGGCGGCATCGGCGTCGAGCTGACCCTCGAAGGCAAGGTGCCGGAGGTGATCTCGCCGATCGACGGCACGCCGGCCGCCGAGGCGGGTATCGAGCCGGGAGATCGCATTGTCAAGATCGACGCTTTTCCGACCACTGGCATGGATGTCGAGGAAGTGGTCAAACGGCTGCGCGGGCCTGCGGGAAGCAGAGTCACCCTCACTATTGCGCGCAACGACCGCAATCCTTTCGAGGTGATGTTGACGCGCAACGTTATCCGCGTCGTCTCGGTCAAATCGGACCTCAAGCCGAACAACATCGGCTATGCCCGCATCACCACCTTTACCGAGAATACGGCCTCCGAGCTCGACGGTGCGATCGGGAGAATGAAGGCACGGACGCAGGGCCGGCTGAACGGCTTCATCCTCGATTTGCGTAACGACCCCGGCGGGCTGCTCGACGCTTCGATCGATGTCGCCGGAGATTTTCTCGACGGCGGCGTCGTGGTCACGACTCGCGGCCGCAACACGGCGGACGACCATGTCTACCGCGCCCAGGCGACCGGCGACCTGCTGCGCGGGATCCCCGTGGTCGTGCTGATCAACAGCGCCTCGGCGTCGGCTGCGGAAATCGTCGCCGGCGCCCTGCAGGACCACCACCGCGCGACCGTCATGGGAACCCGCAGCTTTGGCAAGGGCTCGGTGCAGACGATCATCCCGCTGGAGGGCCGCGGCGCGCTACGCCTGACGACGGCGCTGTACTACACACCGTCCGGCCGTTCCATCCAGGGCCAGGGCATTTCGCCCGACATCGTCGTCAATGTCCCGAAAAGCCAACAGGTGGCAAATGCCGTGATCAGCTTCGAAAGCGATCTCTACGGGGCTCTGAAGAATGGAGGCTCGATCAACTCGCCACCGAGCGCCAGCTCTGCAACCACCGGTCGGACCAGTGCCGCCGAGGCGGAGCACCCGATCAAGCCGATGATCATCGGGACCGGCAACGACCCACAGGTCGCCGCCGCTCTCGACTTTCTGCAAAAGGCGGTACGTCGAGAGTTGGGAGCACAGCACGGCTGACGCCAATCTTGGGGGTTGGGATCCTGGGGGTTGGATGCGCGCCGCCGCCTTTATGCTGACGCTGGCTTTCGTCGCCGCCTGCGGCCCCGAGAGCGGGTTGGCGCCCTTGCCCACGGATCAGGTCCGTGCCCGCTTCCCCCCCGGCGGTGTCGTCAACAGCATCGAAATCGATGCGGTCGACCGCCTGCCGCTGCGTACCGCTGAGCTGGTCTCGCCAGACGGCCAAGCGACGCCGGCTTCGTACCTCCATGTCAACCCGTCGCCGAGCGTCGCCTTTCACCAAAGGCAGATCGATACCCCGTACGAAGGCAACATCTTCGGCATCGACAAAGTCGCCCCGGCTGCTGCCGTGGCCACGGGCGCACCGCAGGGCGATGCGACACTTCTGGAGATGGTCTCGACAGCCTCGATCCCGTTGCCCGACGAGATCGAGTATCGCCGGGACTGGCGCAGCTATCGCATTTTCCTCAGTTTCGGCGACCTCGCCGGCGAAGTCGAAAGGCGCGTCCTGCCCGCTCCCGAGCCGCCACCGAAAGGCTAGTAAGCTCAGACATTGTCGAGCTTGGCGCCGCCCGGGGTGCCGATCATCGACAGCACCTCGCGCCGGCTGAGCGGGTCATCGCGAAACGCGCCGAGCATCCGGCTGGTCACCATCGTGACGCCGGGCTTGTGCACACCGCGCGTGGTCATGCATTGATGGGCCGCCTCGATCACCACGGCCACCCCCTTGGGCTGCAACACCTCGTCGAGCGTGTTGGCGATCTGCGCCGTCATTTTTTCCTGAATCTGCAATCGCTTGGCATAGACTTCGACAAGCCGCGCGAGCTTTGAAATGCCGACCACGCGCTTGTTTGGCAGATAGGCGACGTGCACCTTGCCGATGATCGGCGCGATGTGGTGCTCGCAATGCGATTCGAAGCGGATGTCCTTCAGCGCGACGATCTCGTCGTAACCATCGGTTTCCTCGAAGGTGCGCTGCAGCAGCGCTACCGGATCCACACCATAGCCGCTGAAGAACTCCTCGTAGGAGCGCACGACGCGGTCGGGAGTGCCGAGTAGTCCTTCGCGGGTGGGGTCGTCGCCGGCCCAGCGAAGCAGGGTGCGAACCGCATCCAAGGCTTCTTCGCGGGTTGGCCGCTGTACCGGGACGGATTTGAGGGGGTTTGCGGATAGGGACACGGACGGGGGGAAAGCTCGCGGCATCAAGGCTTCTCTTGTTGGTTGGGGCTTCTCTTGCTGGAAAGGCGCACGGGCGGGAGCGCAATATGAAGCGGCCCGCCCAGCGGTTAGTTGAGCCGGACCGCCTGATGGGGGCTGTCGAGCGAAAAGGCGGGGATGCGGACCGAGAAGCTGTCGCCGCCCCTCGTTTCCATCTGATACGTCCCGACCATGATCCCTGACGGTGTCGGCAGCGGGGTGCCGCTGGTGTATTCGAAGGTCTCGCCGGGAGCGAGCACCGGCTGCTCGCCGACGACACCATCGCCGCGCACCTCCTTTATCTGTCCGCGGCTGTCGGTGATTTGCCAATGCCGGTGACGCAGCTGGACGGTTTCCTTGCCGCCGTTCTCGATGCGGACATGGTAGGCCCAGACGTAATGGTTCTCGACCGGCGAGGATTGGTCCTCCAGGTAGAACGGCTTGACCGTGACCTTGATGGATCGGGTGGTTTCTGAATACATGGTCATCGCCCTCTCGCATTCCGACCCGTTACGGCACAAGGCCGCGCCGGCGACCAGATCGATCTACAATGTCGGCCCCGTGCCGAAACGCGTCAAGATCGGCGCGCGGGCGCCAGCAATTCGAGAATTCTGTCGTCGACGACCTGACGCGAACCCTGCGCATTGATGGGCTGGATGCATACGTGGTCGGCGCCGGCGTCCCAATGTTCTTGGACCCGCGCGCGGATTGCGCTCTCGTCGCCCCACGCGACCATCGCGTCGAGAAAGCGCTCCGCGCCGCCCCCGGCGAGATCGTCATCACCGAAGCCTTCGCGCCGCCAGCTGTTGACGTAGTTCTCTAGCTGCATGTAACGTGAAAGCGCCTCACGCGCGGCACGGCGGGCCGCGCCCGGGTCGGTCTCCAACAGGACCCAGACTTCGGGGCACAACAGCTTGCCTGGGCCGAGGATCGCGCGAGCCTTCGCGGTATGCTCCGGCGTCGTATTGTACGGGTGCGCACCATCGGCGAGTTCCGATGACAAGGCCATCATCCTTGGCCCCAGCGCCGCGACCACCGTCATCGGCTTCTCGCGCGGCATCGGCGCCTGGTAGGGCGCGTCGCGCATCCCCGTGAGATAGGCCCGCATCGTCGACACCGGCTTGCCGTAGGCGTGGCCGCGCATTCCTTGCACCATCGGCCGATGCGATACGCCGACTCCGAGCAGGAAACGGCCGTCGGATTGTTCGTTGAGGCTGCGCTGTCCATTCGCCATTGCCATCGGATCGCGGGCGTAGATGTTGGCGATGCCGGTTGCGACGATCAGCTTTTGCGTATTGGCGAGCAGCCAGGAGGAGTGCACCAGCGCATTCCGCCCGCGACTTTCGGGGATCCACAGCGCGGCATACCCCCACTCTTCGACCCGTTTCGCGAACGCCGCCGCTGCCGCTGCGGTCATGCCGTCCATCGAAATCCAAACGCCGAGTTTTCCTAATTCCATCGTGGCCTCTCCTCCAGATGACGCCGCAAGAGTGAATTGCCGTGGTCGCTTCGTCCAGCCCGTCGCCGCAGCTCTTCGGCACGCGGCGGGAACCCGTCGGAAACATGATGCAATCCCGGCCTGTATTCACTCAGGGATGCTGGCCGGGGTTTTGCCCCCGCCGGACCCCTTGAACATCCGGTGTGGCGCCGGTCCGTTAACGACTTAGTTACTGTTTGTTGGAGATGAATGGGTCGGGGGCCGGGAGAAGCGTGATGGACCACAACGCCACAGAGTGTTCGCTCGCCGAACTGGTTGAAGATCCCCTCGTCGGCCTTCTGATGAAGAGTGACGGCGTCGATCGGCGCAGCATCGAGCTTCTGTTCGAGCGTGTCGCACGCAGCGCCAGGTACCGCGAGGCGACACCTTGTCCGAACTGCTGATTGCCGCGGGTGGCGTCGGAGTGGTGGCGGCAACCGCCGCGCTTTGGCTGGAAAGCACGCGCCGGATCGGCCGGCGCTGCTTCGCCGGTCTGCTCGCGTTCGCCGTAGCCTCTAGCGTATTTTCCGTACTGGCTTGGGCCGCGACGGCGATTGCGCGCATCGCACCTTTGCCGCTTACCTGGGCATTTGCGATTGCATGCGCCGTTTTTCTCGCCGTGCGGCTGTATCGAGAATTGCAGGTTTTGCCGGACGGGCCTCGCTGACCTCCCGCTGGGGCGGGTGATCCCTGCCCTCTCCGAATATCCGGGTTTCCGCGGCGGGGCTCTTGCCCGGCAGCGGCGAGTGCGCGATACCAGGGCGGCACAGATGCCGACCCTCTTCCTCATCGTTTTTGTCGATCTCGTCGGGTTCGGCCTCGTCATCCCGCTGCTGCCGTTCTATGCGCTGCGTTTTGCCGCCTCGCCGCAAGAGGTGACGGTGCTGCTGGCGATCTATTCGCTGATGCAGCTCTTCACCGCACCGCTTTGGGGAAGGCTGAGCGACCGCGTCGGCCGGCGGCCGGTGCTGATGATCAGCATGGCCGCCTCGGTGGTCGCCTATTTCTGGATCGGCAACGCGACGGCGCTGTGGATGCTGTTCGTGGCGCGCGCATTGGCCGGCGCCTGTGCCGGCAACATCGCCGCGGCGCAGGCCTATATCGCCGATATCACAAGACCGGAGGAACGCGCCAAAGGGATGGGCCTGATCGGCGCGGCCTTCGGCCTCGGCTTCATCATCGGCCCGGCATTGGGCGGGCTCCTCGCCGGAAACGATCCGGCGACCGCCGATGTAGAGACCCCGGCACGGGTCGCCGCCGGACTGTCGCTTCTCGCCCTTAGCGGGGTCGCCTTGCTGTTGCGCGAAAGCAGGCCGGCCGACCAGCGCGGCGGCGGTCCTTCGCGCAGCCGCTTCGCTGCGATCCTCGGCGTACTGGGCCGCCCCGTGCTGTCGCGCCTGATACTGATCTTCTTTCTGGTGATCCTGGCCTTTGCCGGGATGGAGAGCACCTTCGCGCTGTGGGCCATCGGGCAATTCGGCTGGGGCCCGCGTCAGGTCGGCTATGTCTTCTCCTATGTCGGTATCCTCTCCGCGATCCTGCAGGGCGGGCTGATCGGGCGGCTAACTCAGCTTTTCGGCGAGGAGCGCCTGTTGTTCTGCGGCCTCGTACTGATCGGCGCCGGGCTTCTTACTTTGCCCTTTGCGCGCAACCTGGCAGTGCTCGCTCCCGCAATCAGCGCGCTGGCGCTCGGCATGGGGCTGACGCAGCCGTCGCTCAACAGCCTGATCTCGCGCCGCGCCGGACGCGACGAGCAGGGCGAAGTTTTGGGCGTGTCGCAATCGGTCGGCAGCCTCTCGCGGGTGCTCGGTCCTGCCGCTGCCGGGTTCTTCTTTGGCGAGTTCGGCCGCAATGCGGCTTTTTTCTGGGGAGCGGTGCTGGTCGCCGCCGCCTTGTTGGTCGCGCTGAGACTCATCCGCGGTCTCGGTAGAGCGGAGCCTTGCGGACCCCGAACCGGCGGAGCCCACACGGTGAGCCCGCGCGGGCGCCCGGTCGCCGCCGTCGGCCCGCCGCGCCAGAAGGGCCGTCTCAAGGACGAACTGCGCGCGCTCAAATCGCTGACGCCCTACCTGTGGCCGCGCGAATCCGTCGGGCTGCGGGTGCGGGTCGTGCTGGCGCTCGTCTTTCTGCTCGCCGGCAAGCTCGTCAACATCAGCGTCCCCTTCTTCTACAAGCACGCGGTCGACGCGCTTTCGCCAGCCAACGTCGCGATCGCCGTGCCGGTGGGATTGGTCGTCGCGTACGGCATCGCCCGGGTGATGTCGCAGGGCTTTAACGAACTGCGCAACGCCGTCTTCGCCAAGGTCAGCCAGCGTGCGATCCGCCGGATGGCGCTGTCGGCCTTTCGCCACATCCATGCTTTGTCGCTGCGTTTTCACCTCGAGCGCCGCACCGGCGGGCTGTCGCGCGCCGTCGAGCGCGGCACGGCGGGGATCGATTTCCTGCTCTCTTTCATGCTGTTCAACGTCGTGCCGACCTTGTTCGAGATCCTGCTGGTCTGCGGGATCCTGTGGCGGCTGTTCAATTGGACCTTTGCCGCCGTCACGCTCGCGACAATCGTCGTCTACATCACCTTTACTTTCTCGATCACCGATTGGCGGGTGCGCTTTCGGCGCGAGATGAACGAGCGCAACACCGAATCCAACACCAAGGCCGTCGACAGCCTGCTGAATTACGAGACAGTCAAGTATTTCGCCAACGAAGAGCACGAAGCGCGCCGGTATGATTCGGCGCTGCAGGCCTATGAACGCGCCGCGGTCAAGAGCGAAACCACCCTGACCCTGCTCAACCTCGGCCAGGGCACGATCATCGCGATCGGGCTCGTCGCGGTGATGATTCTGGCGGGACAAGGCGTCGCGGCGGCCGAAATGACGGTTGGCGACTTCGTGCTGGTCAACGCCTATCTGATCCAGCTCTATACGCCGCTCAACTTTCTCGGCATGGTTTATCGCAACATCAAGCAGTCGTTGACCGACCTTGAGCAGATGACCGCGCTGCTGGCGGTCAAGCCCGAGATCGTGGATCGGTCCGACGCGATGGAGCTGAAGGTCCGTGCGGGCGTGGTTGCTTTTCACGGGGTCGATTTCCACTACGATCTCAGGCGGCCGATATTGTCCGATGTCGATTTCCGTGTAGCGCCCGGCGCGACGGTCGCGATTGTCGGCCCGAGCGGAGCCGGGAAATCGACGATCGCGCGGCTTCTCTTTCGTTTCTACGATGTCAATGCCGGCTCGATCGAGATCGACGGCCAGGACATTCGCGATGTGACCCAGGACAGCCTGCGTCGCGCGATCGGCGTGGTGCCGCAGGATACGGTGCTGTTCAACGACACGATTTACTACAATATCGCCTATGGCCGCCCCGAAGCGACGCGCGCGGAAATCGAAGAAGCCGCCCAGCTGGCTCGCATCCACGATTTCATAACGACATTGCCGGACGGCTACGAGACGATGGTCGGCGAACGCGGCCTGAAGCTCTCGGGCGGCGAGAAGCAGCGCGTCGCGATCGCCCGCGTCATCCTGAAGGCGCCACTGATCCTGATCTTCGACGAGGCGACCTCGGCGCTCGACACCAAGACCGAGCGCGAAATCCAGGCGAGCCTCGCCGAAGTCTCCACCGGCCGCACCACGCTCGTCATCGCCCACCGACTGTCGACGATCGTCGACGCCGACGAGATCCTGGTGCTGGACCGCGGGCATATCGTCGAGCGCGGCCACCATGCGGAATTGCTGCTTCGCCGCGGCATCTATGCGACTATGTGGGCCCGCCAGCAGGAGGCCGTTCGGCGCGAAGCCGCCCTCGCGGCCGATTGAACCGACAGAACGGCGCAGAACCGACACGAGGGAGACAAATGGCGCGGATTTGCAAGGTGCTGATCGTCGAAAACGATGACGACGTGCGCGATCTCCTCGGCGACATTTTCCACGACGAAGGTTTCCGTTTCGCGATGGTCAAGACCGGTGCGGAAATGCAAGACGCGCTCGACGAGGACGACTACGACATTGTCGTCATCGATGTGACCCAGGCGGGACACGAGGATGGTTTCGCACTGGCCAAGATTGCGCGCGACCAGGGATGCGGCCCGATCCTGGTGACCGGCGATCATCGCCATCTGGAGCGCCTCCAGGTCAGCGGGCAGCACTATCTGCTGAAGCCCTTCCGCGTCCAGCATCTAGTCGAAATCGTCGATAAGATCCTGGTGGAGACGGCCGCTAAATGCGTGCGCCGCAAGCGCGGCAACGGGTCCTTCTTTCCCGCCCGGATGGGGTGACCGGCGCAGCGCTGCTCCGGGCTTTGCGGCGGGGTGACCGGCGGGCCCTCGCGCGGGCCATCACCCTGGTCGAATCGTCACGGCCGGACCATCGCGACCAGGCTGAGAGGCTGATCGAGGCGCTCCTACCCGAGACCGGGAAAGCCGTACGTATCGGCATTTCCGGGCCGCCGGGGGCCGGCAAATCCACTTTCATCGAACGCTTTGGCCTCGCAGGCATCAAACTCGGTCGACGGATCGCGGTGCTGGCCGTCGATCCCGCCTCGAAGCGCGGCGGCGGCGCGATCCTCGGCGACAAGACGCGCATGGCCGAGCTGGCGCGCGCGCCGGAAGCTTTCATCCGCCCGTCTTCCGCGGGCGACAGCCGAGGGGGCATCGCGCGCCGGACGCGCGAGGCCATCCTGCTGTGCGAAGCTGCAGGGTCCGACGCGATATTGGTCGAGACGATGGGCGTCGGCCAAGCCGAAACGGCTGTCGCCGATATCGTCGACATGTTCGTCCTGATCCTGCCGCCCGCGGGAGGTGACGAGCTGCAAGGGATCAAGCGCGGCATTGTCGAGCTCGCCGATCTGGTGCTGGTGAACAAGGCCGACGGCGAACTCGCCGCCGCGGCGCACCGCACGGCCGCCGATTATGCGAGTGCGATGGGGCTGATCCGACCGCCCAATCCCGAGTGGCAAGTCCCAGTCCGCGCTGTCTCCGCGCTGGTAGGGACCGGCATCCGCGGAGGTCTGGGACGACGTCGATCGGTTCCGCGCCGCGCTCGAGCAAACCGGCGCCTGGTCGCGCCGCCGCGCCGAGCAAGTCCGCGCTGCGCTATGGTCGGAGATTGGCGACAGCCTCCTCGACCGGTTCCGCGCCGCTCCCCGAGTCGCCGGGCGCCTCGCCGCGGCCGAGGAGGAAGTCGCGGCCGGCACGCGCACCCCGACCGCCGCGGCGCGGGAACTACTGACGTTGTTTATTGGCGAGGCTTGCGAAAGCCAGGTTCCTCGCCGACATACCGGCTTGACCAAACGTGGCCCAAATGCGTAAAGGGGCTAGCGCGCGGCCCTTAAAAGGGCCGCGTTGTGGTCTTTGTGTCGGTGATTTGTCGAGGTGGGTATGGCGCGCAAATGCGGGATCACCGGTAAGGGTGTCCAGGTCGGGCACAATGTCAGCCATTCCAACATCAAGACGAAGCGCCGGTTTCTGCCGAACCTGCAGCGGATTTCAGTCCTTTCCGACACGCTGGGATCGGTCAGGTTACGCATAACGGCAGCGGCGCTGCGCACAATCGAGCACAAAGGCGGCGTCGACTCGTTTCTCCGTGACACACCCGAGCGCAAGCTGTCGCCGGAGATCCGTCGCCTAAAGCGCCGAGTCGAAAGGGCGGCGGAGCGGAATAGCGGCTAAGATTGCCCTGCCCGCACTCTGGCTAGTTCCCGTTTAGCGTCGGCGGCGGCGTCGGTGATGTATTCCGATGGACGCTTCGGATCGCGTTGCCGGGTCTCTCGCTTGCTCCGCTGATGCCTAGTTCGATCCGCCGCGGCGACATGCTCTGGGGCACCGTCCTCGCCGGTGGCGGAGGTTGGGCATCTTCGCCGACCGAGGCGGGCGGGTATTGCACTGCTCCTCCGGTCTGTGCATTCGCGGTGCCCAAACCAATCAGGAGAGCGCACCCGAGAACGGCAACGAGCAGCGCTTCACGAGTTGACCTTATGATTTCACCCATGTTGTTGATTACGTCACCGCCCACTCTTTGATTTCCTCCTTCTCTCGCTGGAGCTCTTTTATTTCGCGCGCAATCTCCTTCGCCCGGAGACCATCGCCTCTTTCGAGTGCTTCTTTTTGTTCGACATATCGGTCTATAAGAAAATCTTGGATTTCCGTTATCCTAGCCCGCTCTTCTGGGGTCAACCCGTTGTACTGTCCCATTGTGCATCCTCCTTTCCTCCTGCCAACACCTGCCAACTCGAGGCTTCATCTCGGCAACACCTGAGAAAGAAACCGAGTTCCCATGCCGCGCCGGATGTTACAATGGAGATTACTTGTGATCATCGAAGCATTTGCTTGATACTTGATGTAGACACTTGCGTACTCAAAAGGCCGGGCTCATGACCCCCGGTTTCGCGGTTCCTGCGGGTCTGGCCGTGGTGTCGCTCGAGCCTGTCAAATTGTTGGATCACCACTGGGCAGGACGGGAAACGCGTCCGGGTCTTGACGTGGCAGAGCGCTCGCTACGAAAATCTCGGAAAAGCGCCAATCCGCAGCCGCCGCCTCGCTCGAGTCCCAGCCATGCCGATGCCCAAAAGCAGCACCAAGGGAGTTGTTACGGCAAAAGCCGAACGCTCCTAACCGATAGGTCCCCCATTCTCGAACAGTCGAGCGGGATGGTTTGTGCTGGCTATAGCCGGCCTAACCTAACTTGCAGATTTCTTGTCTTCCACTTGTGTCATTTTTTGCACATTTTTGATCGTGCCGGCCTTGCTGTCCGAACCTTCCGGAATGATTAGGACCCGGAAGTGGGCCAAATTGCAGATGAATCGGATCATTTAGGCGACGAGAAAACGACTGAAAGCGATCCACGCCCGATTTCCTTTTGCCCGACACGCCGGAACCCGTGTGATCACTTCCAAGTTTGATTCAGAGGCGGAGCGAAGTTCGCCGAGCAGTTGGGAGATCGGTAATGAGACATGATGCAGTGACGCATGATCTTCTGTTGGTTCGCGGGGACGGTTCTAAAAGAAGGTTTCGAATTTTCGGTAGGCCGATGCCTGCGCACGGCAACATGGTTACACTGCCAGTTGATGGCCACCTAATCAGAGCCCGCGTAACCGTCCGTTCAGAGGCGGCAGAAATGGACCAATCGGTAGATGCTGAAGTCGAGCTAGTGGAATGAGGCATGCAACACAGACCCGGCTAGGTTCGCTAAGTCATTAGTGCAAACTTCCTAGCGGAAGGGAACGTAGCTCGACCGAATGTTCCTCGATTGAATGATCATCGAGCAGGGAGGACCGAAAATACCGCGACACTTCAGAGGGGAGTTCCGTACGTCTCCCGACTAGGCTCAAAGGTGTGCGAAGGAGCGATGCAGCAAGCGAGGACCCTCCCCACCTAGGGCATCCCCGCGCGTTCGGACGGAAGGTGGGCGATTTGGCGGAGACGCTGGCCTCCGGCGGAAGCCTGATGCGGATTTGCCCGATCTGGCTTCTAGAATGGGCTAACTTATGCAAGAAGGCCGTCTACGGCTGGCTCGACGACCATGCCGCGACCATGGGCGCGGCAATCGCCTATTACACGGTATTCTCGCTCGCACCGATGCTGGTCATGGTGATTGGGATCGCCGGGCTCGCTTTCGGTAGGGAAGCGGCGGAAGGTGCTCTCTTCGGCGAACTTGCCGAACTGATCGGCCCGGAAAGCGCGGAAGCCGTGCAAGCCCTGCTGCGGAGTGCGAGCGGCACCCGGTCGGGGATCGTCGCGACGGCGATCGGAATCGGCCACACTAATAATCGCGGCCACTGCAGTATTCTGCCAGTTGCAGTCGGCTCTAAACGTAATCTGGAAGGCTCCGGCGAGTGGGGACCTCAGCCTGTGGTATCTCCTAAAGTCGCGCCTCCTCAGCCTCTCAGTCATTCTCGTTATCGGCTTCTTGTTACTGGTATCCCTGGTGATTAGTACGGCCTTGGCGGCGTTCAGCGATTATCTTGACCGGATTTTGGCCGGGCTCGCAGCGATCCTGCGCATCATACACTTGGCATTCTCACTCGGTTTCACGACCGTGCTCTTCGCCACAATGTTCAAAATACTCCCGGATCACCCGGTGGAATGGGAGGAGGTTTGGCTTGGCGCGGCTATAGCAGCCCTGTTATTTACGGTAGGCAAGCATCTGATCAGCCTTTACATTGGAAGCAGCAACATGGCGTCAACCTACGGCGCTGCGGGCGCGCTCATCATTGTCTTGGTATGGGTCTATTACTCGGCCCAGATCCTCTTGCTCGGCGCAGAGTTCGCGAAGGCCCACAGTGATCAAAGGCGGGCGCGGCTTGAATTGCGGCAAACCACACGGGCTGTCAGCTAAACCGACTGTTGCTGTACCGCAGGGGGTGTGAAATCGACAGAGTCATCTCAGTTCGCGCGGTCCCCCCAGCCGAGACTGCCGTCCTGGGCGGAGCCGCGGGCATCGCGCTCAGCGCCTGTGGCAGGCGGATCTGCCAAATATATCGGGCGTTCCCAACGGTTGACCGATAAACGCGATTGGCCTCGAGAATAACGTGTTCTAATTTCCGTTTCCCTTGGGGGGACTGCGGGTGTTGGGGATGCGGGTGCGATTTTTTTTTTAATGGTTGCGTTGGCGACGGCGCTGGTTCCCGGTCGCCCCGCGCGTGCAGATTTAAACTACCGGGCCGAGATCACCGGTGCCGAGGATAGCGATCTCGCCGATCTGCTGGACAAAGTGTCCGAGTTGAAGACGCTCGAAGACAAGCCGCCAGCGTCCGAAGAAGCGTTGCGCCGGCGCGCCGACCGCGATCTCGGCCGGCTTGCGGACGCCGCGCACAGCCTCGGCTATTGGGACGCGGATTTCTCTTACGAGGTCGACACCTCGGCCGAGTCCGCAAAGGTGACCGTCACGGTGAAGCAGGGGCCGCTTTATCATGTCGCCTCGATCAAGGTGCTGGGACCCGATGGGCAGCCGCTATCGATTCCCCAGGACGAGAAGAAGCTGCCACTCAAACTGGGCGACCCGGCGCGCACGGCCCCGATCGTGGCCACCGAGACGGCATTGGTGACGGCGTTCGGCGACAGCGGTCATCCTTTTCCCAAAGTGGAGAACCGCCGGGTCGAGATCGATCGCGACACCCAGACGATGGACGTGACTTACAAGCTCGATCCGGGGCCGGTCATGCGTTTCGGCCCGGTCGCGGATCGCCGGGCTCGAACGGCTCAATCCTGCCTATGTCGAGGGGCGCGTGCGCTGGCAGGCGGGCGAGATCTACGATGCCAGCAAGGTCGAAGAAACGCGCCGCAGGCTGATCGAAACCGGGTTGTTCAGCACGGTGCAGATCACGCCCACCCCCGATCCCGATCATCCGGGAGAGGCACGGATGACGATCGACGCGACCGAGCGGTTGCATCGCACGATCGGCGCCGGGCTCGCCTACAACACCAGCCAAGGCATCGGCGCCCGCGCTTTTTGGGAAAACCGCAACCTGTTCGGCAACGCCGAATCCGTGCGGCTTTCCGCCGAGGTCGGCCAGCAAATCGACGATTTCCGCGCGAATTTCCGGCGTCCCGATTTTTTGACCATCGATCAGGACTTCCTGGCGACCGCCGAGATCGCTAATGACACGCCGATCGCCTACAACAGCCGGCGCGCGATCGCCACGGCCGGGATCGAGCGCCGGGTCGACCGCTGGCTGACCGGCGGCCTCTCCTTTTTGGCTGAACAGGCGAACGTCACCCAACTCGCCAATGTTACCCCAAGGAACGGCACGCAACGCTACGAGCTTTTCGGCCTGCCGGCCTACTTAAAACTCGACCAGACCGATGATTTGCTCAACCCGACCACCGGCTATCGGGCGCAGATCAATGTTACACCGGCCCATACCTTCTCGGGCTCGCACCTGACGTTCAGTACGAACCTGCTTTCGGGCAGCACGTACTGGGCGCTGGGTGCCGAGCAACGGGCGATACTCGCCGGCAAGCTGGCGCTCGGCTCACTTGACGGCGCGCCGCTGTCTCAGCTTCCTTCTGACCAACGGATTTATGCTGGCGGCGGCGGATCTGTGCGGCCTTATGGTTACCTAATGGCGGGACCGCTCGCCCCCAACGACGTACCGATCGGCGGAAGGTCAAGCCTGGTGCTCAATTTGGAGGCCCGCATCAAGATCACCGAAACGATCGGCATCGTCCCGTTCTTCGATGCCGGCAGCTATTATGAGAGTCCTGTGCCGCAGCTCGGCCGCACGCTGCTTTACGGCGTGGGCCTGGGTGCGCGCTATTACACCGCGTTCGGGCCGTTGCGGCTCGACTTGGCGACGCCGCTACACAAGCGTAGCGCCGACTCCCCGATCCAGGTCTATATCAGCCTCGGTCAGGCCTTCTGATGAAGACCGCGGCAAGAATACTTCGCTGGCTCGGCATCGGGCTCGGTCTGTTGAGTGCTGTCGTCCTCGGGGGTTTCGGCCTGCTGCAGACGCAAACCGGGCAAGATTGGCTCGCGAGAACCATCGAGCGGACGATAAGCGAACCGGATTTCACCGTTGCGATCGCGGGACTGGGCGGGGCGGTGCCGTTCAACTTGAAGGTCGACCGGATCGATATCGGCGACCGTGACGGCACCTATCTCACGCTGCATGATTTCCGGCTCGACACCTCGGCGGCCGCATTGCTGGAGCGGCGGCTGCACATCCGGTCGCTCAGCTTCGCCGAAATCGACATGGCGCGACAGAGTACGGCGCCATCGACGACGCCGTGGACCGAGTACCTCAAGGTTCCGCATGTCCCGATCGACGTCGTTCTCGACCGGCTTTCGATCGGCCGCCTCGCGCTTGCGCCCCCGATATTGGGTGAAAGTCTCATTGCGACGGTCGAGGGAAAGGCCCGGCTCACGGGGCAGACGGCGCAGCTCGCGCTCGACCTGCACCGCATGGACGATGTTGCCGGGAACATCACATTGGCGATGGAGCTGGCCGGAGCCACGCCGGTCTTGAAGCTCCAGCTCGAGGCGAGCGAGCCCACTGGCGTCTTGCTCGACCGTCTGCTCGGGCGGACGGATCGCCCGCCGCTAGCACTGTCCGTCAACGGAAGCGGACCGCTTGCCGATTGGCACGGGCGTGTCGCCGCCTCAGCCGGAACGCTCGCCCGTCTCGATACCGATGTGAGGCTGGCCGTAACAGATCACACGGTTCTCGGGCTCTCTGGCACAGCCGCAATGGCGCCGCTGCTCCCGGCCGATTTCGCACCGATCATCGGGGACCAGCTAGCGCTGTCGCTCCATGGGAGTTTCGGCGAGCGGATCGTTCTCGACGCGCTGTCGATCGGGATCGCGGCGGGAACACTGACGGGCGATGCGACCTATGGTGGAGCTGAAAAAGCCGTCGCGGCGCATTTGCGAGCAAATGTGCCGGAGCTTTCCGTGCTTGCGGGATTGCTCGGCAATCAACTTAGCGGCTCGGGGTCGCTCACCGCCGAGGTCACCGGCACGCAGAGCCGCCCCGCGCTCGCGCTGAACTTATCGGCGAGCGCGGTCCGCGTCGGCACATCGGGCACCGACCATGTCGAGGCGAGCATATCGGCGTCGCCGACCGGCGCCCTCGACAACCCAGATGCACGAGTCGAATTTGCCGCAAAAGGCCGGGTCGAGGGGCTCGTCGTGCCGGAAGGCGTGGCGGTTCCACCCGAACTCGGGCGTGACATCGACTTCTCGCTCGACGGTAATGCTGCCCGCGACGGCAGCGCCGTCGATCTCAGCCGCCTTTCCGCCGAAGGCGCGGGCCTTGCTCTTACCGGAGCCGGGAAACTCGCAGGAGGCGGGCAGACGATCGAAGGGAGTTTGCGTTTATCGCTCGCCGACCTCCGCCCCTTCTCCGGATTGGCCGGTCATCCGCTCGCCGGCTCGATAGAGCTGGCGGCCGATGCCACGCGCGAAGGCACGTCCGGATTCCAAGCGCGTTTGCAGGGCTCGGCCAGCCGGCTGCGGACCGGCATCGCAGCCGGGGACGCACTTCTCGGCGACTCGGTGACATTAACCGGCTCGTTGCGGCGAGACTCTTCAGGCGCACTCGTCGCCGACCAGCTCGCCGTCGCGGGCGCGGCGGCGAGCCTTTCCGGTGATGCCCGGTTCGATCCGGCTTCGAACCGCCTCGCCGCGGTGCTGGCGCTCGAATTGCCGCGGTTGAAGCCGCTCGGCCCCGCGCTCGGCATGGACATGGCGGGCGCAGTATCGGCCCGCCTCAATGCCGAGGGCGTGCTCGATCACCTGCGGCTGAAGAGCGAAGTGGCAGGTGACGACATCGCGGCCGCCGGAACACGGATTGACCGGTTGCGGCTCTCGGGCGAGGTCGCCGATCTCGGCGAGCCGAAGGCGACGCTTGACGGCACGTATCGCGCCTACGGGCTCGACGGAGCCTTGAGCTTGGCGGCGGAGCCGAAAGGCAATTCCGAGCTGGTGGTGCCGCGCTTCCGGTTGACGGCGGCGGACAGCGCGGTCGAGGGCAGCCTGCGCATCGCTCTCGATTCTTATCTCACTCGAGGATCGATCAGCGGGCGTGCGCCCGATCTCGCGCGCTTGTCCAAACTCGCCGGAACACCGCTCGACGGCAGCCTCGAATTCCGCGCCAGCCTCGAGGCCCGCGGCGGTCAGCTACTGGATCTGTCGTTGACCGGCTCCCGACTCAGCGCTGGGAACGGGTCCTCACGCGTTGCGAATAGGCCGCCTCGAGCTGAGCGCGAAGCTCGCCGATATCTTGCGAACGCCCTCCGGAACAGGGCGCGTTTCATTAACCTCGGCGAGGCTCGGAGCGACCGAATTCTCGACTGCAACCTTGGCCCTCGATGCGCCGCGGCCGGGGCGTTTCAGCTTTCAAGGCGACGCCAAAGGCCGGCCCTTGACGTTGGCGCTCGCAGGAGAAAGCGGGCTTGAGCCGGGCCGAATTGACATGCGTCTGACGCGCCTCACTGGATCGCTCGGCAACGACCGGATATTCCTCGAGCAGCCGCTTACGCTGTCAAAACGCGGTGCCGATCTCGCCTTTTCTGGTCTCGCTCTCGATTTCGGGACGGGTCGGATCACCGGCAGCGGGAGCAAGCGTGCCGAAGCGGTGTCGCTGGCGCTCAATGTGGCCGATTTTCCGATCGCGTCGGGCGCAGAGCTGATGGGCTATCACCATATACGCGGCACGCTGGCGATTGCCGCAAACCTCGGCGGGACTTTGCGCGCACCGCAAGGCCGCTTTTCCGTGAACGTCCGCCAGATCTCATTTTCCGCGGCCAAAAATCCACAATTGGCGCATCTCGGGCTCGCCGTTGATAGCAATTGGAATGGGCGCAGCCTCGATTTGAAAGGGCAGGTAATCGGTCTCAAAGACGATCAAATCGGGTTCAGCGGCGCCGTCCCGTTGCTGCTCAACCCCGCGCCGCTTGGGATCTCGGTGCCGACAGACGGCCGCCTCGCCGTTCAACTGCAAGGATCGGGACAGTTGGAGCATCTCGCTGATCTGCTGCCGCTCGGCGAGGATCGCGTCAGCGGTCATTTCGCTACCGATATGGCAGTGGGCGGCACCGTCGGCGCTCCCGCCGCAAACGGCCGCCTACAGCTCTCCGATGCACGCTACGAGAATTTTGCGACGGGAGCGGTTCTGACCAAGATGCAGGCCGATGTCGTCGGCGACCGCGACCGGTTCACGCTCACCTCTTTTTCAGCCTCGGATACCGCGAGCGGCACTCTAAAGGTCCGGGGTAATGTGGCACTGCGGGGCCCGGCAGGGCCGACCGCCCAGCTTTCCGCGACGCTCGACAATTTCCGAGTGGCCGCGCGCGACGAAGCAGTGGCAACGGCGAGCGGTAACGTCTCGATCGCCGGACCCCTGACCGCGCCAAAGATCACCGCCCCGCTGACGATCAATCGCGCCGACATCAACCTTCCCGGGAGCTTGCCGCCCAGTGTGGTTGTGGTGAAAGTCGTCGAAACCAACAGCAAGACCGGGAAGCCGCCGCCACCCGCCGCCGCGAACCAGCCGCCGGCGCTCCCGGCGATGCTCGACATCAAGATCGACATGCCCGGCAATATCTTTGTCCGCGGGCATGGGCTCGACAGCGAGTGGCGCGGCAAGCTGGCGATAACCGGCACCAGCGCAGCACCGGCGATCAGCGGATCGCTCGAGCAGATCCATGGCAGCGTCGATCTGCTCGGCAAGACTTTCACTTTGACCCGCGGAGCAATCACCTTCGACGGCAGCGCGAAGCTCGACCCCGTTCTCGATATCGTCGCCGAGACGAGCACCGCCGACATTACCGCACAAGTTCAGATCAGCGGCGTTGCCTCGGCGCCAAAAGTGACGCTCAGTTCGACACCGCCCGTGCCGCAGGACGAGATCCTTTCGCGCGTGCTGTTCGACCGCGGCGTCGGTCAGCTCAGCGCCGGCGAAGGAATTCAGCTCGCCGCCGCCGCGGCCACGCTGGCGGGCGGCGGCCCCGGGGTGCTCGACAAACTGCGAGGCCGACTCGGGTTGGATTGGTTCAAACTCGGTTCGAGCCCCGGCGGGCCGACGACCGGCACGCTGAACCCGAGAGCGGCGGCGGGCAGCAGCGGCGCAGGCGGCACCGCGCTGAGCGCCGGGAAATACATCGCCCCCGGAGTTTCCGTCGGGGTCAGTCAAGGCGTGTCGCCGCCGACCAGCAAGGTCACCGTCGAGATCGAAGTACTGCGGCATCTGACGATCGGGGGCGAGGCCGGCCAATCCGGCAGCACCGGCCTGGGGGTCAACTACAATTACGACTACTGACCGGTCACTCTTCGGTGATCACCCCTTGCTGAGTGGGGCCGAGGACAGGAAACTATTCGCGAGGCGAAACGAGAGGAGGGACGCGATGGACGGGCCGGAGATCGGATTGGAGGGATTTTCGGCGCGCACGCAATGGAGCCGGCGCGGGTTTGTCATGACGTCGCTGATTACCGGTTTTGCGCTGTCGATGCAGCCGGTCTCGGCAGAGACGATCACGACGGATACGAACGGCTTGGACGCCGGCGAGGTCAAGGTTCCGGTTGCCGACGGATCGATCCCGGCCTATCGCGCGATGCCGGCGCAGGGTGGGCCCTTCCCGACCGTGCTCGTCGTGCAGGAGGTCTTTGGCGTGCACGAGCACATCAAGGACATCTGCCGCCGATTGGCCAAGGCCGGCTATTACGCGATCGCTCCGGAGCTCTACGCGCGCCAGGGCGACCCGTCGAAATACACCGACATCCCGACCCTGATTTCCGAGATCGTGGTTAAGGTCCCGACCGATCAGGTGATGTCCGACCTCGACGCGGCGGTTGCCTACGCCAAGGCCTCGGGCAAGGCCAATACCACGAAGCTCGCGGTGACCGGCTTTTGCTGGGGCGGGTGGGCGACTTGGATGTATTCCGCCCACAACCCGGATCTGAAGGCCGCGGTCGCGTGGTACGGATCCGACCGCAAACCGAGCGAGCTGACGCCAAAGAACCCGCTCGACATCGCCGCCGATGTGAAATGTCCGGTGCTCGCCCTCTATGGCGGCGCCGATCCGAGCATCCCGAAAGAATTGATCGAAAAGCGCCAGGCCGCGTGCAAGGCGGCCGGCAAGACCTGTGAATTCAAGGTCTACCCCGATGCCCCGCACGGCTTCAACGCCGACTACCGGCCGAGCTATCGCGCCGACGCCGCCAAGGACGGCTGGGCGAGAATGCTGGCCTGGTTCAAGGACTACGGAGTCGCATAGGCACGGGTATCGCGTGGACGGGTTATTGTTGCGGTCAGGGGGCGTGGCGCAAGATGGCGACAGCAGATGTCGCTTCGGTCAGTAGCGGACTGGCGGCGCTTCCTCGAACATACCGATCGAGAAAGGCAAGACTGTAGGCGACGATCGGATCGTGGAAGGGTGTATTTGCTGATTCACGCGGTTTCCCTGTTTGGCAGGGAAGTTAGGATTGCCGGGCCGTCACTCCGCGGCGCTGCGCATCTCGGCCGGGCCGGTCGGCAGGAAGCGGTCGAGCATCTGCCCCGGGCCCTTCGCGAGGCGGCAATATTCCGTGCCGTCGAAAACTTTGGTTCCGTTGACGAAGACGCCGTGGACGCCGAGCGGGTCGCGGATCGTGCGGGGGCCGCCGCCGGGCAGATCGTTGACCCGGCGCGCCGGCGAGACGCCGATGGTCGCCGGATCGAACAGCAGCAGATCGGCAAAGGCGCCGACCTCGATCCGGCCGCGGTCGGGGATGCCGTAGAGACCGGCCTGGTGGCTGGTCAGGCGGCGGACGCCCTCGGCGAGGTCGAACAAGCCCCGCTCGCGGACCCAGTGCCCGAGTAAATAAAGGCCGAAGCCGGCGTCGCACAGATACATGAGATGTGCGCCGGCGTCCGACAACGCGACGACGCCGGCCGGGTGCTTCAGGAGCGGTGCAACGCCGTCGTCGAGGGCGTTGAAGAACCGGCCGATGAACCCGGTCTCCAGATCCTCCTCGAGGCCCAGATCGAGGAAGACGTCGAGCGGATCCTGTCCCCGTTCGCGGGCAATTTCGGCGATGTTCCGGTTCATCAGCCCGGCATTCTTCGGCAACGCCGGAGCCGCGACGATGATGCGGTCCCAGTTTCCCTGGAATACCGTGCCCGGCTTAGGCTGGCGCAGATCTTGCCGGAACCGGTCGCGGAAACCGGGATCGGCGAACACCTCCTTCAGCGCGTCGGGCGAAAGCGCCTTGATCGGGTCGAAGGCCGGGTGGGCGTAGAACGGGTAGGCGCTCTTCAGCGTGAAATCGAAGGACAGCGGCTGACAGGTGATCTGGATATGCACGCCGTGGCCGCGCGCCTGAGCCGCGGCGCAGGCGTCGAACATCTCGATCGCGCGCCGCGGGTACTGCTCGTTGTAGAGCGCGAGGGCCGTGCTCATGAAGATGCGCCGGCCGTGACGCGCCGCGATCTCTTCCATCTCGGCGACGGTCCTTGGACCGGAGGAGATCTCGACCACTCCCCTGCCCCGCTCGCCCATCGCGCCGACCAGCGCATCGAACTCGCCGATCTCGCTGATCGTCGACGGCATCGGGACGCCGCCATGGCCGGAATGATTGAGCGAATAGGAGGCGCCGAGCCCGACCGCGCCCTGCTGCATCGCCTCGGCGACCAGGCGCTTCATCTCGGCCATTTCGTCGGCGGTCGGCTGTTTGCGGACCGAGGCGTCCTCGCCCATCACCGCGGTGCGCACGGCGGAATGCCCGACAAAGACCGCCAGATTGGCATAGGGGGCATGGCGCCGGACGGCCGCGAGATACTCGGCGAAAGACTGGAATTCCCAGTTGATGCCGGCGCGCAGCGCGTCGAGATCCATGCCTTCGACGACCGCCAGGTTGCGCATGATCAGGTCGCGCAATGGCGGCGGGCTCGGGACGATGCCGAAGCCGCAATTCCCCATCACCGCGGTCGTCACGCCGAGCGAGGGCGACGGCGACAGGGTCGGGTCCCAGGTCACCTGCGCGTCGTAATGGGTGTGTATGTCGATGATGCCGGGCATCAGGGCGAGCCCGCCGGCGTCGATCACCTCGGCGGCGCCCCCAGCAAAGTCAGGCTGGCGATCTCGCCGATGGCGGCAATCCGCGAATTTCTTATCGCGACATCGGCCCGGCGTGGGTCCCGCCCGAGCCCGTCGACCACCGTCGCACCACGGATCAGCAGATCGTACATCCCGGCCCTCCTCCTGCGACGAGCGGCGCTCGCCGATATTGATTGCGATCCTAGACCCGGCGTCTGGTATTGGGATGCTCGGATTTCGCACAGCTGCTCAGAGGCTGAGCAGCAGAGAGGGCTGGTCCGGGAATGAGGTCCGGATGAGATCCGGCGATCCCGGCCCGGATCGGCCCCGCGGACGCCGCGAAGGCCCGGACCTGATAATTTTAGGTACAAGAAGCATGCCAGCTCGCGGCGGTGGAGATGCCGCGCTATTTCAAATCGGCCTCGGTAAAATCAAACCCGCGCAGATCCTCGCCACTCAGATCGAGCTGGGCCGGCGACGCCCCGACAAAGTCCGTGCTTGGGTCGAGTCCTGCCGCAATGTATCGGTCGGCAATGTCGGACTGGGCGGGCTGGTGCGAGCAGACCACTTGCGCGCCGCGGCCACCCGGCGTAATGCCCAATTCGTCTCTCTGCACGACTCGCCGGAAGCGATCAGCCTGTGCATCGACCCTGATACCGGAAAGACCAGCCTCGCTGAACTGGCGTTGCCGCCGACGCCGCGTGAAAACTACCTCTGTCAGCTCGGGACGGTGACGGCGGCGGTCGAAGCCGAGAAGTTGCAGGCTGAATTGCGCGTGTCGCTCGACGTTGAAAGCCTCTACCTCGGCGACGAGATAGCGCCTCTTGTGTCGCCTTCAAAGAGGAAACAAATCGAGGCCATCGTCAGCGTCGCAGCCAAGAGAACCATCACCGCGTGGGATACTTCGGGTATTTCACTTCGCTGCCAGTGTTGTCGTCGCGACTGACAGAGGTGAGAACCGGCGTTCCATTTCGCGACGACCACGAGCCGCGTCGGTATCCGCTATCGCCACGTCCGGCCACGTTATGATCCGGCCGGCCGGGATGTCGTGCAAGAGCTTGACGTTGTGCGCCAAGCCGATCGGCAGAGCTTGCTCTAGCAAGCTGCGTTCCGCCGGCATCAGCTTGCCCCAGACGGTATAGCCGCCTTCGCCGTCTAGCGTCTCTCCGGCGAACAGCGCCCGCTTCGCGACGGCGACGACATCGCCGCGGAAGCCGCTTGCCTGCCCGGTCGGCTCCGCTCGCAACGCTGCCGACAGCACGGAAATGCCGAGTTCCAAGCCGATCAGATGGTAGGGCTTGTACATCGCGGCATACCAGCCGCTGGCGTCGGTCCTCAGCCCATACTCCTTGAAGCAGGCCTTGGCGTACTCGTTCGGCGCTTTCAGCACCGCGTATACACCCCACCGCAGATCGCGGAATACGGGCCGGCCGTCGCGCTCGAGAGACGAGACCACCTCGACCATGCCGTCCTGCTCGAGAACGCCGCCCGCTTTGGTCGCGCGCAGAACATGAGGCAGATCGTCGACCCCACAGGGCGGAAAACCGAGACCGTTTGCCGGCACCGCGAGCCCCGTGGCGTTCGCGATCGCGGCCATTTCGATTGCGGATTTCGTGCCGTCGAGAAAGGAGTTGAACATCTGCGGGTTCATGCCGCCGCGGCGGGCCTCCTCCGGCGTCAGGCCGTAATGGGCCCAGACCTCGTCCGGTGTCACGGTGTGATAGGCTGGCAGGTATTTGGTGCCCTTGCCGGCGGCGACGACTTCAAAACCGCAGGCGCGCGCCCAGTCGACCAGCTCGCAGGTGAGCGCCGGCTGATCGCCATAGGCGAGCGAATAGACGACGCCCTTGGACCGCGCCTCTGCCGCGAGGAGCGGTCCTGCCAATACGTCGGCCTCGACATTCACCATCACGATGTGCTTGCCGGCGGCGACGGCAGCACGAGCGTGCGCAATCCCCGCCGCCGGTGAGCCGGTTGCCTCGACTACGACATCGATATCGGGGTGCCCGCATGCCTCGATGCCGGACGCGACAAATGCCGTGCGCTCGATCCGCGCCGCGTCCCACCCGACCCTATGGCACGCGAGGCGGGCTCGGTCCGGGTCGAGGTCGGCGATGACGGGGACTTCCAGGCCGCGGATCGTCGGCACTTGCGAGAGGAACATCGAGCCAAACTTGCCGGCGCCGATGAGACCGACCCGTACCGGCGGACCGCCGTCCAAAATGCGCTGTTGCAATAGCCGATGGAGGTTCATGGGAGGCGCCTCCTATTCCGCGGCCGCTCTCTTGTAATAGCTGCGGGCGTAGTTCAGGAGCGCGCCATCCGCGACCGGTTTAATCGGCGTGAAGTCCCGATGGGCAATCCACTCCGGCCGCGTCGGCGTGCGGATATAGTTCGATACCGCGCAGAGCGTCAGGTAGACGATCCGGCGCGGATAAGGCGTGATGTTCGGCGCCGAGCCGTGCACCAGATTGCCGTGGAACATCAGCACCGAGCCCGGCTTCCCGGTCGGCGCGACGATGCCGCCCTCCTGCGCCAGCTTCGTCACGGTGTCCTTGTCGAGCGTCCACAGAGGATAAGACGTCGTGGTGACGTCGTGTTCGGCCGCCAGGGTCCCGTGCTTATGGCTCTTCGGGATCAGCATCAGCGGGCCGTTGATCGCCATCACCTCGTCCATGAACACGGCGATATTCATCGCGCGCGGCTCGGGCATGCCGTCGTCGCGCGCCCAGGTGCCGTAATCCTGGTGCCATTGCCAGACATCGCCCTCGAACGCCGCCTTCGCGTTGATCTTGAACTGGTGGGTGTAGACCCCTTCGCCAAAGATCTGCTCCAGCGGTTCGACCAGCCGCGGATGCGCCCCCAAGAGGCGAAACGCCTCGTTATAGGTGTGCGCGGCAAACGCGGTCCGCGGCGCGCCGGTCTTCTCCCGCCACACTTCTTGGCGATTTGATTTGTAGATCTCCTCGGCCTCGTCGCGCAGGACCGCGACTTCCTCGTCGGAGAAGCAACCGGGCAGAAAGAAATAGCCCTCCTCCTCGAACTGCCGGATCTGCTCGGGCGTGAGTCTCACGGCTTCCCTCCTCTAGAGCTGCGCCGCTCGCGACGCGGTCATTTCATTCAGCTCGGTAATATACTCAGAACGGGGAGACCGAGAAACGTCGTGGACCGCAACACCAGAGCAGATCACGATCAGTTTGCACCACCAATTCCAACTGTCATCGCGAGTTACCGACCCGCCTGCGGGGCCGACCGACCCTCGACGAAACCCATGCATAGGCCGCTGTCCCGGCGCAAGCCGGGACCCATCTATCCGGGCGCTCGTGCCGCCGAGAGATGGACCCCGGCTTTTCGCCGGGGAAGCGTTCAATAGGGTATCTCATCACGATCCCCCTTATTTCTTGTTGGCGCAGCGAAGCAATCTCGTGCTTACCGAGAACTCCCCGACACGAGATTGCTTTGTCGCGCAAGGCGTGTCTCGCAATGACAGGGGCAGTTTGGCCGAAAACGGGTCTAGATCAGCCCAAGGTCGCGCAGGCTGGTATGGCCATTGCGCCCGATGATGATGTGGTCGTGCAATGTTACGCCGAGCGGGGCCGCGGCTTTTTTGATGTCCTGAGTGACGGCGATGTCGGCCTTGGACGGGGTCGGGTCGCCCGAGGGGTGGTTGTGCACCAGGATCATTGCCGCGGCGCCGAGATCGAGCGCGCGCTTGACGACTTCGCGCGGATAGACCGGCGTATGGTCGATCGTGCCGCGCTGCTGGCGTTCATGCTTGATCAGCACGTTCTTGCGGTCGAGGAACAGGATGTGAAATTCCTCGACCTTGTTGTGCGCGACCTGCGCGTTGCAATAATCGATGAGTTTGTCCCATGAATTGACCACCGGCTGTTCCTGCAATTCCAGGCGCATCAGCCGCAGAGCCGCCTCGCGCACCGATTTGATCGCGGCGATGCCGGCAAGGCCGAGCCCGGCTTCGGACAGCGCCTCGGGGTCGGCGCTCAGCACCTTGCCAAAGCCGCCGAAATGCGCCAGCAGCGACTTTGCCGCCGGCTTCACATCGCCTTGCGGGTTGGCGGCGAACAGCAGCATTTCTAAGAGCTCGTAATCGGGCAGGCTCTCGGCTCCGGCGGCGACCATCCGCTCGCGCAGCCTGCGGCGATGGCCGTAATAGTGCGGCACAGCGGCCGCCGCTTCGGCGAACTCGTTCCTGCCGTGCGAAACGGCGGTCGGGAAAGGAGCCCCCACCCTTCCCTCCCCCGCAAGCGGGGGAGGGTTAGGGTGGGGGCTACCGTGTTCCTGCCCGTCGGTGCCGTATATTTCACGGCAGAGCGACCTGACGCGATCATGGTCGGCAGAGTCAAACACCCATACGCGCCGCGCGCTGCTCCATATTCCGCCGAGGCTGCGGGCTCTGGCCGGGAAATTAGGGTGGTAGGGGCTGCGGACCGCGATGCGGCCGTTCTCTTCTTCGATGATCGACAGAGACAGTCATGCCTGAAAGCAACGAACTTTGGGCGGTCGTTGGTACACTCTCCACGAAGCGGGTTAACGTCTCGCTAAGCATCCCCGTCAACATACCTAGCCTTATTGATGCCGGGCAAACCGCAGCAACAGCTCGCCGACCCGCTCGGGTTGTTCCTGTTGCACCCAATGCCCCGCACCGTCGACCAGATGACAGCCCACCATCCGGGTGCAGGCGCTCTGCTGCATGCGCTCGAAACTGCCGGGACGCTGGTAGGTGCCCCAGTCACTCTTGCCGGCGATGAACGTCGACGGCACGTCGATCGTGCGGCCGGAGAACAGCTGCAGCTCGGCGTCGAAGAGCCCGCCGGTGCGAGCGCGGTACCAGTTGAGGCCCCCCTGGAAGCCGTTGCGCTCGTATTCGCCGGCGTAGACGGCGAGTTCGTCCTCGGTTAGCCAGCGGCAAGCAGCGATCTCGGCGGGCGACGGCATCTCGGCCGCGACGGTTTCGGCCATGTTCTTGTCGAGATCCATGATGTAAAAGGTCGGCATCTTCGCCAGCTCACTGGCGGTCCAGGATTTGAGCGGGAACGGCTTGTTGCCGGGCCAATCCGCGCTCTTGTAATGGAAATAGCCGCGCAGAAAGGCGTGGACGCCCTGCGCGCAATGCCACATGTCGTTGTTGGCTGGCCGTGTTGAATAATACCATTGGTAATGCTTGCGAGGGCGGTCGAGCTTGGCCAGCTCGTCATGAATGTTGGGCTCGCGGCGGGTCGGAGGCAGGTTGTCGGCGGTGTCGAAGGGCAGCTCCGGCGGGCCGGCGAAGGGCGCGCTCATCAATGCCACGGAACGGAACACATCGGGGCGCACGAGAGCGCACCAGGCCGCAACTGAGGCTCCGAAATCGTGCCCCGCAACCAGCGCGACGTCGCGATAACCGAGCGCCGAGACCAGCCCCAAGGCATCTCTTACGGCGTTCAGGATGCGGAACGAGCCGAGGTCACCGTCGTAATCGGCCCTCCAGCCAGTCGTGCGACCATAGCCCCGCTGGTCCGGCGCTACGACACGGTATCCGGCGGCCGCAAGCGGCAGCATCACCTTTCGCCAGGAATAGGCGAGTTCCGGAAAGCCATGCAGGAGCAGGATCAGCGGCCGGCCGCATGTCTCGAAACCGGCCTCCAACACGTGCAATCTCAGCCCGTTGATGTCGTGCACAAACCGGGATCGCACGCCGGACGGAAGAACATCATCTTGCAGCGGCGGCAGCTCGGTCATTTCTACCTCTACTTTCCTAATCTAATAGGTCAGTCAATTTCCGTGTCGCGTAAACCTCTCATGCTATTCCATGAACCAGCCGTGGCTGACGACCAATGACTGGCCGGTCAGCGCGTTGGTCTTGAAGCTGGCGAAGAACAGAACCGCTTCGGCGACGTCCTCTGTAGTGGTGAATTCGCCGTCGACCGTGTCCTTCAGCATGACATGCTTGATCACGTCTTCTTCGCTGATACCGAGCTCCTTGGCCTGCTCGGGGATCTGCTTGTCTACCAGCGGCGTGCGCACAAAGCCCGGGCAGACGACGTTGGCGCGCACGTTGTACTGAGCCCCTTCCTTGGCTACCACCCGGCACAATCCCAATAGCCCGTGCTTGGCGGTGACATAGGGCGCCTTCAGCACCGAGGCCTCTTTGGAATGCACCGAGCCCGTATAGACGATGCTGCCGGATCTGGCCTTGTACATGTGCTTCAGGCAGGCCCTGGTCATCAGAAAGGCGCCGTCCAGATGGATCGCCAGCAGCCGCTTCCAGTCGGCGAACGGGAAATCCACGATCGGCTTGACGATCTGGATCCCGGCATTGCTGACCAGCACATCGATCCGGCCGTATTTCGCCATCGTGTCGGCGACACCTTTCTCGACCGCCGCCTCGTCGGCGACATTCATGCCGACGGCGAAAGCGTCCGAGCCTTTTGCCTTGATTTCACGCGCAGTCGCGTCGGCCGCGTCGAGATTGAGATCGGCGATGACCGGCGTGCCGCCCTCAGCGGCAAAGCGGATGGCAATCTCCTTGCCAATGCCGCTCGCCGCACCGGTGATAATGGCGACCTTTCCATTGAAACGGGACATGTGGGCTTCCTTTCAGGGTGAGTCAGGCGTCCTTCAGATAATCGAACACGACCTCGCCGAGACCGAGCGTCAGGTCGGTAACATAGTGGGTCGCCGAGACCACTTCGCGCACCGGCAGCCGCGCCACGTCGCACAGCGCATGCTCGAAGAGCTGGATTGCGCCCGGGCCGGCCCAGGCACCCTTCACCGTGACATCCTCCATGTAGTAGCGCACCAGCTCGCAGATCCGCGGCGTGCAGTCGACATGCGGGATGATCTTGAGCATGAAGTTCGGCCGCGCCAACGCTTTTAAGAGCGGCGCCGGGTCGATCTCGCGATGTTTGAAGCCCATTGTGGCGGAGACGCACAGCACCGAGCCGTAGTGCAGGGTGCAGACCACGACATCGCCCTCATGCGCCACCTTTGGGCTCGCCAGCTTCTTCGGGAAGCCCCAGATCTCGCGGCCGCCGGCGATCGGCGCATTGTCGTCGAGGTACATGGCGTGCACATAGCCGCCCTCCTGCACCGTGCCGTCCTTGGTCTTGAACCGCACCGGGATCACCTGACCGGTTTCGGTGTAGTCGCCAAAGCCGGTCGAGTTCGGCATGCGGATGAACTCGTAGGCGACCGTGTCTCCGGCCACCTCCAATGGCTCGGGCACCACCGCGCGCAGCTCGTCGATGTCGGTGCGGTAGGTGATGACCACAAACTCACGGTTGTAGAATTTGTACGGCCCCGGCGGATAGGCAGGGTCGTGCAGCGGCATGGCGAACGCGTTGCGGCGAACCTCGGTAAGCTTCATCGGTCAGGTCTCCTTGAGGCAATGCTGAGTGAAATTCTATTCGCGGCTATCGCGCCCGAGGTCGAAGGTGAAGAAGCCCTCCTGGCCATTGGGCCGTTGCAACACCCCCGGTGGCAGAGCGTGCGCACCGCGTCTTTGGAGCTCGAAATCTAGTACTTTTAGTATCTGCGGGCCTCGGGACTTTCGTTCGGATGCAAGGACGGGGGCGGTGCAATGCGCTCGAAGGGCGGACGCTCGGCAGCCATGCGGGTTTTCCGCCGCGAAGGCCGCTGGTCGCTCATGAAGGCGACCACGTCGCGTGCTCTCTGGCGACCGCTGGGATCGCTTGGCGGCAAGGGGGATGACACTGACCACCCCGACGTGTACAATTCTGTCGTTCCTGAGGGGGGAATCCGATGAGTAGAACGCTTATTCTGATTGCTGGTGTAATCGCCTTTCTGTCGAGCGCGCAGGGCAGTTCGGCATTTACGACGCAGCCGGTCAATCCCGCGACTATAAGCAACCGCCTCGCCGACCCGGACGAACTTGCGGAGAAGGCGTCAAATGGGCAGTCCGGAGGATCGATTTTCGGGTTACCCGGCAGTATGAGGCTCCAGTTCTCTGCGCCGCCGTCGGGCGACAGCCCGAGCAGCCCATTTGTCACGAGCCCGAGTACGGTATACGTGCCGAGCGAGCACCGCTGACCGCCGGTTGATACCATGCCGAAGTCCGGGGCGCGTCTCGGCGCCGGCCGGGGTAAACCGCGCGGCAATTTGGCTCCGTACGGCGGATAAGGGCGCCTCCGAGGTTTCAAACCGCGGTATAGCAGGGCATGGTGGGCGCGACTGGGATTGAACCAGTGACCCCTACGATGTCAACGTA
>CAVOWQ010000037.1:0-187402 GCA_963700195.1 uncultured Alphaproteobacteria bacterium
GGAACGGCATTGGAGGGCACTCTGTGAACTATGCGGACAGCTATTTGTACGTCGGCTTTCCCGCTGGGCTGCTCGTGCTCCTCATCGCTCTGCCCTTCTTCGCCACATTGTGGCTCCGAGCCAGGTTTCGGGACTGAGCCTGCCCTATGCCCGTGCACTCAATCCAGCTGGAGAAAACTCAAGGGGGCTCGCCGCACAGCGTGGAGCAAGTCCGCACCTGGTGTGCGCTTTTGGAAGCTGGCGGCATTCTCTATTTTCCGCAAACTCCCGTTCCTATCCCGGCCGCAGATCTTCAGTTTCTCCTTGGCCAGCACCAAACCGGTAGCCGTCTCCACAAAAACATCGCCTACAAGCCGGATCGCGACCAGCTGAGCGGCGTTGATCGAAAGACGGCAACGCCCGAGGACCTGGAACAGCTGCACGCCGTAATGAGTCGGTACTCCGCCAGCATCGACAACTTTCTTGCTGGATTTCTAGCACCGTACCAGCGGCGTTGGCGGCTGGACTATGCGAGTTTCCGCCCCCTCGAAGAAGAAGGCCGCGATCTCCCCGTGCGTCGGCGCAATGATTTACTGCACACAGACGCTTTTCCAACGCGGCCTACGCGTGGCTGGCGCATCCTGCGCTTCTTTCACAATATCCACCCCACGCGAACGCGCGATTGGGTCGTAGGCGATCCATTTTCGAAAGTGGTCAATGTCTTTGCGCCACACAAGCTCGCAACGCCAAAGCCGGACACGCCGGTTACGCGCACCGCAAAGAGTCTGGCCCAATCGACGGGGCTGGCCGGTCTGCTTCCGCAATGGAAGCGAACTCCCTACGATGAATTCATGATGCAGTTGCACAACGCGATGAAAGAAGACGCAGCCTTCCAGAGCAGTTGCGTAAAAGAAAATGTCGAATTCTTGCCGGGTTCGAGCTGGATGGTCTACACCGAGACCGTGCCGCACGCCGTGCTCGGCGGCCAGTACGCGCTGGAGCAGACATTTCTCGTCGATCCGGCGGCGATGGTCACGCCGGAATCGGCTCCGATTTCTATCCTCGAAAAAATGGCGGGCGCACGATTGGCCTAGCGCTGCGCCGATCACAGCCCAGCGGGCTTAGGGTCTTCCGGATCGTACTTGGCGATGCGAATCTTCTTCGCCAGGCCGAGCTTCGACAGCAGCCAGATGCCGTAGAAGTTGGGGTCGATCTCATACCACTTGAGACCGTGGCGAGCCGAAACAGGATGCGCGTGGTGGTTGTTGTGCCAGCCTTCGCCGCCCGTCAGCAGAGCAACCCACCAGCTGTTGCGTGAGTCATCGCGCGTCTCAAAGCGCCGGCTGCCCCACAGGTGTGTCGCCGAGTTGACCAGCCATGTAGCATGCAGGCCGAGAGTCACACGCAGCAGAACGCCCCACAAGACCATGGCCACGCCGTTGACCCATCCACCCCAGATCCAGCCGCCAGCCAGCAGCAACATGCCGCTCACGGTGATCGGAACCCAGTGGTATTTGCTCAGCCACACGTGGAATCGATCTTTGCTCAGATCCGGCACGTAACGCGAGAGCACGTCGGTCTGCGAATGCAGAGCCTTGCCGAAAAGAAGCCAGCCGGCATGCGCCCACCAGCCGCCTTCGCGCGGCGTGTGCGGGTCGCCTTCATGATCGCTGAGCTGGTGATGCACGCGATGGGTCGATACCCAGAAGATCGGGCCGCCCTCAAGCGACAAGGTGGCGCAGATGCTCATCAGGTATTCAACCCACTTCGGTGTCTGATAACCACGGTGGGTCAGCAGGCGGTGATAGCACATTCCGATCCCGACATTGATGGCCAGCACGTAGAGGATCATCATCACCGCCAGCCGTTGCCAGCTGAAGAAGAAGAACGCGGCGAGCGCACCGACGTGAAAAAGGAGGATGGTGGTCATCGTGACCCAGTTGATTCCCTCGCCCACGGTAGCGGCCTTCCCCATGCGCACCAGATCGCGCGCGGCTACCGCGTGTGCCGTTGCACCTGCAGCCTCGAGTTCGGGTTGATTGGAATCGGGTTGTACTTCGCCGGTGCTCGCGGGGGAAGGTGCGGTAATGACTGAGGCCATACTTCGATAAGTCCTTCAAAAGTGGCTCACATCCCACTTTCGCTGTCTGAATTCTATCGGAGACAGGTTTAGTATACCGTTCAAAATTGATCGGTTTTAACCAAAGTTACTGGTTCGATTGCAACTTAATTCCGGGCTTCCGGCGCAGTCGTACTCCCGCCGGTCACAAAAAGCTCTTTCGCCGTCCCACGCATCACCCGGTAGAGGGCAAATTGGCGCTGCGTTTTCCCGCGCAACTCGAATAGAAGTTCGCCCCGGTTATCGGCCAGGGCATCCACAGCATCAACCAGGCGCATCCGAGGGGCATCGTCAAGGTGCGCTCCATCCGTGACACTCTTGAACAACACCAACAGGCTGCCGTACAAATCCGGCTGCGCAATCAAAGTGACGAATTTCTCCTGCCCCGGAGGTCCATCGGTGCGCGCCGTCAGCACCAGCGTCGCTCCGGACCCGTACGCCAGTTCAAAAACGCGAAACTCCTCGCCCGTGAGAGGAGCCGGCGTTGGCGGCGTAATCAGTTTGGTCTTCGCTCGTACAGCTGTCCTCTTCGGAGTCGACGCTGGCGGCGGCTTGATGCCCAACGCGGTGCGTGCGAGGTCCTCGAGAGCGGCCTTCATCTTCAGCTCGTCCGCGGGATCGGACCAGGAATAGCTCCAGGGATGCTCCGGCCTGTTTTTAGGATCTGAAACTGCGATTGCCTGCTCCATGTCCGAAGGCAAACCCATCAGGGTCGGCGTCACGTCCGGGCTGGTATCTGCCGACTTGCCACGCATCAGACGTGGTCGATCCGGGTCCGTCGCATTGGGCAACGACTCGACATAGCCCCCATCCGCAGACTGCTTCTGCTTACCCCTCTTCAGCGCAGGCCGGTCGGGGTCGGAAGCGGAAGCAGAAGATTTGTTGGATTCCGGTGCCCGACGTCTGACTCGTGTCCGGCTGCTTGTGCGACGCCGGGCTGCCCGGATCAGGCGTCGAAGTCGAGCCGGTCGTCGAACCTGAATTGGTGCTCCCGGAATCATCATCCGAAGGCTTTTTGTGCAGCGTTGGCCGATCCGGATCGGGTGCCTGCGCCGGATCACCGGAGCTCGACCCGGACCCGCCGCTGTCCGACGTGCCCCCACCATGCTTTCGATGCAGCGTGGGCTTATCGCTCTCTTGCTCGTCGACTTTGCCCTGGTCCATCATGGGAGTTGTTTTTGGCTTCGCGACCGGTGTCGGCTTCCACGTTCCAAAGCCGACCCACGAGCCCTGTTCCTGCCCCGCATTCATAACGTCGAAAAGCCCCAGCCGCGCGCCGTTTTTCTGCAAGATGTATTCCACGCCGGCGGCTGACCGCCAGCGGCTGAGGCCGCGCCAGGTAGACGCCGCCATCCTGCAATTGCTCGCCATCGAATACGGTGATGGGAACGAGGCGGCTGGTCTTCGGCTTGCCCACGTCGCCGGTCCACTCCAGCACGGCAATGGCACGCAGCTCCGGGGTGTCTTTGTCTTTCTTCGCGATCTGGCCAGGATACTGAGCGCTGGCGGCACATGGCGGCGAGCAATCCGAGCGCGAGCGGCCGCTGACTGCGCAATCTGCAGAAAAACGCATTCCTGCGCGATGACACTCCGCGCCCCGCTCGGAAATAATGCAAGCTGATGGTCAACTCTCGATTCAACATACGAGGGAAATCCCCATGGAACTGAATCAGAAAGTCGCCGACTTCACGCTGCAAACCGACGAGGACAAAACTGTAAGCCTCTCAGACTATGCCGGCAAACCGGTCGTACTCTTCTTTTATCCCAGAGCCGATACTCCTGGCTGCACCATTGAGGCCTGCGGCTTTCGCGATACCTTCAAGAAGCTCCAGGCAGCCGGCGCCGTGGTGCTCGGCATCTCGCGCGATACGCCCAAGGCCCAGGCCAAATTCCGCGCCAAGTACGACCTGCCCTACACACTCCTTGCTGATGTAGACGAGAAAGTCTGCAATCAGTTTGGCGTGATGAAGGAAAAGAACATGTACGGCAAGAAAGTCTGGGGTATCGAGCGGACCACGTTTCTGATCGGCCCGGACCAGACGCTGCATGCACATCTTCCCGAAGGTGACGCCCGAAGGCCACGCGGAAGAAGTGCTGGAGCTCGTGAAGGAATGGAAAAAAGCGCACAAAGTAAAGCGCGCAAAAGCCAGCCGAACGGCCGGCCCAGCTTCCGGGACGGCTGCTTCCCGCGCAGCTTCTTTGAGGCTCCGCCGGAGCTGGTCGCTCCGCGGCTGCTGGGCAAGCTGCTCGTCGCATCGGACGCGACGGCGGCGTGCTGGCCGGGCGGATCGTGGAGGTCGAGGCCTACCTCGGGCCGCACAACGATCCGCCCGATCCGGCAGCGCACACGCATCGCGGGCCCACTCCGCGGAACCGGGTGCTCTTCGGACCCGCGGGATATGCGTATGTGTATTCGATCTACGGGACGCTATTTCTGCATGAACATCAGCTGCGAGCGCGAGGGGCTCGCGGGCAGGCATTTTGCTGCGCGCGCTGGAGCCGGTGCTGGGGATCGCCCAGATGGCGCGCGAATCGCGGCCTGCGACGAGGACGCGCACGCTCGGATGATCACCGTCCGGACCGAGCCGGCTGTGCCAGGCGCTGGCGCTGACGCGGCCGACTGCACAACGGGCTCGATGTGACCAGCGCTACGTCGCCGCTGCAGGTGCGCGACGACGGCTTTCCGGACCCTGAGGTGCTCGATCACGCCGCGCATCGGCATCAGGCATGCGGTGGACTGGCCGCTGCGGTTTGCGTTGCGGGGACACGTCTGTGTTTCGGGCCGAAACGATCTATCGGGAGCCGGTCAACCTAAGATAGAATTCCGTCGACAAGCATCGTCGTCAGTAGAATAGATGCATCATCCCAAACCGCGAGGAACTTTGCACTTGAAGCTTTCTTCCCCGTTGCTTTCGCCGCCGTACGGCCTGGTTCCACACTCTTTGCCGTCGCCGCAAGTCTTGCTCAGACCCCAGCAGCCTGCCGGCAGCCTGCCGGCCCAGCGAACATCGAGCATACGCACGGCCAATCGCCTGCGCCGACCAACCTGAAGGTTCTGCCAAAGACGATGACCGGAGAGCAGGTTCACGAACTGATGCACAAGTGGGAGGCCTCGCTGGGCAGCCGAGTGCAGCACCTGCCACGCCGCCGACCCAAAGAACCTTGGTCCCGAACGGCAAACCTCGTCTCAATTTCGCCGACGATTCGAAGCCTGAGAAGACCACGGCGCGGCTCATGGTCGAGATGGTCGAGGAGATCAACACGCAATACATTGGCAAGATTGAAAACTCGGGCGAACCGGTCACATGCAGCACTTGCCATCGCGGCCACCTCGACCCGCCGCCCTTCGTCGCTCCGCCAGATCACGATCACGACCATGGCGCTCCGCCGCCGGCTGGCGCGCACCCAGGCACAGGCCGGTAGGGCTCGACCGCACCGCCGCGCGCGATCTCACGACGCTTGATCGCTCGATCGCGCGCGCACAAACTCCCCGCTCTTGCCGCCGCTCTTCGCCTCAAGCTGCACATTGCGAATCACGATCGCCTTGTCGAGCGCCTTGGTCATGTCGTAGATCGTCAGCGCAGCCACGGACGCGGCTGTCAGCGCTTCCATCTCCACACCTGTTGGCCCTACAGTCGCCGCACTCGCGGTGATTCGAACGCCATCTGCGACGACCTCTGTCTGCACGTCGACATGCGTCAGGGCCAGCGGATGGCACATGGGGATCAGTTCCGACGTCCGCTTCGCCGCCTGAATCCCTGCAATCCGAGCAACCTCCAATGGATTGCCTTTCGGATTCGTTCGGAGCGCCGCCAGCACCGTCGCTGAGAGTTCCACAAACGCGGAAGCCACGGCTGTGCGCGGTGTGGCCTGCTTGCCGCTCACATCCACCATGCTGGCTTTACCGGATTCGTCGAAATGCGATAGAACTGGCTTTGCGGAATCGGTCATCACAAGCACCTTACAACATTAGAATTCGAACCATCGCTCCGGCGTCAAGACTGCTCACATCTTCTGGCACCACAACGAAACAATTAGACCGCGCAAATGCAGGCAAGTCCCCGCTTCCGTGCCACGGCACCGTAGCCACCTGCGGAAGCCCATCGTCGGGAGGATTGAACTTACACAAACCCGGCAAAAACCGCGTCAGACCAGTTTTCGCATTGCGATCTGTGGCTCGTGCAAGTTGGGCAGTTCCGAAGCGCGGTCCTGTCTCTTTCGCGCCACCCAACGCCGCCAGCACAGGTGCGGCAAACAGCAGAAACGTCGCTGCTGACGAAATGGGATTGCCAGGCAGTCCAAAAAACGGCAGCGATGCTCCCCCTGCACGGGCAACTTCGCCGAAGACCAGCGGCTTGCCCGGTTGCATACGCACGCCTGTGAAATGAAATGCAGCGCCGATGCGCGCAAGGGCGGGCTCAACCAGATCAAACTTCCCCGCTGAGACGCCTCCCGAGATCAGCAACAGATTCGCGTCCATCGCGTGAAGGAGCGCGGCATCCAGGGATTCCGCCGTATCAGCGGCAGTGGGAAGCACCTGCGCCTCTCCGCCCGCCGCAGTCACGAGCGCTGCCAGCATCGGTGCATTCGAATTGCGAATCTGTCCCGGGCCAGTCTCCTGCTCGATCGGAACCAATTCGTCCCCGGTCGTCAGAATCGCCACTCGAGGACGTTTGTAGACCGAGAGCCGCGCATATCCGCACGCGGCAGCTAGCGCAATCTGCGCGGACCCAACAAAAGCACCTGCCGAGACCAACTCGTCCCCTTGATGCGCCTGCGCGCCCTTCCCCACGACATTGTCCTGCGCTGCAATCGACCGTTTCGGAAGCAGTCGAACTCTGTCCCCGTTCCGTTCCACATGTTCGATCATCACGACGGCGTCCGCGCCCATGGGGACAGGCGCGCCCGTCATGATTTCCCATGCAACACCGGCTGGCAGTGGGCCCGCGGGGGCTTCGCCTGCATGGGTTGATCCCGCAATAGGCAGGAATTCGTGGGTTGAGATCTCACCGGCCCGGCAAGCAAATCCGTCGCGGGTCGATCGAGCGAAAGCAGGCTGGTCCTGATCGGCCAACATGGGCTCCGCAAGCACGCGCCCGGATGCATCGGCTAACTCAACTCGTTTGATCGCGAGATTCGTTCCGCACAATCCCCGCGCAAACGAAACCACCATCGCAGTTGCTTCCGAGTAGCTCAGCGATTCCCCGCTCATGCCATGGATTGTAGATGGAAGCGGCCGCGAGCTGGCGTTGCGCGGCACATCAAGACTCACTCGCAAAAATAAATGGGCGCCTCCAACCATCGGAGGCGCCGCATTCATTCAGTTTCAACGGCTGGCTACTTTTTGCCCGCCTTGTAAGTGGAATTGATCTTCTGCCCCGCCTGCTGCAGAATCGCCTGCACTTCTCCGGCATAGGGGCCCGTCGGTGCAAGGTCAAGATATTTCTGGTACGCCTCGGCACACCCTTCCGGCAAAACAATCCGCTGCGTCTTCGGATCGACCGTGGCCTTTGAAACAAGCCCCTGTCCCTTGAGGTAGTACACCAGTGCATCGTTGGGATCGTTCTTAATGGCCAATTCCGCGGCTGCTACCTGCGCATCGGCATTCCCTGACTGGAAGAAAATCACCGCCTGGTTGCGGAGATAGGTTCCTGCCGAACTTGGATTGGCTTTCGACGCGGCATCATACGCAGCGTTCGCTTCGGGTACCTTCCCCCCACGCGCGTAGATTTCTCCCAATCCCGCATTCGACATGCCCTCGATTGCAGGATTTGGTTTCTTGGACGCGCCATCCACTTCCAGGGCCTTCTTGTACGCGGTCTCGGCTTCGTCATACTTCTTGAGTCCGGTCTCTGCCTGTCCCATGTAAGCCCAAAGAACCGGCTCCATCGGCCTCATTTCCGTGTCCTTCTTCATCAGGTTTTCAATGTCGGTGTACTTCGCCGTTTTGATCTCCGTCGTCTTCGCATCCACATCGGCCCTGGAAGCGGTCGCACCCAGTTGCTGGGCTGCCGTAGCGTGCGCTGCATCAGCGTCTTTCAAATCCTGGGCCACCACTTTGAGATCGGCGTTGAGATTTTTGATCACCTCATTGACCTTCAGGGCGTCCTGGTTCTTCTTGCGGAGTTCCTCCAACTGCTTCTTCTGGTCTTCTGGCAATTTCTCGATGTAATCCGGGCGTGACATGTCGATGTCGGCTGTCACATCCTGGCCTGCCACAACCTTTACGTTCTCAAGCACATCTGCCTGCTTGTCCTTCTCCATTCCGGGCGAGCGGTAGATGGCGGTGTAAGGGCCAGCAGGAACCTCGCCGCTAAAGTCGCCATTGGCATCGACGGTGAAGCTCCCTTTATCCTCGGTCTGCGGTCTCAGCCCTGGGCCCGATGCCGCACGCGTGGTCTCGACCAGTGAGACCGTGCCGCCGTTCTGGGGTGCGCCCGTCGGATTGGTCACATGACCGTGAACTTTGCCCGTCGGCGCCCCGCTCGGTGCCGGAGCGGCCTGTTGCGCAAGTGCAGGAACAAGGGCAAATGCCAACAAGCCCAGCAAAAGTGAAATGTTGCGTTTCATTTTCTTCTCCTTGAAGAGCTCAGGCGTCCGCACGCTGGCTCCAACAAAATTGGTCTCAACAATCGATGGAACACCAAGGGTCTTTTTACCGCAACCGCACGCAGGGGCCAACGGGCAAGCATACAACACGTTCCATTCTGCTTGTAGCCCGCAGGAGCAGTCGGCGCTCAGTAAATACGATGCACAGCTTGCTTCTCTCAGCAGGACCCAAGTTAAATCCAATCGACTGTCCAACACAAGGCCATCCCGCGCGGAAGCCTTTCTGCGTCCTCAACTTCAACCCCAAATTCGGCTTGCGGAATCGCCCGAGACTCCTTCAACTCCTTTGTCCGATTCACACGGAAACCGCGTCGCCGGAGCTCTTTTTTCAATGTAGTGTCTGCCTGCGGTACGATTTGTGGCGCACATCACACCCTACAATGGGTGCATGGCGATCACGATCCGAGCGGCCACCGCGGCCGACGTTCCGCAGATTCTTGCCTTTATTCGCGCCCTCGCCGCCTACGAGCGCGAACCGGACGCCGTCACCGCCACCGAAGCCGACCTGCTGCGCGATGGTTTCGGCCCCAACCCCTTCTATTTCTGCCTGATAGCCGAGCACGGACGGCCTACCAGCGGGCTTCGCTTTCTATTTCTTCAACTACTCAACCTGGCTGGGCCGCCCAGGACTCTATCTCGAAGACCTCTTCGTTCATCCCGAATTTCGCGGACTCGGCATCGGCAAGGCTCTGCTTGCAGCGCGTCGCTGCCATCGCCGTCGAGAAGGAGCTGTCCCCGCCTGCAGTGGGAGGTCCTCGACTGGAATACCCCGGCTATCGATTTCTACGCGCAATGGGCGCCGAATTCATGGATACATGGCGCAACGTGCGCGTCACCGGCGAAGCGCTGCGTAGCCTGTAGCTGTCCCCAGAGACGGTTCTTCAACGGGAGGGATGTCGCAGACCGGAGGAACAGCTGCCATGACCTTGCGCCGCGATCTCGGCAAAGATGAGCCGAAGGCGGCCGCCCCACCGCAGGTGGTTCGCGTCATTGGCGGAGGCCTCGCCGGCCCTGAGGCCGCGCTGACCGCGGCGCGCCTCGGCTGCGAGGTCGATCTCTACGAGATGCGCGACCATGGTCGACGGCAAGCCGCGCCTCACGCCCGCCCACCAGACCATCGATTTCGGCGAACTGGTCTGCTCCAACTCGCTCAAGAGCGAGTCGCCCAACACCGCGCCCTGGCTGCTGAAACAGGAGATGCGCCGCGGCGGGTTCCGCTCTTTTGCGCATTGCGGATGAAACGGCCGTGCCGGCAGGCCACGCGCTGGCCGTCGATCGCGTCGAGTTTTCGCGCCGCATTGCCGAAGCCATTGCCGCCGAGCCGGCGATTCGCGTCATTCGCGAAGAGGTGACGAGCCTCGCTCCGGACTGACGGCGCTCACGATCATCGCGACGGGCCCGCTCACTTCCGCCGCGCTGAGCAACGAGATTGAGCGCATCACCGGCTCCGGCCACCTGGCGTTTTACGATTCCATCTCGCCCATCGTCGATGCCGAGACCATCGACATGGAGCGCGTCTACTTTGCCGCGCGCTGGGACAAAGGCACCGCCGACTACATCAACTGCCCGATGAATCGCGAGGAGTACGACCGCTTTCTCGATGCGCTGCTCGCGGCCGAAGCCGCGGAGAGCGAAGGAGTGGGAGAAGCTCGACTACTTCGAAGGCTGCCTGCCGATTGAGGTGCTCGCCCGCCGCGGCCGCGACACGCTGCGCTTCGGGCCCATGAAGCCGGTCGGACTGCGCGATCCGCGCACCGGCAAGACTGCCCTGGGCCGTGGTGCAGTTGCGCAAGGAAAATCTGCGCGCCGACAGCTACAACCTGGTCGGCTTCCAGAATCACCTCAAGTGGGGCGAGCAGGCCCGCGTGCTGCGCCTGATTCCCGGCCTCGAAAACGCGCGCTTCCTGCGCTACGGGCAGATCCATCGCAACACCTACATCTGCGCGCCCGCGTTGCTGGATGAAACGTTGCGCCTGAAGCAACCCCGGGGGGCTGGCTGAGAATAGCCCAGGGCAAGCGCAGCGCAGCCCTGGGACATCGCCAACAGGATTCTCCGGAGCCCCGGAGGGCGCAACCAGCCCCGATCTTTGCCGGCCAGATCTCCGGCGTCGAGGGCTACACCGAATCCATCGCCACCGGGCTGCTGGCCGGGATCTACGCGGCCTCACTCGCGCGCGGAGAAGAGCCCACGCCGGTCCCGCGCGCCACGGCGCTCGGCTCGCTGGTCCACTACATCACCCACGCCGACGCGAAGGACTTCCAGCCGGCCAACATCACCTTCGACCTGCTGGAGCCGCTCGAAGAAGAGATGCGCAAAAAAGTCCGCGACAAGAAAGAGCGTCATCGCATCCAGTGCGAGCGGTCGCTCGCCGCGTTCGACGCGTGGTGGGCAAACTCCGGTTATGCCCCGGTTGCACATTTGCCCCATTAGCCGGCTACCTTCTGTGGGATAGTTTCAGCCATGAGAATTACCCGCCAGACATCGACAGAACTCGTCGTCGAAGACTCGCTTCTCTGGGTCACTGTGCTCTGCGCCCTCGTCGCCGCGCCTCTGCTCTACATCGGAATCGCCCCGGGGCTGCACGGCACGCTCGCCGGCGGGGGTCTCTTCTTCTTCTTTGGTCTCTTCGGTGTGCGCAAAATGACCTTCGTCTTCGATGGCATCGAGCGTCGTGTCCGCTGGAACGGCCGCAAGCTCTTCAAGGTCGAGTCGGCTCGATTCCCTTCGACGAAATCACCGGCATCGGCGTCGAAGCGATGTCGAGCGACAACAGCGGAGTTGCTTATCGCCTTTCGATCCTCACCGCGCACGGCTCCGTTCCCATGGCTTACGCATACGGCGGCGGCAAGGGCCGCCAGGCACGCATGCGCGCGGAAATCCTCGCTTTCCTTCACCCGGGCGCGCAGGGTGCATCTTCCGCGGCCACCGAGACCGCCAGCGGTACTGGTCTGGCCGACGAGGCCTCGATTCGCTCGTTGCTTCGCCAAGGCCGCAAGATCGATGCCGTCACGCTGTTACGCTCCACTGAGCGCCTCAGCCTCACCGCGGCGATGCAGCGCGTGAACGCCATCGATGCGGCGATGAAAGCCGGCAAATAGCTCCCACCGCCAAACATCGCGACGGTCCCGCTCTTGGAACCATCTGCGGCCAAAATGCGTAATGCTGTGGTACGCTGTCGATCGCCCCGGAAAGGTCCAGTATGCGTGCCATCTCTGCTGTAGATGCCGTTTCGCTCGCTATTCAACGCACCAGGGAGTTTCTCTTCAGGCCGTTCCGCTGGGGAACCTTTCTGAAGCTTGGACTGGTTGCGATCATCACCGAAGGTCTCGGAAGCAATTTCAATTCCTCGAGCCACAACGATCATTCGTCCGGACATGCACCGATGATGAATGCGCCCTTCAACATCCTTCCGGTACAGGTCGCGGCGATTGCAGCGGCTGTTCTACTCGTGATTTTCTTGTCGATTGTGGTTTTCTATCTTGTCACTCGGCTGCGATTCGCATTCTTTTACTGCCTGGTCCACAATACGAAGGAGATTCGACCGGGTTGGTGGCTCTATAGTGCACAGGCAACGCGCTTCTTCTGGCTCAACGTTGTGGTGGGACTCTGTTTTCTACTGCTCGTGGGTTTGATTGCACTTCCCTTCATGGCTGGGTTTTGGCGGCTGTTCCGCGAGATGCCACCGGGCGGCCATCCCGATCTTGGATTATTGCTGTCGCTCGTGCTCCCATTAATTCCGATCATCCTTCTGCTGACCCTGGCTGGAGTTTTGACCGACCTGGTTTTGCGCGATTGGATGCTGCCGCATTTCGCGCTAGAAAACGCAACAGCCGGCGAAGCGTGGTCGCAAGTGTGGGCTCGCATCATGGCCGAGAAGAGACAGTTCATTGCGTATGCCCTGCTGCGCGTGGTGCTGCCGACGATTGCGATGGTCGGTGTGTTCCTCGTGTTGATCATTCCAGGGCTCGCCGTGGCTGGATCTTTGGGTGCGATTGAATACGGCATGCACTCGGCCTTCGCAGATGCGACGGGCGGAGCGGCGGCTGCCGGCGTGATTCTCCAGGTCTTCTTCGGCCTGGTCGCCTTGTTCCTCGCGTTGTTGGCCAGCATCTGCCTTGGGGGACCGCTGAGCACAGGAACACGCGAGTATGCGTTGATTTTTTACGGTGGGCGTTATCAGGCGCTGGGAAACATTCTCTACCCGCCTGATCCGCTCCCTCCGACTGAATCCGGCACACCTCGATTTGCCTGAATGCGGAATTGACACAGGAACCTTTCTGGCTCCGTCAGTGTCCAAGTTGAGAGGGGACGCGTGCGACGTATGCCAGCGGTCGCGTCGGGCCCCCCAGAGACAGGTCTTCGTCGATGGGGGGACTGAGTGTACCCTTGGGATTGGAGCTTCTTCATGCGTTGGACCCGGATAATTGCCAGTGCGTTTTGCGCGGTTGCGCTGCTCGGCTCCAGTTCTTCGCTAGCCGCCGCGCAAGCCACGCCCGGAAAACCGGCTCCCGTAACGGTTGAGCTTCCTCCGCCCCCGAAGCCTCTGCTGCCCGATGCATTCGCAGGATGGGTTGCAGCCGAAACGCCAAAGACCGTCACCGATCCAGCCCAAGCCGACAGTGCCAACGTTGCTGCCCTCAAGGAATACGGCTTCACCGACGCAGTGCTCGCAAACTACAAACGCGACGGCGAGACACTCACCGTGCGTGCGCTGAGTTTTCATCGATACCAGCGGAGCGTATGGTGCATACACCTTCTACCGCCAGAACGGTTGGCCCAAAGAAGAGATCGGCACCGGAGCGACTTCGAACAAGAACCGCGTGCTGTTCTGGGTAGGCACCACGGTAGTGGATGCGACGTTCTCGCAGATCGGTCCAATGTCGCCGCTGAACTGCGCGAACTGGCGCAGCAATTGCCCGCAGCGCTGGGAAACAAGGCGATCGCCCCGCCGATTCTCTCCAACCTGCCCCAGGCTTCGCTCGACAAACAAACGACGCACTATGCGCTGGGTCCTGCGGGCTATGCCGGCGCTGGCGGTGTGCTGCCTCCCGATCTCGTCGGTTTCGATCGCGGCGCGGAGGCCGTGACAGCAAATTACTCGCTTGCATCAAATCCCGCGACGCTCACCATCATCGACTACCCCACGCCGCAGATGGCCGAGGCGCAGGAAACGAAAATTCGCGACTACATCAAGGCCGGCAGCGCAGGCGCAGCCGGCGTTTCCGAAGCCGCTCGCCGACTCAGACCAGGCCTCGCTCGAAGTGCGCCGCAGCGGACCGCTCGTGGTTCTCGTGAGCGGCGACGCCATTCCCGACGAGAGCCACAAGCTGCTTGGGTCAGTCCACTTTCAGGACGAGCTGGTCTCGATTCCGCAGCCGACCGAATCCGAAGTCAACAAGACCAGCAAGCTGCTGCTCGGCATCGCCGAGCTGGTGATCGTCGGATCGCTAGCGCCGCAATTCTGCTGGGCTTCTTCCTCGGCGGCGGCAGGGCGCTGTACCGCATTGCGCGAGGCAAGCCTGCTTCTTCCGTCTACGAGACGGAGTTCATCCGCCTGAATCTGCAGAAATGATCGGAGCCTTCCACCGGCTCGAAGACCCGTCGCATCCGAACGGTTAACGCCGGCCGTAAGCCTGTGGAAAACCGGACGAAAACCCTAGAAAACACCCTGAAAAAACGGTGAGAAGGCTAGGCAAAAAGGCGAAAATGCGGCGAACATTGTGACCCAGTTTGAAGAAATCCACAACCTCTATAAATGTATGTAAATAAAGACTTTATTTCGTCTCGGATTTATTCTTGACACTCTGCTCCCCCGCCCCTACTATGCAGCCAGAAAGTTCTGATGGCTTTGCCTCCGTTGGAACTATTCTCCCTGAGGAAGGAGCTGCCCTGTTGCCGGGCGGCTCTTTCCGCTTCTACGCACCCCGCGACCGGGCCGGTCGAGAGCTCTTGTCCTTCATAAAAATTGACGCGCCTTCTTGCACCTCCGCTCAGGCGTGCGCGGACGAAAACTCCTCCTGAGGGACGCGCCGAAGAATAACCCGTCACAGGACATGACCAGCTCACCACTTTTTCCTTCACCGCGGTTCGCGCTTCATGCAAGCCTCGATTGAAGATCGCTGCGTGCAGATTTCAATTCGATTGGCGACCCGAATATCCATAAGCCAGCTTGCGACGCAGCGGTGATTGGACGGGGGTCCGCACAAATCCATGCTCCTACAAGTGAAAGCCGGAAGGCATCGCCTGCATGTATTCGCACTTCTTCTCATCGCAGCCGTCGAGGCTCGCGCTGCGCCCATCCAGACGTTTCCCCTGGTCAATCCTGAGGGACTCGACCTGCACAATGTAAAGGCGGAGGCGGCCGAATACCTCGGACATAAAGCTCTGCGGTTGACGATGGAATCTCAAACTGCTGATTCCGGCCTGGCATTCCTGCCCGACACTGATTTTCAGGATGGAACTATCGAGGCCGACATCGCGGTAAAGATTACGACACCGCCGGGTGTCAGAATGCCGGGGTTCACAGGGATCGCGTTCCGTGCCAAGGGGGACGGCAAAGAATACGAGCTGTTCTATCTGCGACCCAGGAACGCTGTCTCTGACGATCAGGCGATGCGCAATCACTCTGTCCAATATTGCGCGGAACCCGACTTCAGCTGGTATCGACTCCGACGTGAGTGGCCCTTCGTCTATGAGAGCTACGCGGACATCCAACCTGAGACCTGGATCAAGGTCAAGATTGAAGTGGCCGGCCGCTCCGCCCGCATCTTTCTTAATGGTTCGTCCATGGCGAGCGTTTTGGTGGACGGCTTGAAAAGCTCAATGCTGCATGGAGGAATCGCACTCTGGACAAGTCCCGGTGAAGAATCTTACTTCTCGAACGTTCGCATCACTGCCGCGCCAGCTCTCCCCGTCAAGAACGGCTCAGATGCCGTCGGCGAATGGTCCGTACATAATTCCACGGACGCTGGCAAATTCGACGGCAGCATAAAGCTAACGCGGAATGGCAACAAATTGACCGGCACATGGTCAGGCGACCTCGGAGACAACAAGTCCGTGACTGGCACATGGCGCGACGGCTACGTCGAGCTTTCATTCTCAGCCGATTGGCCGGCAGGCGAACTTGGCACGCCTGGTCCGACAAGAGCCGTCCTGGCCGGATGGTTCGATGGCGACTCCGCCAAAGGTCGAATGCGCATAGAAGGCCGTGCCGACGGACAATGGACTGCTCAACGAAGATCCCCGTAAACAACCCAGCGCCCTCAAAACCCGGCGGAATGCGTGCGTTCTTTGGGCGACCCGGCTGCGGTGATCCATGCCCTAGCGAAAGTTGCTCCAGCCAATGTCGGCGAGCAAGGCACGACCGACCACCAAGACGGTCACCGTGAGAGCAGCCAGAAGACAAGTCCAGAAGCCGATCCGGCTAAACGGAATGAACAAGGTTCCCTCATGGCCGGTCAGTGTGAACCCATTCTGATCCGGAAGCAGCGCGCGTACGGCAACTGCCAGAAGGAAGCCCGCAGCCCAAACAATCGCGATCCTGAATGCAAGCTGGATGGTTTGATCCATTTCGTTGTCCTCAGACCTTCGTTTGCTGCAAATGCGCCGGCAGCTTGTTCGACTGCTCAACTTTACCGAAGCTGGACACAACGATACAATCTTTGAGGAGCACGCCGACGTAGCTCAGTTGGTAGAGCAGCTGATTCGTAATCAGCAGGTCATCGGTTCAAGTCCGATCGTCGGCTCCATTTTGGCCCTTCCAGGCAAATCTACTCTATTCGATGGGATTACCCCGAGACACCGCTCAGTTCGATAGCATGACTCTAAGCGATCAGCGGTCGTATGCACGTGGCCCCGTGAACCGGCGTTTTCACGCGCTTTGATTCGAGTCGCAGATTAGACAAATCCGAATCTGCGGAACGTAATCGCCAGAGCAAAAGCGTTGAGGACCCCGTGCTGCGGTTCCCCACATCCCTGAGGTGCTGGTGAAATTCACTTTTGTACTCAGTATCCCTCTCTTGCTCTGGGCCGAATCGTTCTCGGGCGCCTGGGCACAAACTCCAAGTCAAGCCATGCCCGCGATCGATTCTGGACCCGACTCAGACTCCGATACGCAAGGTTCTACCTATGTGCCGATGGACAGCTGGATCTATCCCGCACTTGACCGGCTACACGGACTTGGTTATGTGGATAGCGCCTTCCTCGATCTACGCCCATGGACCCGCCTCAGCATCGCCCATATGCTGGAGCTCAGCGCAGACCAAATCGAATCGGGCACGAATAACGACGAAGCGCGCGCGATCTACCAGGCCGTGCTCAAGGAAGTAAAGCCCGATCTCGACCGAACGTCCACGCTCCAGCGTCCCAGCACTAAGCTTGAGAGCGTCTATACCGACATACGTGGCATCGGTGGCACGCCGCTCCGCGATAGCTATCATCTTGGCCAGACGATCATCAACGACTATGGCCGCCCCTACGAAAGCGGATTCAACAACTCAACAGGCTTCAGCGCACGCGCCGAGGCCGGGCGATTGTCGCTCTACTTCCGTGGAGAAGTTCAGCATGCGCCTTCTGCCGACCGGGTACTCTCCAACGCTCGCGGCCTTCCTCTCGAATGCGCGTCGACGATGTCCCTTTCGCAACCAACCCGCAGCAGGACACGATTCCCGAAGGTCCGATCGCAGCGGCCAACAACTTTCGCGTCGTAGAAGCCAATCTCTCCTACCACTTGCTCGGTCACGAAGTCTCATTGGGCAAAGACGACCACTGGCTTGGCCCGGACAAAGGTGCTTCGATGCTATGGAGCAATAATGCCGAGAACATCTACGACTTTGAGATCAATCGGGTCGAGCCGCTGACGCATTCCGTTCTTATCGACGCGTGACGGGGCCATTCCGATATGACTTCTTTGTCGGCAGCCTTAAAGGCCACACGTATCCCAAATGACCCCTGGGTCCACATGGAGAAGATCAGTTTCAAGCCCACGCGGGATCTGGAATTCGGCTTCGATCGCCTGACCATCTGGGGCGGCAAGGGACATGACCCCGATCACGCTGCACACGTTCCTGCACAGCTTTTTCAGTTTTCAGAACGTGACCGGTGCGGAGAAAGCTTTCAACCAACGATCCCGGCGCGCGCTTCGGCACCTTCGACTTCACCTACCGGCTACCGTTCCTGCGCAAGTGGATCACGCTCTACACCGATTCTCTGGTGCACGACGATGTCAGTCCAATCAGCGCGCCGCGCCGTGCTGGATATTCACCCTGGCATTTATCTGGCCCGGTTCCCAGGCCTGGAGCACCTCGATCTTCGGGTGGAGGGCGCCAGCACCGACACGGTCAGTGCATCTGTCGAAAGCGGCCAGTTTCTTTATTACGAGACAGTCCAGCGGCAGGGTCCGACCAACAAGGGCTTCCTGGTGGGCGATTGGGTGGGCCGGCAGGGAAAAGGCGGCCAGGCATGGTTGACCTATCACCTGTCGCCGCAGGAAGAAGTGCATTTCATGTACCGAAATGCAAAGGCGTCGAACGAGTTCATTCCAGGCGGCACCACACAGAATGACTTCGAAGTGTACGCCTGCAAGCGAGTTCTGAAAGACTATCGAAGTCCGCGGCTCCATGCAGTACGAGCGATGGAAGGCCCCGATCTATCAGACTGGCGCACAGAGCAATGCCGTCGGCACGTTCCAGATCACATGGTTTCCGCGCGACACGAAGTAAGGGATTCTCGAAAGTCCCTGTAGCACAGCCTCGCCCGAGGAACTATCGAATCAGCCGATGCGCGGGAAGATTTTCGAATAGGATATCTCTGCTTCAAAACTGAGAGACTCGATCAGGCTTGCGGTGGAAGGCAACGTCCTAGGCTTCCGTGAATTGCTGTTCTCCTGAAAGGTCACCGTCCCCGGTCAGAATCGATACGTGCGTGTGGGTCATCACGGGAACGGGCGCCTCACTGTCTTGAGCAAGAATCGCGCCGCCCATCAGATCTTCCATGACAGATGTGTCCCAACGCCGCAACACCGTGTCGACAAGAAGCTTGAAATCGGAAAAGAATGTCGCGCGCGCCATGTAGTCGACGTCGATTTGATGCTTGGCAGGCAGGATTTTCTCGCAGTAATAATCGTTGAGATCGTTCTTAGGCAAACGAGCAAGAAAATTCTCCTCGCGGGCGAAGGCAATCGTCGCCGCACCGGTGATTCCGGGGCGACACTGCAATTCGCCAATCTGATGCTCAGGAAGCTTCGGCCGAGCGCCCACCAGGCTCATATCGCCCTTGAGCACGTTCCAAAGCTGCGGCAGCTCATCGAACTTCCAGCGCCGCAAAAATGGCCCGATTGGCGTGAAGCGCTGATTATCCGCGGTCGTCACAGCATGGTGTGACCGGTCCTCGCAATGCTCCAAGGTCCGGAACTTTACGATGATGAATTCACGTCCCTTGCGTCCCATGCGCTTCTGCATAAACAAAACCGGCCCGGATGAGGTCAAACGGACGGCGAGCCCAATCAACAGAAAGAGCGGAATCAGCAATGGCACGATAGGGAGGATGCATGCGCAGTCAAAAAAACGCTTGGCGCCGGATCGCGACCATGCGCTGACCCGCGAGCGGACAAGGTGAATCGAAGAGCGAGGATTCGTCACTGATTTTCGAACTTGAGCCTGCTTCTCAAGCGCATCGGCGCTCTCTGAAATTCTGAACTGTGCCGATTGTTCCAAGGCGGCGTCAAGAGTTGCAGGAAGAAGCGACTTCGGACTCAATTCACCCTCCACAGAGTGACACACTTCAATATCGGTATCAATAATTCAGGAACTGGGCCTTGCTCGTTGTGATTTGCGTTTCCCGGTCGGCTGGTTCCTTCAGTCACCGTCACTCCACTGCGGAGTCAAGTCACAGAATTCTTCTGCAAACAGCAGCCGCGTGGTGATAGCGGCGTCACGCTCGTTGTCAAGGCGGCGTTGCGTCCTCGTGTTGCGCCGGTGCCGGCCTCCCATATAATATCGAGGTTCAACCCTTGCCGGCTCGGCCGGCTCGGTTCGGCTCGGGCGCTCGCGCCCCGAATCTCACTAGCCACAAGGGATACGGTTCACTATGCCGCTGTACGAGAACGTGTTCATCGCGCGCCAGGACATTTCCGGCGCTCAGGTTGATGCCCTCGCCGATACTTTCGCTCAGCTCGTCGCCGACAATGGCGGCGAGGTGAAGAAGCGCGAGTACTGGGGGCTGCGCAACTTGATGTATCGCATGCGGAAAAACCGCAAAGGTCACTACGTTCTGCTAAACCTCTCGGCGCCTCCCGCTGCTGTGGCCGAAGCTCGACGGATGCGGATCAACGAGGATGTGATCCGCTATCTGACGATCCGCGTCGACGAGTTGGAGGAGGGGCCATCGGTTGTGATGCAGAGCCGAGGCAGCCGGGACGATCGCCAGCGGCGGGGCGATCGGGAGAGATCGGGTGACGGGCGCGAGATGGAGCGGCCTGGCGCGGAGCGTCCAGTCCCTCAGCCTCCAGTCCCTCAGCCTCCGGTCCCCGAGCATCCGGTCCCCGAGCATCCGGTCCCTGAGCATGCGGTCCCTGAGCATGCGGTCCCTGAGCACTCGGTCCCTGAGCACCCAGTCCCTGAGCACCCAGTCCCCGAAACGGTGGAGCCGTAAATGGAAAGCCAATCGCCCGGCGGCCCGGGGCGTGGTGCGGCGGCGCGCCGTCCGTTTTTCCGCCGGCGGAAGTCGTGCCCGTTCTCCGGGCCCAATGCTCCTAAGATCGACTACAAGGACGTTAAGCTGTTGCAGCGCTTCATCTCGGAGCGCGGCAAGATTGTGCCGAGCCGCATCACCGCAGTCTCGACCAAACGGCAGCGCGAGCTCGCCCAGGCGATCAAGCGGGCGCGCTTTCTGGGTCTGCTCCCCTATCTGGTGAAATAGGCAGTTCCGAGTCAGCGGAGCCCTGGGCGGTCATCGCCGTGAGCCGGCTGGGGTTCGCCCGGGGCGTCGGTGGTCTGCGGAGGACTCGCAGCCAGCCCGTATCTGCTGGTGCTGACCGGTTCAACCGGCTCGATGATCCTCATCTATCTCGCTCAGCTGCCGCTTTTTGCCGCCGGGCTATGGCTCGGGATTGGCGCTTCCGGCGTGGCGGGGTTGGTCGCGGCGCTGATCCTAGCGGGTGCCGGCGGCATGCCGGCAGCGGCCCTTTTTGCGGCGCTGAATGTCGCTCCGGTCGTCCTGCTGGTGCGCCAATCCTTGCTGGCCCGGACCGGCGCCGGCAATGCGGTCGACCGGAATGCGGTCGAATGGTATCCGCGGGCCCCATGACGGCTTGGCTGACCGGTCTCGGCCTGATAGCAGCCGCTGTCACGCTCGTTTTCCTTGGCGGCCCGCAGGCCATGCAGGCTGTGTTGCGCGAGGCGCTGGCCCCTGCCCTCGACGGCCGACTCGGCGAGATTACTCCCGAGCTGAATGAATTGCTCGCCTTCGTCGCTTTCATTCTCCCCGGGATTGTCGCCACCTCATGGATGATGATGACAATAAGCAATGGAATCCTCGCCCAGGGCTTGCTGGCCCGATTCGGAGCGGGCTGGCGGCCATCTCCCGATCTCGCGGCGCTCGGTCTCCCGATGTGGATCCCGGTGCTGCTCGCCCTTGCTGCCGGGGCGACGCTCGGGGGAACCGCGCGCTTTATCGGCGTCAATGTGCTGATCGTGCTGGCCGTGCCGTTCTGCCTCGCGGGTCTTGCCGTGCTCCATACGGTGGCGCGCCGGTTCCCACGTCCGGCGGTCGCCCTTGTGACGTTCTATTTGGTGGCCGGGGTCTTGGGCTGGCCGCTCCTGTTGATCGCCCTTTTGGGGTTGCTCGATTCGCCGCTCGGTCTGCGGCGGCGTTTCGCCTAACCTTTGAGATTGGAGGAATTTGAATGATCGAACTGATCCTGCTCGAGAGGGTCGAGAAGCTCGGCCAGATGGGCCAACTCGTTAAAGTGAAGCCCGGCTATGCCCGGAACTATTTGTTGCCCCAGAAGAAAGCGATGCGCGCAACAAAAGAGAATTTGACCTATTTCGAGACCCAGCGTGCCCAGCTCGAAGCCAACAACCTGCAGCGCCGGACCGAAGCGACGGAAGTCGGCGGCAAGATCGAGGGTGTGACCGTCGTGATCATCCGCCAGGCCGGCGAAAGCGGGCAGCTCTACGGCTCGGTTTCGGCCCGCGATATCGCCGATGCGGTGACGGCAGCGGGTTTTACGGTCGAGAAGCGCCAGGTCGTCCTCGACCGGCCGATCAAGAATTTGGGCCTGCATTCGGTGAAGGTTGTGCTTCATCCGGAAGTATCGGTGACAATCACCGCCAATGTCGCCCAGTCGGCGGAAGAGGCCGAAATGCAGGCCAAGGGGATCGACCCGCTGCGCCTGCGCGACGAGGAGGAGGAAGAGGCTCGCGCCGCTGCGGCGCAGACCGGTCCCGCCGCCGCCTAGCGAATCGAACCTCTTGTCTCCAATCGAGAATTTGCCAAATATCGCTAAAGTTGATTCCAATTCGGTCGCGTACCGATGCTGCTGTCGCGTCTGTTCGAACGAATCATCACAATCGGCCGCCTGCGGGTCATAGATGCGGGCGGATCACTTCATACATTCGACGGATCCGGGGGAAAAAGCGTAACCATCCGGCTTCACGATCCGGCGCTGCGTTGGAAACTCGCCGTCAGGCCTCGCCTATATTTCGCCGAAGCCTACATTGATGGGAAACTGACGGTCGAGGAAGGCAGCCTCTACGATCTGATCGATCTGTTCGCGGTCAACCTAGAAGCCATGCCGCCGGGGTTGCTCGCGCGGCTGCTTAACGGATCCGTCACGCTGTTCCGCCGTATTCATCAATACAATCCTCTGCCGCGCGCCCGACAGAACGTCGCTCATCACTACGACTTGTCGGACCAGTTCTACGAGCTGTTTCTCGATCGGGACCGGCAGTATTCCTGCGCCTATTTTCACGACGAGTTTGAGGATCTGGATGTCGCTCAGCTTGACAAAAAAAGGCACCTCGCAGCAAAGCTGCTGATCCGGCCCGGACATAGGGTGCTCGACATCGGTTCGGGCTGGGGCGGCCTCGCGCTCTACCTCGCCGGCGAATGCGGCGCCGATGTAACGGGTCTGACACTCTCGGTCGAGCAACATAAGGTCGCGACGCGGCGTGCCGCCGCGGCCGGCCTCTCCGACCGGGTCAGATTCCACCTGCTCGACTACCGAGAGGAAGCCGGGGAATACGACCGTATCGTCTCGGTCGGGATGTTCGAGCATGTCGGGCTCAATCATTACGGCGCCTTCTTCGCCAAGTTAAAATCGCTGTTGGCGCCGGAGGGCGTGGCGCTGCTGCACTCGATCGGGCGCAAGGATGGACCGGGCACGACAATGCCCTGGATACGCAAGTACATTTTCCCGGGCGGTTACGTGCCGGCCCTTTCCGAGATCCTGCCGGCCGTCGAGCAGTTGCGGCTCTGGGTCACCGACATCGAAATTCTGCGCCTGCATTATGCCGAGACGCTCAGAGCGTGGCGGCGGCGGTTCGAGCGGAATCGCGACCGCGTACTGGCGCTTTATGACGAGCGCTTCTATCGGATGTGGGAGATGTATCTCGTCGGCTCGGAAATCGCGTTCCGGCGGCAGGACCACATGGTTTTCCAGATGCAGCTCGCCAAAGCCGTCGATGCGGTGCCGGTGACGCGCGACTACATGCTGGACTGGGAGCGTGAGCACAGCGCCACCGCCGACCGGGCCGCCTGATTGGGGCGCCAGATTCGGAGCCATTCGTTTTCCCGAGAGTTAGGCGCAACCCATCCCCGCCTTACACAGGCTGGGGATCGAATTCCGCGCGCGGCCGTGTTTTGGCCGGTGCTATCCTGCCGGTGCATGGAAACAAACTTGACGTCCCGGGTCGCGCTGTTGCGCGAGCCCAACCCCGAGCTTCTCCGGACCCCGCCCTACAACACTGAAGCCGAACAGGCCCTGCTCGGCGCCATCCTGATCAACAACACGGCCTATTACCGCGTCTGCGAATTCCTCCAGCCGGAGCATTTCGGCAATGCCGTACACGGACGCATCTTTGCGGCGATCGGCAAGCTGTTGGGCCGCGGCCAGATCGCCAACCCAGTCACCCTCAAGAACTTGTTCGATCAGGACGGTGCGCTGACCGAGATCGGCGGGGCGCAGTATCTGGCGCGTCTGGCGGGCGCCGCGGCGGCGATCATCAATGCCGAGGATTACGGCCGCGCCGTTCACGACCTCTACCTGCGGCGCGAGCTGATCGGGCTCGGCGAGGATGTGGTCAACGACGCGTTTCGCCAGGACCTCGACAATCCGGCGCTCGAACAGATCGAGCGCGTGGAAAAGAAGCTGTTCGACCTCGCGACGACCGGGCAAACGGAGGGCGGGTTTCAGGCGTTCGGGACCGCGCTGACGAGCGCGATCCTCAACGCGGAGGCGGCTTTCAAGCGCAGCGGCAAGACCGTCGGGGTGGCGACTGGGTTTATCGATCTCGATCGCAAGCTGGGCGGGCTCCACCCTTCCGATCTGGTTGTCCTCGCCGGCAGACCGTCGATGGGAAAGACGGCGCTGGCCACCAACATCGCGTTCTACGCGGCGCGCAATTACCAACCCTCCGCTGCCCCCGAATTCACATAAGGACGCCGAAGACGGAGCGGTCGTCGGCTTCTTTTCGCTCGAAATGTCGGCGGAGCAACTCGCCACTCGCATTCTGGCCGAGGAGTCCGGTGTCTCCTCCGACAAGATTCGGCGGGGCGATGTCAGCCATGAGGATTTCGACAAGTTTGTCCAGGCGAGCCAACAGCTGGCCGCCCTGAAGTTGTTCATCGACGATACGCCGGCATTGTCGGTGGCGGCGGTGCGCACGCGCGCCCGGCGCCTGAAGCGCCAGCAGGGCCTGGGGCTGATCGTCATCGACTACCTGCAGCTGCTGCGCCCGTCGAACCAGACCCGCGCGCAGGACAACCGCGTTCAGGAAATCTCGGAGATCACCCGCGGGCTGAAGGCGCTGGCCAAGGAGCTCGATGTTCCGGTGCTGGCCTTGTCGCAACTGTCCCGGGCGGTCGAGCAGCGCGAAGACAAGCGCCCAATGCTGGCCGATCTGCGCGAATCCGGCTCGATCGAGCAGGATGCCGATGTCGTGATGTTCATCTTTCGCGAGGAATATTACCTGTCGCGCGAGCCGAGCCGCCGCCCGGACGAGGCGGAGAGCAAGTACAGCGAGCGCTACCAGGAATGGCGAGAGCGGCTCGAAAACGTGCATGGGCTCGGCGAAATCATCGTCGCCAAGCAGCGGCACGGGCCGATCGGCGCAGTCAAACTCCGCTTCGATGCCGAAACCACCAAGTTCGACAACTACATGGCCCCCGATCACCTGCCGACGGCGGATTTCTAGCGGAGATTCGATCGGGTTGGCGGAAATGTCATTGCGAACGAAGTGAAGCAATCTCGGGCCGCTGACTGCTCGCCCGGTCGAGATTGCTTCGTCCCGCGACGCGCTCCTCGCAATGACAACTGTGGCGTTATTGCCGGTCGCCGTTGGCGTCGGCCAGCTCGACGAGGCTGATGCGGTTGCGCCGGACGGTGAGGGCGAGCTTGCCGTGCTTCAAGGCCAGCGCGTCCTTGCCGAAAATCTCGCGGCGCCATCCCGAAAGGGCCTTCACCGGCGCGTCGTCATCGGCGGCGATCGCTTCCAGGTCATCGGCCGAGGCCAGCAGTTTTTGCGCGACCTGATGGTCGTCGCAGCGCTGCTTCAACAGCACACGCAACAATTCGATCAGCGGGCCGAGACCGGGCGGCGAATCTGCTCTCGCGACAACCGGCGGCTCGACCGCTCCACTGTCGGTCAGGCCGCGCTGCACCGCTTCCAGGATCTCGCTCCCGAGCTTGCCCTCGGCGATGCCTTTGCCGAGGCTGCGGGTCCGCGCGAGCGCCTCGATGGAGCGCGGAGCATGGGCGGCGATCTCAAGCACCGCTTCGTCCCGCATGATTCGCCCGCGCGGCAGATTGCGTTGCCGCGCCGCCGTCTCGCGCCACGCCGCCAACTCCCGCAATACGCCAAAGAACCGCGCGTCGATCCGGCCGCGCAGCCGAAACCGGCGCCACGCCTCGCTCGGATCGCCCCGGTAGGTCTCGGGGTTGGACAGTTCGGCCATTTCCTCGGCGAACCAGCTCGCCCGGCCGTTTGACGCGAGCTGCTGCTGCAGCTTCTCGTAAACGGTGCGGAGGTGGACGACATCGGCGAGGGCATAGCGGATCTGCCGCTCGGTCAACGGCCGATGCGACCAGTCGGTAAACCGGGAGGATTTGTCGAGCGCGGCTCGGGCGAGCTTGGCGACCAGGGTCTCATAGCTCGCCGCATCGCCAAAGCCGCAGACCATTGCGGCGATTTGGGTGTCGAAGAGCGGCGCCGGCACCGCGCCGGACAGGTTGAAGAAGATCTCGATGTCCTGGCGCGCCGCGTGGAACACCTTCAACGTGCCCGGATCCGCCGTCAGGGCGAGGAGCGGAGCGAGATCGATCCCCGGGGCGAGCGCATCGATCGCCGCCGCTTCCTGCGGGCCCGCCACCTGCACGAGGCACAAGATCGGCCAATAAGTCCGCTCGCGCATAAACTCGGTGTCGACCGCAATAAAGCTCGCCTCCTTTTGCCGCTCGCAAAAGCCGGCCAACGCGTCCGTGTCAGTGATTACTGTCATTATCCATGCTATACCGAACAGAAACCGTCCGTCTACTTGGCCGCCGGGAGGACCATCAAATCGCGGTCGCGCGGCTGGACGGCAAAGACCGGGACGGCTTCGGCAAAGCCGCGCAGCGGGCGAGTGCCGAGCGGCGCCAATCGGAACGCATTGCCGACCTCCGCCGCCACAGTCGCATCGATCAAGATCTGCCCGTCCTCGGCGGCGGCGCAGATCCGCGACGCCAAATTCACGACACTGCCGATCGCGGTGTAGTCCGAGCGGCTCTCATAACCGATGCGGCCGACCGTCGCCGGGCCTTTTGCGAGACCCACCCCAAAGCCGATCGTGTGCCCGCGCGCCCGCCAGCCGGCCATCAGCGACTGGACCGAGCGCTGCATTTCCACCGCCATCTCCACTCCGCGCATAGCCGGGTCCTGGCACGGGACGGGCGCGTTCAGCAGCAGCATCACCCCGTCGCCCATAAAGCAGGTCAAGGTCGCCTCGTAATGCGTGATGATCGCGCCGAGCGCCTCATAATATTCCTGCAGAAGCCCCATCACCTCCTCCGGCGCGGCGGCGCCGGAAAAGCCGGTGAAGCCGCGCAGGTCGCAGAAGATCACGACAACCTCGGCGCGGTGGCTGTCGAGCAGGGCCTCTTGGTCGCTTCCTTCGACGAGCTCGGCGACTTGCGGCGCGAGAAACCGCTTCAGCCGCCCGATCCGCTCCGAACGCTCCTGCGATACCGCGAGCTCGCCGGCCATCTCGTTGAACCGCCGCGCCAGCCCCTCGAGCTCGTCGCCGGTGGTGATCTCGATCTTGTAGTCGAAATGCCCGGCGCCGATCTGTTCGGCCCCTTTTTCCAGCAGAGCGATCGGCCCGGTCATCCGCCGTGCCAGCAGATAGGCGAGCATCGCCGCGAACAACGCCCCGGCAAGCAGCAGCAGACCGGTTCGCCACAGCTCCGCGCGAATTGGCGTCAGGGCTTCGGCCGTGGGTTGCTCGACGAACGCCATCCAATCCGGCCCCGCGATCGGTGCCATCGCGGCGATGACCGAGCGGCGCTCGGCGTCGATGCCCTCGGCAGTCTCGCCACCGCCGGCTATTGCCGCCTGCTGCAATTGTTTGAGGCGGGCCGCCGACGGGTCGCCATCGCCACGCAACACCAGGCTGATGTCGGGATGCGCGACGAGACGGCCGGGGCGATCGAGCACAAAAGCATCGCCCGATTGCCCGACATGGATCGCCTGGATGACGTCCCAGATCAGCTTGAGATTGACGACGGCAATCGTCACGCCATTGATCTTGCGTGCCCCGGCGACGGCGATGGTCATATGCGGCTCGGAACCCTCGTAGAACGATACTGGGCCGTACCAGATTCGCTCCGATCGGGCGCCGAGCACCGGCGGATCGTTGCTGCGTTCGGTGCCGCTGTTGACGACATCGGGATCGACCCGCGAAACATGCAGCCGCTCGATGCCTTCTCCGTCCACGAGCGTGACCTCGAGGATCGCGGGCACTTGGCGCATCAGCCGCAGCACGTCGAAGCGGTGCCGCTCATCCATGCCGTCGCGCCACGGCAATTGCACTGTCCATTGCAACTGGTCGGTGATGTCGTCGAGGAACCCCTGGATCTTGCCCGCCGCCGAGCGCGCTTCGGCGTGGAGCCGCTGGCTCAGCACCTCGCGCTGGTCGCGATAGCCGAACCACGCCTCGCTCGCGCCATTGGCGAGCAACGGCACGACCACCGCGACGAACAACGCGGTGAAATACTTCTGGAACAGCAGCCGCCGCGGTCGGGCCGCCGTCCGCGCATCGGGCGCCTTCATTCGATTACGGTCACGGTTGCATCTCCCTCTCCGCCCCCAGGGGCGGAGAGGGCCGGGGTGAGGCGGGGGATTCTGAGCGGTCGCAGTCGTCCGCCTCACCTTCCCACGCCTGCGGCGTGGGCCCCTCCCTCTCCCCCCTGAAGCGCAGAGAGGGATTCCTCACCGGCCCGGCGAGATCTGTGCGTGCCTTAACGCCTTCGCAGGCGCGACAATAGCCGTTATGAAGACCGAAATTCATTTCGAGCCGCGGATTATGACAGGAGATCGGTGATGGAGAAGAGAATCGCGGTCGTCGGGGTCGGAGCGGTCGGCGGTTATAGCGGGGCGCATATGGTGCGGGCCGGCGAGGATGTGACATTCATCGACATGTGGCCGGCGCATGTCGATGAAATGAAGAAGAACGGCTTGCGCATCACGCACCACGAGGGCGAGGAGCCGTTCACGGTCAAGGTGCGGGCGTTGCATTTGACCGAGGCGCAGCATCTCGCCAAGGAAGCGCCGATCGACATCGCCTTCGTCTGCACGAAATCCTATGACACGCAGTGGGCGGCGATGATGATCCGCCAGTACCTGGCGCCCGGCGGCTATGTCGTCTCACTGCAGAACTGCATGAACGAGGAGACGATCGCCGGCGTCGTTGGTTGGGGCAAGACGATGGGCTGCATCGCCAGCAATATCAGCGTCGGCCTCGTCGAGCCGGGCCATGTCCATCGCGGCGGGGTCAAGGGCGGCGCGGCGCACACGGTCTATCGCACCGGCGAGGTCCACGGCACGATCACCGAGCGGGCGCACGAGGTTTGCCGGCTGGTCTCTCACGCCGACAGCGCCAAGGTCACCGACAATCTGTGGGGCGAACGCTGGTCGAAGCTGGTCGCCAATACAATGGCGAACGGCGTCTCGGCCTGCACCGGGCTTTCCGGCGCCCAGATCGCGCAGAACGAGGCGATTCGCCATTTTCAGGCGCGGCTCGGCAGCGAGGCGATCCGCATCGGCGAGGCGCGCGGCTACCGGCTCGAAGAGATCGACCATCTGCCGCCGGAGACGATCGCCCGCGCCGGCGAGGGCGACGCCGCGGCGCTGAAGATCTACGACGAGCGGCGACTGTCGCGGGTCGGGCGCGGCTCGCCCGATCAGCGGCCGTCGATGGGCCAGGACATGGCCAAAGGCCGGCGCACCGAGATCGAGTTCCTCAACGGCTTTGTGGTGCGCGAAGGCGAACAGGCCGGCATCCAGGCCCGCGCCAACGAGCGCCTCGTCGACATCGTCAAGAAGGTCGAGCGCGGCGACCTAAAACAGGACCCCCGCCACATCACCGACCTACGGCTGAACTGACCTCAGCTTCCCCCACATCCTAACCGCCTCTCCGCAGGCGGTGAGCTGAGCCATTGAGCGTGTATGCGAGGTCGCCACGTTGGATGGCTGCCGAAGTCGGATCGACTGGTCTCGACCCGCAGCTACCCTTTGGGGGCGAGCCGCAAAAACGATGGCGATCGGGTGAGATCGGTTACGAGTCGCACCCGGAATTTTGGGGTCGCGGTCTCATGACCGAAGCGGTCCGCGCGGTTGTCGCTTGTGGACACGGTCAGTTCAAATTGAACCGCATCGAAGCTTGGACCTTGCCGGGTAACGACGCCTCCGACAGGGTTCTCCTCAAGGCAGGTTTCAATTACGAGGGGACGCTGAAACAAAAGGCCTGGTTCAAAGGCGTCTTTCACGACTTTCGCATGTTCGGGCGTGCAGCAGCTGACCCGATCGACTAAGCGGCCCCGGCCCTAATACGGGTTCCAGGGCTCGCCGGCAAATGCAGTATGAAAATCGGGTTCCGGGGTGAAGAGCTCCTGTGGTTGCGCGACGCCGCGCAATGCGTAGCGGCCGACCGAGACGAGCCGGCCGCGCATTTCCGGGCCGAGCGCGTCGGCAAAGCTCGATGACAGCAGCAAATCTTGTTCGACTGACCGGCTCATCGCCAGGATGCGGCTGACCTCGTTGACGGCAGGGCCGATGACCGTGAAATCCAGACGATCCTTGCTGCCGACATTGCCGTAGAAGACGTCGCCGACATGCAGCGCGAGATAGACGGCGGTGGTCGGCAGGCCGACTCGGCTTCGGTGTCTGATTGAGCTTGGTGGCTCCTTTGCGCACCTGCGCTGCCGCCGCGAGCGCTGCGAGGCATGCGTCCTGGCGGTTCTCGGTGGTGAAGATGGCGAGGGTGCCGTCGCCGACCAGCTTCAGCACATCGCCGCCATGCCCGTGCACGGCAGAGATGACGACTTCGGCGTAATCGTTGAGCAATGGGATGATCTGCTCGGGCGGGGCATTGTCCGAAATATTCGTGTAGCCGTGCAGATCGCTGTACCATAGCACGGCGCCGATCTTCTCGGCCACACCCCGCACGATCCGCCCGCTCATGACCCGCCGGCCGGCATCGCGGCCGAGGTAAGTCTCGGCGAGCGTCCCGGCCATACGGGCGAGTGCTGCGGATTTGACCGCCAGTTTGAGAAACGGCGCGAGCCGTTTCAGCGCGGCGACCGCGTTCTCGCCGAAGCCATCCGCCGCATCGCTGTACCAGGTCGAATAGACGCAATCCATCTCGCCGATGACGCCCTCGGCGGCAAAGCGATGGACGAGCACCAGAATGTCGGTCGCCCCTTCGTCGCGGGCCTGCGCGATGGTCGGGAAATCGGCCGGATCACCGGCGGCCAGACAGCGCCGCAGCGCCGTTTGTCCCGACTCCAGCAGATGGAAAAAGGGGCTGTTGCGCCAATTCTCGGCGGCCTCGCCTTCATTGGTCCGGCCATAGTCGACCGCTTCGGCCGCCTCGGGCATATCCGAGCGCCAGCGGAAAGCGCGGCCCTCATAGATCGGATGAAGGGTGTCGAGGATAACGAGGGCGCGGGCCAACGGAAGCCCGGCCTCGGCGACGCGCCGGCAGAAGCCGGCCATCAGCTCGGTTTCGCTGCGGCCGACAAGCCCGGCCTCGGTCACCCAGCCTGCCAGCTCGTTAAAAGTCGTTTCGTTCATGTCTAAGTTCTCTTCGGGGCCGCATCAGGTGGTGATGGTCTGGCGCATAGAGCCGGCTCTCCGCGCCGTTTCTATCGCCGAGGGCATGCCCGACCAGGACCAGGGCGGTGCGGGTGATGCCCGCCTGTTTCACATTGTCCCGGATGTCGGCGAGGGTGCCGCGGATCAGGCATTCGTCCGGCCAGCTGACCCGGTAGGCAACGACGGCGGGACAATCCGGCCCGTAGTGCGGCGTCAGCGCTCGCACGACGCGAGCGAGGTTGTTGACCGACAGATGGATGGCCAAGGTCGCCCCGCTCGCCCCGAATCGTTCGAGGGTTTCGCGCTCGGGCATCGGCGAGGAGCGGGTCGCGGTGCGCGTCAGGATTACGGTCTGCGCGATTTCCGGCAAGGTCAGCTCGCGGCCGAGCGCGGCTGCCGCCGCGGCAAAGGACGGCACCCCCGGCGTCACGTCGAACGGGATGCCGAGTGCCTCGAGCCGCCGCATCTGTTCGGCGATCGCGCCATAGAGCGACGGATCGCCGGAATGCAGCCGGGCGACGTCGAGGCCGCGCCGGTCGGCGTCCGCGAGATGGCCGACAATCTCGTCGAGGGTCAACGGGGCGGTGTCGATCACCAATGCGCTCGGCGGGGCCGAGGCCAGGATCTCGACTGGGACCAATGAACCCGCGTAGAGGCAAACCGGGCAGCGCTCGATCAGCCGCAGCCCGCGGACCGTAATCAGATCGGGCGCGCCGGGACCGGCGCCGATGAAATGCACCGTCACGGGGAGCTGCAGTCGAAATAGCGGCGCGGCGTGTAAAGGCGCGGAGGATCGCTGTCGATCCGACGGGTGCGGCTGTTGCCGACGAGGACGATCGTCAGCATGTCGATGTCGGCGCCGGACAGTTCCGACAGCCAGATGACGCGCCGCTCTTCCCCGTCGCGCCCGAGATTGCGGCCAATAAAGACCGGTGTCTCGGGTGAGCGATGCCGCAGCAGAATATCCGCAGCCTCGGCCAATTGGGCCTGCCGTCGCGCGGAGCGCGGGTTGTAGAGCGCAACAACAAAATCGGCTGCTGCCGCCGCCTCGAGCCGCCCCCGAATCGTCTCCCACGGCGTCATCAAATCCGACAGCGAGATCACACAGAAATCATGGCCGAGCGGCGCGCCGGCCCGTGAGGCGGCCGCCTGAAACGCCGAGATGCCAGGAACAACGGTCGCATCGATCGTGCGCCAGTCCGGCTTTGCCTGGGTATCGAGCAGCTCGAAGACGAGCGGCGCCAAGCCATAGATGCCGGCGTCTCCGGAGGAGACGAGCGCCACCGATCGGCCCTCGGCGGCGAGATCGAGCGCCAGGCGCACCCGCGCCTCCTCCTCGCCGATCGCGCTCGGATGGCAGCTCTTGCCTTCGATCGCGCGGCCGAGCAGGTCGAGATAGAGGCTGTAACCGACGACATCGCTCGCCTGCGCCAGCGCCGTGGTCGCCTCCGGGGTGCGCCAGCCCGGATCGCCCGGCCCGATGCCGATGATGGCGAGTCTTCCGCGCGGGCGGCCTATGGCCGAGGCGGTGATCGGCTGTGGCGCGCGCGCGATAGCGCAAGTCGCACGCCGCGATTTGCGCTTCGGCACGACCAGCACCCCATCCGGTCCCGCGGTGGCGAGCGCCGCCCCTTCGGCAACGCCCCAGCAGCCGGTTGCCCGAAACGCAGCCGGCGAGCGCTCCGACAGACGCGGCGTCTCGACGAGGAGACGTGAGGCGGGAAAGAACCGCGCCGGCACCCCGAGTTCCGCCGCGAGCGCATGGATCGCCGGCTCGGCGAGCTTAAGCTCGACCGACACGACAACCGCGACTGCACCCGCCGCGAGCCCCGCCTCGGCGAGCGCCGAGTGAGCCAGATCCGCGATCTCCTCGACGGAACAGCCGCGCTCGCATCCGATGCCGAGCGCCAGGACCGGCGGATGAAACACCAAGGCGTCGATTTCGGCTTCCCCCAACCGGTCCGTCACGACCACCCGTCGATTGCTCTGTTCCGCCCAGCGGATCGCTCCGGCCCGCAGCCATCCGGCGCAGCCGGTTTCGTCGACTAGGGAAACCGGGTCGCCCCGAAGGAGCGCAGACACGATCGGCTTTACCTTGTCTGGGTTGGCGGTATGCCAGCCGGGCGGCGGCTCATCGAGCGCGATGCCGAGGCGCACATCCCCGGCTGTGGTTACCGCCGCGATGCCGCCGGTCAGCTCGGCAATCGCGCGGGCGAGCGCATTGGCGCCATGATGTCCGCCGATCAGCGGCACCGCTGCCGAGCCGTCCTCGGCGACTGCGACGACCGCCGGCTCCTGCCGCTTGGCGGCAAGGAACGGGGCGACGGAGCGGATCAGAATGCCGCTGGCGCAGATGCCGACGATCGGCCGACCCGCTTCGAACAGCATGGCGATATGGGTCGACACCCGATCGTAGCTCTCGTCCCAATCGCCGGGGTGGGCGCGCGGCCCGTGCAGCCGAGCACCGACCAGCGCCGTCCGCAATCGCCGGCCGAGCGCGGCGCCGCCTGGGCCGAGCACGACGACGGCAATGTCCTCGGGTAGTAACCCGATCATTATCCGAAAACTTCCGGTAAGGCGAATGTATCCATCGGGCTTCGCGAGTTAACTGCGATTGCTGCAATTTGTCGATTGTCTCCGATAATTATCTGCTAAAGTTTCGGCAAGGGGACGCTTGGGGGGTAGACCCATGCGATTGTTTACCTGCTTCTGTTGCATCGCAATGGTTGCTGGGCTGGTCCCGGCGATCGCGCAGGAATTGACCCAGGCCGACGCGGTGCCGGCTGTCGAGGCGAGCGCGCCTTTGCCGTCCGACTGGGCGCCGCCAGGCCGCGTCGGGCAGGTCAGCCTTGTTTCGGGAAACGTCGACCTCCGAGTTGCCAACGGGAGCGTCTGGGCCGATGCGGAATTGAATCAGCCGATCTTTACCGGCGAAGCGCTGCGCACCGACCCGCGAGCCCGCGGCGAAATCCGCATCGGCGCGAATACCATCGACCTGTCGAATGGCAGCGAGATCGAAATCGCGAGTTTGCGCGACGGGGTCACTCAAATCCTCCTTTCGCGCGGGCGGCTCGGCTTTCGTGTGCGCCAGGCCGGCGAAAATGAGACCGTCGAGATCGATGTTCCGCAGGGCGACATTTGGCTGCTGGCTCCCGGTACGTATGACATCGATGCCGGAGAGGGTGACCGGCCACTGCGCGTCGCGGTTTTCGACGGAAAGGCGCATTTCGCCGGGACCGGCGGCGACAAACGCATCGAAGGAGGTCAAGCCGCGGTCCTGGCGGACTCGGCCGATGCCGCCTCGATCGGACCGGCCACTGCGGACGACTTTGTTGCTTGGTGCCGCGACCGCGACTTCGACGAGACGCGCCTGGCCGCGCCCTATTACCTTTCACGATACATGACCGGCTACGACGAGCTCGATTCTGCCGGCATCTGGAGAAGCGACGCGCAATACGGGCCCGTGTGGTTTCCGACCCAGCCGGAAGACTGGGCGCCCTATCGCTTCGGGCATTGGAGCTGGATTGCGCCGTGGGGTTGGACCTGGCTCGACGATCAGCCTTGGGGTTTCGCCCCGTCGCATTATGGCCGGTGGGCGCTCATCGACGACCACTGGGCTTGGGTTCCCGGAAACTATGTTGAGCGGCCGCTTTATGCACCGGCGGTGGTGGCGTTCCTCGGCACACCCGGTGTCGGGCTGAGCTCGGAGGAAGGAGCCACGGTCGCGTGGTTCCCGCTCGCCCCGGGCGAAGCTTATTGGCCGAGCTACACGCGAGACCTCGACTACGTTCGCAACCTGAATTTCGGGAGCGTCAAAGATGTTGCGGCGATCGGGGTGCGTGCGGACGGAGAGCCGCCTCTGGAGGCCTTCGACGAGGACTTCGCCAACCGGTTGTTCGCGACTGTGGTGCCGCGCTTGGTCTTCACCAATGGACGCTCTGTCGCGCCCGCGCGCGTATCTTTGCCCGAGAAGCGGTTGCAGGACGCGCCGGTGCTGATGGCCTCACCGCAGATAGCCCCGGCTTCGGTCCAGCGGGTCGCCGGCGCTGCGCCGGTGAACCCACCTGTCATCCGTTCCTTGGTGCAGCTGTCGCGCAAAGGCGGTGCGAAGTCCATCCGCACTGCATCGATCCAGTTGCGAGGCCGGGCGCAGCCGATCGTTCTGCGCGGCGCGCACCTGCACGCCCCCGCTTATGCCGGCCAGCCGCGCGGTCGGCAGACGGTCGTGCTCCGGGTGGCTCACTCCCGAGGCGGCCCCGGCAAAAAAGGTTAGGGCTGCGCGCACGACACGGAAGCGACGGCAATGATCGATTATCGCAGTGACAACACCGGCCGAGCCGCGCCGCAAATCCTTGAGGCCCTGATTCGAGCCAATCACGACACCGCGTTGGGGTATGGCGCCGACGAGTGGACTGCGGACCTGCAGCAGCGCTTTTCAGAGCTGTTCGAAACCTCGGTGCGGGTCTTTCCGGTCGCTACGGGGACCGCCGCCAATGCCCTGGCTCTGGCCGCGCTCGGCCCGTCCTGGGGTATCGTCTATTGCAGCGAAATTGCCCATATCAACACCGCCGAGGCGAACGCCGCAGGGTTCTTCGGCGGCGGCGTCAAGCTGGCGGCGATCGGCGGGCAACACGGCAAAATCGACGCTCGCCTGCTGGCGGAGATGCTGGCCGGGATCTCGCCGGCGCAGCTTCACAGAGGCCAGCCGAGCGCGGTCAGCCTGACCCAGGCAACCGACCTTGGGGCGGTCTATACCCTCGACGAGATCCGGGCTGTCGCCGAGGCCGCCAAGCGGCGCGGTCTAAGGCTCCACATGGACGGGGCGCGTTTCGCCAATGCAGTGGCGCGGCTCGGGTGCACCCCGGCCGATGCGACCTGGCGATTGGGGATCGACATCATGTCGTTCGGAGCCACCAAAAATGGCGGGGCGTTGTGCGACGCGATCGTCGTCTTTGCGCCCGACCTCGCAGACGGCCTTGCCGTACAACTGCGCCGCGCCGGCCAGGTCTGGTCCAAAATGCGTTTCGCGTCGGCGCAGCTGACCGCCTATGTCAAGAATGATCTCTGGCTCGAGATGGCGCGGGCCTCGAACAGGATTGCGGCACGCATCGCCGCCGCGCTGCGCGACATTCCCGCCGTCCGCCTGTTGGCCCCCGTCGAGGCGAACGAGATCTTTCTCGAACTCCCGGACGGGACGATGGATGCGTTGGAGCGCGACGGCTTCCAGTTCTATCGCCGAAGCCGGACTCTCGCCCGATTCGTGTGCCGTTTCGACACGACCGAAGCCGAGGCGGATGCGCTCGCCGCGGCGCTGCGCCGGCATTTAGGCGAGGCGACGGCCCCGCGCGCCGCCGAATAAGCATCGAATATCCAAAATCGCTATCGCCGAGCGAGTTGCGCCCGCTGCGCGGAAGCGTCAACCTAATAGGGTGAGTTGCCGCGCCATCTCGGGGAGGCTCGAGGAGCGCGGCCGATAACTACACCGACAAGGATAGCCGTGCCCACACGCTACGTGAGAAAGGTATTGCAGCCCGGTGAGACGATCGTCTACTCCACGAAGCTGCATTGGATCATCTATTGGTGGGCGATCTTTCTGATTATCATTTGCATAATCACGACCATTTCGGCGTTGTATACCGCCGATAACCATAACCTCAGCCTGGCGCTGCTCATAGCAGCGATCATTCTTGCGATATTGGCGCTATCTTCGGCGTTCGGTAAGTTTATCAAGCATTCGACAACCGAACTGGCGGTGACCGATCGACGCGTCATCTATAAAGAACGTCTGATTGCCCGCCGTACGCTTGAAATGAATCGGAGCAGGATCGAAAGCGTTGATGTCTACCAATCGATCCTTGGTCGTCTCCTGGGCTATGGGACGATCACTCTCCGCGGGACGGGCGGCACCGGAGAGCCGATGCCGAACATCGACGATCCGCTGACTTTTCGCAGCTACATTACGGCCCGCTGATTTAGTTGGAACACCTCAAGCCGTCGTGGCCGGACTTGATCCGGCCATCTACGTCTTCGCCCCGACTGGATCGGCGCTCCAGTAGGCGTGGATCACCGGGTCAAGCCCGATGATGACGACTTTTAAGAGAGGCGATCAGCGGCGCTACAGCCAATTTTTCTAAACAGGACGGAAGTGGCATCTGAGCACCACGGTAATGCTCAGGCGCGGACGGGGACGCCCTTCTGCTCGAAGAGCTGCTGCAATTCACCAGTTTCGAACATTTCGCGGATGATGTCGCAGCCGCCGACGAACTCGCCGTTGACGTAGAGCTGCGGGATTGTCGGCCAGTTCGAAAACTCCTTGATCCCTTGACGGATCCCCGGGTCGGAAAGCACATCGATGCCTTTGAACTTGACCCCGATATGGCTGAGGATCTGCACCACCGCGGCGGAGAACCCGCATTGCGGAAAAACCGGCGATCCCTTCATGAACAGCACGACGGGGGTCTCGGTGATGTTCTGGCGGATGCGCTGTTGAACCGTGTCGTCCATTTTCTGGTCCTCGATTTTCGCGAAAGTTGCCGTTGCGAAGGTTGCCTCAGTCCTCGGGTGCGCCGGTCTGCAAAGCGAGCGCGTGGAGCTCGTTGCCCATCCGGCCGCGCAGGGCTTGGTATACCATTTGGTGTTGCTGAACCCGCGTCTTGCCGCGAAACGCGCCGGAGACGACATGCGCCGCGTAATGATCGCCGTCGCCGCGCAGGTCTTCGATGGAGACCTGGGCGTCGGGGAGGCTCTCCTTGATCAGCCGTTCGATCATCGCCGCGTCCATTGCCATCCCGCGACTCCCCTCCGCTCAAGCCTGCGCCATGTAGCCCGGCAGCCAAGTCTCATTGGTGGCCTTCAGTGCGTCAACCGATATGGCACCGCCGCCAGAGAGTGTCAACGAAGCCCCGCCGACCACGCCGACAATGCGGGCCGGCACTCCCGCCGTCTCTGCAGCCTGCAACACCGCCCGCGCATCCTCCGCTTCGATCAAGTAGCGCGCCTGGTCTTCGCCGAACAGGTAAGCGTGAAGCGGCAGTTCGGTCGGGAGAAGATCGAGCGCCAAGCCGCGCATACCCGCCATCGCCATCTCGGCGAGCGCGACGAGGAGGCCCCCATCCGACAGATCATGACAGGCGGCGACAAATCCGCCTTGTATAATGGCGCGGACGAAATCGCCGTTGCGGCGTTCGGCCGTGAGATCGACAGGCGGCGGCGGGCCCCACTCGCGGCCTTCAATCTCGCGCAGATAAAGCGACGCGCCGAGATGGCCGCTCGTGTCGCCGATCAGGATCACCGCATCCCCGTCGCGCTTCAGCGCGAGATCGACCGCGGTCCCCGCATCGGCGATCAGTCCGACGCCGCCGACCACCGGGGTCGGCAGGATCGCCCGGCCGCTCGTCTCGTTGTAGAGCGACACATTGCCCGAGACGACCGGGTAGTCGAGAGCAAGACACGCCTCACGCATGCCCTCGATCGCGCCGACGAACTGGCCCATGATCTCGGGCCGCTCCGGGTTGCCGAAATTCATGTTGTCGGTGATCGCCAGCGGCTCGGCGCCGACCGCGGTCAGGTTGCGCCAGCTCTCGGCTACGGCTTGGGCGCCGCCGCGCGCCGGATCGGCGCGGCAATAGCGCGGCGTGCAATCAGTCGCCAGCGCCAGGGCTTTGCCGCCAATCGCCCCTGCGGAGGAAACCCGAACCACCGCAGCGTCGCCGCCGGGCCGCTTGACCGTGTTGCCCATCACCAGGTGGTCGTACTGCTCCCAGATCCAGCGTTTCGAGGCGAGCGCCGGCGAGGCGAGGAGCCGCTCCAGGCATTCGAGCGGGTCGCGGTCGGGAAGCGACGCCGGGTCGACTTCCGATTCCGGGTCGGGGCGCCGCCACGGGCGCCGATAGACCGGGGCTTCGGTGACCAGAGGCCCGACCGGGATGTCGGCGGCGATCTCTCCGGCGCTCCGCAGCACCAGCCGCCCGGTATCGGTGACCCGGCCGATCACCGCGAAGTCGAGCTCCCATTTCTCGAAGATATGGCGGGCCTCCGCCTCGCCGCCAGGGCGCAAGATCATCAGCATCCGCTCCTGGCTTTCGCTGAGCATGATCTCGTCCGGGGTCATGCCGCTCTCGCGCACCGGCACCCGGTCGAGATCGAGCTCGATGCCGAGCCCGCCCTTGCCGGCCATCTCGACCGAGGAAGACGTCAACCCGGCCGCGCCCATGTCCTGGATCGCGACGATCGCGTCCCTTTCCATCAGTTCGAGGCAGGCCTCGATCAGCAATTTCTCGGTGAACGGGTCGCCGACCTGCACGGTCGGCCGTTTCTCCCCGGCGTCAGCGCCGAACTCGGCCGAAGCCATCGTCGCGCCGTGGATTCCGTCGCGCCCGGTCTTCGCACCGACGTAAACGACGAGGTTTCCCGGCCCCGCCGCCGCAGAATAGAAGATCCGGTCGGCGCGGGCGAGGCCGACGCACATCGCGTTGACCAGGATGTTGCCGTCATACGAGGCGTGGAACTCGCATTCACCGCCGACCGTCGGCACGCCGACGCAGTTGCCGTAGCCGCCGATCCCGCTGACGACGCCGGCCAGCAGGTGGCGGGTGCGCGGATGGTCGGGGCTGCCGAAGCGCAGTGAATCGAGGATCGCGATCGGCCGCGCGCCCATCGTAAAGACATCGCGCAGAATGCCGCCGACCCCGGTCGCTGCGCCCTGATAAGGCTCGATGAAGGAGGGGTGGTTGTGGCTCTCGATCTTGAAGACGACGGCGTCGCCATCCCCGATGTCGACGACGCCGGCATTCTCTCCCGGTCCGCAGATCACGCGCGGCCCGGTCGTCGGCAATGTCTGGAGCCAGATCTTCGATGATTTGTACGAGCAATGCTCACTCCACATGACCGAAAATATCCCGAGCTCGGTCATGTTCGGCGTGCGCCCGAGGATCGCGACGGCGCGCTCGAACTCCTCTTCGCTCAGTCCGTGCTCGGCGGCCAGCGCCGCGGTGACATTGCTCCAGGCGTGCACGTCCGCCCCACCGACTAATCTCCCTCTCCCCCCGCCGGCCGGGGGGAGAGGGGCGGGGTGAGGGGGGCCGGACCAGCAGAAACCGCCCTTTCGGCGAGTCCGCCCCCGACACCCCCCTCACCCTGCCCTCTCCCCCCGCGAGCGGGGGGAGAGGGAAAGATATTGGGGAGGTCTCGGAGGAAAGGCTTGCAGGAGGTCTCGGCGAAGAGCGTCATGAGCTTATCAGAGCGCACTCACCAGCCCTTCGAAGAAGGCTTGGCCGTCGGTGCGGCCGAGCAGCGGGTCGGTGGCATTCTCGGGATGCGGCATCAGGCCGAGAACGGTGCGGGTCTCGTTGAAGACGCCGGCGATCGCCCGCGCCGAGCCGTTGAAGTTTGCTTCCTCGATACTCTCGCCGCTCACGCCGCAATAGCGGAAGGCGACCAGGCCGCGCGCCTCGAGACGGTCGAGCGTCGCCGGATCCGCTGTGTAATTGCCGTCGTGATGCGCGACCGGCACCCGGATCGTCTCCCCGGCTTCATAGCCGCAGGTAAAGATCGTCTGGTTGTTCTCGACGCGCAGACCAACATCGCGGCAGGTGAACCGCAGCGAGCGGTTCGGCAGCAGCGCCCCTGGAAGGAGCCCCGCCTCGGTCAGGATCTGAAACCCGTTGCAGATGCCGAGGACGGGCGTGCCTCTGGCCGCGCGGTCGCGCACTTCGCGCATGATCGGCGAGTGCGCCGCGATGGCCCCGCAGCGCAAGTAGTCGCCATAAGCAAAGCCGCCCGGCAATACGATCAGGTCGCTCGGCGGCAACTCGGCATCACGGTGCCAGACGCGCAGCGGCTCCCGTCCGGAGGCGCGGGCCAGCGCCGCGCAAACATCGCGCTCGCGGTTGGAACCCGGGAAAATGATAACGGCTGCTCTCACCAACGCCATGCCCGTTTTGTGTGCTACGGCGATCCTACTATGTTGACTAGGATCTATCGAGCGCAACACCGATAATGCGCCGGAGACCGACTGCAACGGCTTCGCGATCGACGATCGACAATGTGCCGAGCCGCTGCGCGTCTCGCGCATCTACCGTGGCGATCTTCGCCGGGCGGACGATCGATGGGGCGGGGAGACCGGCGCCATCGAGATCCGATATGCCTACATCGTCCGGCCAGCCCCGGTTCTCGGCACTGGTAATCATGACCAGCCATAGAAGGCCGTGCGCGACCTTGATCTCTCCGGCGGCGACGACGAGCGCGGGACGGCGCTGTCGAACCGGCCCGATCCGTATGCGGGAACGGCACCTTGACGATGTCCCACACATCAAAGATCGCCATAGGCACGCCGGTCGGCCTCGGACGACCACTCGTGGAATGTAGCGAACGGGTCGTCGATCGGCTCCCGCTTTGCCTTGGTCAGGATCACGTGGTCGCCCTCGATCCGATAAGCGAGTTCATCGCCCTCGCCGACGCGCAGAACGGATCGGACAGGCTGCGGGATCGTCGTTTGCGCCTTGCTGGTGATTTTGCTCGTGATCATCGGTGACATCGGGGCTGCCGCTGCGGCATCCAGATGTAAGGATTTTCCTTACGGCGTATCAAGCCTGCGCTGACGGGATCGGCTGCTAACTCCCGCCCAGCTCGCGTCGCACAATCGCTGCGCCTTCGGCGAGCGCCTTGAGTTTGGCGAAGGCGGTGTCGCGCGGGATGTATTTCATGCCGCAATCGGGGGCCGGGATCAGCCGCTCCGGCGGGATGTGCTCGAGCGCGCGGCGGATGCGGGCTGCGACGGTTTCCGGCGTCTCCGCCTGCGGGTCGCCCATGCTGATGACGCCGAAAATGACGGTCTTGTCGCCGAGGTCGTCGAGGGTCGCGAGATCGAGGTTTGGTTGCGCCGCCTCGATCGAGATCTGCTCGGCGACCGTGCCGGTCAGTTCGGGCAGGAAAGAATAGCCGCTCGGCTTGTTGCGGGCGACATAGGCATAGCCGAAGCAGAGGTGCAGCGCGGTCGGGCCGGGAATGCCCTCGAGCGCCCGGTCGATCGCCGGCAACGCCAGGCGCCGCGCCTCTTCGGGGCGCGCCTGCACCCAGGGCTCGTCGAGCTGGATCACATCGGCGCCGGCCGCCTTCAGGTCGCGGAGCTCGGCATTGACCGCCGCGGCGTAGTCCATGACCAGCTCTTCTTCGTCCTTGTAGTATTCGTTCTTCGCCTGACGCGACATCGTGAACGGGCCGGGCAGCGTGATCTTGATCGTGCGATCCGTATTGCGCCGCAGGAACTCGACGTCGCGCACTTCGACCGGGCGCAACCGCCGGATCGGGCCGACGACCCGCGGCACCGTAACGGAGCCGCCGGTGCGTCCCGGCACGGCCGCGGGGTTGTCGAGATCGATCCCGGACAGCGCCGTCGCAAAGCGGTTCGAATAGCTTTCGCGGCGGATCTCGCCATCGGTGATGATGTCGATGCCGGCGCGCTCCATGTCGCGGATCGCAAGCACGGTCGCATCATCCTGCGCCTGTTCGAGCCAGGGCTCGGGCACCCGCCACAGCTCGTTCGCCCGTACCCGCACCGGCGGCAGATGTGGTCAGCTTGTCGCGGTCGATCAGCCAATCCGGCTGCGGATAGCTGCCGACGACGGTGGTCGGAAGAAGGGTCTCGGTCATATCGGGATCTCGCGGTCGAACAGCGGAGCATGCTGCCGGGCACCGTATTCGAGTCCGGCCGTCAGCGAGGCCTCCGAAAAGCCGCAGCCAAGAATGCCGCTCGTCAACGGCCGCCGAAATTCCTTCATAGGATCTCCTTCCTCAACGTCCTCGTTCTGGCGCGCGCTTCCCCTCCCCCTTCCGGCTCCCCGCCCACGCGGCATCTGTGTTGGCGATCGGAGCCCATGCGACCAGCATCGCGGCGAATGGCTGCGCGGCGAACCGCGGCGAACGACCAGATCTCAATATGAGCACCGCGCCGTGCCTGGCGAAGAGGGGCTCCTATAGAGACCCGCCAGACGCGTCAAGCGACAAGCCGGCGCGGTGAGCGCGTTTACCTTCGCCCACGAAAGGCGTAGACTATTAATTAAAGGCGGGTCGCGGTTCTCTCGTGACCAGAGGCCGCAGAGCGTGCTGCCACGGGTGGCCCGCGGCCCTCGAACCAACGGTTCGGGAAGGAGCGGCCATGACCATACGCAATCCGGTCGAATGGACCGTCGATCAGTTCAGGCATGCCGCCTCGGCCGTCGAGTTGGCAGGCCGCGCCGGGCGCCGGACGCGCGAGAACCTGCACTCGCCCGCCGCCGGCTATCCGGCGTATCGGGGTGGTCGACCTCGGACATGTTCTCGCCAGGGGTCTCGACGATTTCGCGGCGTATCGCACCGACGTCATTTTTCTCTGCGTGGTCTACCCGCTCGTCGGTCTCGTCCTGGCGCGGCTGGCATTCGGCTACGACCTGCTGCCGCTGATTTTCCCGCTCGCCTCCGGGTTTGCGCTGGTCGGCCCCTTCGCCGCGGTCGGCCTCAATGAAATGAGCCGGCGGCGCGAAGCGGGCATGGCGGTCACCTGGGCGGACGCGTTCGAGGTCTTCCGCTCGCCCTCGTTCGGCGCGATCGTCGTGTTGGGACTGGTGTTGATGGCGATCTTTCTGCTGTGGCTGCTCGCCGCCGAGGCGATTTACCAGATCACCCTGGGCCCGGCCCCGCCGGCCTCGCTCGCCGGTTTCGTGCACGACGTGCTCGCCACCTCTGCGGGGTGGACCATGATCGGCCTCGGCGTCGGTGTCGGTTTCCTCTTCGCCTTGCTGGTGCTGGCGATCAGCGCGATATCGTTTCCGTTGCTGCTCGATCGGGAGGTAGGGGTCGACACGGCCGTCCTGACATCGATCCGCGCCGTATTCACGAACCCGGGGCCCATGGCCGCTTGGGGGCTGATCGTCGCCGGTGGCCTCGTGATCGCGTCGATACCCTGTTTCCTCGGGCTGATCATCGTGATGCCGGTGCTCGGGCACGCGACCTGGCACCTCTACCGCCAGATCGTGCCGCGCTGACTCGGGCAGAGAGGCTTAGCTTAACAATTAGGTGCTGTTTTCGCCGGTTGCCGTCGCATCACGACGGGCCACCAGAAGCTGTAGCGTTCACAACCCGCTTTTGGCACGCAGTTGCTGCAACCGTTCGGCGATGCGCCGGGTGACGGTCGGGAACGGATCTTGATCCAGCATGCGCGCGACCCTCTCCGCATAGGCCGAGCAGAGGAGAAGAGCCGGTCTGGCCAAATCGGGATCGCGTTGGGCCCGTTCGCAGACTTCAACCAGCAACGCCATCTCCTTTTTCGGGACCCAGCGCGCCAGCTTTTCCAGATCGTTCGGCGCAAGGGCAGGCCCGGATCAAGGCGGCGAGGTTTTCCAATTCCGACGACGCGGCTGGTCCACCGGTGGTCGATTGCGGCTGCATGGGCACTCCGTCAGCTCCAGCCGAATTCGGCCTCGTCATGCACTGATCGCGCGACGCGCCCGACGCTGGAGCGGCTGTCTTTAGGACAGCCGCTTGCGGCGCTAACGAACGGGATCTTGATAGTGCGTTCACTAGTTAAGGTCGGACCCACATGTTAGATACAGCATAGCTGCGGATTAGAAATTTCTCAACCCTCATGAGCGGCAATCTCGTAGAACAAGAATGATATCGATAAAGGCGGGAAATTTGAGCGCCCGAGATTGGACATACGCCTAAAGGATCAGGTCGGATATTGGACAATCCTATGACAGAATGGATGATAATAAGAAATTAACAGATCACCGGTATCAACTTTGCACCAGCTCACGATAGATCGGGTTGCAATCTGTGGTTGACGACCCTGAGAAGCTCGGTGTTTACGGTAGACTATCGGCGAGCGGTCGCGCGACGGTGGTTCCCACACCGGCCACTGTCGTGAAGTCATTCATGCGGCTTCTGTTGCTTCTTTTTCGGCGAAGACGCTGTGCCGAAGCTCGGCTGCTCCAGAGCACGCTCGAAAATATCGGCGAGGGTTTGAGCGTCTTTGACAGCCGGGGGCGGTTGATCGCATGGAACTCTCGTTTCTGCGAACTGCTCGAATTGCCGCCGGACCTCACGGTCGGTGCGCCGCTTCGCGACATCCTGATGCTTCAGGCGGCCCGTGGCGACTTCGGTCGTGACGACCCTTCGGCCGAGGTCGCCAAACGTCTCGAGTGGTTCTATCGCGACGTACCGACAACAAAGGAGCGCGTGACTCCCCGGGGACGCATCTTGCAGATCAGCCGCCGCGCAATGCCGGACGGGGCGATTGTCTCAGTTTACTCGGATGTAACCGATCTTAAAGCATCCGAGCGGAAATTGATCCAGGCGCGCAACCAGGCCGAGATGGCAAATCACGCGAAGAGCGAGTTTCTCGCCAATATGAGCCATGAACTGCGTACTCCGCTCAACGCCATCATCGGATTTTCCGAGATCATTGCGCATGAGCTCTTCGGTCCGCTCAGTAACGAAAAATATCTGGATTATATGAAGGACATCCACCAAAGCAGCCTTCATTTATTGTCTATCATCAACGACGTACTCGATATGTCAAAGATCGAGGCAGGAAAACTCGAATTATCAAAGGAGCCGTTGAATATCCGGCATCTGATCGGCGAAGTCATCCGCATGATGCGGGAACGGGCCGAGAGCCGCGGCATCGAGCTGGTGACGAAGCTGTCGGATGAGGAGGTGGAGATTTGGGCCGACGAGCGCGCAATGAAGCAAATATTTCTCAACCTCCTGTCCAATGCGATAAAGTTCTCCCGAGACGGGGGCGAGGTCTGTATTCGCGTCGTGTCGGATGAGCCCGACCTCGCCGTCGTGGAATTCGAGGATCATGGTATCGGCATGAACGAGGAAGAGCTGGAACGCGCCCTGCAGCCTTTCGGACAAGCAAAACCATCGACGACGCGCAATTATGGCGGCACGGGTCTGGGCCTACCGATCACCAAAGGCCTGATCGAAGCGCATGGCGGCAAACTCGCGATAGAAAGTCGCGCGGGTCAGGGGACCATTGCGCGCATCTCTCTGCCCACCGAACGAAAGCCGCTGATGGCGGGCGCTTGACAGCAGCCGTTCATGCCGCCCTCGGCGCTGCGGCCTCCGGCCGAAGCACGCGAAAGAGCAGAATTCCCGGCAAGGTGATAGCGGTTATGATCGCCATGGTTCGAAAACAGCCGGTGTAGGCGGCAAACACCCGGTGGCTCAGAACTTCGGAGGGCGAACGTATGCCGGCCGCCGACGGATCAAACACCGGCAAGGAATTGCCATGAATTCTTGCCTGCAGCACAGCTGTCATCACGGCAACGCCGGTTGCGCAGCCGAGTTGCCGCAACAGGCTGTAGACGCCGGCGGCATCGGTGCGCAGTTCCGCGCCAAGGGTGGAAAAGGCGAGCGTGCTGAGCGGGGTGAATAGGAGCCCGACCCCAACTCCCTGGATCGCGCTCGCTGTGGCCAACCAGAGCCCGCCGCCATCGGGTGGCACGCGCGACATCAGCACGAGCGCCCCCGCGGTGATGACGATTCCGGTCCCGAGCAATGCCCGATGATCGACCCTATCGATCAGGTAATGGACGGCCAGCATCGTCGCCATCGTCGCGATGCCGCGTGGCGACAGGGCCAAGCCCGCCTGGGTCGCATCGTAGCCCAACGGACCCTCGCTCAATGCCGGCAAGAACACTATGGTCGTGAACAACAGCGCGCCGATCAGAAAATTATAAAACACCGCCGCGGAGAAATTGAGGTTGCGAAACACCTGAAACCTGAAGAGGGTAAACTGCGACCGGACACTGCGAATTGCGATACCCGCCAACGCGAAGACGGCAACTGCGGCTTCGGCCACCGTCTCGGCGGAGAACGGCCAAGTCTGGCCGATCATCCGTTGGAGCGCCAATTGCAGCGACCCTACGCCGAGGATCAGCAGCACGAGCCCGACGCCGTCGATGCGGGCCTTGCCGGTCGGCTCGGCCGCGGTCGGCACCTGGCCAAGACCCAAAATCGCGATCAAGCCGAGAGGAAAGTTCAAGACGAAAATCCACCGCCATGAGCTGAGGTCGGCGATGACGCCGCCGAGGACGGGCCCGAGGATCGGGCCGGCCATGATCGTCGCTCCCCAGATGGCGAGCATTCGGCCGTGATCGCGTTGAGGATAGATATCGAGAAGGATGGCCTGCGCCAGAGGCTGAATAACGCCGGCTGCGGTGCCCTGGACTAGACGGAACTGGATCAACGCGACAGATGAGGGCGCAATCGAACAGAGCCCAGAGGCGATGATGAACAGGCCGATCGAACCGATGAGTAGTGGCCGCGCGCCGTAACGCCGGCGCAGCCACCCGGTGAGGGTGGCCATGATTGCGGAGGCGCAAAGATAGCTCGTCATTACCCAGGAGCCGAGCTCGATCCCGCCGCCGAGACTTTGCTCGAGCTGAGGCAGAGCCACATTGGCGATCGTCGTGTCGAAGGCCTGCATGGCGGTCGCGATCATCAACGCCACCGTCGCCTGCCGCCGGCCCGAACTCGATAGGATGCGTGCCTCGACGCTCATCGGCTCCGCGCTTTGCCAATCCGCTGGTGGGAGCTGCGGGAACGAGCACGCGCGCTCGGCAACCCGCGACCCGGCGACGCCCGGAGATAACGTTGCGATGCCTAAATTGGCTTGGATTTATCCGTGCAGTAGTCTGCACTCCGCCATGTTGCGGCCCCCGTTTCGATTAATAATTGGCAAACGCTGTCTCGCAGACTGTCGAACAGTTGCTCTATGGAGTCAATGACAGCAGCAAGAAAATCCAATACAATTTAAGTTATATTGGCGAAATTTGATTGCGATCGGCAGCAAAATCACCATTCGGTCAGCGGTGGTTCACCTCCTGTTAATCTGCGATATATAAAGTCGGTGATCTCCGGAAAATTGTCCGGATATCGCGCTGCGAGGGTTTCGTGAACCGCCTGACGATGCTTGTTTCCGCCGAGGGGACGTGGATGCTCGAGGACAGCGCCGAGTTTCGCGCGGCATTGGGGGACCCGGAACCCGATTACGATGGCGCTGCCTTTGCCGTGAAGAACCTGGGATTCATCAGATTTCAGATCCTTGACAATTCGATAATCGAAATCGATCTGCATCCGCGTAATGTCGAGATTCCCGCGCTGCTGGCGGTTCAACAGCAGCTCTTGACGTCGCACATCAAGCTGTTTCGGTTGAAATACTTTGATGTTAGTTGGAAGTCGGAAATCATCTGCTCCGCTGAATTGGCTGTGGCGCGACTCTCTGAATTGTGCGCGCGGAGATTCGCGCTGTCAGCCGAAGATCGTTTTCTTGTCGAGCCGCAGGACTATTTAAGGCTTTTCGAATCCGAGCAGGGTCCGCTTCAGCTGATGGCGCAGAAGTGGAGAATGTCGTTCGGCCATTTCGATCCCAGCGTAATCTCGTTTGCGATCAAGAATGATCTGCTGTCGCGTTTGATCATCGTCGGGGTGAAGCCGCCTGGGGCCGAACCCGTATTCCGCTTCATCGGAGATGGTCACAACAATTGGCTCGATGACAACTACCATGTGCATGCGATCGGCGGAAAAGTGCAAGACCAGCCCGATAAAAACTACGGGCAATGGGTATCGCAATTTTACAAGAGCGTGGCGAGCACCGGCCAGCCGCGTTACGATTATGTGACGGCTTCGATCCAACGGCCGCCCGGCACCTATACGACGCGCTACGAGAGATTGCTGCTGCCGTGGAAGACGCCCTCCGACGAGGTGCTGGTAACCTTGTCATCCCGGGGTCTCGGGACGGATGCCGTCGATAAACCTTCGGTCATCGAGCCGGAGAGTTCGGTGGCGAGGTATTCGACAATGTCCTCATAAGCTTCGTTCTGGGACAAATAGGCGAGGACGACCTCGAGGTCGCCCCAGGGCGAGGCGGGGTAGAAAATGCTGTGACTGGCATGCTTGTAGCCGTAGCCGGCGCTGACGCCCTTTGTTACGAGCACCGGGGCGACGAGCGCGATCGCCCAGTCTACCGGCCAACGCGACATCGCATAGGCTCGACCCAACCTCGCCAGCAGATGAGAGAGCCGATGCCCGCGAAAATCCGGCCGTATCCAATGCGATCCGGCGCAGAACACGACCCCGCCGATCCGCCTGGCGGCCGGCGCCGTCACATTGCAAAGCTGGCCCTCGTCGTGGCCCGCATAGAACATCGAGTGCGCCTCTTCGGCCAAGCTCGTTTCCGGCCAGTAATAAATCCGCCCGGCTTGCGTCAACACGATGTCGCCTTCCTCGTTTTCGCCGGAAATCCAATAGGAGTTTTCGGGCGACAAATCGCAATACGCCGGATTGTACATGTTAACCAATTTGAACCAGTTGCCGTGGGCGACTTCCCGCTCGTTCAAATAGAGCAGCTCGCCGAAGTCATGCCGCAGCCGCAGACGAAGACCCATCCGCCGTGCTGCCTTGTCGCCTTCAAGAACAAATCGGGAGAGGAGGCGGGCCGGACCATGCTTGACTGTCAGCGCATCCGGCAGCCGCAGATCGTTTTCTGGGACAATATTGGGGTAGATGAGAGTCATGATCATCTCCTCTCGGCCGACCGTTAGTACGCGCCGTCCCAATGCTCTAGAGATCAGAGTCAGTTGTGGATCGCTGCCATCGCCAGCAAATCCTTTACGAAATCTGAAAGCTCTGCCGAGTTTTACTAATTATTGACTTAACGGTCAATCTCAAAACATGGTTAATATAAAGATAAATGTTGAATATTGTTTACCTAAATTGCTTTCTTAATTTGTCTAAAATCGAAGGTGCGTTTATCCTTCTCGTCAGACCGCCACGCCGATCGACCCAGCCGGTAGTTGAGGCAGCGGACGGTCTGGTCTTTTTGGGTCATACCGGTTAACTGGGAGGTCGGGCGGCCAAGGCGGCAGACAGGCGAAGCGAGGGATCCGAATGAGCAGCAAAGACCAGTTGAAGCGCGCGGTCTGCGAGACCATCGACCGCCACGCCGACACCATCATCGATCTCGGCGAGACGATCCTCCGCCATCCGGAGACCGGCTTCAACGAGGTGAGGACCGCCGCTCTGGTCGCCGATCGGATGAGTGCCCTGGGCTTGGCGCCCCGCACCGGTCTGGCGCTGACCGGTGTCAAGGGCCGGCTCGCCGGCGGAGCACCAGGTCCCCGGCTCGCCTTTATCGGCGAGCTCGACAGCCTGCGGACCTCGGAGCACCCCCTCGCCGATCCGGTCACCGGGGCGGCCCACAGCTGCGGCCACAACGCGCAGATCGCCGGGATGCTGGGCGCGGCGATCGGACTGACCGAGGCCGGGATCGCCGGCCAGCTCGCCGGCGACATCGTTTTCTTCGCCGTGCCGGCCGAAGAGTTCATCGATGTCGAGGAGCGCGCGGCCCGCGTCGCGAAAGGCGAAATCGAGTTCATGCTCGGCAAGCCGGAGCTCGTCGCCAAGGGCCATTTCGACGATATCGACATGGCCATGATGATCCATACCGGCTCGCGCGATGCGGCAAGTGGAACTCGCGCCTTTCTCGCCAAGTCATCGAATGGCGCGCTGGTCAAGCGCATCCGGTTCGTCGGCCGCGCCGCGCATGCCGGCAGCTTGCCGCAGCTCGGGATCAATGCGCTGAACGCGGCGATCATCGCGATGAATGCGATCGCAGCGCAGCGCGAGACCTTCTGGGAGAAGGATACGATCCGCATCCACCCGATCATCACCAAGGGCGGCGATGCGGTCAGCGTCGTGCCGGCCGAGGTCACGATGGAAACCTTTGTCCGCGGCGGCTCGCTCGAGGCGATCGTCGACGCCAATAAAAAGGTCGACCGCTGTCTGCGCGCCGGTGCGATGGCGATGGGCGCCGAGGTCGAGATCCATACGATCCCCGGCTATCTGCCGCAGCGCAACGACGAGCGGCTGGGACAGATCTTCGGCGCGAATGTCGAGAGCTTGTTCGGGCCGGGCCAGTTCCACATCGGCGGGCACCGCACCGGGTCGACCGACATGGGCGATCTCGCGCATTTGATGCCGGTGATCCACCCTTACGTCGTCGCCGCCGAAGGCAAGGCGCACGGCGCCGACTGGCGGATCAACGAGCCCCGGCACGGCTATCTGACGCCGGCCAAGCTGCTGGCGATGACCGCGATCGACCTGCTTCATGGCGATGCCGCGCCGGCGAAGGAAATTCTGGCGCGGTTCGAGCCGGCGATGACCAAGGAGGCCTATCTGGAGTTTCAGCGCAGTCTGTTCCGCACCGAGCGGTTCGCCTACATGGAGGATGAGGGCGGCCGGCGGCCTAAGTTGGCCGGCTAAACTCGGTTGAGGCGCCGGGGCGCGTTGTGCTCTATTTGGCACCATAGCGCGTGGAACAATTTGTTACGCGGCGGCGCTTCACTTTTGCTGCGTTCGGGAGAAAAATCCTCCTCTGACTGGAATGGCAGCAAGGGCCGCGAGTTAAACAGTCAGGACCAACCGCCCCGCACCCGATGGGCGAGGGCAGTCGTGAAACATGCGCAGCTCGGAGGTGCGAAGAATGCCTTTCGACGGAATAGACGCTCTTGACAATCACCCGATCGCTAAACTCGGCGCGGTGGAGCGCATGCTCGCAACCGAGCAGCAATGGTGCAAGGGCCGGTTACGCGATGCCCATGGCCGTCATTGCCTGGTCGGCGCAATCGAGGCGGTCGGAGGCCGGCAGGTGTTGCAGAAGCCCATTCTGCAAGCCGCTAGAGAAGTCAGCGGCAAGCGCTATTGGCGGATCGAATTCTTTAACGACGACCCGCGCACGACGCATGCCGATGTGCTGCAGGTGCTGCGGCGCACGCGGGAGAACATGATCGACGGGATGATCTGCAGCTTTGACAGGCAGCCGCGGCATCGGAGGTGGATACGCGCCTTGCGCGCTCTGTGCTCGTGGCGCGGCTTTGAGGCTGAGGCGATTTCGCCGGAGAGCACCGCGCGGTTTTCTCCCGGCGAGCCTGTTGCTCTGTGCGGCGAACCGGAGGGCAGCGGAGAGACCGGCCGCGTGCTGGAGTTCCAGCACTAAGCTGCCTTTGGGCGGCCCCGCGGATCGGCATTCGCGGGATACAGGAGATCGCCGCCGTCCGAGCCTTGCTTCTCGGGATCGGACGACTGCATTGATTGCCGAGCATTCGTCGGCAGCAATGGGCAACGAGAATGCATAGTCTGTGGTCGGATGCGGAAGCCGAGCGGCTGATCGACCACTATGCCGCTAGCGGGGGTCGGACGCGACGTCGCGTTGCGCGTCTATACCTCGCGTCTCTTGGGCGGCGAACCGAAGCTGGTGTTGCACGGCGGCGGCAACACCTCGGTCAAGACCGTCAATGAAGGACCTTCTGGACGAGGAGGTCGAGGTCCTTTGCGTCAAGGGCAGCGGCTGGGACATGGCGGCGATCGAGCCGGCCGGTCTTCCCGCCGTGAGGCTCGCGCCGCTGCGCAAACTGCGCGGGCGCGAGGCGCTTTCCGACGAGGAGATGGTGCGGGTGCAGCGCGCCAATCTGCTCGATCCCGGCGCCCCCAACCCTTCGGTCGAGACATTGCTGCACGCCTTCCTGCCGCACAAATATGTCGATCATACCCATTCGACGGCGGTGCTGAGCCTCGCCGACCAGCCCGACGCGGCGGAGCGCTGCGCGGATCTATATGGCCGGCGGATGGGTCTTGTGCCCTACATCATGCCCGGTTTTCTGCTCGCCAAGAAAGCTGCGGAGGTCTTCGAGGCAGATCCCGCGGTCGAGGGGCTCGTGCTGCTGAAGCACGGGATCTTTACCTTCGGCGATACGGCGCAGGAGGCTTATGAGCGCATGATCGCGGCGGTCTCGCTTGCCGAAGAGCGGCTCGCGCACCGCCGCAAGACCGTGTTTGCCGCGGCACGGCTGCCGGATGCGCTCGCCGCGGCCGCGGAAGTCGCGCCGATCCTGCGCGGCGCCTGCGCGATAGCCGATCCGGCGGGCTCGGGCTCCTACAAGCGCTTCGTTCTCGATTTTCGTTCGAACGCCGCGGTGCTCAATTACGTGAACGGGGCCGAGCTCGGACGCTACGGCCGCGCCGGCGTGGCAACCCCGGATCACACGATCCGCACCAAGAACTATCCGCTGATCGTGCCGGCGCCGGAGGCGGGTCGGCTCGATGCCTTCAAAGAGGCGGTGCACCAAGCGGTCGCTCGCTTCGTCGCCGAGTACCATGCTTATTTCGCCCGCCACAACGCGCGCCAAGACCCGCCAAAGCGGGAGCTCGACCCGATGCCGCGGGTGATCCTGGTGCCCGGGCTCGGTCTCTTCGGGCTCGGGCGCAGCGCCCGGGATGCGCGGATCGCCGCCGACATCGCCCAATCCAACGTCGAGACCATCACCGACGCCGAGGCGGTAGGCCGGTTCGAGCCGGTCGGCGAGGCCGACCTGTTCGACATCGAATACTGGTCGCTGGAGCAGGCCAAGCTCGGCCAGAGCGTCGACAAGGCGCTGGCCGGACAGATCGCCGTCGTCACCGGCGGCGCCGGTACGATCGGCCTTGCGACGGCGCGCGCGCTGAGCGGGGCTGGCGCCGAAGTGGCGCTGCTCGACATCGATGCCGCGGCCGCCGCAGGCGGCGGCGAGAAAGCTCGGCGGCGCGGCGCTCGGGATCGAATGCGACGTGACCGATCAGGCCGCGGTGCGCCGGGCGTTCGATCGTGTCGCCATGCATTTCGGCGGTGTCGACATCGTCGTGTCGAACGCCGGCGCCGCCTGGCAAGGCCGGATCGGTGAAGTCGACGATGCCGTGCTGCGCCGCAGTTTCGAGTTGAACTTTTTTGCCCATCAGAGCGTGGCGCAGAACGCCGTCCGCATCATGCTGGCGCAAGGCACCGGCGGCTGCCTTCTGTTCAACGTGTCGAAACAGGCGGTCAACCCCGGCCCGGATTTCGGCCCTTACGGGCTGCCAAAGGCGGCCACCCTGGCGCTGGTGCGCCAATACGCCCTCGAATACGGCGCGGACGGCATTCGCGCCAACGCGGTAAACGCCGACCGCATCAGGAGCGGGCTCTTGACGCCGGAGCTGGTCGCCGCCCGCGCCAGGGCACGCGGCATCGACGAAGAGCGGTACATGACGGGCAATCTTCTCGGCCGCGAGGTCACCGCCGAGGATGTCGCTCAGGCCTTCCTGCACCATGCCGTGGCGCTGAAGACGACCGCCGACGTTACGACCGTCGACGGCGGCAACATCGCCGCCGTTCTGCGCTGATCGGCCGGTATACGCGATCGTGGCAGATGTTCGCATCACCGCCGGCCCGTTCGCCTTCGCGGCGCGCTTTGAGCGCGCCGCGGCGCCGCGTACCTGCGACAAATTCGCGAGCATGCTGCCGTACCGGGAGCGCCTGATCCATGTGCGATGGAGCGGCGAGGCGTGCTGGATCCCGCTCGGCGATCTCGATCTCGGCCTCGGCTACGAGAATGCCACCAGCTATCCGGCGCCGGGCCAGCTCCTACTCTACCCCGGCGGCGTCAGCGAGACCGAGATCCTGCTCGCCTATGGCAGCGTCCGCTTCGCCAGCAAGGTCGGACAGCTCGCCGGCAACCACTTCCTGACGATCGTCGCGGGAAGCGAGCAGTTGCCGGAGCTCGGCCGGCTGGTCCTGTGGCAGGGAGCGCAACCGATCGCGTTCGAGGCGCTCTGAATCACGGCCCCCGATCTGGGCAGACGAAGCGATGACGCCCCCTTCCTACACGACCTGATTGGTCAAGAGGGTATCGAGGCGCAGGCGGGTGATCGTGAAAATTTCGCCGAACGATTGACCGCGGCAACCCGTCGAGGGCCTGCGCTCGGGCGGCGGCATCGCTACTGACGCGAACTCGCACTGTAGTAGGGCACATGGGTTTTGGCATCGAAATATCCGTCGTAGAATCGGCGGACATGCGGCAATAGCGCCTTCGACAGCCGGCGGCGCTCGACCTCGTCATCGGCGAGGGGACGCTGCAATGATTGATGCAGCTCACGCAGTGCCGCGTCCCGATCGACGCGGGTGAAGCGTCCGTCTTGGTAGACCACCTCGCCCGCCACCATGACCAGGTCGACGGCGTCGGTGCGCCCCCGTTGCAGCACAGCGTCGAGGATTGGGGTTTCCGGATCGAGATAGGGGTAGGCGATCTTGTCCCAATCGATGAGGACGAGATCGGCGGCGCTGCCGACCGCCAAGCTGCCGATCCGGCCGCCGAAGGGCGTCGTCATCGCGCCTCCAGTGGTTGCCATTCGCAGGACCTGGCCGACGCTCGGAACATCGGCCTCGTCCATTCCCGGCACGCGATGCGCGCGCAGCACCACGCGCATTTCCTGCAGCATGTCGCGGTCGTCATTGATGCCGGCCTCGTCGAGGCCGATCGCGGTATTGATGCCGCGCTCCTCGAAGAAATTGAGCGGCGCAAGGCCACTGCGCAGGCGGAAGTTGGAGCTGCAATTGTGGCAGATATGGGTGCCGGTCGCGGCAATGCGGTCGAGATCGGCCTCGTTGAGCCACACGCCATGCCCCAATGTCAGCCGCGGCCCGAGAAACCCGAACCGATCGATATAGTCGAGGGCGGTACCGCCGCCGCGCCGGCCCGCATACTCTTTCTGGTAGGCGGTCTCGACGAGGTGCATGTGCATCGGCGCATCGTATCGCTCCGAATAGTCGGCGAGCATCGTCAGCGCAGCATCGGAGCACCAATGGAGGTTGGCGGGAGCGAGCTGGATCTTGACCCGTTCCTTGTCGTGGTGCTTGGCATGGAGCTGTTCGAACAACGCGCCGTAATCGGCAAGCGACACTTGAAAGCGCGCGAAGTGCCGCTCCAGCGCCGGACGCAGCTCGATCGGCAGGCCTGCCGTGAATTGCTTGTCATCCTGGTAGACGAGGCGGTTCTGATCGCGCAGCGCGAAGGAATACGACACCCGCATGCCGATATCTTCGTAGGCGCGGATCACCTCGCCGGCGCCGGCCTCGACCGCGGCGAGCCCGCCCGGAAGCCAGCCGTGCAGATGCTGCACGGTGGTGATCCCGGACGCGATCATCTCGAAGGCGGAGTAGAGCGTATCGAGATAGAGATCGACTTGCCGGGTCACCAGCCGGGTCACGAACCACAGCTCCAGAGGCATGTCGGGCGAACCGTGCTGCACCGGGGTCAGGCCGATGTGGTGGTGACCGTTGACAAACCCCGGCAATACCACTTGGCGCCCCGAGCCGATCACCGGGACATCGGGATGCTGCGCCGAGAGCTCGGCGAAGGGGCCGATCTCGGCGATGACGCCGTCACGCTGCAATATCGCGCCCTCGTCAATTTGTTGCCAATAGCAGCGGTCGACGGGTTCGGTAAAGATGACGAGGCCCCGGATGATGCTGGAAGACATGTATTCGCTCCTTGGAGCTGGTGGGCGGCCGGGATCAGCACTGTGCGTCCTTCGAGACAGCCGCGTCGCGGCTTCCTCAGGATGACGTTTTTCTTACTGTCATCAAGAAAGTACGTCATCCTGAGGAGCGCCCGGAGGGCGCGTCTCGAAGGACGCACCATGTCCGCGCAGCTAATGTTTGCCAAATCACTTCAAAAGCCCTCAAGCCGTGGCGACGTTTTCCTGCTCGGTGAAGGCGCGGTCGACTTCGTCGCTCAACAGCTCGGTCAGCTTCCGCCGCAAGCTGACCGATTCCGGCGCAAACGGGTCGCGCGGGCGCGGCCGGTCGATTGCAACAATGTCTTTGATCCGCCCGGGGCGGGCGGTGCACACGACGACCCGGTCGGCGAGCGCCGTCGCTTCGTCGATGTGATGGGTGACGAAGATCACCGAGGCGCCACTCTCCGCCAGACATCGAGTGACGCAGTTTTCTGGCCAACTCGGAGGTCGCGAGCGGCGTGATCGATTGTGGCTTCACTCACGCAGTTTGAGGCGGTCGACTTCTGGTGCCGATGATTCGTACATCGCACTGGACGATGTCGTCATCGATATTGGAGGCAGTGCAAGGTCTCCTTACCGCTCGCCCTGCCTTGCCTGCGTGGACAACCGCAACTACCGAGCCGGGTCAGTATTTATTCACCACCAGGCAAGAGGCCAAACTTTCATGCCTTGCCGTCCGCAGCGGCGGCAGCGGCATATCTGGGCATACCAGCCGGCGCCGAACTCATCAAAGCCCTCATGCGCGGTATCCTCTCCGCAATCTCGGCAGAAGCGGCGGAACCGCTCGGGTCGGTCGCCGGAAAGAGTTGCGTTGCGCCGAGCGAGGTCCGACCCTGACGACCAATCTCCGAGCGCGGCGAACAAACCCTGCAAGCGGTTTAGACGAACCCCGCCGACGGGACCGCTGCGCTGCCGCATCGAGGCAAGACCAACTCGATCGAGAATATGACGGAGGGTGAAAGGCAGGGCGGCCCGGGCGATCATCGCGTCCTCCTACGAGGCGCCGATATCGCTGCATCAAACATGCCAGCCGAAATGCCTACGCCATTCCGTGCGTTCTGGTGCTCAAATCGAAATTTTCATGGGCACTGGATCGGGCAATTGCATCGGCCTTGGGCACGAGCCGGACGATGTCGTTATCGACGGCTACCGTCGAGCAGCGACCAGCAGAAACATCGGCCGCTGTCGTTCATCCGCGAGGGCCGGCCGTGCCGCGATCTGTTCGTCCGTCGGACCCCATTCCTCGATGTGCGACAGCGCGAACCCCAGCCGCAGCAACAAATTGAGGTACGTCGCCAGCGTGCGGTGCTGCTTGATTACGCCCTTGGCGAGCCAGTCCGTCCTGCGCGGTCCTTCGCAAAGGTAGCTGTCGACGGGCCAGGTCTTGCGGCCATCCACGCCGACTGACCAGCCCGGCTGCGTCGGTGCGGTGAAGATCGGGTGCTCGACGGAAAAGACGAGCCGCCCGCCCGGGGCGAGAGCGCGGTGCACCTTCGCCAGCAACCCGCCCAGATCCTCGACGTAGTGCAGGGCGAGGGAGCTGTAGGCGAGGTCAAATGCCGCCTGGGGCAGTTCGGCGCACTCGATGTCCGCCCTGAGGTAGGTTATCGCCGCGTCCGTCGTGGTGGCTCGGGCCCGTGCCAGCATCTTCTCCGACACGTCGATGCCGAGGACCGCCGCCGCTCCTTGCTGCCGCGCCCAACGGCAGAACCAGCCGAAGCCGCAGCCGAGATCCACCACTCTGAGGCCCCGCAGCTCCGGAAGCAGGGCCTTGAGCGCGGGCCATTCGGCGGCGCCGTCCAGCCCCTCGACCGAGCGGCCCAATCGACTGTAGCCCTCGAAGAACTCCGGGTTGTCGTAGATGTTCTGCGTCATCGCCTTTGCGGTAAGCTGGCCACCGGGAGAAGCGGGGGTATGATGATCTCTCCGAAACCTATAGCATGGACGCCTGACCGCCGATGAACCGACGTGAATTCGTAAAGACCAGCCTCGCCGGAGCGGCAGCGCTGGCGGCCCCGCAAATCGTGCGCGCCGAAGCTCGGAAGACGATCAACTTCGTACCGCACGCCGATCTCGCCTCGCTCGATCCGGTCTGGACCACCGCCGACATCACCCGAAATTTTTCATTGGCCGTTTACGACACGCTCTACGGCTATGATGCGGAATTCAGAGCCCAGCCGCAGATGGTCCAAGCCCACACGACCGAAGATGGCGGCAAGCAATGGGACCTGACACTGCGCGACGGCTTGAAATTTCACGACGGCGCGCCGGTCCTGGCGCGCGACTGTGTCGCCACGATCAGGCGATGGGCCAAGCGCTATCCATTGGGTCAGGCGCTGATGGCCCGCACCGACGAGCTCTCCGCCGTGTCCGACCGGGTAATACGCTTTCGCCTCAAAAGGCCGTTTCCACTATTGCCGGATGCACTGGCGGAGCCCTATTGCTCGATTATGCCGGAGCGCTTGGCCAACACCGACGCCTTTGAGCAGATAAAGGAGGCGATCGGCTCCGGGCCATTCAAATTCGTGGCGTCCGAGCGCATACCCGGCCAGCGCGTCGTTTTCGAGAAGAACCCGGATTATGTCCCGCGCGCCGACGGAAAACCGAGCTTCAGCGCCGGTCCCAAGGTGGTCTATGTCGACCGCGTCGTATGGAATTTCGTGCAGGATCCCTCCACCGCCTCGGCGGCGCTCGCGCAGGGCGAGGTCGACTGGTGGGAAAACCCGACGATCGACCTTATCCCGCAGCTCAAACGCAACAAGGATCTGGTAATCACGGTCAAGGACCGCACCGGCGAGATCGGTTGCCTCCGGTTCAACCATTTATACCCGCCATTCGACAATCCCGCGGTTCGCCGCGTCGTGCTGTCCGCGATGGACCAGAAGGAGGTCATGACCGCGGTCGCCGGGGCCGAGCCGAGTTTGATCAAGACCGATGTCGGGCTCTTTGTGCCGGGCACGCCGATGGCGAGCACTGTCGGTGTCGAGATCACGCGAGGGCCAAAGGATCTCAACCGGATAAAACAGGAGCTCGCCGACGCGGGATATAAGGGCGAGCGGGTCGTCGTCCTCGCCGCCTCGACCATTCCGGCGATTTTCGCCGAGGCGCAGGTCGCCACTGACGTGCTGCAGCGCATCGGCATGAACATCGATTTGCAGACGATGGAATGGGGCAGTGTGGTCGCGCGGCGCGCGAGCCGCGAGCCGCCCGACAAGGGCGGGTGGAACATCTTCTATACCTATCTCGGCGGCATGGGGAATATCTCGCCCGGCCCCGATATCGCGATCCGCGCGAGCGGCGCCGATGCGTGGTTCGGCTGGCCCAGCGACCCGAAAATGGAGGCATTGCGGGAGGCCTGGTTCGATGCGCCGGACCTCGAGGCGCAGCAAAAAATCTGCCGCGAGATGCAGGAGGAATTCTGGCAGAACCCCACCTATGTGCCGCTCGGCATGTATGACCAGCCGGTCGCGTTCCACTCCGATCTGCAGGATGTGCGCGACGGCTGGCCGCAGTTCTACGGCGTGCGGCGGGTGTGACTCGGTCTTTGCGGCCCGCTTGCTGGCCGGGCCCCGCTAGCTAACGTCAAGCCCGCTCAGGAAGAAGGGGCATTCAGCGGCACAGGGAACCAATCTTCGTCGCCGCTGCTGCGGATCTGTTCGAGGGTGTATGGGCACAGCCGCGGCAAACGGCTCGTGAAGCCGGGGACGTCGCGTTCGAGCCGACCAACGAGCCTGAGCGCCACGCGATACTGGGAGGGTAGGTCGAGCTTCGCCTCGATGCTTCGCGTCAGAATCTGTTCCAGCTGGACACGCCATTCGACGATCTCGTCGCGCCAATGATCAGCCGGCTCCTCGAGGCCGGAAAATTCGAGCTTGAGAAAGTGCTCGATGATGTGCTGGCAGAGCGAGCGCGCCGCACGGAGATCGCTGCGTCCCAAATCCTCGATCTCCTCTGCTATATGTTCGAGGTCGAGCTCGTTTCCGGCCGGCGGTAGCCGACGCAGCAGCGCCGCCTGCTGTTGCGTCCAGGCGTAGAAGTCTTCGTCGTAGAGGGTCTCGGACGACACGTTCATCCTCGGTAATTTAGCGCAACCCGCGCGGCGCGGAAAGTCCGCACCGAACGAATCCGGAACTGTGGTAAACTGCCGCCGACAAGGAGGAAGATCTCGGCCATGGCTCTCGTCGGCTCGATATCGCAGCAGATCTGGGACATGAAGTATCGCCTGAGGTGGCCCCTCGGGCGAGGTGGTCGACAAGACGATCGAGGATACCTGGCGGCGGGTGGCGACGGCGCTCGCCGCGCCCGAACGCGACGCCGCGCCGTGGACCGAGCGGTTCTACGCGGCGATGACCGATTTCAAGTTCCTGCCGGCGGGCCGCGTCGTCGCCGGCGCCGGCAGCGCCCGCTCGGTCACGCTGTTCAACTGCTTTGTGATGGGCGCCATCCCGGACGACATGGGCGGGATCTTTGCGCATCTGCGCGAAGCGGCGCTGACGATGCAGCAGGGCGGCGGCATCGGCTATGATTTCTCGACCCTGCGGCCGCGCGGTGCGCCGGTCAAGGGCGTGGGCGCGGACGCTTCGGGGCCGCTCTCCTTCATGGACGTGTGGGACGCGATGTGCCGGACGATCATGAGCGCCGGCTACCGCCGCGGCGCGATGATGGCGACCCTGCGCTGCGACCATCCCGACATCGAGGCCTTCATCGAGGCGAAGCGCGAGCCGGGCCGGCTGCGCATGTTCAACCTTTCGGTGCTGGTGACGGACGCGTTGATGAAGGCGGTCGAGGAAAATGCCCCGTGGGAACTGTCCTTCGGCGGCCCCGATGGCGCCAAGACCACGTGGAAGGTGCTGCCGGCGCGCGAGCTGTGGGACAAGATCATGCGCGCGACCTACGCCTATGCCGAGCCGGGCGTGATCTTCATCGACCGCATAAACCGGCGGAACAACCTCTACTATTGCGAAGAGATCACCGCGACCAACCCGTGCGGCGAGCAGCCGCTGCCGCCTTACGGCGCGTGCCTGTTGGGCTCGATCAACCTGGCGAGCCTAATCGAAAACCCGTTCACTCCGCGAGGCGCGGCTCGACCTCGAGCGGCTGCGCCGGCTGGTGCCGGATTGCGTCCGCATGATGGACAATGTCGTCGACATCTCGCTGTTTCCGCTGCCGCAGCAACAGGAAGAGGCGCGCCAGAAGCGCCGTATCGGCCTCGGCGTCACCGGGCTCGCCGATGCGCTGATCCTGTGCGGGCTGCGCTACGGCTCGGCCGCAGCGGTCGCGGCGACCGAAAGCTGGCTCGGCACGATCCAGCGCGAGGCTTATCTCGCCTCGACCGCCCTCGCGGCCGAGAAGGGCGCGTTTCCGCTCTTCGACCGCGAGCGGTATCTGGCCGGCGAGACGGTGAAGGGCCTGGACGAGGAGGTGCGCGCACAAATCGCGCAGCACGGCATCCGCAACGCGCTGCTCACCTCGGTCGCGCCGACCGGCACGATTTCGCTGTTCGCCGACAATGTCTCCTCGGGGATCGAGCCGGTGTTCAGCTTCCGCCACACGCGCAATGTGCTGATGCCCGACGGCACCCGCCGCGAAGAGGAGGTGACCGACTACGCCTACCGGCTGTTCCGCCGATTGAAGGGCGAGTTCGCGCCGCTGCCGGATTATTTCATCGATGCGCAGGCGCTGACCCCCGAAGACCACGTCGTCATGCAGGCGGCGGTGCAGAAGCACATCGACAGCTCGATCTCGAAGACCATCAACGTCCCGGCCGAGATCCCGTTCGAACGCTTCAAGGATGTTTATCTGCAGGCCTACGCCCTCGGCTGCAAAGGCTGCACGACCTACCGGCCGAACGAGGTCACCGGGGCGGTGCTGGCGGCAAGGCCCGAAAGGGCGCCGCCGCCGCCGGACGGGACGCTGCACGACAGCCGGAGCTGCCGCTGCCGCCGCCGCGCCGGCGGCTTCACCTAAGCCAGCCGACATTTTCGAGGCCGGCGGCGTCGTCTACATGACCCAGCCGCTGAGCCGGCCGGAGGCGCTGCCCGGGCAGACCTACAAGGTCCGCTGGCCGGACAGCGAGCACGCGCTCTACATCACGTTGAACGACATCGTTCAGGACGGCCGCCGCCGGCCGTTCGAGGTGTTCATCAACTCGAAGAACATGGAGCACTACGCCTGGACCGTCGCGCTGACGCGCATGATCAGCGCGGTGTTCCGCCGCGGCGGCGACGTCTCGTTTGTCGTCGAGGAGATGAAGGCGGTGTTCGACCCGCGCGGCGGCGCCTGGATGGAGGGCAAATACGTGCCCTCGCTATTGGCCGCGATCGGCGACGTCATCGAGCGCCACATGATCGCGATCGGCTTTCTGCCGGCGCGCGGTCAGAGAGCCGCAATCGAGCGAGCAGAAAGTCGCCGGCCGGCAATGCGCTGATTTCGGATCAGAGATCCCTCGCGACCCGCATGGCGCAGTGCCCAAAATGCGGCGAGGCGGCGCTGATCCGCATCGAGGGCTGCGACCAGTGCACCAGCTGCGACTATTCGAAATGCTGGTAGCGTCGATCGAGATGCAGTAAAGGAGATTTTGAGAAACTAGCAGGAAGACCTCCGAATAAAACGGCGCAATATCTTCTCAAATTGGCAGAAATCTCTCCAGTAAGGACCTCGAAGAAGCGGTTGATCAGGTCGTCATAGATGACCTCGGGATAGAGGCGTTGAAGTAGGCACCCGTAAGTCACGCGGGCCCCTTGGAACAAATTCTCTATACGACCACAAGAAGAACGGGGAGAGTATGGCCGCGATCTACGGGGATTTGGTGGCACATGAGATACTAAAGATGGACGCGCGGCGAAAGCGAGAAATCAAAAAATTCTCTGGGATGATTGCTAGATCTTACCTCATCGAAATTGTAGGAAATCGTCTATTTGTGCGATAATAGCGAAATGATCCGATTTTCCGATGATGCCTGGCACCGCACCACATCCTTGCGGGAGGCGATTCATCGGCTGCCGTTCAACACCGAACTCGCGGCCGGTTCGCTCAGTCGCGACCGCTTTCAGACCTACATCATTCAAGACGCGATTTATCTCGGCCAGTTCTCGCGCGCGCTCGCGATCTCGGCGGCCAAGGCCCCGGATACGCCGACGATGCAGTCCTTCGCGCAATCCGCTCTGGGAGCCATCGCCGTCGAGCAGGCGTTGCACGGCCGGTATTTGCGGGACTTTGGCGTGGACCCAGCGGGCATTGCCGATGCCGAGCCGTCGCCGGACTGTCTCGCCTACACCAGTTATCTGATTGCAGCGGCCTACCATGATCCTTGGGAAGTGCTGGTCGCCGCCTTATTGCCGTGCTTCTGGATTTATTGGGATGTCGGTTGCGCGATCGCTCGAACAGCCGCGCCGCAGAACCCGTACAAGGCGTGGATCGACACCTACGCCGACGAGCGCTTTGGCGAGGCGGTGCGGACGGTCATCTGCGGTAACCGATCGGGCGGCCGATGCCGCGACCCCGGCAACCCGCGCCAAGATGCTGGCGGCCTTTATCCGCGCCTGCCAGTATGAATGGCTGTTCTGGGACGGCGCCTACCAGCGCCGCGGCTGGCCGCAATTCGGTTGAAGGCGCCGTGGCATGAGGAGGGAATGTACACGATGGCCGAAGACACGCGCTTGCCGGCGGATATCGACGCGCAACCTGTGGTGCAGGCTGCGGCGGCGCTGCAGCCGGAGCTCCGCGATTATCGTGAGGAGATCGAGCGCGAGCAGCGCCTGCCGAAAGCGTTGGTCGAGCAGTTGCGCGCCGCCGGCTTCTACCGGATGGTGATCCCGCGCGAGCTGGGCGGCCTGGAGGTCGACCCGCTGACCTATCTGCGCGCCGTGGAGCTGCTGGCCGAGGGCGCCGGCTCGGTCGGCTGGAACCTCGGCAATGGCGGCGTCGGCCAGCTCGTGACGCTCGGCTTGCCCGACGACGGCGTGCACGAGATCTACGGTAAGCGCGCCGACACGATCATCGCCGGCACTGCGGTGCCGGGCGGCGGGCAGGCGGTGCCGGTCGAGGCGGCTACCGGGTCACCGGCCGCTGGCAGTTCGGCACCGGCTGTCAGGAGGCGAGCTGGATGCTCGGCAGCTTCCAGGTGCTCGGCGATGACGGCCAGCCGCGCCGCCACCCGCGATGGCGGCTCGCTCTACTGGCGCGGCGTCTTTGCGCGCGCGGAAGCGGAGATCGTGCCCGGGAGCTGGGACGTCACCGGGCTGCGCGGCACCGGCAGCTTCGACTGGACGGTCGAGGACGTCTTCCTGCCGGAGCGGCGGACGATGCCGCAGATCGGCATTCCCGCTCGAGAACCAATGGTCGCGCTGGCCCGGGCTCACCTATCAGCTGCCGGTCCAGTGCTGGGTCGGGCCACACCACAGCGCCGTGATCACCGGCATCGCGCGCGCCGGCATCAATGCGCTGATCGAGCTGGCCGGGGGCAAGCAGCCGCGCGGCCGCCCCGTCGGGTTGCTGTGCGACAACCCGCAGGTGCAGGACGCGGTCGGGCGGGCCGACGCGATCCTGAACGCCGGGCGCGCCTACCGCAGCGCGATGATCACCGAGCTGTGGAACACGCGTCGCTTCCGGCCAGGAGACCACGCTCGAGCAGCGCGCCCGCTGCCGGCTGGCCGCGGTCTACGCCGCCGACAGCGCGCGCGAGGCGATGGATCTGGTGTACCGGCACGGCGGCAGCACGTCGTTCAAGCGCGAGAGCCGCCTCGCCGAATGCTGGCGCGACCTGCACACCGTCGGCCAGACCGTCACCCTCGCGCCCGAGTGGTACCCGATCGGCGGCCGGGTCTATCTGGGGATGGACCCGGGCCCGCGCCTGCGGTAGCCGCCGCGGCATCGGTACATGGAAAGCCGCTCCGTACGGTTTCGTGCCGCGAGCGCCCATCCCTACCGCGACCCTTCCGCCGCTTCAGCGATTGGGCAGGTCGAGGGGGTAGATCGGCCGCCTGATCTTCTTGAAATCGAGTTGGCCGTAATCGGAGGTGCAGACGCCGACGCCGGCGCAGTCGACGACGGCTTTCGCCATTGCACCGAGCCCAGCTCGCCAGTGGATGCGGCTCTTCAGCATGACATAGCGTTTCTGCATCGGATCGATGCCGAGGCTCGAAAGGCAATTGAGGTCGGAGGGCTCGACATGGCGCGAGATCAGGACGATCTCGACCGGCCCGGTGTCGAGCACCACCGAAGGGCCCATATCCATCTGCACGCCGCGCGCCATCGGGCCGCGGTTGCGGTAGCGGCCATTCGAGATCGTCTTGACCGTGCCGGTCACGATCAAAGGCGGGCTCTCGGCGGGGATCGCCGGCATCGCGATCTTGCCGCCGATGGACAGGCTGACTTGGGCGCCGATCCCGGCGGTGATGGCCTGCTGCACTGCCTCCGGGTCATAGATTGCGAAGACGGCGACATCCTCGATCCCCTGCCGCAGGATTTCCGCCAGCACGACGGTGGTGTCCATCGTGCCGCCCGAGGCGCAGTTGTCGTAGTGGTCGAGCAGCACGATCGGCCCCTCGCCGGGCTCGGTCGGCAGCATTGCTTTGGCGCGGGAGACGGATTGCTGTAGAGGTTCGATGTCGTAAACAAACGCCTTTCGCTCGACCCAGGCCCGGTCCAACAGCTCGTCGCGGAGGTCTTCGGCGAGCTTGCGGTCGCCGTCGGTCACGACCACGGCGCTCAGCCCGGCATTCGCAATGTCGGCGTGCGGAAACCCGGTGAAGAGGCTCGCGGCCAATGCGCCCTCGCCGCTCATCGCCGCGCAGCGGTGCTGCAACTCCTTGTTCGGATGGTCGTCGGTGCCTTGCCGCATGACATGCGGCAGCATCGGCACATTGCCCCAGGCCATGACCGGCCTCGCCTCGCCGCGGATCGTGCGCAGCAGGATCTCGCCGGCAAGCCTGGCGGTCTCGTAGGTGTCGATATGCGGATAGGTGCGATAGCCGGTCACGACCGTCGCGTTGGCGATGATCTCGTCATAGAGATTGGCGTGCATGTCGAGCGAGACGGCGATCGGTGTCTTCGGGTCGATCGCGCGCAGCCGCTTCAGGAACTGGCCTTCGCCATCCTCGAGGCTCTCGGTAACCATCGCGCCGTGCAGATCGAGCATGATCCCGTCGAACCCGCCGCGCGCCGCCGCCTCGCAGATCGTGTCGGTGATGTGCGCATAGGCGGCGTCCTCGACCGGACGGCTCGGCGGCGCTCCGGCAGCAATCGATAATACGATCTCGGCCCGCTCCCGCTCGGCGAGGTCGAGATAGGCGCCCAGTCCCGTGCCGGTGCCGCGATAGGCGCGGATCGCCGCCTCGCCATAGAGCGGCCCCGGACCGTTGCCAAACCGCGCCAGCGGCGTCGGCACCGGCGAGAAGGTGTTGGTCTCGTGCTTCATCATCGCGATCAACAGTCGCATGCCGGGAACTCCATGGCTTCAGCATTTATGCCCCTTCTCGGACGCGCATCGCCTCAGCTCCAATCTCGAACCTCCACCGGCTTGACGGACGTGACCCGGTCAATTTCCGTCTTTGGTGTGTCGCTCGAGCGGGCTCTCGCATGCGAGCCGTCTTGCCTACACCGCGATCCTCAAAGGTTAATTTGGTTCCCTTGCGGACAATCGTCGTCGCGATGGCTCTGGACGCCGACTCCCGAGGTGGCCGCCCACCGCTCCGGCCTTTGGCCGGCTCAAGGACAACCTCCACGGCCGTCTCGAAGGACGCGCGCGCTCGGGCCAGCTCAACCTCAATTCAACCGCTTGCCGGCGGCTTCCAGATGCCGCGCTCCTGCATCAGCCGAACTTGCTGGTCGATCACCTCCCGCTTGTACTCGGCATGCCGGCCGGGGATTTTGTCGAGATAGAGGTTCTTCGGATAGATCGGCTGCTCATAGATGATCTGCGCCAGCTCGGCGCGGATGTCCTTGGGCCAGTTCGTCACCTGCGCCGATTGGCGATGATGCCGCAACGCCTCGATGTTGATCACGCCCGGCGACAAAGGTCGAGCCGTTCGTGTCGCGCTGCTTGCCGACGATCGCGCCGCGGTAGTCGACGATCATCGACTGGCCGCCGCCGGCGTCGATCGGCGTCTCGCTGTCCGGGTAGAGGTGATAGCCGCCGATGTTGGGAGCGACGATGTACATGTTGTTTTCGAGCGCTCGCGCCCGGTTGGAGATCTCGAAAAAATCGTTCTCGGTGAAAGGCGCGGGGAGCGAGGCGCGATAGACCACTTCAGCGCCGTTGAGCGCGAGACCGCGGCCGTTCTCGGGGTAGTTGCCCTCCATCGCCATCATGATCCCGAGGCGCCCGATCGCGGTGTCGGCGACCGGCCAGAAGGCCTGCAAGGTGCGGCCGTATTTCTCGACCCACCAGTCGAAGAGATCGTGCGGCGAGATCGAGCGTTCGCACGGCAACAGCGCCGAGATCTTGTAATGCTTCAGAATGACCGCGCCGTCCGGATCGATGACGAAGCCGATATTGAAGAAGCGGTCGGGCCAGTCCTCGTGACGCGCCTTGGCCTGCGCCATGATGAACACGCCCCACTGGCGCGCGAGCCGCCCGAGCCGGTCGGTTTCCGGGCCCGGAATGTCGATCGCGCAGTTGCGTGCAAATTCGGCGTGATCGACGTCGAGGACCTCGTCGTTGAACCCTTGCAGTGCGCCCTCGGGTATGGCGATGAGGCGGACCGGGATGTCCAGATTGGACAACCAGAACGCTGCCTTTGTCAGGCTTTCGAGGTGCTCCAGGTTTTTCTCGATGTCCTCCCGGCGGCGAATGCCCCAAAAGCTCGGGATCAACCCCACGGCGGTGTAAGGTTCGATCATTCCGATCCCCATCAAGATCGTTGGCGGCTCACCCGAGGATCTTGTCGATCTCTCGCGTCACAGCGTCGATGTCGGCCATGCCGTCGACCCGGCGCAGAATGCCGCGATCGCGGTAATAGGGCAGGATCGGCGCGGTCTGACGATGATAGACCTCGAAGCGGGCCTTGACCGCCTCGGGCCTGTCGTCGGCGCGGCAGACGAATTCGCTGCTGCCGCATACGTCGCAGACCCCCTCGCGGCTCGGCCGGTTATACCGCTCGTGATAGCTCGCGCCGCATTGGGTGCAGGAGAACCGCCCCGACAACCGATCGACCAGCACCGCCTCGTTCACATCGAGCAAGATCACGTGGTCGAGCTTGAGATCATGCTCGGCGAGCATCGCATCGAGCGCCTTCGCCTGCGGCACGTTGCGTGGGAACCCGTCAAGGATGAAGCCTCGGGCGCAGTCAGGCTGCCGGATGCGCTGGTCGATCATCTCGACGATGATGTCGTCGGGCACGAGCTGGCCGGAGTCCATGATGGCTTTGACGCGGCGCCCGAACTGCGTGTCCGAGTCGGTCGTCGCGCGCAGCATGTCGCCGGTCGACAGCTGGACGATGCCGTAGGTCTGCTCGATCCGCTTCGCCTGGGTGCCCTTCCCGGAGCCCGGCGGCCCGAGCAGGATGACGTTCATCCGCGGCGCCCCCGCAGCTTCGCCTTGCGGATCAGACCTTCATATTGATGGGCGAGCAGGTGCGAGTGGATCTGCGCGACGGTATCCATCGTGACGCTGACCACGATCAAGAAGACTGGTCCCGCCGAAATAGAACGGGACCGAATATTCCGAGATCAGGATCTCGGGAAGGATGCACACCGCGGCAAGATAGGCAGCTCCGACGACGGTCAACCTGGTCAGGATATAGTCCAGATAATCGGCGGTATTTTTCCCGGGTCGGATCCCGGGAATGAACCCGCCGTATTTCCGCAGATTGTCAGCGGTCTCCTCCGGGTTGAAGACGATTGCCGTATAGAAGAAGCAGAAAAAGACGATGAGTCCGACATAGAGCGCCATGTAGAGCGGCCGGCCATGTGCGAGGTAAGCCGTGATCTCGCCGATCCAGCTAAAACTACTCTGTCCATTGGCTTCGAAATTCGCCACCGTCGCCGGCAGCAGCAACAGCGAGGAGGCGAAGATCGGCGGAATGACGCCCGAGGTGTTGATCTTCAGCGGCAAGTGAGACGCGTCGCCGCCAAACATTTTGTTGCCCATCTGGCGCTTTGGGTACTGCACGAGGATGCGGCGCTGCGCGCGTTCCATGAAGACGATGAACGCGACGACCGCAACCGACATCAGCAGAAAGATGATGATGAAGACGGGCGAGATCGCGCCGGTCCGCCCGAGTTCGAGTGTAGAAGCGAGCGCGTGCGGTAGGTTCGCGACGATCCCGGCCATAATGATCAGAGAGATGCCATTGCCAACCCCGCGCGCCGTGATCTGCTCACCGAGCCACATCAGAAAGACCGTGCCGCAGACGAGCGTCACCACGGTCACCAGCCGGAAGAACAAACCGGGGTCGAGCACCGCGGACTGTACCCCGGCATGCATGCCCTCCAGCCCGACGGCGATGCCATAGGACTGGACCGCCGCCAACAGGACGGTCCCGAGGCGGGTGTACTGGTTTAGCTTCTTGCGCCCGCTCTCGCCCTCCTTCTTCAGCGCTTCGAGGGTCGGGGACACAGCAGTCAAGAGCTGGATGATGATCGATGCCGAAATGTACGGCATGATGTTCAGCGCAAAGATCGTCATCCTCCCGAGCGCGCCGCCCGAGAACATGTCGAACATGCCGAGGATGCCGCCGGCGTTGCGCGAGAACACGTCCTGCAGGATCGCCGGATCGATGCCCGGGATCGGGATGTAGGTACCGAGCCGATAGATCACCAAGGCGCCGAGGGTGAACCAGATCCGGCTCTTGAGCTCGGTCGCCTTGGAGAAGGCCGAGAAATTTATGCTCGAAGCGAGTTGTTCGGCGGCTGACGCCATTTACCATTCCTCACTATATGCCCGGAGCGGCGCCGCCCGTGTTTAGGCCGAGGCGGTGCCCGCCGGCTTTTGTTCTTTGGCACGCCCTGTCGGAAGGATGACCTTGCCGCCGGCCTTTTCGACGGCGGCAATGGCGGCCTCGGAGGCACCGGCGACCTCGATCGTAATTGCCGCGCGCAGCTCACCCTTGGCCAACAGGCGGACGCCGTCGCCGAGCCGCCGCAACAGCCCCGACGAGACGAGCGCCGTGCCATCGAGTGTGCCATCTGCTTTCAGTCTACCACTATCGAGCGCCGCCTGCAGGCGTCCCAGATTGACGATCTTGAAATCTTTGCGGAAAATCTTGTTGTTGAAGCCGCGCTTCGGCAGCCGGCGATGCAGCGGCGTCTGGCCGCCCTCAAAGCCGTTCAATGCCACGCCAGTCCGCGCCGTCTGGCCCTTGCCGCCGCGCGCCGAGGTCTTGCCCTTGCCCGAGCCGATGCCGCGTCCGACCCGCTTGGCACGGTAATGCGCCCCGGGATTGTCCCTGATCTCGTTGAGCTTCATCGCCTAATCAATCCCATGCGCCAGCCCTCGCCCACTCAGCGCAACGCGCTGAGTCACCCTCTCCCGCACCGCGTGAGGGGCTTCTCACTCCTCTTCCACCACCCGAACGAGGTGCTTCACCTTGTTGATCATGCCCCGAACCGAGGGCGTGTCTTCGAGAACGCGGCGGCGATGCCGCTTGTTCAACCCGAGACCCTTGAGCGTCGCTTCCTGGTCCGGCTTGCGCCCGATCGGACTTCCGAGCTGTTCGATCGTGACTGTCCTCTTGCCTTCCATCACGCGTTCTCGCGAGGTTCGGTATCGCGCCGACCGAGGATTTCGCCGACCTTTTTGCCGCGCCGCGCCGCGACGGCACGCGGGCTGGTTGCCCGGCCCAACGCTACAAAAGTCGCCTTGATCATATTGTGCGGGTTTGGGCTGCCGATCGATTTGGCCACCACGTCGTGCACGCCGAGCGCCTCGAAAATCGCCCGCATCGGGCCGCCGGCTATGATTCCGGTCCCCGGCTTGGCGGCGCGCACGACCACGTGGCCGGCGCCATAGCTGCTGACGATGTCGTGATGCAATGTGCGACCCTCGCGCAACGGCACGCGGATCATGCCGCGCCGCGCCTGCTCGGTGGCCTTCCGAATGGCTTCCGGTACTTCTCTGGCCTTGCCCGAGCCATAGCCGACCCGACCCTTGCGGTCCCCGACCACGACCAGCGCGGCGAAACCGAAGCGCCGGCCGCCTTTCACCACCTTGGCGACACGATTGATGTTGACCAGCTTCTCGGTGAACTCGCTGTCTTCGCGCTCGCGCCCCTGCCGGTCGCCGTCCCGTCCGCGCCGGTCGCCCTGGCGGGCCTGTGTGCGTGCCATGCTAATCCCTTCAGAAATCCAGACCGCCCTCGCGGGCGGCATCGGCCAAGGCTTTGACCCTGCCGTGAAACAGATAAGCGCCGCGATCGAACACGACCTGCTCGACCCCGGCCGCTTGGGCTCTCTCGGCCACCAGCTTGCCGACGGCGCTCGCCGCGGCAATGTCGGCGCCGGTCTTGAGGCCGGTCTTCAGCCCGCCGTCGAGTGTCGAGGCCGCCGCCAGAGTACGTCCAGTCGTGTCGTCGATGACCTGCGCGTAGATATGCCTGGAGGAGCGGAACACCGAGAGACGCGGCCGGTTGTTCGGGGCGCGGCGCAAGTTGCGCCGAACCCGCAGCCGCCGGCGCAGAAAGAGGGCTTTGGCTTTCTCGGGCATCGGTTTACTTTTTCTTGCCTTCCTTGCGGCGCACGGTCTCGGTCGAATACTTGATTCCCTTGCCCTTGTAGGGTTCAGGCGGACGGTAGGCGCGGATCTCTGCTGCGATCTGGCCGACGCGTTGGCGGTCGGCGCCGCTGACGTTGATCAGGGTCGGCCTTTCGCAGACGATCTTCACGTCATTGGGGATCGGATAGGCAACCTCGTGACTGTAGCCGAGCTGCAGATTGAGCCTATTGCCTTGCACCGCGGCGCGGTAGCCGACACCATTGATTTCCAGCGTCACCGAAAACCCTTTCGTTACTCCGGTGACCATGTTGTTCACAAGTGCCCGGGTCGTGCCCCACATCGCCCGGGCATGTTTCGTGTCGTTCTTGGGCGTGATCGTTACCGCGCCGTCGGTGATCGCCGCGGTGACCTCGTTGCTGACGACGAGGCGCAACGTGCCGAGACTGCCCTTGGCGCTCAGCGTCTGCCCCGACATCTGCACCTCGACCCCGCTCGGCACTGCGACGGGATGCTTGCCAACACGTGACATCGCGAACCTCAGAACACGCGGCAGAGGACCTCGCCGCCGACTTTTGCGGCGCGGGCCTCGTTGTCCGACATGACCCCTCGCGGGGTCGACAGAATGGAGATGCCGAGCCCGTTATAGCTGCGCGGCAAGTCGATAATACGCGAATAGATACGCCGGCCCGGCTTCGACACCCGCGAAATCTCCCGAATTACGGGCTCGCCGTCGACGTATTTGAGCTCGATGCGCAGCTCCGAGACGCCGGGTCGAATATGTTCGCGGGTAAAGCCGCGGATGTATCCCTCGCGCTTCAGCACATCGAGCACATTGGCACGGATCTTCGAGGCGGGAGAGGCGACGATAGCCTGCCGCGCCCTCTGCCCGTTGCGGATCCGCGTCAGCATGTCCCCGAGCGGGTCGCTCATCGTCATCGGCCGCGCTCCCGCCTACCAGCTCGACTTGACCATGCCCGGAATCAGCCCGGCAGAGGCGAGCTCCCGTAGAGCAATTCGCGACAGCTTGAATTTCCGGTAATATCCGCGCGGGCGGCCGGTCAGGGAGCAGCGGTTGCGAACCCGCGTCGCAGAGGCATTGCGCGGCAATTCGGCCAGCTTCAGCTGTGCCGCGAACCTGTCCTCGGGAGGCGCTGTCCGGTCGATCGCGACCGCCTTCAGCCTTGCCCGCCGAACGGCAACGCTTTTGGCGAGCTTGATCCGCATGGCGTTTTTCTCGATTGAGCTCTTTTTTGCCACGTAGCTAGACCTCCGAGTTTCAATTGGCAAAGGGCATATCGAAGGCCTTGAGGAGCGCCTTGGCCTCTACATCGGTCTTTGCGGTCGTCACAATGACGACGTCCATGCCGCGCGTCGCATCGACGCGGTCGTAGTCGATTTCGGGAAAGACGAGCTGCTCCTTGAGGCCGAGGGCAAAATTCCCCCGTCCATCGAAACTCCTGCCCGATATTCCGCGAAAATCGCGAACCCGCGGCAGCGCTACGGTGATCAGCCGATCGAGGAACTCGTACATCCGCTCGCGGCGCAGCGTCACCTTGCACCCGATCGGCATGCCCTGACGCAGCTTGAAGGTTGCGATCGAGCGCTTCGCTTTGGTGATGACCGGATGCTGGCCGGTGATCGCGGTCAAATCGGCGGCTGCCGCCTCCGCCTTCTTGCTGTCCTGCACCGCCTCGCCGACACCCATATTGACCACGATCTTTTCGAGGCGCGGCACTTGCATGGGGTTCTTGTACCCGAACTCCTGCATCAGCGCCGGGCGGACGGTCGTCTCATACTGTTCGTGCAGGCGGGCCCTAGCCATCCCTTCACCTGTCGATGATTTCGCCCGAGCGGCGGGCGAACCGGACCTTGCGGCCATCCTGGAGAATCTTGTACCCGATCCGCGTCGGTTTGCGTGACTGCGGGTCGACATGCGCGACGTTCGAGATGTGGATCGTCAACTCCTTCTCGACGATACCGCCAGGCTCTCCCATGCGCGGCCGGGTATGCCGCTTTGCGACGTGCACCCCCTGCACGATGAGCCGCCCCTCCTCGGGAAAGACCCGCAAGACCTCGCCGGTCCGGCCCTTGTCGCGGCCGCTGACGACGACCACGCTGTCGCCCTTCTTGATCTTCAGCTTCGGCATCTTCCCGCTCCGCGCCGCGTGCCTTAGAGGACCTCGGGCGCCAACGACACGATCTTCATGAACCGGCGCGCCCGCAATTCACGGGTCACCGGACCAAAGATACGGGTCCCGATCGGCTCGCCCTGGTTGGTGATTAGCACGGCGGCGTTGCGGTCGAACCGAATGGCGCTGCCGTCTATGCGGCGTATCTCCTTCGCCGTGCGTACGATAACCGCGCGATGCACATCACCTTTCTTGACCCTGCCGCGCGGGATCGCCTCCTTGACCGAGACGATGATCACGTCGCCGATCGTGGCGGTCTTGCGTTTCGAGCCGCCCAGCACCTTAATGCATTGCACCCGGCGCGCGCCGGAATTATCGGCGACGTCGAGATTTGTCTGCATCTGGATCATGCTGCACCTTCCGCGGGCTCGGCGCCTTCGATGCCGGCATTCGGCGGTTCGACTTCTGCCAAATCGGCCGCGGCCGCAACCGGCTCGGCGGTCCTACGAGTGGCGCGGCGGCCGGGCGCCGCATCTGCCGGGCCGCCGATCACGACCCAGCATTTGCGCTTGGAGATCGGACGGCTCTCCTCGATCTGCACGACATCGCCGGAGCGGTAGCTGTTGTTCTCGTCATGCGCCGCATATTTCTTCGAATGCGTGACGAATTTCTTGTAGACGGGGTGCATCACGCGACGCTCCACCCGAACGATCACAGTCTTGTCGCAAGCGTCGCTGACGACCACACCCTGAAGGACGCGTTTCGACATTAGATCTTTACTCCGAGCGTGGCGCGGCGCCGTTCGCCCAGCAGCGTCTTGATGCGGGCAATGTCGCGCCGAACCTGCCGAACCCGGGCGGTGTTCTCGAGCTGGCCGTTGGCCCTTTGGAAGCGCAGATTGAAGATCTCCTTGCCGAGAACGTCGAGTTCACCGGTCAACTCGTCCTCGGTTTTGGCCCTGGCATCGGTGGCCTTCATCAGACGAGCTCCTCGCCCTGGCGGGCGACGAAGCGCGTTGCGATCGGCAATTTGGCGGCGGCGAGATCGAACGCTTCGCGGGCAATATCGCCCGGCACGCCATCGAGCTCGAACATGATGCGGCCGGGTTTCACTCGGCAGATCCAAAATTCCGGCGACCCCTTGCCGCTGCCCATGCGAACCTCGGCCGGCTTGTGCGAAACCGGCACATCGGGGAAGATGCGGATCCAAACCCGGCCGGCGCGGCGGATGTGGCGCGTTATTGCGCGCCGTGCCGCCTCGATCTGGCGGGCGGTGATCCGCCCGGGATCCGAGGCCTTCAGCCCGTAGGCGCCAAAATTCAGTTCCGTCCCGCCCTTCGCGAGACCGTGGACGCGCCCTTTATGGGCCTTGCGGTATTTACTTCTTTTCGGAGCGAGCATGATCCATCACCCCAGCGCTTCGCGCCGGCCGCGCTCATGGCTCGCGGGTTGTCCTTCGTTCAGCCGCTTGTCTTGCGCCATCGGGTCATGAGCGAGAATCTCTCCCTTGAAGACCCAGACCTTGACGCCGCACACGCCATAGGTGGTCTTGGCGGTGCCGTAGCCGAAATCGACGTCGGCGCGCAATGTATGCAGCGGCACCCGGCCTTCGCGATACCATTCCATGCGGGCGATCTCGGCTCCGCCCAGCCGTCCCGAGCAGTTGATCCGGATTCCTTGCGCGCCGAGCCGCATCGCCGACTGCACGGCCCGCTTCATCGCCCGGCGAAAGGCGACGCGGCGTTCCAGCTGCTGCGCGATGCCGTCGGCGACCAGCTTTGCGTCGATTTCCGGTTTGCGGATTTCAACGATATTGAGACTGACTTCGCTATTCGTGACCTTGGCGAGATCGGTGCGGAGCTTTTCGATGTCGACCCCTTTTTCCCGATCACCACGCCGGGCCGGGCCGAATGCAGCGTGATCCTCGTGCGCCGCGCGGCGCGCTCGATGACGACGCGGGAGAGGCCGGCCTGGCTCAGGCGGCGCTGCAGGAACTTGCGCAGGCCGAGGTCATCGAGCAGCAAATTGCCGTATTCCTTGCGCGCGAACCAGCGCGAGTCCCAGGTGCGGTTGATGCCGAGCCGCAGCCCGATCGGATTGACCTTCTGTCCCATTATTCAGCCTCCTCGGCGCTCTCCCGGACGATCACGGTTAGATGCGCAAACATCTTCTCGACGCGCGCCGAGCGCCCACGGCCTCGGGTGTGAAAGCGTTTCAGTACAAAAGCCCGGCCGACCGTAGCCTCCTTCACGAAAAGGCGGTCGACGTCGAGCTGGTGATTGTTTTCGGCGTTGGCGATCGCGGCTTGCAGGACCTTTCTGACGTCGCGCGCGATGCGGCGCCGTGAAAAGGTCAGGTCCGCGAGCGCGGCCGAGGCAGTCTTGCCACGGATCGCCTGGGCGACGAGGTTGAGCTTGCGCGGGCTCGTGCGCAGGCCCCGCATCGATGCTGCCGCTTCGGTCTCGTCGAGCCGCCGCTTGGCGGCTGGCTTACCCATGTCAGCTCCTTCTCGCCTTTTTGTCGCCGGCGTGCCCGTAGAAGGTCCGGGTCGGCGCGAACTCGCCGAGTTTGTGCCCGATCATATTTTCGGTGACCAGCACCGGGATGAATTTGTGCCCGTTATAGACGCCGAAGGTGAGCCCGACAAATTGCGGAAAGATCGTCGACCGGCGCGACCAGGTTCGGATCACCTGGTTGCGCCCCGACCCACGCGCCGCCTCTGCCTTTTTGAGGAGATAGCCGTCGACAAACGGCCCCTTCCATACCGAACGTGCCAAGCTTCTCCTCCCGTCGGCTAGCGCTTGTGGCGGCGGCGCACGATCAGCCGGTCCGCCGCCTTGTTGTGCCGGGTCTTCTTGCCCTTGGTCGGCTTGCCCCACGGCGTGACGGGATGCCGGCCCCCCGAGCTGCGTCCCTCGCCACCGCCATGCGGGTGATCGATCGGGTTCATCGCGACGCCGCGCACCGAAGGCCGGCGGCCGAGCCAGCGGTTGCGGCCGGCCTTGCCGATTACGATGTTCTGCTGATCGGGGTTCGACACGGCGCCGATCGTCGCTCGGCATTCGGAGCGCACCATGCGCAGCTCTCCGGAAGAGAGGCGCAACAGCGCATAACCCTGATCGCGGCCGACCAGCTGGGCGTAAGTCCCAGCCGAGCGAGCGATTTGACCACCCTTGCCGGGTTTCATCTCGACATTGTGGATGATCGTGCCGACCGGCATGCTGCGCATCGGCATCGTGTTGCCGGGCTTGACGTCCACTCTCTCGCCCGAGACGACAGTGTCGCCGGCTTTGAGCCGCTGCGGCGCCAGTATGTAGGCAAGCTCGCCGTCGTGGTAACGTATCAGGGCAATGAAGGCGGTACGGTTCGGGTCATATTCGAGCCGCTCGACGGTGGCCGGCACATCGATTTTCGAGCGCTTGAAATCGACGATCCGGTACCGCCGCTTGTTGCCGCCGCCGCGCCATCGCATCGTTATGCGGCCGGTGTTGTTGCGACCGCCCTTGCCGCGCAGCCCCTCGGTCAAGGCCTTTACCGGCTTCCCCTTCCACAGCTCGCTGCGGTCGACAATGACCAGCTGTCGTCGCGACGGCGTCGTCGGATTGAATGTCTTCAGTGCCATCGCGTCCCCTCCTTCCCCCCGAGCACACAGCACCCATCTGCCCCTCTCCGCCCGTCAGGGGGGAGAGGGAGGGGCCCGTCGCGCAGCGACGGGAGGGTGAGGTGGGTGGCGCGGCCGTTCAGACCATGGCCCCCCCTCACCCTACCCTCCCCCGCCGACCAGCGGGGGGAGAGGGTTAAATGGGCGAAATTGCAGTTCATCTTTTGGGTGGCTTTCAAATGCCCGTCGTCACGTCGATCCGCTGACCTTCGCGAAGGGTCACGACCGCCTTTTTGTAATCGGAACGCCGTCCGGGTCGGCCACGAACCCGCTTGAGCTTACCCATGACCCGGATCGTGTTCACCGCTGTCACGTTGACGCTGAACAACCCTTCGACAGCCGCCTTCACTTCGCGCTTTGTGGCGGTCAACGGCACGCGAAAAATCACCTGGCGGTGTTCGGAGACGTTCGTCGCCTTCTCGGTGATCACCGGGCCGCGAATGATGTCGTACATTTGCTGCCGCGTGAGCCGCGTGACGGCGGGCGGGATGACGCGAAACCGGCTCATTTGAGGCGCGCCTCGAGGTGTTGCACCGCCTCGCGCGTCAGAACGAGCGTGTCGCGGCGCAGGATGTCGTAAACATTGGCGCCTTGCTGCGGCAGCACATCGACCCGCGGCAGGTTGCGGGCGGCGCGCATAAAGCCCTCGTCGATGACGGGCCCGTCGATGATCAGCACCGAGTCCCAGCCGAGCGTCTCGAAACGCGCCCGCAACGCCTTGGTCTTGGCCTCGTCGACTTGGGCCGCGTCGATCACGATCAGCTTGCCCTCGCGCTGCTTTGAGGACAGCGCCGTCTTGAGGCCCAGCTTGCGAACCTTCTTCTGCAGCGAGAATTCATGGCTGCGTACGACCGGACCGAAGATCACCGCACCGCCGCGGAATTGCGGCGAGCGCAGGCTGCCCTGGCGCGCACGCCCCGTGCCCTTCTGCTTATAGGGTTTCTTGGTCGTCCCCTGGATCTCGCTGATCCCCTTGGTCTTATGGGTGCCGGCGCGGCGTTTTGCCAGTTGCCAGTTGACGACCCGGGCAAGGATGTCGCGACGGATCGGCAGGCCGAACACCTCGTCGGCGAGGTCGATATCGCCGACTTCCTGATTGTCGAGATTGCGCACGGTGAGCTTCATCAGGAGGCTTCCCCCTGCGGGCTCTCGGCCGCGGCCGGCATCTTCTCGCAAGGCTGCCGGGAACGGCAGCTCTCGCGGGAGCTTTGCGCTTGACCGCATCCTTGATCAGCACATAGCCGCCGGGGCTTCCCGGCACCGACCCCTTGATCATCAAGACGCCGCGCTCGGCATCGGCCGCAACCACCTCGAGGCTCTGCGTCGTTACCCGCTCGGCCCCGAGATGACCCGCCATCTTCTTGTTCTTGAAAGTCTTGCCGGGCGACTGCCGCTGACCGGTCGACCCGTGGCTGCGATGCGAGACCGAGACGCCGTGGCTGGCGCGCAACCCGCGGAAATTATGCCGCTTCATCGCCCCGGCAAACCCCTTGCCGATGCTGGTGCCGACGACATCGACAAACTGGCCCGGAAGAAAATGCGCCGCGGTGATTTCCGCGCCGACCTCCAGCAGGGCATCCTCCGAGACACGGAACTCGGCGAGGCGCGCCTTCGGCTCGACCTTGGCCTTGGCGAAATGACCCCGTTGCGGCTTCGACACGTTCTTGGTCTTGGCGCTGCCGACGCCGAGCTGCACCGCCGTATAGCCGTCCCTGTCCTCGGTCCGCACGGCGACGACCTGGCAGTTGTCGACCTGCAGCACCGTCACCGGAATGTGGGTTCCCTCGTCGGTAAAGACGCGCGTCATGCCGAGCTTCCGGGCGATCAGACCGGTGCGCATCGCCCACCCTCAGAGCTTGATCTCGACGTCGACGCCGGCGGCGAGATCGAGCTTCATCAGCGCGTCGACGGTCTGAGGCGTCGGGTCGACAATGTCGAGCATGCGTTTGTGGGTGCGGATCTCGAATTGCTCGCGCGATTTCTTGTCGACATGCGGCGAGCGCAAGACGGTGAATTTCTCGATTTTGGTCGGGAGCGGGATCGGACCCCGCACCCGCGCCCCGGTTCGCTTGGCCGTGTTGACGATTTCGCTGGTCGATTGGTCGAGCACGCGGTGATCGTAGGCCCGCAGCCGAATGCGAATGTTCTGGTTGTCGGTCGCCATTTGCTCTTCCAATCCTACTGCCGCGCGCTCGGTCTTCCGCTATTTTATGATTTTGGCGACGACGCCGGCGCCGACGGTGCGGCCGCCTTCGCGGATCGCAAAGCGCAGCCCCTCGTCCATCGCAATGGGGGCGATCAGTTCGATCTCCATCGAGATGTTGTCGCCCGGCATCACCATCTCGGTGCCCTCGGGCAGGTGCACCGTGCCGGTCACGTCGGTCGTGCGGAAATAGAATTGCGGCCGGTAATTGCCGAAAAACGGCGTGTGCCGCCCGCCCTCCTCCTTGGTCAGGATGTAGGCCTCGCACTGAAAGCGGGTGTGCGGCGTGATCGAGCCCGGCGCCGCCAATACCTGGCCGCGCTCGACCTCCTCGCGCTTGGTGCCGCGCAACAGCGCCCCGATATTGTCGCCCGCCTCGCCCTGGTCCAGCAGTTTCCTGAACATCTCGACCCCGGTCACCACCGTCTTGGCGGTCGGCCGCAGGCCCACGATCTCGACCTCGTCGCCGACCTTGACGACGCCGCGCTCGACCCGCCCGGTCACCACCGTGCCGCGCCCCGAGATCGTGAACACGTCCTCGATCGGCATCAGGAACGGCCGATCCATGGCACGCTCCGGCTGCGGAATGTAGCTGTCCACCGCCTCCATCAGCGCCAGGATCGAGTCGTGCCCCTGCTCGGGGTCGCGGCCCTCCAGCGCAAACAGCGCCGCGCCGCGCACCACCGGGATGTCGTCCCCCGGAAACTGGTAGCTCGAGAGCAGCTCGCGCACCTCCAGTTCGACCAGGTCGAGCAGTTCCGGGTCGTCCACCATGTCGACCTTGTTCATGAACACCACCAACGCCGGCACCCCGACCTGGCGCGCCAAGAGCACATGCTCGCGGGTCTGCGGCATCGGGCCGTCCGCCGCCGACACCACCAGGATCGCGCCGTCCATCTGCGCCGCCCCGGTGATCATGTTCTTGATGTAGTCGGCATGACCCGGGCAGTCGACATGCGCATAGTGGCGCTTGCCGGTCTCGTATTCGACATGCGCCGTCGCGATCGTGATGCCGCGCGCCCGCTCCTCCGGCGCCTTGTCGATCTGGTCGAACGGCACAAACGTCGCCCCGCCCTTCTCCGCCAGCACCTTGGTGATCGCCGCCGTCAACGTCGTCTTGCCGTGGTCGATGTGACCGATCGTCCCGATATTGCAGTGCGGCTTCGTCCGCTGAAACTTCGCCTTCGACATTGCCTTCTTCTCCGTCCGACCCAGCCCGGCTGGATTTTCAAGCCTGTGATTATTAAGCCATTTTGGCGCGGACTTCGTCCGCCACCGCCTGCGGTACCTGCTCGTAATGGTCGAAATGCATCGTGTACTGCGCCCGGCCCTGACTCATCGACCGCAAGGTATTGACGTATCCGAACATGTTGGCGAGCGGGACCATCGCATCGATGACCCGCGCATTGCCGCGCGTGTCCATCCCGGTGACCTGGCCGCGACGGCTGTTCAGGTCGCCGATGACGTCGCCCATATACTCCTCCGGCGTCACCACTTCGACCCGCATGATCGGTTCGAGCAGTTTCGGCGCGGCTTTCATGACGCCTTCCTTGAACGCGGCGCGGGCCGCGATCTCGAAGGCGAGCACGCTCGAATCGACGTCGTGGAAGGCGCCGTCGATCAATGTCGCCTGAAGATCGATGACCGGAAAGCCGGCGAGCACACCGGTTTCGGTCGAGGCCTTCAGCCCCTTTTCGACGCCGGGCACATACTCCTTCGGGACGGCGCCGCCGACCACCGCGTTTTCGAAGGCAAAACCGGAGCCCGGCGGCAACGGCTCGAACCGCAGCTTGACGCGTGCGAACTGTCCGGCTCCGCCGGTCTGTTTTTTGTGGGTGTAATCGACTTCTGCGGTGCGGGTGATCGTCTCGCGGTAGGCCACCTGCGGCGCGCCGACATTGGCGTCGACCTTGAACTCGCGCTTCATGCGGTCGACGATGATCTCGAGGTGCAATTCGCCCATCCCCTTGATCACGGTCTGGCCGCTCTCGTGGTCGACGGTCACCCGGAATGACGGGTCCTCGGTCGCCAGCCGGGCGAGCGCCTGGCCCATCTTCTCCTGGTCGCCCTTGGTCTTGGGCTCGACCGCGATCTCGATGACCGGCTCCGGAAATTCCATCCGTTCGAGCACGACCGGATCGCCGGGGTCGGACAGGGTGTCGCCCGTCGTCGTGTTCTTCAGCCCGGCCAACGCGACGATGTCCCCGGCGCGGGCTTCCTTGATGTCCTCGCGGTGGTTGGCGTGCATCTGCAGCATGCGGCCGATCCGCTCGCGCGTCCCCTTGACGCTGTTCAGGACCTGGCTGCCGGCGGTAACGACCCCGGAATAGATGCGGACAAAGGTCAGCGAGCCGACAAACGGGTCGCTCATGATCTTGAAGGCGAGCCCGGCAAACGGCTCGTCATCCGAGCAGCGGCGTACGACCGGCTCCTTCGAGCCGACCTTGATGCCGTTGATCGCCGCGACATCGGTCGGGGCCGGCAAATAATCGACCACTGCGTCGAGCAGCGGCTGCACCCCTTTGTTCTTGAATGCCGAACCGCACAGCACCGGAACAAAGACGCCGCCGATCGTGCCCTTGCGGATGCACCGCTTCAGCACGTCTTCGCTCGGCTCCTCGCCGCCGAGATAAGCTTCGAGCGCCGCGTCGTCCTGCTCGACCGCGGCTTCGACCAACCTCGTTCGAAAGGTCCTTGGCCTCCTCGACCATGTCGGGCGGAACTTCGACAATGTCGAACTCTGCTCCCAGAGTCTCGTCGCGCCATTTGATCGCGCGAAAGCCGACGAGATCGACGATCCCGACAAAATCGCTCTCGACCCCGATCGGCAATTGCAGCACCACCGGCTTGGCGCCCAGCCGATCGTCGATCATCGCGACGCAGCGAGGGAAATCCGCGCCGATCCGATCCATCTTGTTGACAAAGCAGATCCGCGGGACGCCGTATTTGTCGGCTTGGCGCCAGACGGTCTCCGATTGAGGCTCGACCCCGGCGACCGAGTCGAATACCGCGACAGCCCCGTCGAGCACACGCAGGCTGCGCTCGACTTCGATCGTGAAATCGACGTGGCCGGGCGTGTCGATGATGTTGATGCGGTGATCTTGCCAAAAGCAGGTGGTCGCGGCCGAGGTGATCGTAATGCCGCGCTCCTGCTCCTGGGCCATCCAATCCATCGTCGCGGTGCCTTCGTGCACCTCGCCCATCTTATAGGCGCGGCCGGTGTAATAGAGGATACGCTCGGTGGTTGTCGTCTTGCCGGCATCGATGTGCGCCATGATGCCGATGTTTCGGTATCGCTCGAGAGGTGTGGTGCGCGCCATGAAAGCAACTCCGCGGGCGCCACGCGAGGCGGGCGCCCTCAAGGAAAATATGTTTCGGTTGTGATGTGCTTCGCCGGTTACCAGCGGTAGTGCGAGAAGGCCTTGTTCGCATCGGCCATGCGATGCGTATCCTCCCGCCGCTTCACCGCGGCACCCCGATTGTTGGAGGCGTCGAGCAGCTCCCCCGAAAGCCGCTCCTCCATCGTGTTTTCCGAGCGGCCGCGCGAACTCGAAATGAGCCAGCGAATGGCCAGCGCCTGGCTGCGGTCCGTCCGCACTTCGACCGGTACCTGATAGGTGGCGCCCCCGACGCGGCGCGAGCGGACCTCGACGGCGGGCCGCACATTGCCGAGCGCGTCGTGGAACACCCGCAAGGGATCTTGCCCGCTGCGCTTGGCGATGCGGTCGAACGCCCCGTAGACGATGCGTTCGGCGACCGACTTTTTGCCCTCGTACATCAGGCAATTCATAAACTTGGTTAATACGCTGTCGCCGAATTTTGCGTCCGGCAAGACCTCGCGTTTAACCGCGGCGCGACGGCGCGACATGACGGGCCTCCCTACTTCGGGCGCTTGGCGCCGTATTTCGAACGGCGTTGACGCCGATCTTTGACGCCCTGGGTGTCGAGCGTGCCGCGGACGATGTGATACCGCACCCCCGGCAGATCCTTCACTCGGCCGCCGCGGATCAAAACGACCGAATGCTCTTGAAGATTGTGGCCTTCGCCGGGAATGTAGCTCGTGACCTCAAAACCGTTCGTCAGGCGAACGCGCGCCACCTTGCGCAACGCAGAATTCGGCTTTTTCGGCGTGGTCGTGTAGACGCGCGTGCACACCCCGCGCTTCTGCGGGCATGCTTCCATCGCAGGAACCTTGTTGCGTGCCACCTCCGGCCTCCGCGGATTGCGGATCAGCTGGTTTATCGTCGGCATCGTTGCGACCTCGTAAAACGCGCCAATCGCCCGAGGCGATCACGCCGCCGGGTCGATGAGTTTCGGTACCTAAATTGTTGCGCGCTCCCTCACAGAAGCGCCGAGCCAGCGACCGATATAGGGCTGCGTCTAGATGGCTTCCTACGGCCAGCCCCGGAATGGGCCAACATTAATAGTGATCCAAACCAACCCGGTCAAGTCCCCCGCCCATGGAACGCATTGCGCTCCATGGACACGGGGGACGCCGGGACCGTCTTACGCCGTTTGTTTTTCGGCTTCGACGAGTTGAGCGGGCTCTTCGTTGGCAGCAGCGATCGCAGCGAGCTCGCGGTCGCGCTCGGCCGCCACCTCGCGCAACCGGGCGATGACGCTGCCGGTCCCCGCAGGAATCAGCCGCCCGACAATCACGTTTTCCTTGAGACCCATCAGCGAGTCGATCCGGCCGGAGACCGCGGCCTCGGTCAGCACCCGTGTTGTCTCTTGGAACGAGGCAGCCGAGATGAACGAGCTCGTCTGCAGGCTGGCCTTGGTGATCCCCTGCAGCACCGGGCGCGCTTCCGCGGGCCGTAGCCCTTCGCTCTCGACCTTGGCGTTTTCCAGCTCGAACTCCGAGCGGTCGATCTGCTCGCCGGCGAGGAAGGTCGTGTCGCCGGGATCGGCGATCTCCACCTTCTGCAGCATCTGCCGGACAATCACCTCGATGTGCTTGTCGTTGATCCGCACACCTTGCAGTCGATAGACCTCTTGGATCTCGTTGATCAGATAGCTCGCCAGCTCCTCGACCCCGAGGATCCGCAGAATGTCGTGCGGCACCCGGTTGCCGTCCATCAGGAGGTCGCCCTTCTCGATGTAATCGCCTTCCTGCACGCTGATGTGCTTGCCCTTCGGGATCAGGTACTCGACCGGCTCCTTATCGTCCTCGGACGGCGCAACGATAATGCGCCGCTTGGCCTTGTAATCCTTGCCGAATTCGACGCGGCCATCGCTTTCGCTGATAATCGCGAAATCCTTTGGCTTGCGCGCTTCGAACAGTTCGGCGACACGCGGTAGACCGCCCGTGATGTCACGCGTCTTCGAGGATTCGCGCGGGATGCGCGCAAGAACGTCGCCAGCCTTGACGTGGGCCCCGTTGTCGACCGAAAGGATCGCGTCGACCGACATGAAGTAGCGCGCCTCGAGCCCGTTGGCCAAGGTGAGCACCTCGCCGGCTTCGTCGCGCAACGTGATCCGCGGCCGCAAATCGCTGCCGCGCGGCTGCTGCTTCCAGTCGACGACCACCTTCGACGAGATGCCGGTGGCTTCGTCCACCGTCTCGCGCATCGATAGGCCTTCGATCAGATCGACGTAATGCGCGATACCGTCCTTCTCGGTGATGATCGGGATCGTGTAGGGGTCCCACTCGACGAGCCGGTCTCCCCGTTTGACCTGAGCCCCATCATCGACGAGCAGCCTCGCGCCGTACGGAACTCGGTGCCGGGCTTTTTCGCGCCCCGCTTCGTCTAACAGCACGATCTCGGTGTTGCGGCCCATTACCACCGGTACGCCGCTCGAGTTGATCACGACGTTTCGGTTCTTCACCTCCGCCCTGGCGTCGAAGGCGGCCTCCACAGAAGACTGCTCGGCGCCGCGTTGCGCAGCGCCGCCGATGTGGAAGGTGCGCATCGTCAGCTGCGTGCCGGGTTCGCCGATCGATTGCGCGGCAATGACGCCGACCGCCTCGCCGATATTGACGACCGTACCGCGCGCCAAGTCGCGCCCGTAGCACTTGCCGCAGACGCCGACGCGGGATTCGCAGGTCAGCACCGAGCGGATCGGCACGGTATCGACACCGGCCCGCTCGATCTGGTCGACGGCATCCTCATCGATCAATGCGCCCGCCAGAAGCACGACCTCGCCGCTCAGCGGATCGAGGATGTCGACCGCCGCGGTGCGGCCGAGAATGCGGTCGGCGAGCGGAGCGATGACTTCGCCGCCATCGACGACAGCGCTCGTCATCAGCCCGCGGGTGGTGCCGCAATCTTCCTCTGTGATGATCGCGTCTTGCGCGACATCGACGAGGCGGCGGGTCAGATAACCCGAATTCGCCGTCTTCAGCGCCGTGTCGGCGAGGCCCTTGCGGGCGCCGTGCGTCGAGTTGAAATATTCGAGGACGGTCAGCCCCTCCTTGAAGTTCGAGATGATCGGCGTCTCGATGATCTCGCCCGAGGGCTTGGCCATCAGGCCGCGCATGCCCGCCAGCTGCTTGATCTGCGCCGCCGAGCCGCGCGCCCCGGAATCGGACATCATCCAGACCGAGTTGACCGGCTCGCCGGGCTGCGGCTCGCGGATCTTCTTCAGCATCTCTTCGGCCACACGGTCCGTGCAGCGCGACCACACGTCGACGACCTTGTTGTACTTCTCGCCCTGGGTGATCAGGCCGTCCTGGTATTGCTGCTCATACTGCTTGACCTGCTCCTGCGCCTCGCCGACCAGGCGACGCTTCTCCTCGGGCACGATCAGATCGTCCTTGCCGAACGAAATGCCGGCCTTGCAGGCCTGCTGGAAGCCGAGCGACATCAAATGGTCGCAGAAGATAACCGTCTCCTTCTGACCGCAGTGGCGGTAGACCTGATCGATGACATTGCTGATCTCCTTTTTTGTCAGCAACGTGTTGATCACATCGAAGCCGATCGCCGGGTTGCGCGGCACAATCTCCGACAGCAGCATGCGCCCGGGGGTCGTCTCGACCCGCTGTACGACCGGCTTGCCATCGGCATCGACAGTGTGGAAGCGCGCCTTGACGCGAGCGTGCAGAGAGACCGCCTTCGATTCGAGTGCCTGCTCGATCTCACCGATGCTGGTGAACAGCATGCCTTCGCCCTTTTCGCCCGGGCGCTCCATCGTGATGTGATAGAGGCCCAGCACGATGTCCTGCGACGGCACGATGATCGGCTTCCCATTGGCGGGGCTGAGGATGTTGTTGGTCGACATCATCAGGACGCGCGCCTCGAGCTGCGCCTCCAATGACAGCGGCACGTGCACCGCCATCTGGTCGCCGTCGAAATCGGCGTTGAAGGCGGTGCAGACGAGCGGATGCAGCTGGATCGCCTTGCCCTCGATCAGCACCGGCTCGAACGCTTGGATCCCGAGGCGATGGAGCGTCGGCGCCCGGTTCAGCAGAACCGGATGCTCGCGGATCACCTCCTCGAGGATGTCCCAGACCTCCGGCCGCTCCTTCTCGACCATGCGCTTGGCGGCCTTGATCGTGCTGGCGAGGCCATAGAGTTCGAGCTTCGAGTAGATGAACGGCTTGAACAGCTCGAGCGCCATCTTCTTCGGCAGCCCGCATTGGTGCAGTTTGAGCTCCGGACCGACCACGATGACCGAGCGGCCCGAATAGTCGACGCGCTTGCCGAGCAGGTTCTGACGGAACCGGCCTTGCTTGCCCTTCAACATGTCGGACAGCGACTTCAGCGGCCGCTTGTTGGCTCCGGTGATGATCCGGCCGCGCCGGCCGTTGTCGAACAGCGCATCGACCGCTTCCTGCAACATGCGCTTCTCGTTGCGCACGATGATGTCGGGCGCGCGCAGCTCGATCAGCCGTTTCAGACGGTTGTTGCGATTGATCACGCGCCGATAGAGATCGTTCAGATCCGAAGTCGCGAACCGTCCGCCGTCGAGCGGCACCAGCGGCCGCAATTCCGGAGGGATGACCGGAACGACCTCGAGGATCATCCACTCCGGCCGGCTGTTGGATTCGATGAAAGCCTCGACGAGCTTCAGCCGCTTGACGAGCTTCTTGCGGCGCGCCTCCGAGTTGGTGTCGCGCAGCTCGTCCCGCAGCCTTTCCTTCTCGTCGCCCAGATTGATGGCCGACAGCATCGTGCGCATTGCCTCGGCACCGATCGCGGCGGTGAACTGATCGTCGCCGTAATCGTCCTGGGCCTTCAGGTATTCTTCCTCGTTGAGCAGCTGATGCTGCTTAAGCGGGGTCAGCCCGGGCTCGATGACGACGTAGTTCTCGAAATAGAGGATCCTTTCGAGATCCTTCAATGTCATGTCGAGCAGCAGCCCGATGCGGCTCGGCAGCGACTTCAGAAACCAAATATGCGCGACCGGCGACGCCAGCTCGATGTGACCCATGCGGTCGCGCCGCACCTTCGAGAGGGTCACTTCGACGCCGCACTTCTCGCAGATGATGCCGCGATACTTCATCCGCTTGTACTTGCCGCACAGGCACTCGTAATCCTTGATCGGTCCGAAGATCCGGGCGCAAAACAGTCCGTCGCGCTCGGGTTTGAAGGTCCGATAGTTGATCGTCTCGGGCTTCTTGATCTCGCCGTAAGACCAGGAATGGATGCGCTCAGGGCTGGCGATCGAAATGCGGATCTGATCGAAGCTCTGCGGCCCGCTGACCTGGCCAAAGATGTTCATCAATTCGTTCATAAACGACCCCTTTGCGCTCGATCGTCAGCCCTGCTGTCGCGGGGTGACGGAAGAGGAACTCACCTGATTGTCTGTTTAGTAGCCGCTTAGTAGCCGCGCTGCTCCAGCTCGACATTGAGGCCGAGCGACCGCAACTCCTTGACCAGCACGTTGAATGATTCGGGAATGCCGGCCTCGAAATTATCGTCACCTCGCACAATCGCCTCATAGACCTTGGTCCGGCCGGAGACGTCGTCGGATTTGACCGTCAGCATCTCCTGCAAGGTGTATGCCGCGCCGTACGCCTCCAATGCCCACACTTCCATTTCACCGAACCGCTGACCGCCGAACTGCGCTTTGCCGCCCAGCGGCTGCTGGGTGACGAGGCTGTACGGACCGATCGACCGCGCGTGGATCTTGTCGTCGACCAGGTGGTGCAGCTTCATCATGTAGATGTAGCCGACAGTCACAGGGCGGTCGAATGCCTCGCCGGTGCGCCCGTCGATCAGGGTAACTTGGCCTGAGGATGAGAGACCCGCTGCCTCCAGCATCGCAACGATATCTTCCTCCCGAGCACCGTCGAACACTGGGCTCGCGACCGGCACGCCGTGAGCGAGATTGCCTGCCAGCTCGATCAGATCCTCGTCTGGAAGACGATCGATTTCGGCCTTTTGGTCACCCTGGTACATCTCGCCGACGAGGCCGCGTAGCTCGCCGTTTGCTGCGCCGCGCTGCACATTGGCGAGCACCTCGCCGATGCGCCGACCGAGACCCGCCGCAGCCCAACCGAGATGAGTCTCAAGGATCTGGCCGACATTCATGCGGCTCGGCACACCGAGCGGGTTCAACACGATGTCGACCGCTGTCCCGTCCTGCAGATAGGGCATGTCCTCAGCGGGCACGATGCGCGAGATGACGCCCTTGTTGCCATGCCGGCCGGCCATTTTGTCGCCCGGCTGCAGCTTGCGCTTTACCGCGACAAAGACCTTGACCATCTTCATGACGCCGGGCGGCAGCTCGTCGCCGCGTTGCAGTTTTTCGACCTTGCTCTCAAATCGCGCGGTGAGCGCCGCGACCGCGTCCGCCATCTGCTTCTTCAAACCCTCGATATCCGCCATCCTTGCGTCATCACGGATCGAGATTTGCCGCCACAGTGCCGGGGGATTCTCGGCCAGCACCTCCTCGGTGATCTCGGTCCCCGATGTCATTCCCCTGGGGCCGCCGACCGCGGTCTGACCGAGCAACAGCTCCTTCAGCCGTGCGGCGAAGCTGCGCTCGAGGATGGCGCGCTCGTCGTCGCGGTCTTTGGCCAGCCGCTCGATCTCGGCCCGTTCGATCGCCAATGCGCGCTCGTCCTTGTCGACGCCACGCCGCGAGAAGACCCGCACCTCGACGATCGTGCCCGACACGCCCGGCGGAAGTCGCAGCGAGGTGTCGCGGACATCAGACGCCTTTTCTCCAAAAATCGCGCGAAGAAGCTTCTCTTCCGGAAGTCATCGGCGACTCGCCCTTAGGGGTGACTTTGCCGACGAGGATGTCGCCCGGTTTGACCTCGGCGCCGATATACACGATCCCGGCTTCGTCGAGATTTTTCAGGGCCTCCTCGCCGACGTTCGGAATGTCGCGCGTGATCTCTTCCTGCCCGAGCTTGGTGTCGCGCGCCATGACCTCGAATTCTTCGATATGGATCGACGTAAAGACGTCGTCGGACACGATCCGCTCTGAAATCAGGATCGAGTCCTCGAAATTGTACCCGTTCCAGGGCATGAAAGCGCACAGCACATTGCGCCCGAGCGCCAGCTCGCCGAGCTGCGTCGAGGGGCCATCGGCGATGATGTCGCCGGCCATCACCTGATCCCCGACTTTGACCAAGGGGCGCTGGGTGATGCAGGTATTCTGATTCGAGCGCTGGAATTTGAGGAGATTGTAGATGTCGACGCCCGAGGCGGCCGTCGAGGTCTCCTCTGTCGCGCGAACCACGATGCGGGTGGCATCGACCTGGTCGATGATCCCCGAGCGCCGAGCGATGATCGTGACGCCGGAATCACGAGCGACCGTCTCCTCCATTCCCGTGCCGACGAGCGGCGCCTCGGCCTGGATCAACGGCACCGCCTGGCGCTGCATGTTCGATCCCATGAGGGCGCGGTTCGCGTCGTCGTTCTCCAGAAACGGGATCAGCGCGGCTGCGACCGAAACCAGCTGCTTTGGCGAGACATCGATCAAGTCGATATCTTCGGGCCGGGTCATGACGAAATCACCGCCCTTGCGGCAATTCGTCAAATCGGCGGCAACGCGACCCTCGGCATTGGTTTCGACATTGGCCTGCGCGATCGCGTAGCGTCCCTCATCCATCGCCGACAGGTAGATGACCTCGTCCGTCACCTGGCCGCCAACGACCCGGCGGTAGGGGCTTTCGATGAACCCGTATTGATTGACGCGGGCATAGGTCGCCAGACTGTTGATCAGGCCGATATTCGGGCCTTCGGGGGTCTCGATCGGGCAGATCCGGCCGTAATGAGTCGGGTGCACATCACGTACCTCGAAGCCAGCGCGCTCGCGGGTCAGCCCGCCGGGGCCGAGCGCCGACAAACGCCGCTTGTGGGTAATCTCCGACAGCGGGTTCGTCTGGTCCATGAATTGCGACAGCTGAGAGGAGCCGAAGAACTCGCGCACCGCTGCCGCCGCCGGTTTTGCATTGATCAGATCGTGCGGCATGACCGTATCGATCTCGACCGAGCTCATCCGCTCGCGGATCGCCCGTTCCATGCGCAGGAGCCCGACGCGGTATTGGTTTTCCATCAGCTCGCCGACCGAGCGGACCCGGCGGTTGCCGAGGTGATCGATGTCGTCGATCTCGCCGCGGCCGTCTTTCAGATCGACCAGCACCTTCAGTATTGCCAGGATGTCCGCTTTGCGCAGGGTGCGCACCGAATCGTCCGTCGAGAGGCCGAGCCGCGAATTCATTTTAACGCGGCCGACCGCCGACAAATCATAGCGCTCCGGGTCGAAGAACAAGCTGTTGAATAGCGCTTCGGCCGTTTCCAGGGTCGGCGGCTCACCCGGGCGCATCACGCGGTAGACGTCGATCAGCGCGTCCTCGCGGGTCGCATTCTTATCGATCGCGAGCGTACTGCGAATGTAGGGACCGACGCTGACATGATCGATGTCGAGCACCGGCAGCTCCTCGATGCCGCTGGCCGCCGATTGCGCAAGCGCCGCGCCGGTGATCTCGTCGCCGGCTTCGAAATAAACCTCGCCGGTCTCTTCATTGATCAGATCCGAGGCGAAATACCGGCCGATCAGCTCCTCCTCCGGGACGAGCACATCGGTCAGTCCTTCCTCGCGCAGCCGCCTCGCGACACGCGGCGTCATCCGCTCGCCGACCGGCAACGCGATTTCGCCGGTGCGGGCATCGAGCAGATCGCTTATCAGCTTGCCTTTGAAATTCTCTTCCCTGAACGGCGTCATCCACCCCTGATCGCCGCGCCGATAGGTTATCGTCCCGTAGAAGTTGGAGAGGATCTCCTCCTTGGCCATGCCGGCGGCTTCGCCTGGCCGCAGCACCTTGTTCTCGGACTGGCGGGCCGCGCGCAGCCGCTCGGTCGCGGCATCGTCGAGAGCGAGCAGCAAGGTTGTCGCCGGAAGCTTGCGGCGCCGGTCGATCCGCACATAGACATGGTCTTTGGCGTCGAACTCGAAATCGAGCCAGGAGCCGCGATAGGGGATCACCCGTGCGGCAAACAGAAATTTTCCCGAGGAATGCGTTTTGCCCTTGTCATGGTCGAAGAAGACCCCCGGGCTGCGGTGCATCTGGGAGACGATCACGCGCTCGGTGCCGTTGATGACGAAAGTGCCGTTCTTCGTCATCAGGGGCATGTCGCCCATATAGACGTCCTGCTCCTTGATATCGCGGATCGAGCGCGACCCAGTATCCTCGTCGACATCCCACACGACCAGCCGCAACGTCACCTTCAGTGGCGCGGCGAAGGTAATGCCGCGCTGTTGGCATTCATCGACCTCGTATTTCGGAGCTTCGAGTTCGTATCGCACGAACTCGAGCTGGGCACGCTCCGAGAAATCGCGGATCGGGAACACCGACTTGAAAACCTCCTGGAGCCCGACATTGCTGCGCTGCTCCGGCACAACCCCCATCTGCAAGAAGTGATCATAGGAGCTCTTTTGAACCTCGATCAGGTTTGGCATCGGCGCGACTTCGGCGACGCGCCCGAAAGTCTTGCGGATCCGCTTCTTGCCGGTGAAGGATATAGCCATGCGCACTCCTCGATGTGGGCCGTAAGAATGTTACGAACTGCGAGCGGTGACTCGGCGCCGCGGTTTTTCATCAGGGACGGGTGGTCTGCTAACCCGGCGCCCAAGCCCTCTGACCCCAAGACGCCAAAACCCGGCGTGCGCGATGGATTCGCGCCCCGGCTCGTGAATTTGAACGGCAGGCGTCCGCGCGAGAACGAATGCCCGCCCGAGATACCCGAATATCGTGATCGGCCTACTTTATTTCAACCGTCGCACCCGCGTCCTCAAGCTGCTTTTTGATTTTTGCCGCCTCTTCCTTGTTGACGCCTTCCTTGATGGGCTTAGGCGCGGCTTCCACGAGATCCTTGGCTTCCTTTAGGCCGAGACTGGTGATGGCTCTGACCTCTTTGATCACATTGATCTTCTTCTCGCCGATGGCCGCGAGGATTACGTCGAACTCAGTCTTTTCTACCGCCGCTTCCGGCACGGCGGCGGCCGCGCCGCCGGCTGCCGCCACCGCGACCGGCGCCGCCGCCGAGACGCCCCATTTTTCCTCGAGCATCTTCGAGAGCTGCGCTGCCTCGATGACGCTCAAGGCCGACAAATCATCGACTAGCTGTGCCAAATCCGACATGACCTACTCCAGAGTTTCTAATGCCAATGAATTCCGTGGACAGGGGAAGCGCTAGGCGCTCTCGCCCTGGTTTTCCGCATGGGCGGCCAGGACCCGCGCCACCTGTCTGGCAGGCGCCTGCAGCACTCGTGCGAGCCGTGCCGCCGGAGCCTGCAACAATCCGATCAGCCTGCCCCGCAATTCATCAAGCGAGGGCAGGCTGGCCAATTCTCTGACCTCGGCCGCATCCATCTGCCGGCCCGCAAGGCCGCCGCCGATGATCGTCAGCTTGTCGTTGCGGTTGGCGTATGCGACGACCACCTTTGCCGCCGCGACCGGATCGTCCGAAAAGGCGATCGCCGTCGGGCCGGTAAACAGCGACAACAACGGCTCGAACTGGGTGCCGGCGAGGGCGCGCTTGGCGAGCCGGTTCTTCGTGACACGGTAAGCCGCTCCGGCGTCGCGGACCTGCCGCCGCAGCACCGTGACCTCCGCGACACTCAGCCCGGACTGGTGCGTGACGACGACGCAAGCCGTGCCCGCAAGGTCCTGCTGCAGCGCCTCGACCACCCTTTGCTTTTGTACGCGGTCCACTGCGATCTCCTACTGGTCGGCAAGCCTGCCCGGTTGTTAAGCCCGCGGCTCCTCGGCCAACCCCGACAACTCGACCCTGACGCCCGGACCCATCGTCGAGCTGACGGCGACCTTCTTGATATAGGTGCCTCTGACGCCGCTCGGCTTGCCGCGGGTGATCGCGCCGACAAACGCACGCACATTATCCGCCAACGCTTTGTCGGTAAAGCTCGCTTTGCCGACCCCGGCATGGACGATGCCGGCCTTCTCGGCGCGGAACTCGACTTGTCCGCCCTTGGCGGCTTGCACCGCCTCGGTCACATTCTGGGTCACCGTGCCGAGCCGCGGGTTCGGCATCAAGCCGCGCGGACCGAGGATCCTACCGAGCCGCCCCACCAGCGACATCATGTCCGGCGTGGCGATCGCCCGATCGAAATCGATCTGGCCGGCCTGGATCTTCTCGGCGAGATCCTCGGCCCCGACGATGTCCGCCCCGGCGGTCTCGGCTTCCTTTGCCCGGTCGCCCCGCGCGAACACCGCAACCCGTACGGTTTTCCCGGTGCCGTGCGGCAGCATTACCGCGCCTCTCAGGTTCTGATCAGGTTTGCGCGGGTCGAGATTGAGGTTCATCGCAACCTCGACAGTCTCGTCGAACTTCGCCGAGGCGCGTTCCTTGATTAGCTTGAGCGCATCCTCCAGCGGACGCGCCGCGGTCGGATCGATGCCCTCGTAAGCTTTCTTCAACCGCTTTCCGGTCTTCGCCATCAGTTTTGCTCCACCACTTCGAGGCCCATCGAGCGCGCCGAGCCGATCAGCATGCGACAGGCGCCGTCGAGATCATTCGCGTTGAGATCCTGCATCTTCTGCTCGGCGATCTCGCGGATCTGCGCCATCGTAACCCGGCCCACCGGGCGGCCCTTGCCGGTGGTTTGCGATCCCTTCTCGACCCCGGCAGCTTTTTTCAAGAAATAGCTGTTTGGCGGGCTCTTCGTCACGAAGGCAAACGAGCGGTCGGCATAGGCGGTGATCACCACCGGGATCGGCACGCCGGGTTCGAGGTTCTGCGTCGCGGCGTTGAACGCCTTGCAGAATTCCATGATATTGAGCCCGCGCTGACCGAGCGCCGGGCCGATCGGCGGCGACGGGTTCGCCTTGCCGGCCGGCACCTGCAATTTGATGATCCCGACAATCCTCTTCGCCATTTATCCCAACCTCTGACTACTCTCGTCGCCCCCGCGAAAGCGGGGTCCAGAGCTGCCCCCTGCTTTCGCCAAGGGCAGTCTCTGGCTCGAACAGGGGCCCCGCCCATGCGGACCAGCCGCCCTGGATTCCCGCTTTCGCGGAAATGACGAGGGAGGCGAGCCCGGGCCGGACCGCGTACTATACCTTCTCGACTTGTGAATACTCCAGCTCCACGGGGGTGGCACGCCCGAAGATCGAGACGGCGACCTTTAGCCGTGCCTTTTCTTCGTCCACCTCTTCGACAAGCCCGTTGAAGGACGTGAACGGGCCGTCGCAGACGCGGACCTGCTCGCCGACTTCGAAAGTTACCGACGGCTTCGGCCGCTCGATTCCCTCTTGGACCTGGTGCATGATCCGCGCCGCCTCGTGGTCGCTGATCGGCGACGGCTTGACGCCGCGACCGCCAAGAAACCCGGTAACCTTGGCGGTGTTCTTGACGAGGTGCCAAGTCTCGTCGCTCATGTCCATTTTGACCAGCACGTAGCCAGGAAAGAATTTGCGCTCCGAACTTACCTTGGCGCCGCGTTTGACCTCGACAACCTCTTCGGTCGGTACGAGGATCTCCTCGAACTCGTCGGCAAGCCCCTTTTGCTCGGCCTGCTCGCGGATCGAGGCCGCGACCTTTTTCTCAAAACCAGAATAAACGTGGATCACGTACCAGCGGCTTGCCATCTCCAGCGTCCCAACCCTAGTGCCCCAACCCGAAGATCAGCCGCACACCCGCCGAGAACACCTGGTCCACGACAAAAAAGAAGATGGCCGCGATGAACACCATCACGAACACCATCGCCGTGGTGACCATGGTCTCCTTGCGGGTTGGCCAGGTGACCCTAGAGACTTCCTGCCGGACCTGCTGAAAAAATTCGATTGGGCTCGTCTTCGCCATGAACCTGTTCACTCCGGGCGACCATGCCCGTCCCGGCCCATATGGGCCCTTGCTTGCTTACCTTCCAGGAACCCCGGTTACGGAGTGGCAGGAGTGGAGGGGCTCGAACCCCCAACCCCCGGTTTTGGAGACCGGTGCTCTACCAGTTGAGCTACACTCCTAGCGTGGATCCCAGATCAAGTCCGGGATGACGTTCGCCAATGGCGAAGGTCACTTGATGATCTTGGCGACGACGCCGGCGCCGACGGTGCGGCCGCCTTCGCGGATCGCAAAGCGCAGCCCCTCGTCCATCGCGATCGGGGCGATCAACTCGATCTCCATCGAGATGTTGTCGCCCGGCATCACCATCTCGGTGCCCTCGGGCAGATGCACCGTGCCGGTCACATCGGTCGTGCGGAAATAGAACTGCGGCCGGTAATTGCCGAAAAACGGCGTGTGCCGCCCGCCCTCCTCCTTGGTCAGGATGTAGGCCTCGCACTGAAAGCGGGTGTGCGGCGTGATCGAGCCCGGCGCCGCCAGCACCTGGCCGCGCTCGACCTCCTCGCGCTTGGTGCCGCGCAGCAATGCCCCGATATTGTCGCCCGCCTCGCCCTGGTCGAGCAGTTTGCGGAACATCTCGACACCCGTCACCACCGTCTTGGCGGTCGGCCGCAAGCCCGACGATCTCGACCTCGTCGCCGACCTTGACGACGCCGCGCTCGACCCGGCCCGTCACCACCGTGCCGCGGCCCGAGATCGTGAACACGTCCTCGATCGGCATCAGGAACGGCCGGTCCTTGGCCCGCTCCGGCTGCGGGATGTAGCTGTCCACCGCCTCCATCAGCGCCAGGATCGAATCGTGCCCCTGCTCCGGGTCCCGCCCCTCCAGCGCAAACAGCGCCGCGCCGCGCACCACCGGGATGTCGTCGCCCGGAAACTGGTAGCTCGACAACAGCTCGCGCACCTCCAGCTCGACCAGGTCCAACAGTTCCGGGTCGTCCACCATGTCGACCTTGTTCATGAACACCACCAGCGCCGGCACCCCGACCTGGCGCGCCAGCAGCACATGCTCGCGGGTCTGCGGCATCGGACCGTCCGCCGCCGACACCACCAGGATCGCGCCGTCCATCTGCGCCGCCCCGGTGATCATGTTCTTGATGTAGTCGGCATGACCCGGGCAGTCGACATGCGCATAGTGGCGCTTGCCGGTCTCGTATTCGACATGCGCCGTCGCGATCGTAATGCCGCGCGCGCGTTCTTCGGGCGCCTTGTCGATCTGGTCGAACGGCACAAACGTCGCCCCGCCCTTCTCCGCCAGCACCTTGGTGATCGCCGCCGTCAACGTCGTCTTGCCGTGGTCGATGTGACCGATCGTCCCGATATTGCAGTGCGGCTTCGTCCGCTGAAACTTCGCCTTCGACATTGCTTACGGCTTTCCGCCAGAGTGAGTTAGGGACACGATTTCCTAGACTAGAGTGGGCGGCCTGGAGCGGGTGGTGGGAATCGAACCCACGTAGCCAGCTTGGAAGGCTGGAACTCTACCATTGAGCTACACCCGCCTGAATGGCCCTTCCTAGACCTCGCACCACGCCTTCGATCCTGCCGTGATCCCGCCTACCGTGTTCCCGGGGGCTGGTGGAGGGGGTAGGATTCGAACCTACGAAGACATACGTCGGCAGATTTACAGTCTGCTGCCTTTAACCGCTCGGCAACCCCTCCGGATCGCGTGCCGCCCGGCGCAGCGGAACGCGGGTCATAAGATGTCGGCTTGACTTTGTCAATCTGGGCCCGTCGATACACAGCCGGCGATACACAGCGGCGACACACAGCCGGCGATACGCAGCCGGTCCGAAACCGGCGCGTGCTGTCCGCCGCCGTTTCGCCGCGATGGAGCAGGTGTGCATGAGCAAATCCGGCCGCAAGGCTTTCGGCGCCGAAGCTTTCCTCTATGGCCGGCATGCCGTGGCGGCGGCCCTCGCCAACCCCGAGCGACGCTGGCGCCGTCTCGTCGTCCTTGCGGGCCATGAGGAAGAGGCGACCGCTCTGGTCGCCGGGGCGCGGGCGATGCGGCGCCCATACGTTGGTGACCAGGGCCGGGGTGACCCGGGCGGAGCGGCGATATCCGTGCTCGATCAAAGCGGCTTTGCGGCGATCCTGCCGCGCCACGCCGTTCATCAGGGGCTCGCGCTCGAAGTCGAACCGCTCCCCGAGCCCGACTTGGAGGATGTGCTGCGCACTGGCCCGGCATCGGGACGGTGCATCATCGTCGTCCTCGATCAGCTGAGCGATCCCCAGAACATCGGCGCAGTGTTGCGTTCGGCGGCCGCATTCGGCGCGCTTGCGGTCGTCATCCCGGCTCATGGGGCACCGCCGAAGACCGGAGCGCTCGCCAAAGCCGCCTCGGGCGCGTTGGAGAGCGTGCCGCTGGTGCGCGTCGTCAATCTTGCCCGCGCGCTCGATCGGTTGAAGGAAGCCGGGTTCTGGATTTGCGGTCTCGACGAGACCGCGCCGCTGTCATTGGCCCAAACCGACCTCGGGGAGCGCGTCGCGATCGTGCTCGGCTCGGAAGGCGGCGGCATGCGCCGCCTGGTACGCGAGCGCTGCGATTTCCTCGCGCGCCTGCCGACCCGCCCGGCTCAGCCGACGCTCAACGTCTCAAACGCCGCGGCGGTCGCCCTCTACGAGCTCACCCGCGGTCGGGAGAGCTGAGGACAGCAAAAGATCCCGCATCGGACGAGGCTCCTGCACAATATGGGCGTAACGGTGGCGCGAGGCAAAGGCGGCGGCGATCAGCGAGTGGCGAAGCATGTGGTTTCTCCTGTGCTGCTCAACAATCACGACGTAATTAGCCGTGGTTGCGCGTGCCATCTCGCATATTCATCAAGTATTCGCTGGCAGCGGCCGAGGGGGGCGTGCGAAGTGGGGTGATGCAAAAGCGCCATTTTCCTGTTTCGTTCCTTCGCGCGGCGGCGAGCCGGACCGCAACACCTTTGTCAGCCGCCGGACATACGGGTAAACTCGCGGTCAGGATTCCCGTGAATGAACCCAGCGGGTTTCGACGCAGCGCGGTACACGGCGGAGCCTTTGCGACGGAGCCGTAGTGAGCTTGGCCGGCCCCCTCACTTCGGCAGTGCCGCATAGCAATGCCCGCCGCCGCATCTAACTCCTCCGACAGGGCTGCCGCGGTCGAGGCGGCTTCCGGTTATCTTGCAAGCGAGCCGCACTACCTGTCTGTTGCCGGCCGCATCCTCGCAGCCCTCGGCGGCAAGGGTAGCCTTGTTCTCGTCACCGGTGATCCGCCGGCGGACCCGCAGCCTCTCTCACAGGCTCTCCGCAAGCTGGCAGGGTCGCGTCACAGGGTGATCGGCATCTCTTGCGGGCCGGAACTCACAGGCGAGGAGGTGTCCCGCGCCGGCTCTGTCGTGGCGACGCTGCCCGCAGGTGGCGGGACAGTAACGATATCGGACACGGCCGAGACGGATGCCCCGCTCTTCGTCTTCGACGAAGCCGAGCGGCTCTCCGATCAGCAGCTCGGTGAGATCTGCGCCACGATACAGCGCGGCGCAAGACAGAACGCGGCCGGGGTGCTACTTGCGCGCCGAGGATTTCTCGCCCGGCTGGAGGAGCCGCCGCTGCAGTTTCTCAGAGAGGCGGTCGCGCTGCAGTTGCGCTTTGATGAGATTGGCGACGACGAAGGCATCGATTTCCTTCGCCATCAGCTCGCGGTCCGGCACAGTCAAGACGAGACGCGCCGTGGTCGGCCCATCTTCTTTCGGAGTTTGGCCGTGCTGGCTGTGCTCGCGGCGATCGGCGTCGGGGCGTCCTTGGCCCTGCATTATGTCAGGATGCCGGATGTGAAGACACCGGATGAGCGATCCGTCCCTCCGGCCGGCAATCCCCCGGCCGGCAATCCCCCGGCCGGCAATCCCCCGGCCGGCAATCCCCCGGCCGGCAATCCCCCGGCTGGCAATCCCTCGCCGAGCGTCGCGCCGCTACAGCCGGCGCCCCGCGCCGCGCCGTCTGCTGCCGCCCTTCCGCCGACACCGGAGCCGCCGAAGCCGCAAGCAGCACCGGCTGTACCGACACCTGCTCCATTGCGGCCCGAGCAAATGCCGCAGCCGAACGCATCCGTCGCAACCCCGGCTGCGCCGCGCGCCGCAGCGACGCCGCAAGCGCCTCCTCCGCCGGTGCAATCTCCGGCGGGCCAGCACCTTTCTGCGACGGAGATCGCCGCCCTGGTAACTCGCGGCGACGCGTTCCTCAGCGCCGGGGACATTGCGTCGGCGCGATTATTCTACGAACGCGCCGCCGATGCGGGCGACAGCGCTGCGGCGCTGCGGCTGGGTGCGACGTTCGATCCCAATTTTCTCGGTCGTGTCGGTGTCCGCGGCAACCCCGGCGACCCCGCTCAGGCCGCGTCCTGGTACCGTCGAGCCCGCGACCTCGGCGATGCCGCCGCCGCGGAACGCCTCAAAAACCTGGAACGACAGCCGCGCTGAGTTGCCTCTTTCAGGATGTCGCGGGCTGACGCACGAGGAGGGGTTCGATCTCCCGACGCACCGGATAGGTGTAGGGGCCGAGAAGGTTGACGAGAACCACCGCCGACGACGAGCGCGCCGGCGGCGCCGATCAGCGCCGGGTTATAGGATCCCGCAAGATCGTAGACGAAGCCGCCGAGAAACCTGCCGAAGCTGGAGCCTAAGCCGAAGATCATGAAACAGTAGCCATAGATCTCGCCGAACGCCCGCTGTCCCATATAGCGCGACACCAGAAACGCGATCAGGTCGATCTCGGTGCCGAGCCCCAATCCCAGCAGAATTACCCCGATCCCCGGCAGCGCGCCGGAAGCGCTGCTCAGAAGAATGAAACCGGCGATCGGGGCGAGGAAAAATACCGTTGCGACAAAGGGCGCGAAGATGCGATCGACCAAATAACCGGCGAGCAGCCGGCCGGCCATCGTCGCCAGCCCGAAGATCCCCATGATTGCCGCCGCTGCCGCTGCGGAAACGCCGTGGTCGGTCAGCAGCGGCACGACATGCGCCACCGTGCCGTTGACCGCGATCGCGACCAAAAAGAAGGCCGCGCCCATCAGCCAAAAGCGGCGCGTGCCGAGGGCACCGCGCACGGTCAGACCCGTCACATCGGCTGCCGTTATGGCCCGGCGCTCGCCCTCGCCCGGCCGCGGCTCCCGTATCCACAGTGCGACGAGCGGAAACGCAATTGCGAGCGTCAACAAACCGAGGATCGGATAGGCGCCGCGCCAGCCCACCCGCTCGATCAGCATCTGAGCGAGTTGCGGCATGATGAAACCGCCCAGCCCGACCCCCGACATCGCGATGCCGAGCGCCAGCCCGCGCCGGCGGTCGAACCAAGCCGAGATCGCCTTGGCATAGCCGATCGGGGTTTGAACCGCACTGGCCGCTTCGGCAAGCGCGAACAGCAGCGTGAAAATCACCAAAGATTTCGGACTGAGCCCCAACAGGCACATGGCGAACGCGTAGATGACGAGGCCGGGCAATGCCACCCGGCGAATGCTCCAGCGGTCCATCATCCGGCCGAGCACCGGCACCATCAGCGCGGAGCAGATTCCGCCGAACGACAATGCGAACGATGCGGTCCCCCGCTGCCATCCCATATCGGCCATGATCGGCTTCAGGAAGACGCCGAAGGTGAACCCCAGCACCGGGCCGTTGCACACGACGAGGCCGCCGACGGCCCCGACGACCACCCACCACGGGTTGGTGAAGCTGAGCCGCATGCTGTTCCTCCCTCGACGCCGTCATAGCCGGATTGCGGTTTCCTGCGGTCGCCCCAGGCACAGTCAGGGTTGCCGACCGGGACCCCTCCCGCTCTTCGGTAGCCTGGCTTATCGCGCCCCGCTGCCTGCAGTCTTTTCCCGCAACATCGTGATCAAACCCTGCACTTGTCCGCCATTATGCTGGATGACGGAAGCAAACTCGGAGCGCTGGGTGACCGCCATGCTGATCCCGTCGACCGAGACGTCGCTGATCTTGTAGACGCCGTTTCGTCCGGTCAGGCGCCAGTCCACCTTGACCGGCGGGCCGCCGGCGGGGCGGATGATCTGGCTCGATACGATGGCGCCGTCGGCATCGGGCCGGCTGCCGGTCACCTTGAAGGTCTCACCGGTGTACTCGGCCAGGCGGGTGCTGTAGGCGATCGCGATGTAGTCCTCGAACAGCTTGACGTACTCCGCCCGCTGTTCCTCGGTCGCGGCATTCCAGTAGCGGCCGAGGACAAAGCGGGCGATCCCCGGAACGTCGAAATCCTCGCGCAGCAATTCGCGAAACCGCGCCACCCTCTGCGACTGGGTGGCATCCTTGCCGAGCACCTCGAGGGCCCGGCTGCCCAGATTGCTGATCAGGGCGGCAGGGTCGGCGGCTGCCGCTGCGGGGATGGCGGGAGCAAATGCTCCCGCGACGAGAACAAGGGCGGCAGTCAGGAAGCAACGTCGCACCATTATTTTGCTACCTCGGATATGTTGGACGCTTCGGAGATCACCGCCGGTCGGGCTGCCGCGTTGGCGAATGCCGCCGGCGACCCCCGGTCGTCGCGCTGGCTGAAGCCGGCAGGCGGCGGCAGGTTCTCCCGCTCGTGGCGGATTAGCGCTGCCCGCCGCTGCCGATACAGCGAGCGAATTGTCGCATAATAATCGAGCGAGGTGCGCTCGATGTCGGCGAGGGTCTCGATATAGCGGGACCGCTGATCGATGCCGGCGACCCCACCGCGCACGAACGGAATCCAATAGAGGTTCCATGGACTGCCGGTGACGAGTCTGTTCCACGGATCACCGAACCCCTCGGCGACTTGGCCGCCGAGATCGCGCGGGGTCGATGGCCCGAGGACCGGCACTACGAGGTATGGTCCTTCGGGTATCCCCCATGTGCCGAGCGTCAGGCCGAGATCCTCCTCGTGAAAGGGGACGCCCCAGCGTCCGGCGACATCGACCACTCCGCCCATGCCGATCGTCGAATTGATGACAAAGCGGCCCATCGTCTCTCCGGCGTGCTGGAATTGACCCTGCAGGGCGTCGTTCACAAAAACCAGCGGCGCGCGCAAATTATTGAGAAAATCGCGTAATGAATCGCGCACCGGATCGGGCACGGTATCACGATAGGCCTTGGCGACCGGCACAATCGCATTGCGATCGACGAATTGGTTGAATTCGAAAATCTTGCGGTTGGTGTCCTCGAAGGGATCGTTGAAATCCTCTTCGTAGGTGGCGGCCTGTTGCGCAGTGTCGGGGTGTGAGGCGCAACCGGAAAGGATCAGGACAGAGAAGGCAAACAGTTCCGATAAGCCGAGGCGAAGCGGGCGAACATTCATCGGTCGGTCTCGCATCAATCGGGCGTCTTGGCCGAAGGGCGAGATAATTGCGGGAAATTCGCGGAATGGGCAAGTGGCACAGGGAGACTGACGCCTCAAATTGCATAATCCGCTTGCACATATAAAGATATCTGTATATGTTGCTGCCAGCTAAAGGAAGAGACTTGGCTGATGGAGCACCTGCTGGCTGCATTGCGCGCAGTTGCCGAGCCGACCCGGCTTCGGCTCGTCGTCCTGTGCGCGCGCGGCGAGCTCACGGTCAGCGAGCTGACACAGATCCTCGGGCAGAGCCAGCCCCGCGTTTCGCGCCATCTGAAACTGCTGTGCGAAGCCGGTCTCCTCGACCGCTTCCGCGAGGGCAGCTGGGTGTTCTATCGCCTCAGCCAATCGGGCCCGGCAAGCGCCCTCGCCCGCCAGCTGGTCGCCGCCTGCGACGATGCCGACCCGACGATCGCCCTCGATCTGCAGCGGCTCGGCGCGATAAAGCGGCAGCGCGCCGAACTCGCGCGCGCCTATTTTCGCGAAAATGCCGACCAATGGCATCGCATCCGCTCGCTCTACATCGATGAGCGCGAGGTCGAGGCGGCCCTCGTCGAGGTCATCGCCGCCGCCGATCCGCGCGATCTTCTCGATATCGGCACCGGCACCGGCCGCATGCTGGAGATTCTGGCGCCGCGCGTCGAGCACGCGCTCGGCATCGACCAGTCGCGCGAGATGCTGTCGATCGCGCGGGTCAACCTCGCGCGGGCCGGGCTCGAAAACGGGTCGGTCCGGCTCGGCGACATGTACCAGCTGGCGGTGCCGGACGCGTCCTTCGACGCGGTGGTGATCCATCAGGTCCTGCACTACGCCGACCGGCCCGCCGCGGCGATCGCCGAGGCGGCGCGCGTGCTGCGGCCGAACGGCGTCCTCGTTCTCGTCGATTTCGCGCCGCACGCGCTGGAATTCCTGCGCGACGAGCACGCTCACCGGCGGCTCGGCTTTTCCGATGCCGAGGTGGCGGAATGGTGCCGCGCCGCCGGTCTCGATCCGGCGTCGCCGCGGCATTTGCCCGGCGACCCGTTGACCGTCGTGATCTGGACCGCGCATCGCCAAGCTCCGACAAATCCGCGTTTTGCCCAGGCCCTGCAGCCGGCAGCCCCGGCGCTCGTCGAAGGAGAGCTTCACTGATGCAGAATTCCGCCCGCGGGCTGCTTGGCGCCGACCCGGTCAGCGATTTCGACGCCGGCCCGCCGCGCATCTCGTTCGAGTTCTTCCCGCCGAAGACACAAGAGATGGAAGAGCGGCTGTGGGCCGCGATCAAGCGGCTCGAACCGCTGCGGCCGCGCTTCGTCTCGGTGACCTACGGCGCCGGCGGCTCGACGCGCGAGCGCACCCACTCGACGGTGCGCCGCATCCGCCAGGAGACCGCGCTCGAACCGGCCGCGCATCTGACCTGCGTCGCGGCGGCGCGCGAGGAGATCGACGCGGTGGCGCGCGATTACTGGGAGGCCGGGCATCCGCCACATCGTCGCGTTGCGCGGCGACCCGCCCGGCGGCATCGGGACGGGCTATGCGCCGCACCCGGGCGGCTATGCCTACGCGGCCGATCTCGTCGCAGGCTTGAAGAAGGTGGCGGATTTCGAGATCAGCGTCGCCGCCTATCCCGAAACCCATCCTGCGGCGCGCGGTCCCGGCCACGACCTCGACAATCTGAAGGCCAAGCTCGACGCCGGCGCCAGCCGCGCGATCACGCAATTCTTTTTCGATGCCGACGTGTTCCTGCGCTTCCGCGACCGCGCCCGCGCGGCCGGCATCGAGGTGCCGATCGTTCCCGGCATCCTGCCGGTCACCAATTTCGCGCAATTGAAGCGCATGGCGGCGGCCTGCGGCGCCTCGATCCCGGCCTGGATGGGCGCGCATTTCGACGGCCTCGACGACGATCCCGACACCCGCCGGCTGGTTGCCGCCTCGCTGACCGCCGAGCAATGCCGCCGCCTGCAAGCCAACGGCGTCCCCGAATTCCATTTCTACACGTTGAACCGTGCCGACCTGCTCGTCGCGATCTGCCACCTGCTCGGCGTGCGCGCCCCCAAGCCCGCCGCGGCGGTGGCGTGATGCACGAACTCTCCCCAAAATTTATCCCTCACCCGCCATGCTTGCGAAGGCGGGAGAGGGCAGGGTGAGGGGGGCGGACGCCGCCGCCTCAGCGCCGCCCGAAGGCCACCTCACCCTCCCACCCCTTCGGGGCGGGCCCCTCCCTCTCCCCCGCGGAGCGGCGGAGAGGGGCTTCTGCCTCGCGTTCTGCTCGCGATGACCCATTTTCTCGATTACCTCGCCGACCGGGTCGTGCTGTGCGACGGCGCGATGGGGACGCAGGTGCAGGCGCGCAATCTCGACATCGAGCGCGACTTTCTCGGGCTCGAGAACTGCACCGAGATTTTGTGCGACAGCCGCCCCGACCTGATCCGCGAGATCCATCGCGGCTATCTCGAAGCGGGTTGCGACGCGCTGCAGACCAACAGCTTCGGCGGCTCGCCGGTCACCCTCGGCGAGTTCGGCATTGCCGACCGCACGTTCGAGCTCAACCGGCGCGCCGCCGAATTGGCGCTGCGAGGCGATCGCCGAATTCGCCTATGACGGCCGCACCCGCTTCGTGCTCGGCTCGCTCGGACCGGGCACCCGGCTGCCCTCGCTCGGCCATATCGCCTACCAGGAGCTCGAGGACGGGCTCGCGCTGCAATGCGCCGGGCTCGATCGCCGGCGGCAGCGACGCGATCGCGATCGAGACCTGCCAGGATCCGCTGCAGATCAAGGCCGCGGTCAACGGCGCCAAGCGCGCCCGCGACGAGGCCGGCAAGGACATTCCGATCCTCGTCAGCGTGACGGTCGAAACCACCGGCACCTTGCTGGTCGGCGCCGATATCGCCGCCGCGGCGACGGTCGTGCACGCGCTCGACGTGCCGGTCATCGGCCTCAATTGCGCGACCGGCCCGCGCGAGATGGCCGAGCACGTCAAATGGCTCGGCGAGAACTGGCCCGGCCATATCTCGGTGCAGCCCAATGCCGGGTTGCCGGAGCTCGTCGACGGCCGCACGCGTTACCCGCTCGGCCCGCCGAGCTGGCGCAATGGCTCGAGCGCTTCGTGCTCGAGGACGGCGTCGGCCTGATCGGCGGCTGCTGCGGCACCGAGGCGGCGCACATCGCCGCGCTCGACGCGATGCTGCGGCGCATCGGCCGGGACCGCCCGCGTCCTTTGCCGCGGCGGCGCAACGCGGTGTGGGCCCCCTCCGTCGCCTCGCTCTACGGCCAGGTGAACCTGCGCCAGGAGAACGCCTATCTGTCGATCGGCGAGCGCTGCAACGCCAACGGCTCGCGCCAGTTCCGGCGATTGCAGGAGCAGGGCGATTGGGACGGCTGCGTCGAGATGGGGCGCGAGCAGGTCAAGGAAGGCTCGCACACGCTCGATCTGTGCACCGCCTTTGTCGGGCGCGACGAGATCGCCGACATGACCGAGGCGGTGACCCGCATGCGCGGCGCGGTCAACGCGCCGCTGGTCATCGACTCGACCGAATACCCGGTGCTCGAAGCGGCCCTCAAGCTCTACGGCGGCAAGCCGATCATCAATTCGATCAATTTCGAGGACGGCGAAGAGGCGGCCGACAAGCGCCTGGGTCTCGCGCGCCGCTTCGGCACGGCGGTCATCGCCTTGACGATCGACGAGACCGGCATGGCGAAGGAGGTCGAGCACAAATTGCAGGTGGCGCGGCGGCTCTACGACTTCGCCTGCGGCAAGCACGGCTTGCCGCCCTCGGATCTGCTGTTCGACCCGCTGACCTTCACGATCTGCACCGGCAACGCGGACGACCGCAAGCTCGGCCTGTGGACATTGGAGGCGATCGAGCGGATCTCGCGCGACATGCCCGAGTGCCAGATCATTCTCGGCCTGTCGAACATCTCGTTCGGCCTCAACCCGCCGGCGCGCCACGTCCTCAACTCGGTCTTTCTCGACCATGCGCTGCGCCGCGGCCTCACCGGCGCAATCGTGCATTTCTCGCGGATCGTGCCGTTGCACAAGATCCCGGAAGAAGAGGTGCGGGTCGCCGAGGATCTGATCTTCGACCGCCGGCGCGAGGGCTATGATCCGCTGCAGGCCTATATCGCGCTGTTCGAAAACCGCACGGCCGAGAAGACCGAGAAAGAAGGGCCGTCCGGAGAAGCTCGAGGACCGCCTCGCGCAGCGCATCGTCGACGGCGACCGGCTCGACCTCGAAGCCGATCTCGACCTGGCGATGCAGAGCTATAAGCCGCTCGACATCATCAACAATATCCTGCTCGACGGCATGAAGACGGTCGGCGAGCTGTTCGGCGCCGGCAAGATGCAGCTCCCCTTCGTGCTGCAATCGGCCGAGACGATGAAGGCGGCGGTCCGCTATCTCGAACCGCACATGGAGCGGGTCGAGGGCCAGGAGAAGGGCACGGTCGTGCTGGCGACGGTGCGCGGCGACGTCCACGACATCGGCAAGAACCTCGTCGACATCATCCTGACCAACAACGGCTACCGGGTCGTCAATCTCGGCATCAAGCAGCCGATCTCCTCGATCCTCGAAGCCGCCGTCGCGCACAAGGCGGACGCCGTCGGCATGTCGGGACTGCTCGTCAAATCGACGGTCGTGATGCGCGAGAACCTCGAGGAGATGAGCCGGCAGGGCCTCTCCGTGCCGGTCATGCTGGGCGGCGCCGCGCTGACCCGGCGCTATGTCGAGGAGGATTGCGTCAAATGCTATGAGGCCGGGCGCGTCGCCTATGCGCGCGATGCGTTCGACGGCCTCGATCTGATGGACAAGATCGTCACCGGCCGGTTCGATACGCATCTCGCGGAGGTCAGGCGCAAGAACGAGGGCCGTCCGGTCAACCAGAGCCGCAAGCTCGGCCGCGCCGCCGACCCCAAGCCGATGCGGCCGGTCGATGTCGAGGAGATCCGCCTGCGCCGCGCCGAGTTGACCCGCAACGTGCCGGTGCCCGAGCCGCCCTTCTGGGGGCCGCGGACGATCGCGCGGGTGCCGGCGAAGGCGGTCGTGCCCTATCTCAACGAGCGCATGCTCTACCAATTCCAGTGGGGCTACCGGAAGGACGGGCGCAGCCTCGCCGAATACCGGGAATGGGCGAAGGACGAGTTGCGCCCGGTCCTGCGCCGCATCCTCGACATCGCGATCCGCGAGGACATCCTGGTGCCGCAGGCCGCCTACGGCTATTGGCCCTGCGCCGCCGAGGGCAACGACGTCATCCTCTTCGACACCGATGGCGAGCGCGAGCTGACCCGCTTCTCGTTCCCGCGCCAGAACAAGGATGGCGGCCTCTGCATCGCCGATTTCTTCCGCGACGTCGCCGAGAACGAGCGCGACGTGATCGGCCTGCAGGTCGTGACGATGGGCCGGCGCGCCTCGGAGGCGGCGCGCGAGTGGTTCGCCGACAACCGCTACCAGGATTACCTCTATCTGCACGGCCTCTCGGTCGAGATGGCCGAGGCGCTCGCCGAATACGTCCACAAGCGCATCCGCGGCGAATTGGGCTTCGCCGCCGAGGAAGCCCGCGACCCCGACGCGATGCTCGCGCAAGGCTACCGCGGCAGCCGCTATTCCTTCGGCTACCCCGCCTGCCCCAACCTCGCCGACCAGCAGCAGCTGCTGGCGTTACTCCGCGCCGAGGAAATCGGCATCACCCTCTCCGAAGAAGACCAGCTCGACCCCGAGCAATCCACCTCCGCCATCGTCCTCCACCACCCGCAGGCGAAGTATTTTTCGGTGTAGGGGTGGATAGAGCATTTGCGGTGTACCGACCGCGATGGCTCGCTTGGCCGCCTCAGTCGCAAATGACGGGTATGCCCTCGCTCTCGGGGCTAGTCTAGGCGCACATTTCGATCAGATTGGTTCGAAGTCATTGCAAGGAGCCGGAGGCGACGAAGCAATCTGGGGGCCGAGAGAGCTCCTTGGGCGCGAGATTGCTTCGCTGCGCTCGCAATGACTGCGTCGTGAATGGCGGTTCGACCTGATCGAAATTTCGTCTAGCGCTCACTTCAGATTCCCGAATTCGACCGCAGACAGCCGCTGCATCTGGAGCTGGCCGTTGCCGCCGCGGAAGCGGAGCGGGTCGCCGCCATGGTCCCGTTACGCGAGGACGCGCATTTCATGCGTCAGCGGCGCGCCATCCGCGAAGCATTAGCCGAGAATGGTGTCGCAGCCGTGATCGATGCTCTCGTCTCCCGGCTGCTCGACCGCTAACTCTAATACGAGGGGACGACCTCACATCTCAGTTCAGTGATCGGCTCGAACCCGATAGGGCTCACCCGAAAAAAGCCGCAATGGTGCGATATGTATTCCATTGCGCGGATGTCCGAACGATTGGTTTTGATCTATTGTAATGCACAGCCGGAGGAACAGCCAGGATCAGCCAGCTTTTTCGCTGTTTCCGTGCGATAGCGGTGGGCCAAAGGTGAGGAATTCCGCTGTGATGGGTACGGCCTGTGGCTGTTCTTTCGCTGCATTTAACAGCGAAATCAGCGAGCGAGGTTCAGAGCTGCACATCGAAGACCAATTGTACCCCGTGCAATCGAGCTCGGCCATCGTCGTTTACCGTTGGCAAGCAGCCTGCGGCCTCTACGGTCGCCGTGAGGGGATCGCGGGCGGGGGTCGGAAAACGGGCGCTTCGGCAGATCGCTGAGAAGAACGAAACCAGCCACGGCAGGCCGGCGCGCCGCCACACGTCACGCCGCCAGTTCCAGGATTTGCTGGAGCTGCGCCGGCCCGGTGATGGGACGGGGGTTGCGCGGGACCCACGGTGTCCGCATCGCCCCTTCGGCAAGGCGCGCGAAGCTCTCCGGCCCGATCCGCACCGCCCCGAGGCTGCGCGGCATGCCGAGAGCGGCGATGAACGCGTCGAGCACGTCGCCGGCGTCCTCGCCGGGGTGGCCCATCGCGGCGGCGACCAGCGCCTGACGCTCGGCGTTGGCCGGCTTGTTCCAGCGCATCACCGCCGGCAGCATGATGCACGAGGTGTGCCCGTGCGGGATGTCGAAGAGGGCGCCGAGCACATAGCCGATCCCGTGGCTCGCACCCATCGGCACGCCGCTGGCGAGCGGCCCCATCGACAGCCACGAACCCATCTGGCAATCGAGGCGCGCCGCGAGATCGCTCGGATCAGACTTGACGCGGGGCAGACCGCGGATGAGCAGCGCCAGTCCGTGCAGCGCCTGGGCGTCGGCGAACGGGTTGGCCTCGCCGGAGCAGATGCCCTCGACGCAATGGTCGACCGCGCGAATCCCGGTCGACAGCCACAGCCATTCGGGCGTGTGCACGGTGACGGCCGGATCGAGCATCACGGTGCGCGGGATGATTTGCGGATGCCGGAACAGCTCCTTGACCCGCCGCCGCTCGTCGGTGACGCCGGAAATGGCGCTGAACTCGCCGGCCGACAATGTCGTCGGCACCGTAATCTGCCGCACCGCGGGCGCGCTGCAGGGCGGCGGCCCGAGGGCGCCGTCCGGCCCCTCGACCGGGCGCAGGCCGTCAAGCGCCTCCGCAGTGCGAATGTCGTTCGCCAGGCACAGCTGCACCGCCTTGGCACCGTCGGTCACCGAGCCGCCGCCGATCGTCGCGATCAAATCGGCGCCGGCCTCGCGCGCCGCCGCGGCGGCCTCGATCACGGCGCCCCGCGGCGTATGCGGCGGCATTCGGTCGAAAATCCCGGCGACGCGGTTGCCGAGCGTGCGACGCACCGCCGCGACCTCGTCCGTCGTGCGGTTGAGTGTGCCGCTCACCATCAGAAATACGCGTTCGGCGCCGAGCCGCCGCACCTCATCGGCGATAGCCTCGGCCGCGGGCCTGCCGAACACCACCGCCTCCATCGCGCCAAACGTGACGCGTCCCGAGTGCAGCATCGTCAGCCGATCCCGCCCTGCGCAAGAAACCGGTGGGCGATCGAGGCGTGCATCGCAATGCCGGCCGCCATGCAGTCCTCGTTCAACATCATGCGGTTGGAGTGGATCGGCGCGACATGATCGTGCTCGCGATGGCCTTGCGGCATGACGCCGAGGAACATCAGGCAGCCGGGCATACGCTGCAATACGTAGGAGAAATCCTCTGCCCCCATGATCGGCGCCGGCCGGTCGATGTAGTTCTCCGGGCCAAGCAGCTCAGCGGCGACAGTTCGCGCGAAATCGACAAAGTCGGGGTCATTGACTGTAACTGGATAACCGCGTTTCACGGTGACCTCGGCTTCGCACAAGTGAGCGGCGGCGACATTGGCCGCGACCCGCCTGAGGCCTTCCTGCACCCTTTCGCGTGCGCTCTCCGAGGTCGCGCGCAACGTGCCGACCATCTCGGCCTTCTCGGGGATGACGTTGTTCGTCGAGCCGGCGGTTACTTTGGCGCAAGTCAGCACGACCGGGTCGAACACGTCGATCCGGCGAGTCACCATCGTCTGCAGGGCCAAGCCGATTTCGAAGGCGACCGGGATCGGATCGACCGCGTCTTGCGGCATCGAGGCGTGACCGCCGCGACCCTTCACCGTGATCGTCCAGTAATCGGCCGAAGCCATCATCGGGCCGGGCTTGCCGAGAATGGCGCCGGCAGGGATGCCGGGCGAAATGTGCAACGCGAACGCCCCGTCCGGCTTGGGATCGGCATCGATCAGACCGTCCTCGATCATCAGCCGGGCGCCGGCATGGCCCTCCTCGCCCGGCTGGAACATGAATTTGACCGTGCCGGCCAGCTCGTCGCGGTGCCGGTGCAGCAGATGCACGGCCTGAACCAGCATCGCCGTATGCGCGTCATGCCCGCAGGCATGCATGCGGCCGGGGATTTTGCTGGCAAAGTCGAGCCCGGTCTCCTCCGGCATCGGCAAGGCGTCCATGTCGCCGCGCAACAGGATCGTGCGGCCGGTCTGTGTCCCGGGCTTCCTGCCGGCGAGCGAGACCACGAGACCGGAGGTCGATGGTCCGCGGGCAATTTCCACATCGAGCCCGTGCAATTCCTCGAGCACCGCCGCAGTGGTCAATGGCAAGTCGAGCCCCAGCTCCGGCTCGGCGTGAATGCGCCGGCGCAGTGCCACGGCGGCGGGCAACAACCCGCGGGCCTCATCGAGGAAACGGTGCAGTTCGGACATGGTCGCCTTTCTGTGCATCGGTGCTGCCAGCTCGAAACGACGAGCTTACGGCAGAACGTGCAATATTGCGACCACCGCGGCGAAGAGGAGCAAGCCGATGCCGGACGAAAAGCCCTTCTCTCTCGAAGAAGTGACGATCGACGACCTGCACGCGGTCATCAAAGCCGGCCGGACGACCTGCGTCGCGGTCGTTCAGCATTATATCGATCGGGCGCGGGCCTATAACGGGGTGTGCAGCGTCCTTGTGACCGAGGACGGGGTCCCGGTCCCGGAGGCGGCCGGCGCGGTTCGAGCCAAGGCACCGCTACGCTTCCCGACCGAGACCGTCAAGGCCTTGACGATCTTCCCCGATCTCGACAAGTACAAGGGGCCGCCGCTCGAATTCGGCCGCATGGAACCGACTGCGTCCGATCCATCGGTACAGCAGCAATACGGAATGATCGCCGGCATCCCGGATGCCGGGCAGCTCAACGCGCTTGCGACGCTCAACATCAGGGGCGAGCGGTCCGTCACCTGCCGCGGCGAATTCGACCGACATCCTTCCGAGGGACCGCTGCCGCCGGGCGCGCCGCCGGTCTGCGAGCATTTCCGCAAATTTCCCGACGCTCTCGAGCGCGCCGCCGAGCTCGACGCCGAGTACGGGCGCAATCCCGATCTCGACAAGATGCCGATGTACGGGGTCGTCTTCTCGTTCAAGGACCCGTTCGACACCAAGGACATGCGCACGACCGCCGGGGGCGATGCGGCCTATGACATCGACTTTCCGGCACTCGATCATATCCTCGTCGAGCAGCTGCGCAACAAAGGCGCGATCATTTTCGCAAAGGCGGTCTGCACCGAATACAACGGCCGCGCCGGCGATCCGGGCGGCCGGCACAAGCCCGACAAGGTCTTGCCCTCGGTGCTGGGGTATCAGCGCAGCAGCTGGGGCGGCAACCCGGCTAACCCGTACGACACGACTCGCGCCGCCTCATTGGGCTCGAGCTCGGGGTCCGGCGTCTCGGTCAACGCCAATCTCGTCATGGTGAGCCTCGGCGAGGAGACCCGCGCCTCGACCCGAGGCCCGGCCAATCACAATGCGGTCGCTTTGATCCTGCCGCACAAGGCGCTGCTGAGCTTCAATGGCGGTGCGATCGGCGCCGACATCTATTGCGACCGCACCGGCATTCTCGCCCGCACGATAGGCGACGCCGCCAAGGTTCTGGATGCGCTGAAGGACCCCGAGAAAGGCTATTACGACCCGCGCGACCCTTACACGACGGTGCCGCGCTCCTCGATGTTGGAGACCTCGTATGCGAGCCACACAAAGTCGTCGGGGTCCCTCGTCGGCATGCGCATCGGCGTCGTCCGCGAGTCTATGCTGGTCCGGCCCGGCGACAAGGCCGCCGAGCCGATCACCACGGCCGCGACCACTGAGATCAAGGCGATCCTCGGCGAGAAGCTCGGCGCGACATTGGTCGAATCCTCGGACCCCCTCTGGGAGCGCGATCGCGACCTCGAGCAGATGAGCTCCGATTTCCGGCAGGGCCTGGCGAGGCTCGCGCCGGTTTTCATGCCCGACCTGCTCTTCCGGCTGGGCCAGGACGGTCAGCCTCTGTTCAAGGAATTCGCCGCGGCGATCCGGCCGACCGAGTTCGCCCCCGGCAAGGTATTCGGCACGGGCACGATGGCGCCGATCGACTATTGCGTCGAGCTGGCCGAAGCCCGGATCACGCCACCCGCCAATCTCGACATCGCCACGATCCAGGAACAGGAGCTGGCGATGTCTTTCCGCTTCCATGTCAACCAATACCTGTCGCGACGCGCCGCCGATTGGCGGGCGCGCGGCTTCACCGAGACGCTCGCCGATTTCGCGGCGCTCAATGCGCGCTCCAAATTCTGGGGCGACGACGGCCGCGCCGGGTTCAAGAACTGGGAAGAGGTCACCGACCCGCGCAATCCGGTGCGCGGGCGTCAGGGTGTAGACGAGCGCATCATGCTGCGCGAACTGTTGCGCCGCCTCGACATGATGGTGATGCTCGAAAACCGCCTCGACGCCCTCGTCCGCCTGCACACGCCGTTGCCGCCGGCCAAGATCGGCCGCGCCAACGACCCCTTGGGCGGCCGCAACAATTTGCGCTCCGAGTCGTTTTACGGTCCCAACGCCGGCCTGACCGAGGTGCTGATCCCGGCAGGTTACGTCACGACCGTCTACGACCCGGTCTTCGCGCTCAGCCCCGACGGCACGCGTTATCATTTCGGTCCCCTCCGACACCCCGACCACCCTGCCGCCCCCAGGCCTGCCGTTCTCCTTGGTCTTCCGCGCCGAGCCCGGCAAGGAAGACGTCGTATTGCGGATCGCCGCCGCCTACGAAGCCGCCTCCAAGCGCCGCATCCCCCCACCCGCCTTCGGCCTCCTGCCTGCAAAACCCCGCGAGGGACATTGAAGCCGCGGAGGTTGCCAGGGACCCACCTCGCTATCATTGAAGAGCGGAAATTGACCCAATATCTCCTGGCAAGCGGCCATCCGGCCGGTCGGGCCAAGGCTGCCTTTTTCCAGCAATTCGGGTTTAGCGCAGCACAGTGGCAGACTTTGCGCGATGCATTGTATGGACACCTGCGATCTGCTCGAATTGTTGCGGTCAGCGAGACCCAATTTGGCAGAAAATATACGCTGGAAGGACGGTTGACGGCACCCGATGGCCGAAAGCCGCGCATTCGAGCAATTTGGTTCGTAGCGACCGGGGAGGTCGCACCGAGACTAGTTACGGCCTACGCTGTCCCGGGAGTAGAGCGATGATCAAGGAATTGGACCCCGTTGTTCTGACGCAGAGCCTGCCGGAACAGGGATTACAGGCGGGCGACGTCGGCTGGGTTGTGATGATCCATGCGGGAGGCGCCGGTTACGAGATCGAATTTGTGACCTTAGCCGGCGAAACAGTCTCGGTCCTGACCGTGCCGGCTGAGGCGGTGCGTCCCGTGCGAGCAAAGGAAATCGCGCACGCGCGAAGGGTGGCATAAAGCGGCGGCTGCGCCCGACTGAACCACTCAGGCTGGTTCCCGATCTGCCCGCTGCCTCCGACCCGCAGCAACGTCCTCTCTCTCGGCCTTTTTTTATTTCAGGTGTTCCGTGCCGAACCGGGCAAGGTGGACGTCGTGTTGCGTATCGCCGCCGCCCTACGAAGCCACCTCGAAACGACGCATCCCGCCACCCGCCTTCGGCCGCCTGACAGCGACATCGCGCGGGGCTGCCTTGGCGGCTAGAGCTAGAGCTAAAGATTGAATACGGTGTGGTCAGTCCGGAAACCCGCCGTAGCGGACCCAAATCGCGGTGTCGCTCACTCGCTTGGGCATCGAGATGAACGCCGTACGCGCGGGATTGAACAGCACATCGAACATGCGGATGCGGCGGGCGGCCTGCAGCTCCTGCCGCAGCCCCCCGAATAATGAAAAGATGTCCACTCCGTCACCCTCGACCGCCACGCAGAGGTCGAACTCGGTATGTCCATAGTCGGGAAAGTTGTAGCGCTCTTTCTGGCCCGGGATGGCGGGGCGCTCAACGATCCATTCGGCGGTGGCGCCGGCAATGTCTGGCGTGGCCGTGGTCCCGTCCGGCAGCGGGACGGGCGGTGCGGTGCCCGTTACCGCCATACCGGTCATTGTGCTCAGGTTGACCATCACGAAGATCACGTTCTGGGAGTCCGAAGCCGTCAGGACGGACAGCACCTGATCGCCCGGCGCGACCGCGAGGCCGAGCGGCAGCGGCGTGGTGGCGGTCCCGCGCGCCCACCACTGCGTCCATGCCTGCGCGGTGGTGGTTCCGTTCGACTGCAGTGTCGAGACTGTGCCGATCTGCGGCAGCGAGGAGTCGAAATAAAGCCGCTGACCATCAAGACCGATCCAGTTGGAGCAGACATAGTCAATCCCGGGCGGTCCCTGGAATGGTCCCGGCGGCAGCCTAAGATTGCCCGGTATCGTCCAGACGCCCCAGATCTGCAGGAACTGCTTGTCCCGGTTCGCCGTGATATAGGCCCCCGACCAGTTTGAACTGGTCTCAAACCGTGTCTCGGCGACCGGCAACTCATCCGCCCGCCTGAATTGCGGACGATATCGGGTGCTCTCAACCAGGTCCTGGCTGAAATGGAATTCCTGCAACGTTAGCGGCGCTCCGAACCCTCGGTCCCAGGTCTGCCGGAGGACTGGCTGTCTATCGGGGTCTGGCCGTGGCGGTAAGCCATATCTGCGCAGCACCGCTTGGCTCTGGGTTGAAGGATTGAACAACCCGGTCGGAACAGGGAATCCTTGGAAGCGCTGTCGTAGCTCGTCGATGATGACGATCGGGACATTCTCGGCCTTTGCCAAGCCGTCATACGCGCTGTTCACTGCCATTCCCCCGCGGCGGCGGCGACAGCCTGCTGGTAGTGCGTCTGCCCTGCCCCGTTCAGCAGATAGTGGGTCCAATAGGCAAACGCCACGCCAGCGGCCGTGTCGCTTGGATAGTGCAGCCCGGCGATCTCGCGGTTGCGGGCAATGCAGTCGGCGAGCGTCCACAGATCGTCCACCATTGTGTTCTGCTGCGGCAAGCCGCTAAACACATCGTTCATGCACAGGGCCATCAGATGCGCCTGTGTCGAGTGGCCGCTTGGGAAGGACGCGTGCCCCGGTATCTCGATCGGCGGCAGCAGCGCTGGGCAGAGCTGCGACGGGCGCGGTCTGCTGTACAGGTTCTTGAAGTACATCGCGACGAACGTGCCCACCAGACTGGCGATGCTCAGTACCTTCGTGGTGTACGGATAGGCCCCCGGCCGTGCCGTCATCATGTTCAAAAAGTAGCTAATAAATTCGTTGGATTGCGAAAGGATCTCGGCCAAGGCGTCGGCCCGCTCGTTCGAAGCGGCGGTCACGAGATCGACGATTTCACCCTGCACGTTCGCCCCCGCGTTCAGCGCCGACCAGTTGGCCGGGGGCGGATACGGCACCCAGGTCGGCCAGCTCCATGGGGTAATGGCGGCGCTCGGCGGGTTGGTGGGGTTGATGGTTTGCCAGCCGGTTCCGACGAAGTCGTTCACGGCCAGCCAAGAGTACCAGTCGGCGGACCAGTTGCGGGCAGGGAAGTGCGGAAGATTGATGGTCGGGAGCTGGCCGATCGGCACGGGCGGCGACGGCGCGTTGGGGCCGGTGTCGGGCTCGGTGACCAGCGGCAGGTTCACCCGGTCGGCGAAGAACCACCCGGCGCTGGTGCTCGTCGTATTGCCGGCGCCACCGGCGTTGGCGGAATTTCCGTCGTTGCCGTCGTTACCATCGAAGCTCTGCGGTCATGCTCTGCCTCCTACGGGTGATTAGGGGCTGTAGAATCCTGGAGCGCCCCGGTCATTCGGGCACTCCCGCTAATCTGAGGCGTTCGGCGAAAAGATCTCTGACTGCGCCGCGCAATGGGGTCCGCGTTAGGAACGTGGTCAATCGGAACGTCGGAACCAGCTGCAATAAACGCTGAGCGACCGTGCGAGCCTCGTCCATCTCGCCCAGCGCAACGAGGCTCGCGATTAAACTGCGCAGGTTTGAGGTATTGGCGCCGGCGTGAGCGGCCGACATCCGTCCCCACCCGACGGCGTCCTCATGACGGCCGATCAGGTAATATGCCTGTGACAGATAATGCTCGAGCCAGAATGCGTCCGGCCCGAGCGGGGAGAGCCGCACCGCGCTTTCTGCGCGCGCGACGGCCGTTTCGTAATCACCCAGGTATCCGCAGGTGAGACTGCTATAGCCCCACGCCCAGGCACAGCTCGGGCCAACAGCGAGCGCGCGGTTAAAATAATCTGACGCAACGCTATAGTCTTTCAGTAAATAAGACTGGACATGGCCGTAAATCGCGAGGCCGATCGCGTCGTTCCGATCCCGCTCGATCGCCAGCCGCGCTGCGTTCGCCGCCTTCCTTCTGTCCGCCATCTCGTCTTTCGACCATCCCTGGCCGATCCATCTCATATGCAGGGAGGCCATGTGCGAATAGGCCGGCGCATAGTCCGGATCATGCGCCACCGCTTGTTCCAGCAATTCCCTTGCTTGCGTTATCGATGCGCGGTCCAATCGGTGAAAGAGGTCGAGCGCTCGCAAGGTGAGGTCATAGGCGGTCATGCTGGCCGGATGCTTGCATAGAGCTCGGTTCAACTCGCGTTCACGCAAATGCGGCGCGATCGCCGTCGCCACCCGAAGTGCGATCCGGTCTTGCAGGTCGAACAGCTCTGCAAGATCGCCATCGAAACGGTCGGCCCAGATCACTTGACCGGATTGTGCCTCGGTCAGCTCGACCGCAATCCGAAGCGCTCTGTCAGAACGCCGAACGCTACCATGCAGGACATAGCGCACATCGAGCTCATGGCCGACACGGCGCAAGTCGAGCGGTGCGCGAGCAAACATCTGTGTGGAGCTGCGGGCAATGACCAGCAGATCCTTCAATCCGCCAAGGGCGCGGATGATGTCATCCACCATTCCCTCGGCGAAATACGCGTCGGATTGGTCTTTCTGCAGCGTTCGGAACGGCAGGACCGCTAGCGACGGGCGGTACTCGGCAGCGCTCTCCGCCGATCGGATATCCGGTATCGCCGAACCCGTCAGCCGAGGAAGGGTCGGCATGCCCGGCCACGCGTTACACGTCGCCGCTCGGATGCCGTAGACCGCGACCGCGTCTCTTATGTTTTTGAGGCGCTGCTCGCCCAGGAATTCATAGCTGGCCGTGACGATCCGCCTGACCTGCTCGAACACCGAGCTGGAGAGGCAGATTCCACCTGGCTCTGCAATCTGCTCGAGCCGAGCGGCGACGTTTACCGCCGTTCCGCCGGTGCGCCCTCTTTGGAGCACAAGCTCGCCGGAATTAATACCGATTCGAAATAGTATCCTCTCCTCGGTAGGGAGCTTCGCGTTGCGCTTGCCAGCTTCGGCTTGAACGCGCAGGCTGCATTTCAACGCCTCGACCGCACTCGGAAACTCGGCCATGAGGCCGTCGCCGGCAAAACTGAACACGCGGCCGTGTGATTTCTCGACCTCGCGCCGAAACCTCTCCAGCTCTGCCCCGACCCGGCTGTGCGTTTCTTCTTCGTCGCGCTCCATCAAAGCGCTGTAGCCCATGATGTCGGCGCCAAGGATCGCGGCCAGCCGGCGTTCCAGCCTGCGCCGGCCAGAGCCCGGACCTGGCGTTGCCAAACTGTAGTCGCCCAGGGTCATGGCTATCCTAGCGTGTGGGCGCCACAGAGGAAGATGGCGGCCGTCGGCTCTCTGATGGAGCCTTCGCCGACAAACCCGCTGATCGGACTCTAGGGCCAGGAACATAGACCGCGATTTCGCAAGAGGGCAATATGCAACCCGCCGGCATGCGGATATGCGGCATTATCGACGAGATCGCAGCAGTCGGGTGTGAGCCATCTCACACTCGAACATTTACCCGCGGGATCAATCCGCCCTCGGATGCAGCGCCAACGACCCGTTGGGCGGCCGAGCAATCTACGCCCGGAATCCGATCGGCTATGAATTGCTATTATCAGAAATGGTCGATCATAAAATTGACAAATTATTATCACATTCTGCGGCGAGATCGCGGCTCGCGAACGGGCCGCTTTGCCATAGAGGAGATGGGCATGGCTGTAAATTCGCTGCAGAAACAGCCAGCACGGGGGCCGGGGCGGCCGTTCGAGAAGGGGCGGTCGGGCAATCCGGCGGGGCGCCCTGCCGGCGCGCGCAACAAGGCAACGCTCGCCGCCGAAGCGCTCTTCGACAGCGAGGCCGAAGCACTGAGCCGGAAGGCGGTCGAGCTCGCTCTCGGCGGCAGCGAGGGAGCGCTGCGGATCTGTCTCGACCGCATCATAGCGCCGCGCCGGGAGCGGCCGATCCAGCTCGCCGTGCCGGCGATCCGCAGCGCTTCCGACATCGCAGCGGCGATGGGGGCAATCGTCAAGGCGGCAGCACAGGGCACCATCACGCCCGACGAGGCGTTCAAGTTGAGCCAGATGGTCGACACCTTCGTCCGGGCGATCGATACCAGCGACTTCGACAGGCGGCTGCAAATATTGGAAGATGCCGATGCCGAGAAGGCCGCAAACGCGGTCGGCTGGTATGGCCGCTGAGTGAAACTAGGGGGGTGAATATGTTGAGATGCCGACAGCCGGGGTCCTGGAAAGCCGTCCGCTTCGGGTTTCTCTTGGCGGCGTGGCTGGTCTTTCCGTCACCCGAAGCGTCGGCAACGACGGGGGCGCCGACCGATGTGGTGCGAAATTTCTATAACGTGCTGCTCGATGTCATACAGCATGCTTCGGCCCTGGGACCGAAGGGCCGCTACCAGAAACTGGAGCCGGTCGTGCGCGGGACGTTCGATGTGCCGTTTATGGCGCGGCTGTCGGTCGGCCCGACATGGAGGAGTTTGACGCCCGAGCAGAAGCGGCGCGCCGTACAGGCCTATAGCCGCTATATCGCCGCGATTTATGCTACCCGGTTCGACGCCTATGCTGGCGAAAAGTTCGAGGTGCTCGGGCAGCAGCAGATCAAGCACGGCACCTTGATCAAAACCCAAATCATCAAGTCGAACGGTGAACCGGTCGCGATCAATTATGTCGTCCACGACAACGATAATGCCTGGCAAATTCGCGATATCTATCTCTCCGGCTCGATCAGCGAGCTGGCGACGCGAAGGTCGGATTTCGCGAACATCCTGCGCACCAGCGGCATCGACGGCCTGATTGCCTCGCTCAATAAAAAGGCCGACGATTTGCAGGGGTGAGGGAGAGGTTTCGCAACCGGGAGAGTGCAATGGCGGAACGGCGGCTCAAACATTTCGGCTGGGGGCGTGAAGGCGAGGGTCTGACAGCCCAGGAGGAGGCTGCCGCTCTCGACCGCTACCGCCGGCTGTTCGCTGTCGACCGGTTCGACGAGCGCAACCCGCCGGCGCTGTCCGAGATCGCCTTGCGGCCGCCGCGGATCGCGCCGCCGCCGGCCTTGGCGCCGCACTGCTCCAACGAACATTACGATCGGGTCGCCCACACCTACGGCAAGTCTTTTTCGGACTACGTGCGCGGGCTCGCCGGTCTTTACGACAACGCGCCCGATGTCGTCGCCTACCCGCGCAACGAAGCAGAGGTCACCGCGGTCGCGGATTGGGCGGCCGGCGCGCAGGCCGCGCTGATCCCGTTCGGCGCCGGCAGCAGCGTCGTCGGCGGCGTCGAGCCGGCGATCGAGGGCACTGCGTGCCGGGCGGCGATCTCGCTCGATCTGCGGCATCTGGACCGCGTCGTCGAAGTCGACCGCACCTCGCGCGCCGCGCGCATCGAGGCCGGAATCTTTGGCCCCGCGCTCGAGGCGCAGCTCAAGCCCCATGCCGTGACCCTGCGGCATTTTCCGCAGAGCTTCGAATACTCGACATTGGGGGGGTGGATCGCGACGCGGTCGGGCGGCCATTTCGCCACCCTCTACACACACATCGACGATCTCGTCGAAAATCTGCGCGTCGTCACTCCGCGCGGCCTCGTCGAGACGCGACGCCTGCCCGGCTCCGGCGCCGGCCCCAGCCCCGACCGGCTGTTCATCGGGTCGGAAGGCATTCTCGGCGTGATCACCGAGGCGTGGATGCGGCTCCAGGACCGGCCGCGCTTCCGCGCCGGCGGCGCGGTGCAATTCGCGGACTTCTTCTCGGCTGCCCGCGCCGTCAGAGCGATCGCCCAGGCCGGCCTCTACCCCGCGAACTGCCGCATCCTCGACCCGCAGGAGGCATACAACACCGGAGCGGGAGACGGGAGGGCGGCGATCCTGGTGCTGGCCTTCGAGTTGGGCGACCACCCGGTCGATGCGTGGATGGCGCGCGCCTTGGAATGCTGCACCGATCATGGCGGCACGCGCGAACAGCCGGAGAAGGCCGATGCGCATCGCGAAGGGGCGGCAGGGATGTGGCGCAACGCCTTTATCCGCATGCCCTATGCCCGCGAGCGGCTGGTCGGACGGGCGATCATCGCGGACACTTTCGAAACCGCGATTACCTGGGAGCGCTTCGAAGCCTTTCACGATGCAGTCAAGACCGCGACCGAAGCGGCGATCCGTGAGGCCACCGGGCGGGCCGGGCAGGTGACCTGCCGGTTCACCCACGTCTACCCCGACGGGCCGGCGCCGTATTTCTCCTTCCATGCCTTGGGGCAGCATGGCGATCTGTTGTCGCAGTGGCATACGATCAAGAGCGCCGCCAGCGAGGCGCTGATCGCCGCGGGCGGGACGATCACCCATCATCACGCGGTCGGGCGCGACCACCGACCCTGGTATGATAAGCAGCGGCCCGAGCTCTTCGCGGAGGCCCTGCGCGCCGCGAAGCGCGCAGTCGACCCGCAGGGACTGCTCAATCCCGGCGTCCTCATCGACGCCTAGGACCCGGAAGACACGCGTCCGGCCCGCGAAGCCATCCTAAAGCCAGCCTGCGGCGGCTTTACCGCACGTTGAATTAGCTACGATACTCAGACGGTTGCAGAAGCCGGGTAGCGACAACAGCCGCGCGGCTCGTCGCGTTCCCGGCGAGCTCCTTTTGATTTATCCGCCGGTGCGATCCGCCGCTGAGTGTTGCGGAAAAGACGCGGCGCGATGAACGGAGATTGGCTGAGTTAGAGCCAAACTGTTGCGCAAATGCCGCATCATCTTCCCTTCTGCATGGATTTGCCGGCAAGCGGTCCCGTTGAGATAAAAACCGTTTGCCATCGGATCGGTGGATAGCGAAGATCGGCGATCGGTGGCGCGACGACCATCGTCACACGCGTATTTAGTGGCCGGAGGTAAGGGATGAAAAGTCGCTATCTGCTAGGCGCAGGCGCAGCGCTTGCCGTGGCGTTTGGGTGCGCCGAGGCGAATGCGCAATTTGCTTGGCTGGGGGGCCCGTACCCGACCCTCTTCTACGTCGGACCGGAGGGCGGGTGGACCAGCCTTTCGAACCAGAAGGACACGATCACGACGACGCCTTTCAGGGTCGACAGCGGACTTGGACTTGGTGGTGCCAACGGGCCTTTTGCCAGCCGCTTCAACGGCAGCGCCAGATATAACAGCGGCTTCAACGCCGGCGGCCGGCTAGGGTTGCAGTATGGTCCCTGGCGTCTCGAAGAAGAATACAGTTATCGGAATAATGGGCTGTCGAGTTTTGGCGGGTTCTTCAATCCCGGCGGCACCAATGCGTTTTCCGGGGAGCGAGTAACCCACTCGATTATGACCAACGTCATCTACGACTTCACCATAGGCTGGCCGGTCACCCCGCATATCGGGTTCGGCATCGGCGCGGTGGACAACGTAGACTTCGATATCACTCAACCCGGTCACCTTAAACGGGTTGGGCTTGACGACGGTCAGCGGGCCCGGAGGTGTACTGGGCAGGATCGGGACAGGGACGCCTTTCGCCAACCCGACTCTTGGCGGGACTTTCCTGAAGGGCAGCAATTGGATTTTCGGCTATCAGGCGATCGCCGGTATCCGCTACGACATCAACCCGTTGCTCGCCTTTGATGTCGATTATCGCTACGAGGCGACCACTCAGCCGACCTTCAACAACAAAGGGGTAGCCCCGTTCCCGCCGTTCGGCTTTAGCGGCGTAAAATACACGTCCGGCTACAACACGCAGAACATTGTCGCCAGCTTGACGTTGAAGTTCGGCGCGCCGCCGCCGGCACCGCCACCGCCGGCGCCTCCGGCCCCGCCGCCGCCGCCGACCCATCAGGTCTATCTCGTGTTCTTCGACTGGGATAAATACAACATCACTCCTGAGGGCCAGCAGATCATCCAGCTTGCTGCGAACCAGTATCACGCGGGCGGACACGTGACGCTCCAGGTGACCGGCTACACCGATACTTCGGGGTCGCCCGGGTACAACCAGCGGCTCTCCGAGCGGCGCGCCAACGCCGTCGCCGCCGCACTCGAACGCCTCGGCGTACCGCGCACTGACATGGTGGTCGCTGGCCGTGGCCAAAACGACCTGCGCGTTCCCACGCCTCCAGGCGTACGCGAGCCGCAGAACCGCCGCGTCGAGATCGTCTTCCCGTAACGAAGCCTCCGTACGCGCAAGTTTCGGGGGCCCGCCCGGGACCCCCGACAACCGCCGCGGATAATCCGCGGCGGTTTTTCTTTGGCAAACCTTCGGCAGATTGGATGGCCGAGCGACGCTGCCGGCCGAACGCGACCCCTTTCGCCGGTTTGATATTATTTCCGACGGCTCGCGGCTCCCACTGCCAACATTTGCGGCTTTTCTTCTACGATTCTTACCTCGTTTACCCAAGACGTGATATTGTAAGTGTGCGGCCGGAGGTCGCAACTATTGCGGCGGTAATGTTTGGTTGCACTCCTCAAGAGTGCAAGAAAAACGGCGCGTCGTTATTTTGACTTAGGAGTTCACTGATGAAGGCGCTCGTCTCAGCGTTTGCGTTGCTCACATTTGTTGCCGGTACCGCGTTGCCAGTCGAAACCTATGCCCAGACCGACGGGGACGGGACAGACGATGGCCCCGGACACCTCGACATCAACTGCTCCGACGACCACGACCAAAAAGAAGCATTCCTCGAAATCTCACCACGCCAAAAAGAAGTCGAAGAAGTCGTCCACTGCTCAGACCAGCTGAGTCAGACCAAGGTATCTTCGTCATAGCGTAAGCCGACGCAGCCCTCTCTCGCTTGGGAGGGCGCGATGGTACTGCTCTGCCCGACGCTTCGCACTGCCGCCGTCGGCGTCACCCGGGAGGGTCGGCGCGACGGCGGCAGGGCGGCTCGCGGATTCGAGAGTTGCGCCTCGCGCAATCGGTGCTGGCAATCCGAGTGAGTGTCCAAATTTCACGGCGATCCGCTCCTCCTTTGCGATGCCGCAAAGAAGACATATGGCCGGCGCCGCGCTCCTGACTTGAACTCGAGGCATTCGTTTCGCTTTTTCGGTTATTCGATCAATCTCTGGGGCTACTGTTGCGCTTGCAAAGACGAGCTTCCCGATATAATCATCCGAAGCAATCGAGCAGAGTGGAGTGAAGGCAGGAAAATTGCGTGGTAGGGATCATGACGACATGCTTTGTCGTTAGTGACGGGCTGAGCCGCAAAAGACGAACGCAAGGGCCGCGGCCGTGCAGCAGTCGATGATGGCGGCGGACTTTCCACGAAGCGTTGCAAATACCATCTGAAGCGTAAAGGAGAAGACTTCGACTAAACGGCAGCCACCCTAATCGTCCGACCATGTCCAAACTGAGGACCGAAGAGAGAGGATCGCAGACATGAAACATCATCTTTTGACCGGTGTGGCGGTGGTCGCCGCGCTCGCGCTTTCGGCGCCAGTTTGGGCGCAGGCTAATCCGTCCGGCGGCAACTCCGTGGGTACTCCGGGTCCGAACCCCGGTGGACCGGGACTAACGCCGTACAGCTCCGGCCCGAACCCAGGCGGATCGGCGCTGTCGGGTCCGCGCACGGCGCCGCCCGCGGCAGTGGCTCCCGTCTTCGATGTCCGATACCAGTTCGGCGATGCCGCCGAAGCATCACCGGGCCTCACGGCACGCCTCGCACGGCAAGATGGCCGAGCATCACCGCGGGACGCAAGTAAGCAGCAGCGCCAACCAGCTCAACCAGGAAGAGCTGCAGCGGCTGCAGGCGGGGAACTTCTCGAACCCGTCGGCCCCTCCGGCCCCGGGGGTGATGCCCCCTGAGCAGCAGCCAGGCGGCGCGCACATCACCACTCACGGCACCGTGCAATAGCGTTAAGTTACACCGAGCTTCTGAAGGCATCGCAGGGAGACATCGGTCTCCTTGCGATCGCCGGCAGCGCTGATTATTCGATTTGTTCGCGCCCCGAGCTGGCGCCGGAGGGTGCACGTTAGGTATTGGCGACCGGTTTGCGCTCTCGAGCTACCCGTTCCATATCATCGAGCAGATCGTGCAGCGCTTGATCGGCAACATAGGCCATCTTGGCAAAGGCGCGCAGAAAGGTGTCGGTGCGAGGCAACTGGAAAAGCGTCTCGTCGCCGTCTTTCCCCTTCGCCGTGCTGATCAGCACCACGTTGTCGAAAGGCTGGAGCATCAATTCTTCGAGCGCCTTGCCGGGACCGGTTACGTATTCGACGACCCGACAACGCTCGGAAGTACGCGAAGTCCTGTAGTATCGACATGCGATAGGCAGCGCGCGTCGTCGCCGCCTCTATCAGCGCCCGTGCGAAGGGGCGCAGAAAAGTTTCGTCGAAGCCGAGAATTGCCGTCGGACGCTCGTCACTGACCGAAGAGCGCATCTCAAGAGCGGCCCAAAGCGAAGCACGTCCGCCAAAATAATCGGCCGAAGCAAGATCGAGGTTGATCGAATTGATCGGCATCGGCGAGGAAATCGAGCGCGGCGACAAAAAGGCGAAACAAGCCGGCTCCCGCTTCAGGGAAATGTTCGTTGTCGCTTCGAGGTTCCGATCGGTGATCGCGGGAGTGTCGGCCATGGCGAAACCTAGTTCGGGAAGGCGGTACTCGGACGACGGTCTCGTCTCCTCACGGCTCCGCAACCTAAGGAGAACTCCCCGTCTCCGAGATAGTGGATAGGCCGGTTCAGCCGAGTTTGTCAAAGTGTAACAGAGGATCACCGCAATCTGCGGCCTTTGGCCGCGAGCCTGTGGCCTGATCTTGCTTAATTCCACAAGGGCTAATTGCGGTCGAAGAATTGCTAAGACCGCGCGCGCACTTGTACAGCGAAATATTCGCCGGAAAATTACGACGAACCGCGCAGGCACGGAACCTCACCCGGCTTCCCGCTCTATCGATTCCTCGGCGGCGAGCCATTCGCGTTCCGCCCGCTCGATCAACCGCATCAGCTCGGCACGGCGCTTGAGGGCGGTGCTGAGCGCCAGCCCGTTATCCCGCGGACCTGGCGGCTTGGCCAAGACGCGATCGAGCGCCTCGCGTTCCTCTGTCAGCCGCGTGATTTTTGCTTCGGCTCGTCGCGCGGCTTGGCGCAACGGCTCGAGCTCCCGCCGGCGCTCCGCGGCGAGCCGGCGGACTACCCGGCGGCTGCCGGATTGCGACACGCCCGAACGGGTCCCATTTTCCGATCCGCCGCCGTCCAGCACCTGACGCTCGTAATCCTCGAGATCCCCCTCAAAGGGCCGCGCCGTCCCGTCGGCGACCAGCCAGAGCCGGTCGGCAACGAGTTCGAGCAGATGCCAGTCGTGGCTCACCAGCACCACGGCGCCGAGGAAATCGTTGATTGCCTGGACGAGCGCCTCGCGAGCCTCGATGTCGAGATGATTTGTCGGCTCGTCGAGGATCAAAAGAGCCGGGGCATCATAGGTGACGAGGGCCAGGTTCAACCGCGCCCGCTCGCCGCCGGAGAGGTCGCCCACTGCAACAAATGCTTTTTCTTGGCCGAAGCCGAACCTGCCGAGCCGAGCTCGAACCACCTCCGGCACATGGTCCGGCATCAGTCTGGAAAGGTGGTCGAAGGCCGAGTCGTCGGGCCGCATCTCCTCGATCTGATGTTGGGCGAAAAAGCCGCAGGCAAGCTTTGGCGACCGGGTCACGCGTCCCGCGATCGGCGCAAGGCGCCCGGCGAGCAATCGCGCCAATGTCGTCTTGCCGTTGCCGTTGGCGCCGAGCAGCGCAATCCGATCGTCGGGGTCGAGCCGCAGATCGAGCCGCGACAGCACCGGCTTTCCGGGGACATAGCCGACCGCGGCCCCCTCGAGCGCGATCAGCGGCGGGTTCAGCTGTAATGGGTCCGGGAAGGCGATGCGCGGCGGGGCCTCCTCAGCCGGCAGGACGATCGGCTCCAGCCGGGCCAACGCCTTGAGCCGGCTTTGCGCCTGGCGCGCCTTTGACGCCTTGTAGCGAAACCGGTCGACAAAAGCCTGCATCCGCTGCCGTTCGAAACTCTGCTGGCGCGCCAACGATGCCAGCCGTTGCGCCGCCTCGGTACGGGCGCGCAAATAGGCATCGAAGCCGCCGGAGTAGGCGGTCAATTTGCCGTGCTGGAGATGCAGGGTTACCGTCGTCACAGCATTGAGGAAGCGGCGGTCGTGGCTGACCAGGATCAGAGTGCGGCGATAGGAGCGCAGAAACCGCTCGAGCCACAGCGCCGCCTCGAGGTCGAGATGATTGGTCGGCTCGTCGAGCAGCAAGAGGTCGGGCTCGGCGAAGAGGATCGCCGCAAGCGCGACACGCATCCGCCAGCCGCCCGACAGATCTGCGATGGGCCGGCGCTGCATCGCCTCGTCGAGGCCGAGCCCGGCAAGGATGCGCGCGGCTCGGCTCGGCGCCGAATGGGCGTCGATCTCGACCAGCCGCGCCTCGATCTCGGCGGCGCGCAGCGGCTCGGCCCCGGCCTCCCGCTCGGCGAAGAGGCCGGCGCGCTCATGGTCGGCGGCGAGGACCGTGTCGAGCGCGCTCGCCTCCCCACTCGGCGCCTCCTGCGCCAGAAAGCCGATCCGATAGCCGCGCGGCAATTCGATCGACCCGCCATCCGGCTGCGAGGCGCCGCGGATCAGGTCCAGCAGGGTCGATTTGCCGGCGCCGTTGCGCCCGACCAGCCCGACCTTGCTGCCCTCGGAGATCTGCGCGCTCGCCTGGTCAATGAGGGTCCGCCCGCCGATGCGGTATGTCAGGCCGGAGATCGTCAGCATCGGGGTGTGGTATCACATCCGGTCGGCGACGGGCGATGAGCCGTTCGCGGAGCCTGCGCATCGGCATCTCCGGCTGGAACTACGGCGGCTGGCGCGGCACGTTTTATCCGCGGGAATTGCGGCACGCCGATGAGCTGTCCTTCGCCAGCCGGCAGGTCGACACGATCGAGATCAACGGCACCCACTATTCGCTCCAGCACCCCGATTCCTTCGCCAAATGGCGTGACGAAACCCCGGATGGCTTTGTCTTCGCCGTCAAGGGCAGCCGGTTCATCACGCATTTGAAGCAGCTTCGCGACATCGAGACGCCGCTCGCCAATTTCTTTGCCTCCGGCGTGCTGCGCCTCGATGACAAGCTCGGCCCGTTCCTCTGGCAATTCTCGCCGCGCTTCAGATTCGACGCCGCGCGCCTCGAACATTTCTTCGCTCTGCTGCCAAGGGACACCGAGGCCGCGGCGGCCCTCGCCGAACGGCACGAGCAGCGACTCTCCGGCCGCGCCTGGACGCGCACCGAAGGCCGGCGGGAGCTGCGTCACGCAATCGAGATCCGCCACCCCAGCTTCCTCGACCCAGCCTTTGTGGCGCTGTTGCGTCGCCATCGGATCGCGCTCGTCTTCGCCGAACTCGGTGGCGTGGCCCTATGCCGAAGACTTGACCGCCGACTTCGTCTATCTGCGCCTGCACGGCTCCGAGGAGCTCTACGAGAGCGGCTATTCGGACGAGGCGCTCGACCACTGGGCGGCGCGGATCAAGCTGTGGGCCCGGGGTCTCGAACCCAACCATGCGCGGCTGATCGCCCCCGAGACGCAGCCGCCCCGCCGCAATGCCCGCGACGTCTACGTCTATTTCGACAACGACGCCAAGGTCCGCGCCCCGGTCGACGCCCGTTCGCTGCGCGCCAAGTTGGTAGACCATTTCTAGCCCGCACCTCCTGTTTCTGCAGAAGAAATACAGGAGACCCGTAGACGGCTTGCCAGCACCCAATCGTCATTCCCGCGCAAGTGGGATTCCATCGCGGCCGCGGCGGTCCGCCTGGCCGCGGCGGCGGGAGAATGCTGAGTGCTCTCATGCGGATCGCATACCATGCGAATTTGATGCGCAGATTGGCGATGTCAGCGGCTGTCCTTGCGACGGGGTCGCGGTTGCAATTTGGCCGCGGTTGCGCGAGCCTCCGACCCGGAGCTTCAGGAGGTCCGCCCATGACCACCCGCCCGCCGGCCGAGATCGGCATGACCCTCGACGAGGTCGACACCCCCGCCCTCATCGTCGATCTCGACGCGTTCGAGCGCAATCTGCGCCGCCTGCCCGACCGCATCGCCGGCACCGGCGTCAGGGCGCGGCCGCATGCCAAGACCCACAAATGCCCGGTCATCGCGTTGAAGCAGGTCGCGCTCGGCGCGGTCGGCGTGTGCGTTCAGAAGGTCAGCGAGGCCGAGGCGATGGTCCAGGGCGGGGTCCCGGACGTGCTCGTCACGAACGAGGTGGTCGGACGGCAGAAATTGCGGCGCCTGGCCGCGCTCGCACATATCGCCCGCGTCGGCGTGTGCGCCGACGATCCGAGCCAGATCCGCGCGCTCGACGAGGCGGCGAGTGAGGCCGGGGTCACCTTGCCGGTCTATGTCGAGGTCAACATGGGCGGCAACCGCTGCGGCGTCGAGCCGGGCGAGCCGGCGCTCGCGCTCGCGCGGCAGATCGCGCAACGCGCCGCACCTCACCTTTGGCGGATTGCAGGCCTATCACGGCTCGGCGCAGCATCTGCGCGGCTGGGAGGAGCGCCGCCAGGCGATCGCCGGGGCCGCCGACAAGGCCGGGCGGACCCGCGACCTCCTGGCGCGCCACGGCATCGAGTGCCCGACCGTCACCGGGGCCGGCACCGGCACCTTCGAGTTCGAATCGGCGAGCGGCGTCTACACCGAATTGCAATGCGGCTCCTACATCTTCATGGACGCCGATTACGGCCGCAACCTCGACCGCGACGGCGCCCCGACCAAGGCCTTCGAGCCGAGCCTCTTCGTGTGGGCGACGGTGATGAGCCGCCCGACCGAGGACCGCGCGATCGTCGACGCCGGCCTCAAGGCGCTCGCCTTCGACTTCGGGCCCGCCGCTCGTCTGCGACGAGCCCGCCGCCACCTACGAGCGCGCCTCCGACGAGCACGGCCGGCTCGGCATCTCGGGCGCCACCAACCGCCTCGGCCTCGGCGACAAGATCCGCCTCGTCCCCGGCCATTGCGACCCGACCGTCAACCTCTACGACTGGTATGTCGGCATCCGCGGCAACCGCGTCGAGCAGCTCTGGCCGATCACCGCCCGCGGCGCGGTGTATTAGGCCCGGTCTCCTCACCACCCTTGAAATCAGCCGGTGTACTTCGGAGCGAGCTGACATTAGGGGTTAGCCAGACCAGTAGCCGGTGCCCTACTTCCGCATACAGATCGGGAGCGGCCATTACGCGTCACCGAAACGAACGTCGCAAAAGCGCCGTAAACAGTTGTCCGCCGTACCGGGCCAAACGACAATGGAACCTTGGCCTCGCTCGCTGTAACCCAGTGCTGGGCTCGTTTTCTACAAGGTGAGGCTGTTCTCGTTGGCGACGTTCTCGACCGTTTGCTCCTCCTTACCGGCCGATCGCCGCGTGCGGCGAATCTCTGGTCGGCGGCCTGCCGTAGATTTCGACAAAGACGGAGTTGAACCGTCGCAGGCTCCCGAAGCCCGCCTGCATCGCGATCTCGGTCATCGGCAGGCTGGTCTCGTCGAGGAGGCGTTTGGCTCGCTGCACGCGCGCGGTCCTTGCCACTTTTGAAGGACTAGCCTGGAGATGACGCGCGAATAGTCGCGTCAGCTGCCTTGACCCCACGCCGAGGCGCTGGGCCAGGCCCTCCACAGTGGCTCCCTCCTGATCGAGTGCTCCCTCCTCGGCGATGAGCCGCAGCGCCCGCTCGACGGTCGCCCGGCTGCCGATCCAGGCGCTGCAAAAGGGAGCGGTTTCGGGCCGGCAGCGCAGACACGGGCGGAAGCCGGCAGCCTCCGCCGCGGCGGCCGACGGGAAGAACGAAACGTTCGCGGACTGGGCGGGGCGCACCGGACAGACCGGACGGCAGTAGATGCCCGTGGTGTGGACGCCGGTATAGAACAGCCCGTCATAGGCCGCGTCTCGCGCCAAGCGCGCCCGATCACATTCCGCAAAGTCGAGCGACATGAGAGCGATAATACTCGCTGCCGCTGCCCGGACAGACGTCCTTTTGGGGATGGAGTCCGGTTTTGGCCAGCAATAGCGGCTCGTTTCCGCTACATCTGACGCCAGGCAGGGCGATGATCGCCCGCTTCAAGACGCTTTAGGCACCTAACGCTAGCCAACTCGCGGGAGACAGCACCCGCGACCAAAGGAGGGCGCGTGCCGATCGCGCGTAGTCGCGGAGGTGAGATTGCAGCAGCACCGAAACATCGAAGTCGGCGGCGCGACGCTCGAATGCACCCTTCACGGTTCCGGCACTCCGGTCGTGTTGCTCGCGAATGCCGGCTGCAGCAGCGGTTATTTTGAGGATCTGGCGCGCGCGCTCGCTGCCGGAGGGTTGCAGACCATCTCCATTAACATGCGCGGTACTGGGGAGAGCCGCGGCTCGCTTGACGGCGCGACACTGCACGATTTGGCCGTCGATGTGGCCGAAGTGCTGGAAGCCATGGGTTGCGGTCCGGCGCACCTCGTCGGCCATGCCTTCGGCAACCGGGTCGCTCGCTGCTTGGCGGTCGACCGGCCCGCGCTGGTGCGCAGCGTAACTCTGCTTGCGGCGGGCGGTCTCATCGGACCCTCAACGCCACTGGGCACGTCCTTTCGCAACGCTACGGAAGTCAAGATGAACGGCAGCGATTGCGTCACCGTGCTGGGGGCGCGTTGGCTGTCGCCGGCGTCGGATCCGAAAGTACTTGCGCAGGTCGAATGCTGGCCGACGGTGCATCTCGCCCACCTCGCGACCAGCCGGGGTATGGCGCTCGAGGAGTGGTGGGATGCCGGAACAGCCCCGCTTCTCGTGATCCAGGGGCTCGATGATGAAGCGGCTCCGCCGGGCAATGGCCACGCGCTCCGCGAGCAATTCGGCGAGCGCGTCCGGGTTATCGACCTGCCTCGTGCGGGACACTTTCTGCTGTTGGAGCAGCCCGAAGCCGTTACCCGCGCCGTTGCCGAGTTTGTCGGCGCTGGCGCAGTACCTCGCTGACTGCTTGCGGGAGATCGAGAGGAGCCGAAATGGCGCGCTACGACGACACATTTGTGGATCGCTTTCTGGAGCCGTGGAACCGACACGATGTCGACGGCGCGTTGGCGCTGAAGACCGACGATTGCGTCTGGGAGGTTACGAGAGGCCGTGAGCCGCATGGCACGCTCCACACAGGGCGGGCGGCCGTTGATATCCGGTGTTGCGCGATCAGGAGGGCTTTATGACCGACATCATCATCCTGCACCACTACGATACCTCTCCCTATTCGGAGAAAGTCCGGCTCGGCCTTGGCCTCAAAGGCCTCGCTTGGGCGTCGGTCGAGATCCCCGTCATCATGCCGAAACCCGATCTGACGGCGCTGACCGGGGGCTATCGCAAGACGCCCGTGCTGCAAATCGGCGCCGACATCTATTGCGACAGTCAACTGATCATGCGCGAGCTGGAGCGCCGACATCCGAGCCCGGGTTTTTATCCGGCCGGTCGCGGCGCGGCGGATGCGCTTGCGTGGTGGGCAGAGAAGACTATGTTCAGCCCGGCGGTCGGTATCGCTTTCGCCAAGCGGCCGGACGCGTTGCCCGACGGGTTCCTCGAAGACCGCGCCAAATTCTCCGGCCGCAACATAGATCCGGCCGCAATGATGGCGGCACTGCCTTATCTATTCGATCAGCTGCGTGCGCATCTGCACTGGCTCGATCAGATGATCGCCGACGGGCGCTCGTTCTTGCAGGGCGCGGCGGCCGGCCTCGCCGACCTCGCGGCTTACCACCCCATCTGGTTCTTGCAGCGGAATTTCGGATCGGCGGCAGCACCGCTCGACGGATTTCCAAGGCTATTGAGCTGGGCTGAGCGCGTCGCCGCCATTGGCCACGGTGACCGGCGCCCCATGACGTCACAGGGAGCGCTTGCGGTCGCAAGCGCTGCCACGTCGTTCACCGGCACCGTCGCCGACCGCGACGACCCGATCGGTCGCCAGCCGGGGCAGCGCGTCATCGTCACACCGGACGATACCGGCCGCGATCCGGTCGTCGGCGAATTGGTGGCCTCAGGCGTCGATGAGATCACCATCAAGCGTAACGACCCCGCTGTTGGCGAGGTCTCTGTGCATTTTCCGCGTGCCGGCTTTGCCGTCACGCCGGCCTAGTCTAACGGTAAGCCCAGCGGTCGCAGGCCGGTTTACTGGCGGTGGGAAGGGAGCAGCCCAAAGCCGTCACCCGCGTCGTCGCCGAGTTTGTCGGCGCTGGCGCAGTTCTTCGCTGACCGTTTGCGGGAGATCGAGAGGAGCCGAAATGTCGCGCTATGGCGACACATTTGTGGATCGCTTTCTGGAGCCGTGGAACCGACACGATGTCGACGGCGCGTTGGCGTTGATGACCGACGATTGCGTCTGGGAGGTTACGAGAGGCCGTGAGCCGCATGGCACCCTCTACACAGGGCGGGCGGGCGTCCGTTCGGCGATCGTGGAGGCGTTTAAGGCGCTCCCCGACGTCAACTACCAACCCGTTCGGAATTCTTTTGGCGAGGACCATGTCGTAGTGGAACTCCTGGTTACCGGCACGCTCGGTGACGGGAGCAAAGCCCGGTTCCACGCCTGCGACATCCTTACGCGTCGACGCCAGGTTGAAGGCGCAGTTGACCGGAAACTCTCGGAAAATTAACCTCGAATTTTATCGGCTTAACTATCAATTCAGTAATGAAATTAACTTTTCAAGTCTAAGCTCGGTGTTGGACAAAATGGTTTATCTATAGGAGATTAAAATGAGGTTTGTCACCCTGTTGCTCAAGGACGAAAGCGGTGTTACGGCGATCGAGTACAGCCTGATCGCAGCGCTGATTGCTGTCGCAGCTATCGGCTCGTTTACCCTGATCGGCACCAGTCTCAGCACCACCTTCAGCACCGTCGCCGGCAAGCTCTAGCCGTCAACTCGCCGCGCGACGTCCCCGAAAAAGGTCGGTATCAGGCCGGTGTCGCGTGGAGCGGCGGCACGGGTCCGATCGCCATCGAATGCGTCCGACGCAACTACTCGAAATACTTCTGCAGCTCGGGGTAGGGGATCGTCGAAATCACGGGTCGATCGCATTGCGACACTCGTTGTGGGTTCGATCTCCTTCTTCTCGCTGGCGCCCCTTCAGACTGAGGCATCGGCGTGGATGTTCGCTCAACGACCCTTGAAGGGGGCCGGCGGGCGCTTTTCGGCGAAGGCGCGGGCGGCTTCCTGGAAATCCTCGGTGAGATAGAGCTTCAAGGGCGCCGTCTGCATCGTCACTTCGCGCTCGAGCTGGTCCATGTACCAGCGGCGGGTGCGGACCGTCGCGCGCACCGAGAGGGGCGGGTTCTTGGCGACTTCGGCGGCGAGCTCGTACGCGACCTCGAGATGCCGGCCTTCGGGCGCGACACGGTTGATGATGCCGGCGGCGAGAGCCTCCTCGGCGGTGAAGAAGCGGCCGGTCAACGTGACTTCGGTCGCGAAGGCGGCAGCGCCGCGGAAATTCAAGAGGGCCCAGTATTTGGCGCCGCCGAGGCCGCGCGAGGTTTCAGTCACCTGGAACCTGGTGCCGGCCGCTGCGACGATCAGATCGCATTCGAGCACGATGCCGAGCGCCAAACCCATCGCATAGCCGTGCGGCGCCGCAACGACCGGCTTCCAGTTGACCGACCGCGTCAACAAATCGCCGGAATTGGCGCCCCAGCCCTGCGGGCCGCCATGCTCCAGGAATTCCTCGCGCCTACGCAATTGGCGCTGATGCACATCGGCGCCGCTCGAAAAGGCGCGGCCGTTGCCGCAAATCACGGCGACTTGGGCCTCCGGATCGAGGTCGAAGCGGCGCAGCGCGTCCGCCAGATGCCGCACCAGATCGTCCGAGAAGGCGTTGAGCCTTTCCGGCCGGTTCAGGGTCAATGTCGCGACCTGATCGCGGCAGGCGTATTCGACCAGGTTTGTTGCGCTCGTCTCCGCCATCTCTCGTCTCCTCCGGCGCTATTTGTCGAGGCACACATCCTCGAAGCGCCCGCCATTGTACCGGCTGTCGGTCACCAACGTCAGCCCTTTGAACCTCAGCGGGCGAGCTCGAAAAGAGTGTGCCGGCGACCCGATTGACGACGGAAGCGCGGAGACGGGTTTAACCTCGATCGAGCCGGCGAGCTTATTTCGGCGCGCCGGCCGAGGGATGGAACAGCTGCTGGCCATTGACCTCATAGCCGCCGATCGCGGCTTGGCCTTCGCGCGAAGCGAGCCAGTCGGCAAAGCGGTGGGCGGGCTCTTGCTTGGCTTCGGGGTGCTTGACCGGGTCGAGCAAAATCACATCGTAGCGGTTCAGCAACCCCGGGTCGCTTTCGACCAGCACGGTGAGCTCGCCTTTGTTGCCGAAGCTGAGCCAGGTGCCGCGATCGGACAGCGTATAGGCGCTCATTGCCGCAGCAGTATTGAGCGCGGCCCCCATACCGCTGCCGATATCGCGATACCACGAGCCGGCGCCGGCTTGGGCCGGGTCGATCGCGGCTGCACGCCAAAGCCGCCTTTCGAGGGCGTCGGTCCCGCTCTTGTCGCCGCGCGAGACGAACGGCGCACCGGCGGCGGCAATCGCTGTGAATGCCGCAACCGCATCATGGCCGCCGGCAACATGCGCCGGGTCCGCGCGCGGACCGACCACGATGAAATCGTTCCAGGCGATCTGCCGGCGATCGATGCCGTGCCCTTGGGCGATGAACTGCTGTTCGGCCTCCGGATCGTGCACCAGCACCAGATCTGCGTCGCCATGTGCTGCCGTCGCCAGCGCCTGGCCCGTCCCCTGCGCGAGGACGTGGACCGAGATGCCGGTCTCCTTGGTGAAATCCGGCAGGATGTGCGCGAGGAGCCCCGAATTCTCGACAGAGGTTGTCGAGGCGAGCACGATCGTTTCGTCAGCTCGGCTCGGCCGTCCGGTGAATATCGCGGAACTGATCAGGATCGCCGCGGCTAGCTTCGGTTTCACCACCACCGCCCTCCTTTGATGCCAAGCGAGAAGATCGTCGTGCTGACGGCGATGCTGATTCCGATCAGGACCAAGCCGAGGCCGAGGGCGAGCGGCAGATTGCCCTCGCTGGTCTCAAGGACGATCGCAGTCGTCATTGTGCGCGTGTACCCGGCGATATTGCCGCCGACGATGAGAATGGCCCCCACCTCCGAGATCGTCCGGCCGAACCCGGCGAGGACCGCGGTAACCACCCGGGTCCGTCCGATCGCGAGCAGATGGGGAATGGATTGCAATCGCGTCGCGCCGTCAACTTGGAGTGCTGCGCCGTAGTCTGCCCAGGAATCGGCCGCCGCGTCGTGGACGAGAGCCGTTACAATCGGCAGTGCGAGGAGGGTTTGTGCGACCACCATCGCACCCGGCGTGAACAGCAGGCCGAGCACCCCGAGCGGGCTCGATCGGGAGAGGAGCAGGTAGAGCGCCAGGCCGACGACGACCGGCGGCAGCCCGAGCAGAGCGTTGACCATGATCACGAGAATTCGTCGCCCTGGAACGGCATAGACGGCAAGCGCCGCGCCAAGCGGGGCGCCGAGTAAGGTGGCCAGTGCCGTGGCGGAAAGGCTGACAGTAAGGGATAGGGCAATGATGCGCCCCAGCCCATCGGTCTGGAGAACCACCCACAGATCAGAGACGGACACCGATCAGTGAAGTCCTGCGATGCAATGGCCGACGACGCGGAGACTGTCGATCACTGCTGGAATTGTCCAGGTCCATCCCAATGGTCGATCGTGCAGCACGAGGTCATGGACAAAGGCCAGCGGGCATCCTCCCGGCGAGCCAAAAGCCTCGAAAGAGCTGTGCTCATGCCCATCAAACGCCCCAATTCGGCCCTGAGTGGCAATCGCCAAACCGCCGGATTTAGGTCGAAATCTCTCAAACCGAACGAAAGGGATGGGCCCGTCAGTCGTCGCGGTGAGTGCGTTCCATCCGTTCGTGCCGCTCCTGGGCTTCGATGCTGAGGGTGGCGATGGGCCGGGCTTCGAGACGGCGGATGCCTATCGGTTCGTCCGTCTCTTCGCAATAACCGTAGGTGCCGTCGTCTATCCGATGGAGCGCCACTTCGATCTTGGAGATCAGTTTGCGTTCGCGCGCCCGCGTACGCAGCTCGATTGCGCGCTCTGTTTCGAGCGAAGCGCGGTCCGTGAGATCGGGTTTGAGCAAACTCTCTTCCTTCAGATGCTGCAGCGTATCCGACGACTCGGCCAGCAACTGGGCTCGCCAGCGCAACAGCTTTTGGCGAAAATATTCGATCTGAAGCGGGTTCATGAATTCTTCAGCATCGGACGGATGGTAACCTGGCGGCAGTGACGGACGCATCGGTCTCCCCGAAACTCCGTGAACGAAGCGGCGCGGAGTATAAGAATCGGGTCTTTCCGCATCAAGCCGGAGAATCGGATCGAGATTCTTGATTTGGCTGATCTTTCGGTAGTGGCCGCGCGATCGCGCCTAGGGTGCCTTACGATCACGGCCTGGGACGGCCGCCCCCAGATGTGGCTTTGCGGCGGCGGCTCCGGCTTACGAAATCGAGTGCGCTACCAAGCTTTCCACTTAGGGCTTCCTTAAGGTGTCGCGCTCTACTATACCGCCATGGACGACAACGTTGGGCTGTACGAATTGCTTGATAGCGAAATTTTGACGCGCACCAGCGCCGTCGCGATAGATTTGCCGCCTCCGGATACGAAGCGCTGGGTCGCCCGGCGCAAGGCGGTGGTCGTCAATGCAGTGCGCAGCGGCGCCATCAGTCTGGAGGAAGTTTGTCGCCGCTATGAGCTTTCCGTAGAAGAATTCCTCGCTTGGCAACGCGCCATCGATACACACGGCGTCGCGGGTCTGCGGGTGACCCGACTGCAGATCTATCGCGATACTCCTCCTGCTCGGCTGGCCAAACCGCGTTATTGAGCTTTTCTCCGCGCCGCCCGCGGTGAGCAGGTGTGCGCGCGGTACCGACGCGACAGGCGCTCGATCGGTTCCAGCAACTGGGTCCAGCTGTAGTTCCAATAGAAGCAAAAAATTATTTACCCAAGGGGTTGAGGTCCTCGTCTCGCTCGCCTTTCATTTATGGGCAAATTTGATGTGCGATATTGAAAGCGCGGCGAAGCTTGGCGGCCCGCCCACCCGGCACGAGGCGGCGGAGGGAAGATTGATGGCTTCGACGCCTGTTGCCGAATTGAAAGATCCACGACCGCGCGGCACCAAACGCCACGATCTTCTCGACGTGATGATGATCGCGCTCTACGCCGTATTGTCGGGTGGCCGGACGGCAGTGGACATGGCGGTCTTTGCCGAGGCCACGCACGACTTCCTCGGCCAGTTTCTCCGGTTGAGAAAAGGGTACCGAGCCACGACACCTTCGGTCGGTTGTTCAGCCGACTGGATCCGGACCAGTTCCGTGCTTGCTTCCTGAAATTCGTGGCTCGGTTTGGCGATACCAGCGGCGATGTCATCGCAATCGATGGAAAGACCCTGCGCCGAGCTTCCGATCCGCTTGGTGCCGGATCCGCTCTCCATATGATCACGCGTGGTCTTGCGAGAATTGCGCCCGGTGCTCGCCCAGATCGCTGCCGACCATAAATCGCATGAGAGCGCGGCAGTACTCAAGCTTCTGACATTCTTGTTGCTTTAGAGGTAACGATCGTTGCTACCGACGCTCAATTGCCGGCGGGATATCACCCGGCAGTTCGTCGAGAAGGGGGGAGACTACGCGTCGGCGCTCAAGGGCAATCATCGCGCACGGCACGACGATGCTAGTCTGTTGCTCGGAGATGCGAGCATCGGAGAGGGGCGAGAAGCATACAACCGCGGACGGCGCATGGTCGAATCGAGACCAGCCCAGCTTGGTCTGCACCGAAGTAGCAGGGATCCAAAAACGTCACGATGGCCGGGTCTGGCGGCAATAGGAAAAGTCATCCGTGCACCCGAGACACCGCAAGCACGGCGACGACCGAAGCCGCCTACTACCTGTCAGCGCGGCCCTGTTGCCCGAACGCCTCGGCCGGGTCGTTCGCATTGGGGGTCGAAAACCGGCTTCACTGGGGTCTCAACGCCGTCATGCACGAGGGCAGGACGAGAAATCCCAACGATAACAGCGCATACGATCCACATGGCGCTTAACCTGAGACAACCGGATCGCTCGCGCGTGTAGCTGCGCAGCAAATTTAATCTCGCTGCTTCGAAGGACATTTCTCGGCCGCGGTGCTTTCGACCGATTTAAAAAGCGGCATAAATGCAAAATTTAGATAAATTTTGATTCATTTGGTTACCAAGTGACAACAAGAGGCTTGACCCGGCCGCGAGTTCCGCCGCATGTGAAGGCGGTGGTTGATAAATAGGGCCGCGGTCGCGCTCCAGATGGCTCGGTGGGTTCGGCAGCTGGAATGCCTCGGGTAAAGGGATTCGATTGCGTTTAGATAATGCCCGATCCTTTCGGTTTGACGAGGCCAGTGGACCGGACCTGAAATTTCTGGAAACCGCGGTCGCACGGTTCAACGCGAGGCATCCCTACCTATTGTTCGGCGAGCGCGCCATCTCCTGGATTCGCGAGCATGCGAATGGCCATTCGAAGCTCATCACGCGGCTGAAAGCGTCATTGTGCGAGATGGGTCCAGCCTCGACCAAACAAGAGTTCCGCGCCAGGATCAAGCGCCAGGGCCGCTGCCTGATACATACGGCTTTTTTGGCGTTGATCAGCGATGGCGGGACCAAAGCCGATGCGCTGCACGCTACGCGCACGACATTGGCACAGCTGAGTGCCGAGCCGAGCTGGAAAGCCCGGCCGGTGATCAAATCCTTTCTGGATTGCGCTGAGATCGCTGTCGCCGTTTCTCTCGCCTATGATTGGCTGTACAATGAGTTTTCGAACCAGGAGCGGCGGATGTTCGAGGATTCGCTCTTCCGCCATGTCCTCGCGCCGGCTCTTGCCGCATACGACGATCGCTTCGCGCAATGGCCGAGGCGGCGCGACAACTGCACACTGGTGTCGAATTCGGGCATTCTGATTTCGGCGCTCGCCGTTCTCGGTCGACATCCGGATATCTCACGGCAGCTGATCCAGAAGGCTCTCGTCTCGTCCTGGAATGTTTTCGACGGCCTGGCGCCGGATGGCGCTTGGCCAGAAGGACTGAGCTATTGGTCGCTCGCCATGCGCTATGCCGGCCTAATGGTCGCGGCGCTCGAGAGCACGCTCGACTACAGCTTTGGCTTGGCAGATCGACCGGGGTTTGCGCAAACGGGAGACTTCGCGTTGCATGCCGTCGGGCCGTTCGGCGCCGCGTTCAATTTCGGGGATTCCGAACCTCGCTTCGATATGGCGCCGCTCGCCTGGTTTGCGCATCGGTTTAGGCGGCCGGTCGATGCTCGGCTCGTGGACCAGTATGACGGGTGGTACCTTCCGTTTACCGTGATATGGCCCGACCGACCGAAGGCCAAGCCATCGGGGATCAAGGTGCCCACCGGAAAGGTTTTTCACAGCAATAACCTTGCATGCTTTCGCAACACCTGGTCGAGCGACCCGGCAGCGTGCCCGGTCTATCTGGCCATCAAAGGTGGAAATCTCCCTGGCCACGCAGCCCGCTCACCGCCGCTTCCCGAAGACGTCTTTTTGCACAACCAGGCGGATGCCGGGAGTTTCATCCTCGACGGCGCGCAACGCCGCTGGATCATCGATCTGGGGTCGGATGATTACGATCTGCCGGGCTATTTTGATCATGGCGCCGATAATAGATCAGGATCGCGTTGGCGTTATTATCGGACGCAGACTGCCGGCCACAACACCTTGGTCATCGATGGCGCCAATCAAATACCCGACGCGAGCGCGCCGATCATCGGCAATCGCATTGACGGGGACTGCAAATGGGCAGTTTTCGATTTGTCGGCGGCTTACGGAAAGCCGGCGGGCTCCATTTGGCGTGGAGCCGCACTGATTGGCCGGCAGGTGGTCATCCAGGACGAGGTTCGCGCCGAATTGTCCGGCAAGATCGTATGGGCCGTGCATACCGGTGCGGAGCCGATTTCGGTCGCCGGTTCCGTTGCTCGGTTCCGCTCGGGTGACGATCGGTTTGTCTTGCGCATTCTGGAGCCGGCAGCGGCGTGCTTTGAGATCGGCTTCCCGCCGGAGCCGCAAGTCTTTCCGATTGCCGATGTTCGACAGCTGCATGGTCGGCCGCTGCCCGATGGCAATGCCGTCCAGGTGGCGGAGTTGCCCCGTCGCGTCGATGACGAGGGCGGGCGCGCCGCGGGTGCTTTGATCAGGCGATTGCAGATCGCCTGGCCGAAGGGGACGCGGCGATTGAGCGTCGCTTTGTTGCCGGATTGCGATGACGATGATTTGGTGCTCCCCGTCACTTCGCTCGACGATTGGCTCGCCCGGCGACCTGTGCGCCTGGCGTCCTATTCCCGGCGTGCATCGTCGATCAATGCCGCCCGGCATGCCGCAAGGGGCGCTTCCACTGGGTTGGCGCCATTCCACACGCGCCTTGTTCGGAAGCTCTCTCCCGAGCGCGCGGCTCTTCGGTGACCGAAGCAAGCGCCGGGTTGGAGCGCGATGTGCAGCGCAAGCCACGCGGTTTCGGCTCCGGAGCCCGCCGGGTGCGACCCGCGAACGGCAATCGCAATGCGATTTCCGGAAGTCCTCGAACTGGCCCGGTCGGCAGATCACGAAATCAGAACCATCGAGGCTGAACTCGATCGGCGTGAGGCTGGCGGGGACGATACTTCCTGTCCGCGGCAGGTTTTGCGGGAGTTGCGTTGGCGGCTCGAATACACCGCCGATGCGAGCAGCATCCGCGCCACGCTCGCGCGCCTGCGCACCCAAGCCGCGCTGTCGTCGCCGCCCGCCGCCGTCTCGCATGGCGCCGACGGAGCTCATGGCGCCTGCACCGACGTATGGTTTTTGAAACTCGACGCCTGCGTCGATCACATGCTCGCTGCCGATTTCGATGAACAAGGTAGGCCACCCCGTTTTCTCGATCGCATCAACGACCCCGACCGCCTGAAGGAATACCTGGAAAGTCTGCGTTGTCTCGCGGCTGGAGGAGGACGGGATCGACCGCCGCAAAGAACTGAACTTCGCGACCGCCGACCTCGTTCGGCTGATCTTGTGGCGGCGTCCTCGAAATTACCCTTGGGATCCGCGGCTCGAAACCGTTATCCGCCGCTTCATCACCGAGTGGCAGGACCCCACCACCGGGTTCTTTGGCGCCGATTACCTGATCGGCGGACGGCAGCTTCGAACCGTCGATCTCAGCCTCACCTTTCACATGGCGCGCTATCTCGAGGGCGCGATCGGATACTGGCCGCAGCTCGTCGACACTCTTTTCGCGATTCGTGACCGCCGGTATCCCAACGGCTGGCTCGACGAGATCGGGATGACAAACCACAACAACTACGATGTCGCGGTCTTGTTGCAGCTCGGCTGGCCCTATATGCGCGCCGACCGGCGCAAGCGGGCCGCAGAGGAGCTTGCCGGGCTGCTCCATTGGTGCCTGACCATGGCAATTTCCCCGGACGGCCAGATCGTGGCGCGGGCAATCTCCGAGTCGCTGCCCGAAAGTTACTACTTCACGATCGCATTTCTCGACACGGTCGGCTATTTCGATCCTCCCAGGCGCTTCTGGACAGAACTCGATTTTCCGGAGGCGCCGGCAGTCCGCGAGCGATTGAAAGACCGTCTATCAATGTTGCCGCAAAGCGATCCGATGGTGCGCATGGCATATGAACGCCTGCGCCGCGCCGCGCCATGAGCCGGCTGACGGCAGAGCAGCAGCAAGAAATCGCCGCGCAGCAAGGTGCAGCGCACGAGACGCGACGCGCCACGGTACCGGCGCTCGAAGCGATCCTTTACGAGCCGCTGCCGGTACTCGATCACGGGTTTGTCCGCGTCGTCGATTACATGGGCGACGACGCGGCGATCGTGCAGGCGGCCCGCGTCTCCTATGGCCGCGGCACCCGCAAGGTCAGCGAGGACCAGGGGCTCATCAATTATCTGATGCGCCACCGCCATACGACGCCGTTCGAGATGTGCGAGATCAAATACCATGTAAAGCTGCCGATCTTCGTGGCGCGGCAATGGATCCGGCATCGCACGGCGAATGTGAACGAATATTCGGCGCGCTATTCGATCCTCGACAAGGAATTCTATATCCCGCAGCCCGAGTACCTGGCGGTGCAAGCCACGGCGAACCGCCAGGGCCGAGGCGCGGCGCTCGGGGGCGAGGCGGCGCAACGTGTCCTCGACCTGCTGCGCCGGGACGCCGAGAACGCCTATGCGGGGTATGCCGAATTGCTCAATGAAGACGCATCGGGCTCGCCCGTCGACCCGGCGCAGCCCGGCCTCGCCCGCGAGCTCGCCCGCATCAACCTTTCGCTCGGCTTCTACACCCAGTGGTATTGGAAGACCGACCTGCACAATCTGATGCATTTTCTGTCGTTGCGCGCCGATCCCCACGCGCAATACGAGATCCGCGCCTATGCCGAAGTGATGCTGGAGACGCTCAAGCGCTGGGTCCCGATGGCCCATGCCGCCTTTCTCGAATACCGGATGAATGCGGCAACGATCTCGGCTACCGGTCTCGCCGTCATTCGCCGGATGATCGAAGGCGAGCAGGTGGACCAGGCATCGAGCGGCCTGTCGGCGCGGGAATGGCGCGAGCTGATGGCGGTGCTGGGCCGCGCAGCGCGGAGCTGAAGAGCGTGCGACCCAAAGCGCTTCTCCCGCACTGTTCACCTGTTTCTGCAAGCAATTTACAGGCACCGGCATCCTCCTTCGGCAAGCGCAACGCCGTCTGATCGTCCGACGCGCTGAAGGATAAGATGTTTGGCAATTTGATAGTTGCTGAGATGCCAAAAATCCCGGACGGTCGGCAGCAGGGTTCGATCGCGGTCGGAAAGCCGATGCCCTGGTTGAGGCGCCTCACACCGTATTCGGCGTAGACCCCTTGATGGCCATCGACGCCTGCCAGGATTTCGGCGAGGAAGTCTGCTTGTTTCCGGTTGTCGCCCTCGATGCAGACCCGGTCGCCGGGGCGCATGACCGCCTCGAGAAGCGTTTTTGCGCTCTCCGAGGGCACCATCTTGCCGCTGGCGTAACAGCGCCCTCCCGATATTCAGCATTAGTCTAGCTGCTGCAACTCAGTCGCCTTGTCGCATGCTTCACATGAAGCCGAGCAATGGGGCACATCGCCCGCGCGAATGTTGAGCTTGGCGCGCCTATTCGATAATGATGCGCGGCGGTGCGCGGCGCTCGGCGCCCTCGCCGGCAACCTTCTCCCAAATTCGCGCGGCCATCTGGCGGAAGACGAGGGCGTGCGGGTTTTCGGGCTCGGCGACGGTGATTGGGGTACCACCGTCGGAGGTTTCGCGGATCTTGAGGTCGAGCGGTACTTCGCCGAGAAACTCGGTGCCGAGGCGGTCGGCTTCCTGGCGGGCGCCGCCATGCGAGAAGATCTCGCTGCGGCCGCCGCAATGCGGGCACAGGAAATAGCTCATGTTCTCGACGATGCCGAGCACCGGCACCTCGACCTTCTTGAACATGTTGAGCCCCTTGCGGGCGTCCAGGAGCGCGATGTCCTGCGGCGTCGAGACGATGATCGCGCCGGCGAGCGGCACCTGCTGCGCCATCGTCAATTGCGCGTCGCCGGTGCCGGGCGGCATGTCTGCGACCATGATGTCGAGCTCGCCCCACTCGACCTCGCGCAGCATCTGTTGGAGGGCGCTCATCACCATCGGGCCGCGCCAGATCATCGGCGTGTCCTCGGGCACGAGAAAACCCATCGACATGCATTTGACCCCGTAATTCTCCATCGGGATCAAGGTCTTCCCGTCGCGCGAGCGGGGCCGGCCGGAGATCCCCAGCATACGGGGCATCGAAGGTCCGTAGATGTCGGCGTCGAGCACCCCGACACGCAGCCCGTTGGCTCGCAATCCCAGCGCCAGATTGGCCGCCACCGTCGATTTGCCGACGCCCCCCTTGCCGGACGCCACGGCGACGATCGCACCGACCCCGGGCACGGCCCCGCGTGCCGTGCGGACACCAGCCGGCCCCCCGGCGGTCCCCGGCGGAGGGGGAGCGGATCGGCCCCGCGGCGGCGCTTGCGCGGTCAGAACCGCGGTCACCGAAAGGACGCCGGGAAGCGCCTCGACGGCCTTCTCGGCTGCCTTCCTCAGCGGTTCGAGGCGCGGGCCGCGTTCGCTCTCCACCTCGATCGCGAAGGCGACATTGCCGTCGCGAATGACCAGGCCCGACACCATGCCGAGCGAGACGATATCGGCGCCTCTGTCGGGATCGGCGATGCGGCCCAGCGTGTCGAGGATTTGTCGTTCGCTGACGGCACTCATTTCATTCTCCCGATACGGCGGCCAGAAGATCGCAGGCGATCGATGGCGCTTGGTTCGCAGTGCCGAATGAGGCAGACTGGCGATCGAGTCAGCCGGTGGCCGGTTCACGCGGGAACGCACTCCCTTGTCGTGACCGTGCCATGAGCGCCGCCGGATATGCGGGATTTGGGACCGGCGACCCGACTTGACAACACCCGCCCAGGCTCTCTATCGGGTCGCGCGCCTCGCGCGTCGCAAACCAATAGGGAACGGCTGGTCGAAAGCGGACCCGAGGCGGCATCCCCCGGGCGATATCGCGGAGAGGTTCAGGGTCGATGTTCTGGAAAAGTCAGGGCGGTGGCGGTGGCCCATGGGGCAGCGGTCCGCGCGGCGGCGGCCCCTGGGGGGGCAACCGGGGCGGCGGTGGGCCTCCGCGCGGCCGAGGCCCGCAGCCTCCTGACTTCGAGGAGCTGTTGCGGCGCGGCCAGGATCGCTTTCGGCGCGTGTTGCCGGGCGGCTTTGGAACCGGCGCCGGCATCGCAATCGTCGTGCTCGGCATCCTCGTTATCTGGCTGGCGAGCGGCTTCTACCGCGTTTTGCCCGATGAGGTCGGGGTGGTTCTGCGGTTTGGCGCCTATAATCGGACGACCCAGCCGGGTCTCAACTATCACCTGCCGAGCCCGATCGAGAAGGTCCTGACACCTAGCGTGACCCGCGTCAATCGGACCGAGATCGGCTATCGCAACGCCGAGGGCCCGGGCCGTGGCCAGGTCACCCGCCAAGTGCCCGAAGAGGCGCTGATGCTGACTGGCGACGAGAACATCGTCGACATCAACTTCACCGTCTTTTGGGTCATCAAGGACGCCCGAGCTTATCTCTTTAACATCCGGGATCCCGAGGCGACGGTCAAATCCGCCGCCGAGAGTGCCATGCGGGAAGTGGTCGGCGAGACCCCGATCGCCCAGGCGCTGTCCGAGGGCCGCGGCAAGATCGAAACCGATACGCAAGCCCTGTTGCAAGGGATCCTCAACACCTATAACGCAGGAATCGAGCTCACGCAGCTGCAGCTGCTCAAGGTCGATCCGCCGGCTCCGGTCATCGACGCGTTCCGCGACGTGCAGCGTGCGCTCGCCGACCGCGAGCGGCTGCGCAACGAAGCAGAATCCTACCGCAACGACATCATCCCGCGGGCGCGCGGCGACGCGGTGCGGATCAAGCAGGAGGCGGAGGCTTACCGGCAGGAGATCACGGCCCGCTCTCAGGGCGACGCCGATCGTTTCCTCTCGGTCTACAACGCCTTCAAGGCGGCTCAGGACGTCACGCTCCAGCGCCTCTATCTCGAAACGATGGAAGAGATCTTGAAAAACAGCAACAAGGTAATCATCGACAAATCGGCGGAGGGCGGGAACGGCGTCCTGCCTTATCTGCCGCTCCCGGCCCTCGGCACCGGGACGGGGAATGTATCGCCTCCGGGCGGCGCTCCGGGGAACGGCTCAGGAGTGGGCGGGACATCATCCGGCGGAACGCCGTCTCCGGCGCTTGCCGTGCCACCCTTGCGGCGGCAATGAGGAGAGAGGATCGTGAACCGTCGCATCCTCGCCGTCGTCGCCGTCGTGCTCATCGTCGCCGGCATTTTTGCAATGAGCTCGCTGTTTATCGTCGACCAGACCGAGGAGGCGCTCGTTCTGCAATTGGGCCAGCCGCGACGGGTCATTCGCGAACCGGGATTGAAGGTAAAGCGACCGTTCATCGAGAATGTCATTTTCTATGAAAATCGGCTGCTCGATTTCGAGCCCCCGCCCGAAGAGGTCATCGTATCAGACCAGAAACGGCTGGTCGTCGACACGTACACCCGGTACCGCATCATCGACCCGCTGTTGTTCTATCAGACGGTGAGCACCGAAGCCGCCGTTCGCGCGCGGCTCAATGCAATGGTCAGCGGCAGTTTGCGGCGCGTGCTCGGCAACGTCACCTTGTCGGCTCTGCTTTCCCATCAGCGCTCGGCGATCATGGCTCAGATCCGCGATGAGGTGAGCGCTCAAGGGAAGTCCTTTGGCATCAACGTCATCGATGTCCGCATCCGCCGCGCCGATTTGCCAGAGGAAAACAGTCAGGCGATCTTTGCCCGCATGAAATCCGAACGAGAGCAACAGGCGGCGCAGTACCGCGGCGAGGGCGCCGAGGCGGCACAGACGGTCCGCGCCAATGCCGAGCGCGAACGCACCGTGATCCTCGCCGAGGCTCAGCGCGACGCGCAGAGGGTACGTGGTGACGGCGATGCCCAGAGCATCAAGACCTACGCCGACGCTTTCGGGCAGGACAAGGAGTTCTTTGCCTTTTACCGCTCGATGCAGGCTTACCGCGATGCGCTGAACGGCCACACCACTTCTTTCGTGCTCACCCCGGATAGCGGCTTTTTCCGCTTTTTCGAGAATTTGGATGGGTCGGCAGCCAAGTCCGCGCCGCCCGGGGGGACGGCTGGGGGGACGGCTGGTTCACGATGAGCCGTCCCACGGAACACGGCCCGCGGACTGGTCCCGGCGCGCCACCTGCCAGTCGATGAGGGATTTGTCGACGGCGCTCGCTCTCGTCCTGGTGATCGAGGGTGCTCTATATACCCTTTTCCCGGAAGGCATGAGGCGGGCCGCGGCGCGCGCTCTCGCCGTTCCGCCGCAAACCCTGCGGCTGGCGGGGCTGGCGGCCGCCTGCGCCGGAGTTATCCTTGTCTGGCTGGTGCGGCGATGATGTTGGCGTTATTATCGGCCGGTATAAGCAAGGCTTCTCCGCCAATCTCGGATGGAGCCCGCAACAAACCCCCGATGATTGCTTGAGAACAAACGTTCGCTTTTGCTCCTAGGAGTTGACTCCGGTGCCCTTTCTGTCATCCAACCTAGCGTGCCGCGCGGCTGCGAGCGTGGTCGCCGCTTTTCTGATCGCCACTTCAGCGACCCTCGTCCCGATTCCTGCCGCAGCTCGGCCGGCGCCCGACAGCTTCGCCGATCTCGCGGAGAAACTACTGCCTTCGGTGGTTAATATCTCCACCACCCAAACGGTGAAATCCGAGCGCGAGCACAGCGGACCCGAAATTCCTCAATTCCCGCCGGGCTCTCCGTTCGAAGAGTTTTTTCGCGACTTTTTCGAGCATGGCGTGCCCAAGGGAGGCCGTCAGGAGGCTCAGCCACGCAAGGGCACGTCTCTCGGCTCCGGCTTTATCATCGATCCGGCGGGTTATGTCGTTACCAACAATCATGTCATCGCCGACGCCGACGAGATCACCGTCATTCTGCACGACGACACCAATCTGAAGGCCGAGGTCGTCGGGCGCGACACCAAGACCGACATAGCGCTGCTGAAGGTCAAGACCGACAAGCCGCTGACGGCCGCCACCTGGGGCGACAGCGACGCTTCACGGGTAGGCGATTGGGTGCTCGCGATCGGCAATCCCTTCGGCCTCGGCGGCACCGTCACCGCGGGGATCCTCTCGGCACGCCAACGGGACATCCAATCCGGCCCCTACGACGACTTTCTGCAGACCGACGCCTCGATCAACCGGGGCAATTCGGGAGGGCCGATGTTCAACATGGACGGCCAAGTGATCGGCATCAATACGGCGATCTATTCGCCGTCCGGCGGTTCGATCGGCATCGGTTTCGCAATTCCCTCGGCCCTCGCCAAGGCGGTCGTCGCCGAATTGCAAGGCGAGCCCGATCACAACGTGCATCGCGGCTGGCTCGGGGTTCGCATCCAGGCGGTGACCGAGGAGATCGCGGAAAGTCTCGGCCTCGATAAGGCCAAGGGCGCGCTGATCGCCAGCGTCAGCGACAATGGCCCCGCTCAGGCCGCCGGAATCCAGGCCGGCGATGTCGTATTGAGCTTTGACGGCCGCGAAGTTAACGACATGCGGCGGCTGCCGCGGCTGGTTGCAGAGACCCCGGTCGGCAAAACCGTCCCGCTGACGCTCTGGCGGAAGCGGGCAGAGAACACGGTGCAGGTCACGGTCGGCAAGCTCGACGAAAGCGATCAGCAGCAGGCGAATGCACAAGACTCACCCAAGAAGGCCACCCAGAGCGACGCCGGCGTGATCAAGACCCTGGGCCTGACGCTGTCGGGGATCACGGCGGATCTGAAGGAGAAATTCTCGCTCGCCGACGATACGAAAGGGGTCGTCGTCGTCGATGTCGCCAAGGACAGTCCGGCGGCCGCCAAAGGCGTGCGCCCGGGGGACCTGATCATGGAAGCCGCGCAGGAAGAGGTTAAGAGCCCGGGCGAAGTCGGCAGCAAGATCGAGGAAGCAAAAAAGTCCGGACGAAAATCGATATTGTTGCTGGTCGAGCGCCAAGGCGACCTCCGCTTCATCGCGCTGCGCCTTGATCAGGGATGAGCACGCGCCCTCCAGGTCGGAGTTACCCTCACCCACCCGGCCCTTGCGGGCGGGGTCCCCCCTCTCCCGCCGTGCAGGAGAGGAGCTTTAAGTTGAATGCATTCTAGCCCCTCTCCCGCATTGCGGGAGAGGGTGCCGAGCGCTGCGAGGCGGGTGAGGGGCGGCGAGCCTCGGTTCTCAGCCCAGGATTTCGTCCCGCCGATAACCCTGAGCGTAGAGGAGACCGGTCAGATCGGCATGGTCGAGCCGCCATCGGGTGCTCGAAGCGACGGCAGGTTTGGCGTGGAAGGCGATACCGATCCCGGCGGCTGTCAGCATCGGCAAATCATTGGCGCCGTCGCCGACAGCCATCGACTGCTGCAGTGGAACGGCATGGTCGGCAGCCAGGGTGAGCAGCGCTTCCCTCTTGCTCTCTCCGGTCACGATCGGTGCAGACACCGTGCCGGCGATGAGGCCTGCTCTCAGATCGAGCCGGTTGGCGACGACGTGATCGAACCCGAGTTCAACGGCGACAGCCTCGGCGAAAATCATAAAGCCCGACGAAACGAGCGCGGTGACCGCTCCGGCGCTTCGCATTGTCGCGATCAGCTGCCTGGCCCCCGCTCTCAGCCGGATCCGGCGGGCCGCCTCTTGGAGCACCTGATCCGGCAGACCCGCGAGCAGCCTGACGCGCGCCTCCAACGCGGCGGTGAAGTCGATTTCTCCATTCATCGCGCGACGCGTTATTTCCGAGATTTCTTGCCGACGCCCGATGAAATCGGCGAGTTCGTCGAGCATTTCATTCTCGATGATCGTCGATTCCATATCGGCGACGAGGAGCCGCTTGCGCCGATTTGTGGCCGGCTGAACCAGAACATCGATTTCAGCGTCGTCGATCACGGCGCGCGCGGCCGCCTCGGTGAGCGCCGGGCTGGTCGCATCGAGAACAAGATCGCAGGCGTCGTCCGCCAGCCAGCTCGGCTCTCCCTTGATCCCGGCGGCACCGGCGATCGCGCCGGCTAGGCGGGGTAGGTTTTGCCGGCTGCGGGCACCAGCGATCAGGGTGAGGATCATCCTCATGGATCGTCCTCCTACCCCGGCAGTCGGCCCGGTCACAAGCAGGCTCGCGACGGCCCGCCCCCGGTCCTCGTCATCGCCGGACCGACGGCGAGCGGCAAATCGGGGCTCGCGCTCGAACTGGCCGAGCTATGCGGCGGCACGATCATCAACGCCGACAGCCTGCAGATCTATCGCGATCTTCAGATATTGACGGCGCGGCCCGACCAAGCGGCGCAAGCGCGAGTACCGCACCGGCTCTACGGGTTCCTCGACGCGGGCGAGCGCGGGTCAGTCGCGCGATGGCGGGCGCTCGCGCTCGATGCGATCGCCGAGGCGATAAGCGCGGGCCGGCTACCCATTCTGGTCGGCGGCACTGGGCTCTACTTGCGGGCGATCGAGGAGGGATTGGCGCCGATTCCGGACATCCCCGCGGAGATCAGGCAAGAGGCGATCGAGCTTCATCGGGCGCTGGGCGGCGTTGACTTTCGCGAGCGGTTGGCCCGGATCGATCCAGTAGCCGCACAGCGGCTGTTCTCCGGAGACAAACAGCGGCTCGTCCGCGCCTTCGAGGTGGTGCGAGCGACCGGGGTGACCATCGACACGTGGCAGCGACAGACAAAATCGGAACCCGCTTATCGGTTCGGAACAATCCTGCTCGCGCCGCCGCGCGAGCGGCTTTACGCAGCCTGCAATGCCCGGCTCGTTCAGATGATCGAGGCCGGCGCTCTTGCCGAAGCAGAGGCGCTCGCCGCACGCCGCCTCGATCCCAGCCTCCCCGCGATGAAGGCGTTGGGTCTTCCCGAACTCCTGTCGCACCTGCGGGGCGATGTCCCGCTCGATACCGCGATAGCTGCAGCGCAGCGCGCCACGCGGCGATACGCCAAACGCCAAATGACTTGGTTCCGTCATCAAATGACGCCGGACCTTATCCTGAACGCGCAATTTTCGGAAAGTTTGCTGCGCTGCTCGCGCCATTTTATTGATCGGTTTTTGTTGACCCGCCCGGTTTAGCTGACTACGTTGCGCCCCCGCCTTGGGGCACCAACTACTCCTCGGCGGTGCGCGTTTGTTCGCGCCCGATATTGCTGCCAATGGAGGTTGTCATGCCGGCCGAGCCGTTGAGCGGAGCGGAGATCGTCATCAAGGCTCTGGTCGATCAGGGCGTTGATGTCGTGTTCGGCTATCCCGGCGGCGCCGTCCTGCCGATCTACGATGCGCTCTTCAAGCAGAATTCACTGCGCCACATCCTAGTACGGCACGAGCAAGGCGCTGTCCATGCGGCTGAGGGCTACGCCCGCTCGACCGGCCGGGTCGGGGTTGTGCTCGTGACGAGCGGTCCGGGCGCGACTAACGCCGTCACCGGCTTGACCGACGCGCTGATGGACTCGGTGCCGATCGTCTGCCTGACCGGCCAGGTCCCGACGCACCTGATCGGCAATGACGCATTCCAGGAAGCCGACACGACCGGCATCACGCGGCCCTGCACAAAGCACAATTATCTCGTCAAAGACGTCCGCGAATTGGCCCGCATACTGCACGAGGCCTTTTATGTCGCGAAGAGCGGCCGCCCCGGGCCGGTCGTCGTCGATCTGCCGAAGGATGTGTTGTTTGCGCCCGGCTCTTACACCTCGCCCGAAGAGGTGCGTCACAAGAGCTACCGTCCGCAGTTGCGGCCCGAACCGGCCCGGATCACCCAAGCCGTCGAGATGATCGGTCGAGCGAAACGCCCGCTTTTCTACGGCGGCGGCGGGCTGATCAACTCCGGGCCCGAGGCCTGCGCCCGCTTCACCGAGCTGGTGCGGCTGACCGATGCGCCGTGCACTCTGACTTTGATGGGGCTCGGCGCGTTTCCGGCATCCGACCCACATTTCCTCGGCATGGTCGGCATGCACGGCACCTACGAGGCGAACCTGGCCATGCACGGCTGCGATCTGATGGTCGCCGTCGGGTCTCGCTTCGACGATCGGGTCACAGGCCGTCTCAATGCCTTTTCGCCCGGTTCCAAGAAGATCCACATCGACATAGACCCGTCCTCGATCAACAAGAATGTGCGCGTGGATTTGCCGATAATCGGCGATGCCGGCGAGGCAATGTCAGCCATTCTGGCCGCTGGACCCACCACGTTGCGCGCCGGCGACAGCGCGGCGAGGGACAAATGGTGGCGCGCAATCGAGAATTGGCGGGCGCGCGATTGCCTGCGTTATGACCGCGCCCGCCGCGATCTGATCAAGCCGCAATATGCCATCGAGCGGCTTTATGCGCTGACCCGCGACCGTGACGTCTACATCACTACGGAGGTCGGCCAGCACCAGATGTGGGCGGCCCAGTTCTTCAAGTTCGAGGAGCCGAACCGCTGGATGACCTCGGGCGGTCTCGGCACAATGGGGTATGGCCTGCCCGCCGCCATGGGCGTCCAGATCGCCCATCCCGATGCGACCGTCATCGACATCGCCGGGGAAGCCTCGGTGCTGATGAACATTCAAGAAATGTCGACCATCGCTCAGTACCGGCTGCCGGCCAAAGTGTTCATCGTCAACAACCAGTATATGGGCATGGTGCGGCAGTGGCAGGAACTGCTGCACGGCGGCCGTTACTCGGAGAGCTATACCGCGGCGCTTCCCGATTTCGTCAAGCTCGCCGACGCCTTCGGCGCGGTCGGACGGCGGGTCGAGGATCCGTCGGAACTGGACGATGCGATCCGTGAGATGCTGGACACCGAAGGCGCATTCATCCTCGACGTCGCTGTCGACCCGGCGGAGAATTGCTTTCCGATGATCCCGTCCGGTGCGGCCCATAACGAGATGCTGCTCGGGCCCGAGGACGAGGCCGAGAAACCGGTCTCCGAGGAAGGCATGGTGCTCGTCTGAGAGAATGTGAAGAAAAGGCGCTTGAAATGCAGTCAGCAAATCTTCCTCGCTTTCCCGGCGAAAGCCGGGACCCATTTCTCCGCCACTCGGAACTTGTTGAAGCAATCGCAATACCTTGCAAGCAGAGACGGGCTCGTGCCTTGGAACGATAGGCCCCGGCTTTCGCCGGGGAAGCGTTTAAATTAGTGATGGATGTTTCCCCACACGCTCTGAGGCGCGCGTGACGGAAATCGAGCGACACACGATCGCTGTGCTCGTCGACAACGAGCCGGGCGTCCTCGCCCGTGTCATCGGGTTGTTCTCCGGGCGCGGCTATAACATAGAGAGCCTGACCGTAGCCGAGGTGGATCGCCGGGGCGGTCTATCGCGGATCACGATCGTGACCACTGGAACTCGCATGATCATCGAGCAGATCAAGGCGCAATTGTCGCGGCTGGTGCCGGTCCACAAAATCCACGATCTGACCGACGAGGGGCCCTTTGTCGAACGCGAAATGGCACTGATCAAGGTCGCCGGAAAAGGCGAGTCGCGCATCGAGAGCCTGCGCCTCGCGGATATCTTCCGCGCCCGCGTCGTCGAACTCGACGACGGAGAGCTTCGTTTTCGAGATGACCGGCTCGAGCGAAAAGCTCAACGCCTTCATCGCCCTGATGGAGCCCCTCGGCCTCGTCGAGATTTCGCGCACCGGCGCCGCGGCGATCTCCCGCGGGCCCGCGAGCTTTTAGCCTCACAGGTGAGAGGAGAGAGAGATGCGCGTTTATTACGACCGGGATGCCGATGTGAACCTGGTCAAGTCGAAGAAGGTCGCAATCATCGGCTACGGCAGCCAGGGTCATGCGCACGCCAACAACCTGCGCGACAGCGGCGTCAAGGAAGTCGTCGTGGCGCTGCGGCCCGGCTCGGCATCGGTGAAAAAGGCCGAAGAGGCGGGGCTGCGCGTGATGAATTCGGCGGAAGCCGCCAAATGGGCTGACATCGTCATGGTGCTCACCCCCGATGAACTGCAGGCCGCCCTCTATGCCGGCGAGCTGCGCCCCAATATGCGCGAAGGCACCGCGCTCGCTTTCGCGCATGGTCTCAGCATCCATTTCCGCCTGATCGAGCCGCGCCCCGACATGGACGTGTTCATGATCGCGCCGAAGGGGCCGGGCCACACGGTCCGCTCGGAGTATCTCCGCGGCGGCGGGGTCCCCTGTCTTGTCGCCGTCGAGCAGAATCCGTCCAGCAACGCGCTCGAAATCGCGCTCTCCTACGCGTCGGCCATCGGCGGGGGGCGTGCCGGAGTGATCGAGACGACCTTCAGGGAGGAATGCGAGACCGATCTGTTCGGCGAGCAGTCGGTGCTGTGCGGCGGTCTGACCTCGCTCATTCTCGCGGCCTTCGAAACCTTGGTCGAAGCCGGCTATGCACCCGAGATGGCCTATTTCGAGTGCTGCCACGAGATGAAGCTGATCGTCGACCTGATCTACGAGGGCGGCATCGCGAACATGCGCTACTCGATCTCGAACACTGCGGAGTACGGCGACTACACGCGTGGCCCCAGGCTGATCGACAGCCATGTCCGCGCTGAAATGAAAAAGATCCTCGCCGACATCCAGTCCGGCAATTTCGCGCGCGAATGGGTGCTCGAAAACACCGCCGGGCAACCCAGCTTCAAAGCGCTGCGCCGCCGCGCCGCCGAGCACGAAATCGAAAAGATCGGCGAAAAGCTGCGCGCAATGATGCCGTGGATCGCCGAGAACCGCCTCGTCGACAAATCACGGAACTAACCTGCTTCGCGTCCTGCACGTCGCCGCGGAGCTCTATCCCTGGGTCAAATCCGGGGGGCTTGGCGATGTTGCCGCGGCGCTGCCGCCGGCGCTGAGCGCGCTTGGGGTTGACGCGCGCCTGTTGCTGCCCGGCTTCCGGGGCTTTCTGGATGCGTTTCCCGGTATCACCGATGTCGCCCGGCTGCAAACGCCCTTCGCGGCGGAGCGGGTGCGGGTGGGCCGCGCGCGGGTGCCGGGCTCGGACCTCCTGGCTTATCTGGTCGACCAACCGCGATTTTACGATCGGCCGGGCAACCCGTATGCCGGTCCCGACGGGCGCGATTGGCCCGACAATCATCGCCGCTTCGGGCTCTTCGGCTGGACCGCCGCGGAGCTGGCGCGCGGCGGCGACCCGGGCTGGAGCCCCGACATCCTTCACCTCCACGATTGGCATGGCGGCCTCGCCCCGGCGTATCTGACGGCTCGTCCGCCTACCGCCGACCGTGTCTCGACTGTCTTCACGATCCATAATCTCGCCTATCAGGGTCTGTTTCCGGCCGCTTTGTTTCCCGAGCTCGCCTTGCCGCCGGGGTTCTTTTCGATCGACGGGGTCGAATTCAATGGTCAGGTCTCGTTCATCAAGGCGGCGTTGTTCTATGCGGACCGCCTGACCACTGTCAGTCCGACTTACGCGCGCGAGATCCAGACTCCGGATTTCGGGTGCGGTCTCGACGGGCTATTGCGCACGCGCGCTGGCTCTTTAACGGGCATCCTGAATGGGGTAGACCCGCGCGTCTGGGAGCCTCGGCATGATGCGGTTTTGCCCCGACCCTACGGCGTCGAGGACTCCGCGTCGGGGAAGCCCGTCGCGAAAGCGGCGCTGCAGCGGCGCCTCGGGCTAGGCGATCGCCAGGACGCGCCACTGTTCGGCGTGGTCAGCCGACTAACGCCGCAGAAGGGCCTCGATCTCCTTCTTGCCTGTTTGCCGGAGTTCGTCGCCGACGGCCGCCGGCTCGCCATCCTCGGTTCGGGGGACAGCGATTTGGAGCGCGGCTTTTCGGCGGCGGCGGCGACCCACAATGGCGAGGTCGCGGTCGAGATCGGCTATGACGACGCGTTGTCTCATCTAATCATCGCGGGCGCCGACGTCGTCCTTGCTCCATCGCGCTTCGAGCCTTGCGGCCTGACACAGCTCTACGCGTTGCGCTACGGGACGTTACCGCTGGTGCGCCGAGTCGGCGGCCTCGCCGATACCGTCGTCGATGCAACCGCGGTCAGCCTGGCCGCTGGCACCGCCGACGGATTCGCGTTTGACGGCGATAGCGCGCCCGCGCTGATGTCAGCGGTCCGGCGCGCGCACCTTCTCTTCAGCGAACGCGTGATATGGTTGCGCATGATGCGGCGGGCAATGACCCGCGACTTCAGCTGGGCAGCAGCGGCGCGCCGGTACGTCGCGGTTTATCGCGAGCTGCAGCCGGACTTAGTCCCATCTTAGAGGCTAGTCCTTGGCCCGCTCGAGGTAGCTCCCGTCGGCGGTGCTGACGACGATGCGCGTGCCCGGGCCGATATGCGGCGGGATCATTACGCGGCGCCCGTTTTCGAGCTTGCCCGGCTTGTAGGAGGACGAGGCCGTCTGGCCCCGCACGACAGGATCTGCTTCGACGACTTCCACGACAACGTTCGGCGGCAGCTCGACCGACAATGCGGCGCCCTCGTGCAGCATCACCTGGCAGACCATCCCTTCGCTCAGAAAATCGGCCGGGTCGCCGATCGTCTCCCGCGAGATCGGAATCTGCTCGAAGGTATCGTTGTCCATAAACGTCGCCAGACCGCCGTCCATGAACAAGAACTGCATTTCTTTCTCGTCGAGGCGCACCCGCTCGACCGTTTCTTGGGTTCGGAAACGCTCGTTCAGCTTGGACCCGCCGCGCAGATCGCGCAGCTCGACTTGGGCGAAGGCGCCGCCCTTGCCGGGCTGAACCAGTTCGCGCTTCAGCACGAGCCAGAGCTTGTTCTGGTGCTCGAGCACATTGCCCGGCTTGATGTCGATGGCATTGATTTTCATTGGCGGGATCTCGGGGCGGCGCTGGATGTATCGTAGACCCTAACATAGCATAGGTCGGCGCACCGGGAAGAACGACGGCAGGACGATGCAGGAATGGTGGCGGCCCGAACGCTTCGCATTGCGCCGCGCGAGGCTCGATAAGCGGGGACGCATCCTCACAGCTATTCGCAGCTTCTTCGCCGATCGCGGTTTCGTCGAGGTCGACACGCCGGCTTTGCAGGTGAGCCCGGGTCTCGAACCGCATCTGCGGGCGTTCGCCACCGAGGTTCACGACCCGGAACAAGGGCAGGCCGCCCTACGCTACTTCCACACCTCCCCAGAATTCACGATGAAGAAGCTGCTCGTTGCCGGGATGCCGCGGATCTGGCAGCTCGCTCATGTCTTCCGCGACGGCGAGCGGAGCGCAACCCACCACCCGGAATTCTCGATGCTCGAATGGTATCGCGCCGGCGCCTCCTATCGCGACTTGATGGAGGAGTGCGCAGCTCTGGTCGGCGCCTGCCAGCATGCAGCCGGTGCTCGGGCGCTGACCTGGCGCGGCCATACCGCCGACGCGACGCGCGAGTGGCAGCGGATCAGCGTGGCGGAAGCCTTTCAGAAGCACTGCGGTCTGGATCTGTTGGCGACGTGTCCCGATCCGTTGCACCCCGATACGAAACGGCTGACCGCCGCAGCGAGCGCCATCGGGATCGCGCTTCATCCCGGGGACGATTGGGAAACCTTGTTCTTCCGCATTTTCCTCGACCGCATCGAGCCCTACCTCGGCTGCGGAGCGCCGACAATTGTCTACGATTATCCGCTCTCGATGGGAGCACTGGCGCGGCGTCATCCGGACGACCCTCGTCTCGCCGAGCGCTTCGAGGTCTATATCTGCGGGCTGGAACTCGCCAACGCCTTCGGCGAGCTCACCGATCCGGCCGAGCAGCGCGCCCGCTTTTTCGCCGACCAGGTCCGCAAACGACAGCTCTATGGCCACACTTATCCGATCGACGAGGATTTCCTCGACGCTCTCGAATGCGGCCTGCCCGCTTGCGCCGGCATCGCGCTCGGCTTCGACCGGCTCGTCATGCTCGCGATCGGGGCCAAGGACATCGAAGAGGTGTTGTGGGCGCCGGTCCGGTGATTTCTCAAGGATGAATGATGGTCTCTGCGCGGCTCACGACGAAGGCTTCATGGCGTTCTAGAAAGTCGACCGTGACCTCGGTAAATGCCTCGGGCCGCTCGGTGCTGATCGCGTGCCCGGCGTCATAGACGAAGACCAGGTGGCAGTTCGGCAACAGCTCCTTGTAAAAGCGGCCCATCTCAGGCGGGATCACGCGGTCGAGAGTGCCGAACAGAACCAAGGTCGGCATCGGCAACCGGCGCATCTGGATCTCTAGATCGGCATCGCGGTCGGGCCCGCGCAGGCGCGCGACCAAAGCCCGCGTCTTTGCGTGGATCGCCGGGTCCGGGACGGGGAGGGGGGCGAGCCGCTCGGGGTGTGCATAAAGCCGCCGCGCCATGTCTTCCGGAGAGCCGGAGGGCAGCTCGGACCCGGAGGGGCGGATGGCGGCCGGCGCTTCCAGGACGAGGGCCTTGACCCGCTCCGGCTGCTGCACCGCCAGCCACAAGACGACTTTGGCGCCGAACGAGGTTCCCATCATGTTGAACTTGTCGATGCCGAGATTGCTCATCGCAGCGGCCATGGTCTCAGCGAGTTCGGCCATCGTCCGCGTTCGAGTGTTCTCGAGCGACGAGCCGAAACCCGGCATCTCGAAAGCGATCACCCGATGATGCTCGCGCAGCAGATCATGCCCAGGCGTAAGGCGCATGCCGCCTGCGCCATGGAGGTGCACGAGCGGCGTGCCCTGCCCCGCCTCCATGTACCGGATACGGAACCCGTCCGCCTCGACAAATCCTTCGCTGAATGCCGCACCGGGGGCTGCCGTTCTAGATTTATTCTCGGTCTGCGCCACAAGCGGACCTTTCCTGCTTATATCTCGCGGATGCGCGGGAGGACCTTCTTTCCGAACAATTCGAGGGCGCGCATCATGCCGTCGAGATTGCCGGTGCCGGGGTCTTGCAGCGACAGGTCGACCACACCGGCGCCGACCTCCTCGCGGCACCGCCGGAGCTGCTCGACGACCCGGTCGGGGCCGCCGCAGAAGCTGATCGGCAATACCCCGCCGACATTCGCAGGCCGTTTCTCGCCGGCGATATTACGGGTCGTATCCGATTGCAGCAGCGCATCGCGCAATCCGGCGCGCACCGGGAAAGGCGCCTGCTTGTCGCGCCGGCGCAGCGCCTCTTCAGCCGCGTCATCGGTCTCGGCGAGGATCATATTGGCGCGATAGATGATGTCGTCCGGACCCGGCTCCCAGCCATAGCGAGCGCATTGCTCGCGATAGTAATGCGCCGATTTCGCCATCAGCTCGAATGTCCCGTAGGAGAGGCCGATGCCGAGCCGGTGACGTGCGGCGAATTCGCCGGCCTCAGAGCTGGTGCCGAGGGCATATGTTGGTGGGTGCGGCTGAGATTGCGGGCGCGGCCACACAGAAACCGTGCGGTATTGGAAATATCGCCCCTGCCAGCCGAAGGGTTGCGGCTCGGTCCACGCCTTGAGGATCAGCTCCATGCCTTCGTCGGTGCGCTCGCGCGATTCTTTGGGGTTGAGGTCGTAGCTCAGATATTCGTTGGTCGTGCCGCGCAACAGCCCGACCACAATGCGCCCCGGCGCCATCGTGTCGAGCATCGCGATTTCCTCGGCGATGCGGATCGGGTTGCTGACCGGCACGATCGGGCCGAGCATCGCGATCGTTATCTTGTCGACCCGCGCCGCGAGGTAGGCCGCGGAAACAACCGGCGACGGGGTCAGGATGCGCGGTGAATAATGATGTTCGGAGACGCTGACCCAGTCGAAGCCGAGCTCCTCGACAAATCGCACCCGCTCGACCATGCCGCGATAGGCTTCAGCCCCGGTTTCGGGATTGTAGGAACCGCCCGGCACCGGCCATTCGCGCGGGAGGTCGGGCGGCGAGACATAACGGCCCGTTTCAAAATAGGAGACTTTCATGGCTCAAGCCCGTGAAGTCGCAGCAAGGCAGGCCGTCCCTTGTCCATCCGCCGCTCGGCATCGCGCGCGGCGCATCCGGGGACCCGGCCAACCGGTTTATCAAATTACCCGCGGGGCTCGTCGCCGTCCATGCGCTCAGAGGGGCGCCGCACTCGGGGTAGCTCTCGATGGGTGCCTAGAGGGCTCTATCGTCTGCGTTCGGGAAGATCTTGCCGACAAGACCGACGCGGCAGCCAAGGCCATGCGGGCGGTTTTCCTCGCCAAGGTTGACATGGACGGCGTCTTATACGACTAAAATCCAACGGTGCGATCAACGGTCGCCGCCGGTGGTTAGGGGAACGCTCCAATGGCTAGGGGGACAGGGGTAGACGGTCGCGCGCCTGCCGCAGTCTTTTCAGTTGGCGTGCGGGCAGTTAGTAGGCGGGCCTGCGACATTGGGGATCAATGGCGTATCTAACGTTTGACTCTTCCGCACAGGTAAAGAAGGTTAGGCTGCAAGGGTCGCCGAAGTTTTTCCTGGGGTTGCGGATTTTGTTCTTACACTATGACTGACGAATCCATAGCGATCGTCGGAGCGTCCTGCCGATTCCCCGGGGCCGAAAACCTCGAAGAGTTCTGGCAGCTGCTCGCGACGGGGGGCGATGCGGTCTCCGAGGTCGACGACCAGCGGTGGTCGACACGCTTCTATTACCATCCCAATCGCAGTGAGCCGGGCAAGAGCTATACTTGGTCTGCCGGGCTAATCTCCGGCGTCGATCTGTTCGAGCCTTCGTTCTTCGGCATCTCGCCGCGCGAAGCCGCACAAATGGATCCCCAACAGCGGCTTCTGCTAGAATTAGCGTGGCACGCATTCGAAGACGCCGGCATTCGGCCGAGCAAGATGTCGGGCAGTGATACGGGCGTCTATATTGGCGCTTCTACTACCGATTACTCCGATCTGAGAATAGGGGATCCGGCGAGTGCCGATTCCTATTTTATGACCGGCAACACCCTTAGCATCCTGGCAAACCGAGTATCCTACGTTTTTGATCTGCGCGGGCCGAGCCTCGCCGTCGACACGGCATGCTCGTCCTCGCTCGTCGCCCTTCACCATGCTTGCGAGGCGATTCGCAACAAAAGGATCGCCGCCGCCATCGTCGGCGGGGTCAACCTTTTGCTCGCGCCATATCCCTTTATCGGGTTCTCGCGCGCCTCGATGCTCTCCCGGCGCGGCCGCTGCTTTGCTTTTGACGAGAGGGCAGACGGCTACGTTCGAGGCGAGGGCGGCGCCGTTATAATCTTGAAACCGCTCGCGGACGCGGTCGCCGCCAAGGATCGGATCCACGCGGTGATACGGGCTTCCGCGGTCAATTCGGACGGTCGCACGATCGGTCTGTCGCTCCCGAGCGAGTCGGCGCAGGCGTCTCTGTTGCAGGCAGTGTACCATAACGCGGGGATCGCTCCGGACGATCTCACATTTTTCGAGATGCACGGCACGGGCACCGCCGCGGGTGATCCGATCGAGGCCGCCGCGGTCGGACGTGCTCTGGGACAGAGTCGGTCGCGGCCGCTGCCCATCGGATCGGTCAAGACTAATATCGGGCACCTGGAACCGGCGTCAGGTATGGCCGGGCTGCTCAAGGCGGCGCTCGCTCTCGATCGAGAAATCATCCCGCCCACCATCCACTGCGAGAAGCCCAACCCGAAAATCCCGTTCGAGGCGCTGAACCTGCGGCTGGTTCGCAAGAGCGAGCCGGTGAAGGCGTCCGAGCGGCCTTACGCCGGCGTCAACTCATTCGGGTTTGGCGGGACCAATGCCCACGTCGTGCTGGCCCGAGCGACCCGGTGCGAGCAGGCGCCCGCAACAGGGCCGCTACCTCCTCTGGTCATCTCGGCACAGACCGAAACATCGCTGCGATCCCTCGTTCAGAACTGGCGCGCGTTGCTTGCCGAGGTTTCGCCAGAGCGCGCACCGATGCTGCTGCGGGCGGCGGCCCGCGGGCGCGACCATCATCCGCACCGACTGATCGCGCTGTCGCAGGATCCGGCGGCGACGGCGCAAACGCTCGGCGGGTTTCTCAACGACGAGCCGTCGCCTTTCCTGATTTCAGGTGCCGAGGTTCGCGAAGGCAAGCTGGCCTTCGTGTTTTCGGGCAACGGGGCCCAATTCACCGGCATGGGGCGCGATGCATTGCGCAGCAACGCGGCCTTCCGTGGTGCAATCGAAGAGCTTGACCGGATGCTTCGGCCTGAGCTCGGCTGGTCGGTCATCGCGTTTCTCGAAGGCGGCGGCGATGCTGGAGCGATGGCACGCGCAGACATTGCACAGCCGCTCCTCTTCGCAGTACAGGTCGGGATCGTCGAGGCATTGCGCGAGATCGGTGTCAGGGCCTCAGGATATCTCGGCCACAGTGTCGGCGAGATCGCGGCGGCTTGGGCAGCGGGTGCGCTATCCCTCGGGGAAGCCGGGCAGGTTGTTATAGCGCGCAGCCGGCAACAGCAGCGCACACAGGGAAAGGGCCGCATGGCGGCGCTGGCGCTCGCTCCGGAGGCGGCGCGTGACTTTCTCGACGGGCTGGATAGTCCGGCCGAGATCGCCGCCCTAAACGCTACGCATTCGGTGACCGTCTCCGGATCCAGCGCGGAGATCGAGCGGTTAGAAGCCGAGGCGAAGCGCCGCGGCTTATGGTTTCGCCCGCTCGACCTCGATTTTGCGTTTCACTCGAGACAGATGGAGCCGATCCGCGAGGACCTGCTCGAGAGCTTGAGGGGCCTCTCATCCAGACGCCCGACGGCGAGGCTGATATCGACCGTGACGGGAGAGGCGGTCGAGGACAACTCGCTCGACGCTGGCTATTGGTGGCGGAATATTCGCAGCCCGGTGCGCTTCGCGGAGGCCACTGCATTCCTGACCGCCGAGGGCTACCGCATTTTCCTCGAGATCGGCCCGACGGCAATTCTGCAGTCCTATCTGACCGATGCTCTGGGTGCGGCGAAAGTAGATGGGCGCGTGCTCGCGACCCTTTCACGCAAGCCGGTTGATGGCGACCCATTTCCCGCAATTGCTGCCAATTGCCACATCGCCGGACACGACTTTACGCAATCCCCTTGCTTCGACGGGATGGCCGATCCGCGTGGGTTGCCGCTGTATCCTTGGGATCGTCAGAGCTTCTGGTTCGGCCTCACGGCCGAGGGCGCCGATCCGGTAAATATGCCCTTCGAGCACCCGCTTCTAGGCTTTCATCAGCGCGGTCCCGTACCGTGCTGGATCAACCACCTCGACGAGCAGGTGCTGCCGTGGATCGGCGACCATGCGATCGAGGGCGTGCCGGTCCTTCCGGCGGCTGGGATTCTGGAGATGGCGTGCGCCGCTGCGAGAGTGCAGTGGCCGGACGCGCCCGTACTCGAGCTGCGCGATCTGGAAGTGCGCCGCCCGCTGCCGTTCGACAAGGGTCGAATGCGCGAGGTGCGCGCCGTGATCGGCTCCGAGGAAGGCGATTGGGAGCTGGCGAGCCGCACACGCCTGTCGAACGAACCGTTCACGGTTCATGCTGTTGGACGTCTCGGCGCGGAAACCGATACTCGCCGGACGCTGCGCTTTTCGGATCGCGGACCGACTCGCCGTCGGATCGACGAGCAGACCCTCCATGACATGGCACGGGTCGCGGGGCTCGATTACGGGGCTCGGTTTCGAACCGTTAGCCTGATCGAAATCACCGGACCAGAAACGGCGATTGCACATCTCGATCCCTCGCCCATCGCCGAGGATGTGGAGCCCTATCTGATTCACCCTGCCTTGCTCGATGGCGCGTTGCAGGCTCTGATCGGGCTGTTGGCCGACGGTCGGGATCAGGTTCGGGGTAGGAGCTTTCTCCCTTGGCGTTTCGGTCGCGTGCGGTTTTTGGCACCGTTCGGACGGCCGCCCCGGCGCGCTGAATTGCAACTCACCCGGATCGGTGTTCGGTCGGTATCTGCAGACATTGCTCTCTGCGACGCTGACGGCGATCTCGTCGCGGAACTCGTGGAGTGCTGGTTCCGTCGGGTCGAACTGGCACGCGCGGGTTCGGCCCACGAGCGCGCGTTGCGCGTAGATCTCGTTCCCGCGCCACTGGCCGAGGCCACTCTGCCCTCGGTACTGGAACGTGTCGGCACCCTGATTTTACGTCTTGCCGATGCTCGCGAGCCGGACCCCGCGCGGCGCGAACAGGCTCTGCTGCTCGATGCCCTGATAGGCTCGATTGCCCTTCGATCGATGGCACGCATCGTCGATACCGGCCGTTCTTTCAGGATCGAGGAGCTTGTCGAGACCGGCCTGGTCGCGCCGGCTTCCGCCGAAATTGCCGAATGGGCACTGCGTCTGCTCGAACGGTTCGGTGCTGCCTCGGAGGCCGGGTCGGAATGGCGGATAGACGCGACTACCGACTTGCCGGATGCCGAGGAAGTCTGGCGCCTGCTGCTAGCGGATGCGCCGGAGTTGGTTGCGGAGCTCGCCCTCGCAGCCGCCGCTGTCAACAGCCTCCCGAATATTCTCGTCAGCGGGCCGCGGTCGCCGGACGCCTTACTCGCTCCGATGACGGAGCATCTGCTCCACTCTTCTCCGGCGAGCGCCGCCAGTATCGGCCTGCTGTGCGATGCGCTCCAGGAGATCGCGGCGAATTGGCCCCACGGCCGACCGCTGCGCATCCTCGAGCTCGGCGCGATCGGAGGTGGCGCGACCCGTCGGGTGCTCGACCGCCTGACGCAATCCGGTGCCGCTCTCAGCTATATAGCGACAAGTGGCGATGCCGAACAAAGCGCTAGGCTATCGTTTCTGGCTGAGTCGTTCGACGGGGTTTCCGCCTGTCAGTGGTCACCACAGGATGGGACGGAAGCGCTGGATCAGAGTGGCTTCGACATTATCCTGGCGGTCAACGCTTGCGCGCGCCTGCAGATCGACGCCAACGGTTTCGTGAATCTACGGAAGCTTCTCGCCCCCAACGGCGTTTTTGTCGCGATCGAGCCCGAGCCGAACCCGCTCTGGGAAATGGTATTCGGCCAGAGCCCCGAATGGTGGCGGGTTGGGTCGCGGGCGAGCAATGGATCACCTCTCCGTTCCGCCGAAGAATGGTGTGCCGAACTGGCCGCGGCGGGGTTCCGGTCTGCCGATGCGGCATCCAGCGCCTGGACGCCGTGGCCGTGCATGGTGTTCTGGGGCACCGCGCCGCCCAGGGAGGAGGCTTCCTACTCGGATCGGCGCGAACCGCGTTCCGTCTTGGTCGTCACCGGCGACGCGGTGCTCGCTGCCGCGGTGCATGATTGCCTAGGTGAAGCTGGCCACCACATTAGGCTCGCCGGTCAGGCAGACGGGTTTGCCGACGAATTGCAGGATCAAAGCGGCGGCAATGCGCTGCCGCCGACCGTTCTCTTCCTGGCCGAGTGCTCTTGCCCCGGTGACCCGACCGAACTCGCCTCGCACCAAATCGCTGCGTTGGCGCAAGTGGCGATACAGGCCGCGGAGCGCCGCTCAGAGCTTTGGGTCATCACCTGTGATGCCCAGCAGTCATCAGCAATAGGCGAACCGTGGGGTCTCGTTGGTGGCGCGATATGGAGTTTTGCACGCGTGCTAGCGAACGAGATGCCACGGCTCTCGCTGCGCCTGGTCGATGTGCCGGCAAGCCTGGCGGCAAATGATCGCGCCCGGCAGATCGCTGCCGAACTGTCGGCCTCCAGTCCTGAAGGGGAGATTGTCTGGACACCCGAAGGACGGCACGTGCTGCGGGTGCGCCGTGGTCTTCCAGCGCGACTGGCCGACCCCTCCGACGTTCTGACGCTGGGCAGCCGCCATCCCGGAGGTCTCGAACTCTCTCGGTTGGGAGGTCGCGGCGCCACGACCCGTCGGACCCGGCCAAGTCGAGGTCGAGGTACACGCCGCGGGACTCAATTTTCGCGACGTGATGTGGGCAATGGGGCTGTTCCCCGAAGAGGCGCTGATCGACGGGTTCGCCGGAGCCACCTTCGGACTGGAATGCGCCGGCATCATCCGTTCGATCGGCTCGGATGTCGAAGGTTGGGCGGTCGGCGACCGGGTCATGGGGTTTGCCCCCGCCTCGCTCGGCACGTGCGTCGTGACGATGGCGGATGCCCTGGCGTCAATCCCGCCTGGAATGAGTTTTGCGGCGGCCGCAACCATCCCCGTAACCTTCGTAACCGTGACATACGCGCTGGGCCATCTGGCAAAGCTCGCACCCGGGGAGCACGTCCTTGTTCATGGCGCTGCCGGCGGGGTGGGGCTTGCCGCCATACAGTACGCCAAGCGTTGCGGCGCGATTGTGATCGCCACCGCCGGATCGGAGGTGAAGCGATCGTTCCTGCGCTTGACCGGCGCCGATCATGTCCTCGACTCGCGCGATCTCGGGTTCTGCAATGAGGTGCGCGAGATCACCGGGGGGCAGGGCGTCGATGTCGTGCTCAACTCGCTGAGTGGCGAGGCGATGGAGCGCAGCCTGGAGGTTCTCAGACCATTTGGCCGCTTCCTAGAACTCGGGAAACGGGATCTATATCTCAACCGCCGCATTCACTTACGGCCGCTGCGTCAGAACATCTCGTATTTCGCGATCGACATCGACCAACTGCCGACGCGGCGGCCTGACTTGGCCCGTGACCTGTTGGGTGAGGTGTCCGCGGCCCTTGCCGAGGGCGCTATCCGGCCGCTGGCTCATCGGATTTTCTCGTTTGGCGAGCTCGACGATGCGATTCGACTGATGCAGTCGTCGGGTCATATCGGCAAGCTCGTGCTCGAGCCGCGCGCCAATGCCGGCGTGCGGCTTCGCGAACCGCCGGAGATAACCCTGCGGCGCGATGGGACCTATCTCGTCACCGGCGGCGTCGAGGGGTTCGGTTTCGAGGCCGCGCGGTGGCTGGTCGCTCGCGGCGCAGGCTCGATCGCACTGATCGGCCGCCGTGGGTCGGCCACGCCGGGCTGCAATGTGAGGATTGGGGAACTCGAAGCCGCCGGCGCCGAGGTCCGCGTGTATTGTGGAGATGTCGCGGACCGCGCTTCTTTGGCCGGGGTCCTCGAGGCGATCCGAGCGGCCCAGCCACCCCTCCACGGCATCGTGCACGCCGCGTCGGCTATCGACGACGGTCTCGCCTCGGAGGTCGAGATTGCGCAGCTGCAGGCGGTGCTTCGGCCAAAACTTGGCGGGGCGTTGGCTCTCGACGCCCTGACCCGGGACGATCCCATCGAATTGTTCTTGCTGTTCTCCTCGGCGACGACTTTGGTCGGCGCGCCCGCACAAGGCGCTTATGTGGCAGCGAATACGACCCTCGAAGCCTTCGCGCGGCGGCGCAACGCCGAGGGTCGGTCCGCGCTCGCGGTCGCATGGGGTCCGATCGCGGATGTCGGCTATCTAGCCGAGAGGCCGGAGATACGCGATGCGCTCGCGCGGCGGCTCGGCGCGAAACCAACCTCGGCGGCCGAAGCGTTGGCGGGACTACCCGCGATGATCGCGAGCGGATTGCCCGTCGTGGCTTTCGCCGAAACTAATTGGAACGAAGCCCGGCGCTTTCTGCCGATCCTCGCCAGCCCGCTATTTTCGGAAGCCCGCACGAGCGGTTCGGCGTCGTCCTCGGACGAGTCACTCAACGAGCAAATCGCGGGTCTCGAGCCGGATGCCGCACTTGCCCTGCTGAAGACCGTCATTGCCGAGGAAGCGGCGACGATTTTGCGGCTGCCGGCGAGCGGGATCGACCCGCTTCGTCCGCTTTCGGAAATGGGGATGGACTCGCTGATGGCGGTTGAGCTTCGCCTCGCTCTCGAAAGCCGGCTACGTGTCGATCTGCCGCTGGTTTCGCTCGTCGAAGGAACGAGCGTGGCATCGATTGCGGAACGTCTGGCCACCGCGATCTCGACCGGACCGAAGCACGGTGACCTGATCGCACTGGTTGCACGTCACGAGGGGATGGGTGGGTTGCCATTTTCTGCGGGAGATGTGCAGACGACCTCCGCGATAGTCGAGCCGAAATCGGTCGCCGCCGAATAGCCGATGGAACCGCGCCGGAACCTTTTCGGCCTGTCGGCTCAAGCCAGGGCGCTCCTGATCGAGAAGCTTTCTTCGAACGTACCGGCCCGATCGCCGCGCATCGCGCACCGCTCCGACCCGGAGAATGACGGCGCTGCCGCCCGCCTGGATGTGTCAAAGCTGGCGGGGTTTCGAGAAATCCGAATGATCCGCGAGGCTGCGGAGTTTCTCGGCATATCCGATCCGTTCTTTCGTATGCACGAGGGGATCGCCGGGGCAGAGACGGTGATCGATGGGTGCAGCTTCGTCAATTTCGCATCCTACAACTACATCGGTCTAAACGGACATCCGGAAATCGTAAGCGCCGCAAAGGCCGCGATGGACCGATACGGGACCTCCGTCTCGGCGAGCCGTCCGGTGTCCGGCGAGCGCCCGCTTCATCGGGATCTCGAACGCGCCCTTGCTCGCGTTCACGGTACCGAGGACTGCGTCGTCCTGGTTGGCGGCCATTCGACAAACGTCACGGTGATCGGACATCTGCTCGGCCGCGACGACGTGATTGTGCACGATGCGCTGATCCACAACAGCATTGTGCAGGGCGCGATCCTTTCCGGGGCCCGGCGGGTACCATTTCCGCATCTCGACCACGAAGCCGCCGATCGTTTGCTTCGCGAAACGCGCCCGCGCGGCGGGCATGCGCTCCTCGTCATCGAGGGGCACTACAGCATGGATGGCGATGTCCCCGATCTGCCGGCCTTCATCGCTGCCGCGCGCCGCAATCGAGCCTGGCTGATGGTCGATGAAGCGCACGCGCTGGGTGTGCTTGGGCCGCGTGGTTTTGGCACCGCCGACCGGTTTGGCGTCGATCCCGCGGAAGTCGACATATGGATGGGTACGCTCAGCAAGAGCCTCGTGTCCTGCGGCGGCTACATTGCCGGCAGCAAGGACCTCGTGGATTTTTTGAAAGTCGCAGCGCCCGGTTTCGTCTTTTCGGTCGGGATGGCGCCGCCTGCGGCTGCCGCGGCGCTCGCCGCAGTCGAACTTCTCGAGCGCGAGCCGGAGCGCGTGTGCCGGCTCAATGACCGCGCCGCGCTGTTCCTCCGGCTCGCGCGCGAAGGAGGTCTCGATGTCGGCGGTTCCATCGGGGCTTCGATCGTGCCGATCGTCACCGGCAGCTCGATCCGCGCCGGACGCCTCGCGCAAGCGCTGTTCGACCGCGGGGTAAACGTCCAGCCGATCCTCTACCCGGCGGTGCCGGAACGAGCCGCCCGACTACGCTTTTTCCTGACCGCCTCGCATACCGAGGAGCAGATCAGAGATACCGTCGACATATTGTTGGAAGAGAGTCGCCGCGTGGCATCGGAGCCGAGCGATTTGGCGGCGGTCGCGCGGCACCTAGGGAAACGGAGCTTGTTCTCCCGTTAGGCTAGCGCCGTGCCTTGTCACCTCAGCCGGAAATAGTGAACGCTGAACAGTTCGGCGGGGTCGGTCCAGGTGTCCACCGGACGAAAGCCGGCGCGCGCCGCCAAGCTACGGAATTCCTCCACGGAATATTTATACGAATACTCGGTGTGAATGAGCTCGTCCTTGGCGAAACGGAAATGTCTCCCCGCAATCCGGGCCGTCTGCTCGGCGAGGCTGCGGATGTAGATTTCAACCCGGCCTTCAGCACTGTTGTAGAAGGCCAGGTGCTCGAACCTATCGATGTCGAGGTCGCCGTCGAGTTCGCGATTAACGCGTTCGAGGAGATTGAGGTTGAAGGCGGCGGTCACCCCGGCTCGGTCGTTGTAGGCGGCTTCGAGGATGTCCATCTCTTTCTTTAGATCGACGCCGATCAGCATCTCGCCTCTTGGCCCGAGGATGTGTGCGTAATTGGCGAGAAACGCGACGGCGGCATCGGGCTCGAAATTGCCGATCGTCGAGCCGGGGAAAAATCCGACCCGCTTTCCTCCGTCACCGGGTAGCGACGGCAATGGAAAAGGGCGGGTGTAGTCGGCGCAAACGGCTATGACCGGCACCGACGGAAAATCCTCGGACAAACTGATGGCGGCGTCGCGCAAGTGCTCGCGCGAGATATCGACCGGAACATAGGCCGCTGGCCGCTCAAGTGCCTGAAGCAGGATGCGGACTTTTTGGCTGGCGCCGCTGCCAAACTCGATCACCCGGCAGTGCGGCCCCATGTGAGCGGCTATATCGCTCGAATTCTCTTCGAGGATCGCGACCTCGGTGCGGGTCGGATAGTATTCGGGCAGACGGCAGATCTCCTCGAACAACGCCGAGCCGCGCGCGTCATAAAAGAACTTGCACGGAATCCTCTTGGGCGCGCGCGCGAGGCCCGCCAGCACCGCATCCCGGAAGCTTTCTTCGCCGGGCGCCAGATCGTGGAAGGCAAAGCGCGCGCCATTTTTCATCCAAGGTCCTCCGCCAGCCGCAGCCCGGCGAAGGCCCAACGCGCCGACGGCGGGAAAAAATTGCGATAAGTGGCCCTGATATGCCCGGCCGGGGTGACAGCAGACCCACCCCGCAGCACGATCTGATTACACATGAACTTTCCGTTATATTCGCCGATGGCACCACCGGCCGGGCGAAAGCGGGGGTAAGCGATATAGGGGCTCGCCGTCCATTCCCACACATCGCCGTACATTTGCTGCAGTTGGGGGATGTTGTCCGACGAGGCATGCGCGCAAGGGTGAAAATGGCCGCGATCTGTGAAGTTGCCCGAGACAGGCACATCTTCGGCCGCGGTCTCCCATTCCGCTTCGGTCGGCAATCGTTTCCCCGCCCATCTGGCGAAGGCATCGGCTTCGTAAAAACTAAGGTGGCATACCGGCTCGGATAGGTTCAGCCGGCGGCGGCCGGATAACGTAAAGACGGACCATTCCCCGCCTTCGAGACGCCAATAGAGCGGCGCTTCCCAGCCCTGCTCACGGACGGTCGTCCACCCGTCGGACAACCAGAATTCCGGTCTCCTGTAACCAGCTTCCGCGATGAAGCCGAGATATTCGCCGCAGGTCACCGGCCGCGCAGCCAAGCGAAACGGCTCGAGCCAGATCTTGTGCCGAGGGCTCTCGTTGTCGAACGCGAAACCGGATCCCGAGTGCCCGATTTCCTTCAGGCCGCGGTCGAAATCCACCCAAGAGAGGGGATGCGCCGTGGCCTGCACCTGCAACTGGGGCGCCTGATAGGCGGGCAGCAGAGGGTTGAGCGAGAAAACGTGCTTGATATCCATCAGGATCAGCTCCTGATGTTGCTGCTCGTGGTGAAGGCCGAGTTCGACCAGGGTCGCGACCTCGCTCCATTCCGGTTCGGCGACCCGCTCGATCAGCCGAGCTATTGCCGAACTGACGTGATCGCGGTAGGCCATGACGATATCGACGGTCGGGCGCGACAAGAGGCCGCGCTCGGGCCGCGGGTGACGCGGGCCGACCGCTTCGTAGTAAGAGTTGAAGAGATAGCCGAAGGCGGGGTCGAACTTCCGGTAATCGGGGTCAAACCGAGCCAACAGGAATGTCTCGAAGAACCAGGTGGTATGTCCGAGGTGCCATTTTGTCGGACTGACATCCGGCATCGATTGGATCGATTGATCCTCTGCCGTCAAGTTGGCGGTCAGCGATTCGGTCTCGCGGCGCACTACTTCGAACCGCTCGACCGCAGCACCGCGATCGGCGCCACAAGCTTCTTCTTGCACGGCAACTTCAAGCACGGCGTCCCCCATTCCCTGTTGCATTGCCCCCGCTAACACCCTCATCGCCGAGTCGTCTCGCTAGCTCAGATAGCGGTCGCGCAGATGGCGTTGGAAACTCGTCGTCCCGAGCGGCCGTCCGGTGGCGCTTTCGACCAACGCCGCCGTCGACAACAGCGATCCCTTAGAGTGTACCCGCTCGCGCGCCCAACCGAGCAGTGGCGCAAATTCGCCCTCGGCAATCGCCTGCATCAGGCCTGGAACATCGCGTTGCGCCGCTTCGAACAGCTGAGCCGCGATCAGCGCGCCGAGCGTATAGGTCGGGAAATACCCCCAATTGCCATCGTACCAATGAATGTCCTGGAGACAGCCCTCGCGATCGTTGTCCGGCGCGACCCCAAGTATTTCGTGCATCGCTTCCGCCCAGGCAGCGGGAAGCTCCGCGGGACGGAGGTCGCCGTTGAGCATTGCGCGTTCGAGGCGGTAACGCAGGATCACATGAGCGGGATAGGTCACCTCATCGGCATCGACCCGGATGAAACCGCGCCGCACCCGGATCTGACGCCGGTACAGCGCGTCGACTGCCCACTCTGGCCCGTCGGCGTCAAAAGCCTCCCGGATGATCGGTGCCGCGTAGCTCAAAAAAGCACGGCTTCGGCACACCTGCATTTCGAGCAGCAGCGATTGGCTCTCGTGCATTGCCATACCGCGGGCACGGCCGACCGGCTGAAGCCGCCAGTCGATCGGGAGCCCCCGCTGATAGAGGGCGTGCCCGGTCTCGTGCAGCACCCCCATCAAGGCCCGCGCAAAATCATTTTCGTTGTAACGCGTCGTGATCCGCACATCATCGGGGGTGCCGCCGCAAAACGGATGGGCGCTGATGTCGAGCCTGCCGTGCGCGAAGTCGAAGCCGATGCGCTCCATCAGCCGCATTGCGAGACGGCGCTGCGTTTCGATTGGGAAGAGGCCGCAGACGGAGGCCGAGGGTTGAGCCGCCTGCCGGCTCAGCGCGCCTTCGATCAAATCAGGCAAGAAACCCGCGATTTCATCGAACAGGCGATCGATTTCATCGACCGAGGCGCCTGGTTCGTATTGGTCAAGGAGCGCCTCGTAGGGGCTCGTTCCGAGCCGCTCGGCTTTGACGGCCGCAATATCGCGCTCGATAAGGAGAATTCGCTCGAGCCCCGGAAGGACTGCAGCAAAATCGTTCTCCAAACGGCCTCTGCGCCACACGGCTTCGCATTCCGAGCAGGCGCGCGACTCGGCTTCGACAAGCGCGCCCGGCACCGCGGCGGAATGCAGCCAGCGCCGGCGCATCTCGCGCAAATTGGCGCGCTGCCACTCTCCGAGCTCATCGATTGCCGCGTCGGCTTCGGTCAGCAGCGCCTCAATCTCGGGCGCGACCAGATGCTGATGTGCGATCAGGCGCAAAGTCGCGAGCTGCTCGGCTCGCGCCGCCGCGCCGCCATCGGGCATGATTGCGGCGGTATCCCAGTGAAGAACCGAGATCGCCTGCTCGATCGACCCGATTTGTCGGAACCGTTGCTCAAGCTCGCGATAGGCGGTCATCGCGTTCCCGCGTTGCGGCGATGGTAAAGGACATAGATGACGAGCAACGCAACCGCCAGTGAAAACCACGTTATGGCATATTGCAGGTGATTGTTCGGCAGCGTGAGGCGGGTGACGCCGCCCTTCGGCCAGCCCCCGGGGTTGGGTGTCGTATCGGCGTCTATGTAGAAGGGCGCAACCCGGTCGAGCTTGTCCGCCGCGCTCATTGCCGAAAGATCAACCCAGAACCAGTAGTTCAGATCGGGGCGGTTGTCGGGCAGAAACCAGTTCGGCCTCCCGGTCGACGGCAGCCGCAGCAAACCTTGTACCCGAACCGTGCCGGCGATCTGGCCGGCGGCGCGCTTTGCGGGATCCCTTAGCTCGGACGGGATGTATCCGCGATTGACAAAGACGACGCGGCCCGCCGGCTCCAGCAGCGGCGTCAGGACCTGATAGCCCAGTCCCCCCGCCTCGGAGGTCGCGCCGAGGAAGATTTCCTTGTCGTTGAGGAACACACCTTCGTCGCTGACATGGTGGAACTCCATGTCGCGCGCCTCGGCAAGGGTTTTCGGCACAGCAGCCGGCGCGGCTGCGACCGCGGCCTGTCTCTGCGCGATCAGATCCTCTTTCCAGAAAAGCCGCTCAACTTGCCACGCCCCGAGCGCGAGGCAGATCAGCAGCATCGGCAGGGAGAACACGGTTGGCCAAAGCAACGGCCGAAAATTTGTCATCTAAGACGGTGCGAGCGCACTCAAAACTTCAAGAGGGAGGCGGCGCGACCAACAGATGGTGACGATATTGCAACGCGATAAGGCCAGCTTTCAGCGGTCGCAACATTGCAATCGCGCCGACGATGATGAACGGCGTCCACAGGACGAGATGTATCCAGATGGGGGGCGAAAATTTGATCTCGACCAAAGCGGCGAGCCCGACGACGATAAAGCCCAGGAACAAAATTACGAAGACAGCCGGGCCGTCTCCCGCGTCCTGTGCGGACAGATCAAGACCGCAGATCTCGCAGGCGCCGCGTACGCTCAGGAGCCCGGTAAATAATCTCCCCCTGCCGCAACGTGGGCACCGGCAGCCGAGTGCGGCACGGATTGGGGGGACTGCCGGGAAATCATTCATCCCGCCACGCCGGCGCCTCCGCTGCCCTCGCCCCACCAATAAACGCAAACAAACAAGAACAGCCAAACGACATCGACGAAATGCCAATACCATGCGGCTGCCTCGAACCCGAAGTGATGGTCGGGCTTGAAGTGTCCAGCCCACGCACGACAGAGACAAACGATCAGGAACGTCGTGCCGATAATGACGTGGAAACCGTGAAATCCGGTCGCCATGAAAAAAGTCGAGGGGTAAATGCCGTCGGTGAAATGGAAGGGGGCGTGGCTGTATTCCCAGGCCTGAACCGAGGTGAAGCAAAGGCCGAGAAAGATGGTCAGCGCCAGTCCACGCAACAAGCCGCTGCGGTCGCCTTCGATCAGCGAATGATGGGCCCACGTCACCGTCGTCCCGGACAGCAATAAGATCAAGGTATTCAGAAACGGGAACTCGAAAGGGTCGAACGGGTGGATGGTCTTGGGCGGCCAAACCCCGCCGACCGGGAACAGGCTCGATCCGAAAAAGGCCCAGAAAAACGCGGCGAAGAACATCACCTCGGAGGCGATGAACAGCGCCATGCCGTAACGCATCCCGAGCTGCACGACGGGGGTGTGATAGCCCTGAAAGGTCGCTTCGCGAATGACGTCCCGCCACCACACCGCCATGGTCGCCAGCACCGAGAGGATGCCGATAATCAAGAGGGTCCAGCCATAACCGTGCATGTAGAGGACGCCGCCGCTCGTGATCAGACCGGCGGCAACTGCTCCGAGCAGGGGCCAGACGCTCGGGGCGACGAGATGATAGGGATGCTTCGGCGGGGCGTGCGCTTCGCTCATGGATTGGGGCTCGGATCGGTCAATTTACGGAAGAGGGCCGCGATCGAGGTGCCGCGGAAGCGGTCGGAGGCGCGGTTTCGGGCGCCCGAAACATCGTATAAGACAATGTGATCGAACGGACCTCGCTCGTGCTCGGATCGGTCGAGATGTCGGGATCGACAAAGAAGACGACCCCCATATCCACGCTTTGGCCCGGCGCGAGCGTCTGACTATTGAAGCAGAAGCATTGAAGCTTATCGAAATAGATCCCGGCCTTGGTCGGGGTAACGTTGTAGACCGCCTGGGCCGTCACCGGCGCCGCGGTGCGGTTGACGGCGCGGAAGAAAACCTGGCTCTGGGCGCCGGGATGAACTGATATTACCTTGCGCAAGGGTCGAAATTCCCAATCGAGACCGGGGGCGACCTGGGCATCGAAGCGCACCGTAATCAGCCCGGCGGCGATTTGAGTCGGCGCCGTCTCCGCACGTTGGGTGGCGCCGCCATAGCCGGTCGCGGCGCAGAAAAGCCGGTAGAGCGGCACCGACGCAAAAGACAGCCCGACCATGCCGGTGACTACTGAAACCAGCAAGACGACAGTCGCTCCGTTGCGTCGGCTGCGCGATCGGCCGGCCGCAGCCATACCCCTATCCCCCCATCCGGACGATGGCGAGGGCGTAGAACAGCGCGACAAGTGTCACCAGCACTGCTACGAGCGCGCGATTGCGGGCGCGAATGGTCTTTTCCCGGTCGTGATCCGCGGCTATCAAAGCCAAGCCCCACTCGCGTGGTCGACCAGCAAGAAGCTGAAGATCAGAAATAGATAGAGTAGCGAGAAGGCAAACATTCGGCGGGCGCTGCGATCGGTCGGATCGTGGCACACAAGGATCGCCCAACCCGTGAAGACAGCGCTCAACAACAAAGCGCCGGCACCGTAAAACGGCCCCACAACCCCGAGCAGCCACGGCGCCAGAGCAGCAGGCCATAACACGATCGTATAGAGCAGCATCTGTCGTTTGGTTTCGCGCGCGCCGGCAACGACCGGCAACATCGGCACGCCCGCGGCGGCATAGTCGCCGGTGCGGTAGAGCGACAAGGCCCAAAAATGCGGCGGCGTCCAGAAAAAGATCACTGCGAACAGCGCGATCGCTCCCCAGCCGATGTCACCGGTGACCGCAGCCCAGCCGATCATCGGTGGAAAGGCGCCCGCGGCGCCACCGATCACGATGTTCTGTGGCGTACGGCGCTTGAGCCAGATCGTGTAGACAAAGACATAAAAGGTGATTGTTAGGGCCAGAAGCTCGGCCGCCACGACGTTGACCGCCAACCCCATCATCAGCACGGCCCCGATACCGAGCGCAACGCCGAAGCCGAGCGCCTCGCCGGGCATCATCCGACCCGCCGGCAATGGCCGGCTCGCGGTCCGGCGCATCACCGCATCTATGTCGCGATCGTACCACATATTGATCGCGCCCGCTGCTCCCGCGCCGATCGCAATACACAGCACCGCGACTGTTGCAAGCAGCGGATGAAGGTGTCCCGGAGCTAGCACGAGCCCCACCAGCCCGGTGAAGACGACGAGCGACATCACCCTGGGTTTGAGGATCTCGACATAATCCGCAACCCGCGCCGCCGGCGCGAGGCGCAGCGGAATGGACGGCGGGGTCTCGGACAAGTCGCTCACGGAAGACGCCTGCTCCAGCTGGACGCCCACCAGTTAAACGACCACCGGCAATTCTTCGTAGCTGTGGAACGGCGGCGGCGAAGACACCTTCCATTCGAGGGTGGTCGCGCCCTCACCCCAGTAGTTGGCGCCGACCCGCCGACCCGCCGTCAGCGTGTGCAGCACGATGAACACGAAGAACAAGGTCGAGCCGAACGAAATGAAAGACCCGATCGACGCGACAAAGTTCCAGGGGGCGAACGCATCGGGGTAATCGGCGATCCGCCGCGGCATCCCGGCGAGCCCCAGGAAGTGCATCGGGAAGAAGGTGAGGTTCACGCCGATGAAGGTGGTCCAGAAATGGATCTGGCCCCAAGTTTCATTGTATTGGCGGCCGGACATTTTGCCGATCCAATAATAGAAACCGGCGAATATCGAGAATACCGCGCCGAGCGACAACACATAATGGAAGTGTGCTACCACATAATAGGTGTTGTGCAGCGCAAAATCGACGCCGGCATTGGCCAGCACGACGCCGGTTACGCCGCCAATCGTAAACAGGAAGATGAAGCCCATCGCCCACAACATCGGCGTCTTGAAATCGATCGAGCCGCCCCACATCGTCGCAATCCAGGAAAAGATTTTGACGCCGGTGGGCACTGCGATGACCATCGTCGCCGCGGTGAAATAAGCGCGCGTATCGACCGAGATCCCAGTCGTGAACATGTGATGCGCCCAGACGACAAAGCCGATCACGCCGATCGAGATCATCGCATACGCCATGCCGAGATAGCCGAAGACAGGCTTTTTCGAGAAGGTCGAGACGACCTGCGAGATCATCCCGAACCCCGGCAGGATCAGGATGTAGACTTCGGGATGGCCGAAGAACCAGAACAGGTTCAGGAAAAGGAGCGGATCGCCGCCGCCCGCCGGGTCGAAGAAGGTCGTGCCGAAATTGCGGTCGGTCAGCAGCATCGTAATCGCCCCGGCGAGCACCGGCAGCGACAGCAGCAGCAGGAACGCCGTCACCAGGATCGCCCACACGAACAGCGGCATCTTGTGCATCGTCATGCCGGGGGCGCGCATGTTGAGGATCGTCGTGATGAAGTTGATGGCGCCCATGATCGACGACGCACCCGCGAGGTGCAGCGAGAAGATCACCATGTCGACCGCCGGTCCGGGATGCCCGACCGGACCGGAAAGCGGCGGGTAGAGCGTCCAGCCGACGCCGGCGCCCTGACCGACCATCGTCGAGCCGACCAGCAGCGCGAAGGACGGGACCAAGAGCCAGAAGCTGACGTTGTTCATCCGCGGGAAGGCCATATCCGGCGAGCCGATCATCAACGGCACCATCCAGTTGCCGAACCCGCCGATCATCGCCGGCATGATCACGAAGAACACCATGATCAGCCCGTGGGCGGTGACGATGACGTTGTACAGCTGATGGTCCGAGATGAACGAATTGCCCGGATGGATCAGCTGCGTCCGCATGATGACGGACAGCAGGCCGCCGATCACCCCGGCAACGATTGCAAATAGCAGATAAAGGGTGCCGATATCCTTGTGATTGGTCGAGCAAAACCAGCGGACGAAGAAACCAGGCGCGTGGCCATGGCCATATGCGTCATGGCCATGGAGGTCCGCGACGTCGACACCGCGCTCGTAAGCCATTTCTCGCTCCCTCGATCTCAGTTTCCCAGCCGGCTCAGTTTCCAGCCGGCGCCGGCTGGGCGGCGTCGGCCGCTGCAGCAGCGGCGGCGACGCGCACCGCATCACCGCCTTCATCCTTATGGGCGAATTTCTTTTTGGCGCCGGCCAGCCAACGCTGGAAATCGTCTTTCGATACCGCCTCGACCTTGATCGGCATGAAGGCGTGGTTGATGCCGCAGATCTGATTGCACTCGCCGTAATAAACACCCGGATGCTCGACATTCATCCAGCTCTCGTTGAGCCGGCCGACGATCGCGTACTCCTGGACCCCAAACGATGGAACGAACCAGCTGTGGATCACATCGGTGCCGGTCACGTAGACGCGGATCACCGTGTCCACCGGAACGACCAGCGGATTGTCGACGTCCAGCAGCCGCTTTTGGCCGGGCTTCAGGTCGGCCTCCGGGATGATGTTGCTGTCAAAAGAGAGCCCGCTTTGGTCGGGATATTCGTACGTCCAGTACCACTGGTGCCCGGTGACTTTGATCGTCATGTCCGGGTTGGGCACCCGGTCCATGTAATACATCAGCTTGAAGGACGGTATTGCGATAATCACCAGAATAAGAACGGGCACAACGGTCCAGAGCATCTCGATGACGGTGTTGTGCGAGGTCCGCGTCGGCACCGGATTGCGTTCTTGACGAAAGCGAACAATCACGTAGAGCAGCAATCCCATCACAAATAGAGTGATCAGAAATATGATGACCAAGAGTTCGTCGTGAAATGCCGTCAGCCGGTCTTTGACCGGTGTGGCGGGCGGCTGCATACCGATTTCCCAGGGCCACGGCCCTGCCGCCAAGGCGAATGCGGAGAAGGCGGTACTGCCGATCAACACCAGCGCGAGCGTAACCGATACGCGGGCTGCGACCTTCGTTGTGAACAACTTCGTCATCTCACCTTGAACGCAGCCTCTCACCCGCGGCAGTGTCTCCGAGAGGGCTCCCGAGCGGGAAAACGCTGTCCTCACCCGCTCGACTACAACCGCATCGCCAGATCTGTTCGAGTCCCGATGCGCAGGCAAGCTATACCATAGCTCGCCGGCACAACAACCGGCGCAAGCCCGGCTGCGCCCTTTTGCGTCAAGCCGCCGCACGCGCCGAGAGCCGACGTGAAGTCTAGGGGATCGCCGAACTTCCGCCTTTCTCTGAGGGTGAGCCGCGACCATATTGAGGCGGACCCGCAATGGAGTTTCAGATGACCGATCTTGCCGTCACCGACGCGCTGTTTTTCGAACGGACGGGCATGGAGCCGGCCCGCATCGAAGCGCTCGTCGGCCAGTCCTTGGCCGGGATGGATGATGGCGAACTTTACCTAGAATACAGCCAGTCCGAGAGCCTGGCGCTCGACGACGGCCGGATCAAGAGCGCGAGTTTCGATACGACGCAGGGGTTCGGGCTGCGGGCGGTTGTCGGCGAGGCGGCGGGCTATGCGCACGCTTCGGAGCTGTCAGAGGCGGCAATCCGCCGCGCGGCGGATACGGTCCGAGCGGTGGCGAGCGGCCACTCGGGGATTTTCGCCGCGCCCCCTCCCGGGACAAACCGGAGCCTTTACACCGAGCAAAACCCACTCGGCCTCGTCGATCTTGGGGCAAAAACCCGGCTCCTGGCGGAAATGGACGCCTATGCGCGCAGCCGCGATCCGCGAGTGAAGCAAGTCATGGCCTCGCTCAGCGGCGTCTGGCAAGCGGTGCAGATTATTCGCCCCGATGGCCGGCGGGTCGCCGATATCCGCCCACTGGTGCGGCTCAGCGTGGCGATCGTCGTCGGCGAGGGCGAACGCATGGAGACCGGCTCCTCGGGTGCGGGGGGCCGTGTCGGCTACGATCTTTATCTCGATCCGCAGCAATGGAAGGCGCAAGTCGACGAAGCCTTGCGTCAGGCGCTCGTCAACCTCGGCTCGGTGCCCGCGCCGGCGGGCGAGATGACCGTCGTCCTCGGGCCGGGCTGGCCGGGGGTCATGCTGCACGAGGCGGTCGGCCACGGGCTCGAAGGCGATTTCAACCGCAAGAAGACGTCGGCGTTCTCCGGAATGATGGGGCAACGCGTCGCAAGCAAGGGCGTGACGGTCGTCGACGACGGGACAATGCCCGACCGGCGCGGCTCGCTGACCGTCGACGATGAGGGCACGCCGACCAATTATACCGTCCTGATCGAGGACGGTATTCTCAAAGGCTATATGCAGGATCGCATGAATGCGCGCCTCCTCGGCGCCACCCCGACCGGGAACGGCCGGCGGCAGAGTTTTGCGCACGCCCCGATGCCGCGGATGACCAATACCTATATGCTAGCTGGCCGCCATGACCCGGCGGAAATCATGGCGTCGGTCAAGCGCGGGGTCTATGCCGTCAATTTCGGCGGCGGGCAGGTCGACATTACCTCCGGCAAGTTCGTATTTTCCGCCTCCGAAGCGTATCTGATCGAGGACGGCAAGGTCGGACCGGCGGTCAAAGGCGCAACTCTAATCGGCAACGGGCCTGATGCGCTGACCAAAGTCACGATGATCGGCAACGATCTTCGCCTCGACGATGGGATCGGCACCTGTGGCAAGGACGGTCAGAGTGTGCCCGTCGGCGTTGGTCAGCCGACATTGCGCATGGATGGGTTGACGGTTGGTGGCACGAGCGCGTGAGGCGCGCGGCAGCCGCGCTCTTCCGAACCGCGCTTCTTTCGGCCGCAGTATTAACTACCTATCCATTTGACGCAGCTAGGGCTTGCGCCGATTTCGCGACGGCGCCGTCGAGCCGCTGGTCTCTGACTGCCAAGGCCGGCGTCTCCTGGCTGGTGACGCCCTGTGGCGAACGATTTTACAGCCTTGGGGTCAATGTTTTGGACGGCGGTTATCCCGAGCGCGAGAAGGCCGGCAAGGTTTGGTACAGCTGGAAGGCCTTTACCCCGACTTTGGCAGATTGGGCGGCTGAAACCCGCCGGCGTCTGTTCACCTGGGGCTTCAACAGCGCGGGCGGCTGGGCGCTGCCGCCCGAGACACTGAAACTTCCGACAATCATCAATCTCGAGCTCGGCCGCCTCGCCCGGTTTCACTGGTTCGACCCTTTCGACCCGGCAACCGAGAAGCGGATGAATGCGCTGGCCCGCGAGCTTGTCGCGCCCTACCGCGGCTCGCCTTATCGGATCGGCTATTTCTCGGACAATGAAGTCGGTTGGTGGGCCGGAGCCTTGTTCGTTTTCTATTCGGCCAAGCCGGCGAGCTCATTTACCAAGCAGCGCTGGGTCGAAACGCTGCGCCGGCATTATGCCGGCGACTGGTCGCGTTTCACCGCCGATTTCCTGCCCCCCGCCGGGGTCGCTTCGTGGGAGGCACTGCTCGCCACCACCGAGAGAACCCGGATGAAGCCGGGTGGCGCGGGGATCCATGCGGTGCGCGAGTGGACCGGTATCCTCGCCGAACACTACTACACCCTCGCCGAGCGGGCGATCCGCGCCGCCGACCCCGACGCCCTTTATTTCGGCGACCGGCTGCCGATCTATTACGACCCGGCGGCGGTGCGGGCGATGGCGCCGCATGTCGACGCGATTGCCGCGAACTACAACGTCGACAGCAGCGATGGCTGGATCGCGGATTACTTTTTCGACGGGCTGAGGAAACTATCGGGCGGCAAGCCGGTGCTGATATCCGAGTGGTTCTTTGCGGCTCGCGAGAACCGTACGGGGAACCGCAACAACGGCCACCTGATGACGGTTGCGACACAGAACGAGCGGGGGATCGGCGCGGCCGCCGCCACCCTCAATTTCGCAGCGGTACCGGAAATTGTCGGGGCTCATTGGTTCCAGTACTATGACCACCCGAAAGGCGGGCGGCGCGACGGAGAGGACTACGATTTCGGGCTGGTCGATATAAACAACCAGCCGTATCGGCAGCTGACCTCGGATCTCGCATTCGCCAACCGCCGCGTTCGCCAGCTTCACTCCGGCGCGGCGATTTCGGCGGCGCCTTCAGCGCCGCCAAGGATTATCACGCTGCCGCACGCGGCCATTTCCGTTGACGATCATTCGCTCGCCGATTGGCCCAAGCCCGCCAGCCTGCTGCCGCGGCTCACGCCGTCGCCGGGTGCGGTCGAGTTCGGTGAAGCTTACCTCTCATGGAGCGGGCAAGGCCTCGCCTTGGCGACCATCGGACAGGATTACTTCGACATTGACCTTTTTGCCTATGAAGGCGGTTTCCCGCTGATCGACGCCTACCGGGTCGAGCTCGGCGTCGACGTCGGCACCGGACCGCGGCGCTTCACGCTGTTTTTCATCCCGCCGCGGACCAAGCTGCACGACCACCCAGAAATGGCCGCGCGGTTGTGTGCGGGGCCGGCGCAGCAGGCGATAGACCTCGGTTGCACCGAGGTCAGCGGCGCCAAAGTCGCGTATTTCGGCGCCGACCAGCCCCGGATCACCGCGGAAATGGTCATTCCGTGGTCGGCGCTCGGCATTGATGCGCCGGCTCCAGGAGCTCAGCTCCGCACCGAAATCGCTGTTACCTCATGGCATCGAGAGCGCTGGATGTCGCTGTCCGGCCGCCCGCCATCGGCAGCGATGAAAGACCCGGAGGGCTGGCGTGCGATGCGGCTCGGCAACGGCCCGCAAATGATCGAGACCTCCCCGGCACACCCGGTGCTGGCGCCGGGCTGACCACGCTCAAGCCGAGCGCACGCTCAATAGGCGTAGTCGGTGAACACCGCATCGATATCGCCGCCCCAGCGGGTACGGAAGTCTTCGAGTAGTTCCTCGGCCGGGGTGCGGCCGGAGCCGGCGATCGCGAAAAGCGGGTCGATAAAATGGGTCTCGTCCTCGCCTGCCGTGTTGCGGCGCGCCCGCCGATGCAAGCCCTCCCGAGAGATTTCCAGGACTTCGAGCGCGATGTCGCGCAAGGTGCGGGAGCGCAGCGGCGTCGCGAGCCCGAGCCGGGGTACATTGCTGCGCATCGCTTCGCGCTCCTTCGTCGTCCAATCCTTGATGAGGTCGTAGGTCGCATCCAGCGCCGACGAATCGTAGAGGATGCCGACCCAAAACGCCGGCAACGCGCATAGCCGCCGCCACGGCCCGCCGTCGGCTCCTCGCATCTCGAGAAACGTCTTCAGCCGCACTTCGGGAAACGCCGTCGTCAGATGATCGGCCCAATCACCGATGCGCGGGATCTCCCCCGGCATAGCGGGCAGTTTGCCGGCCATGAAATCACGAAATGATTGGCCGCTCGCATCAATGTACTCTGCCGTCGCGGTAAACGAAATACATCGGAACGTCGAGCATATAGTCGACGTACCGCTCGAACCCGAAACCCGGCTCGAACACAAAGGGTAAGGTGCCGCAACGGTCGGTGTCGGTGTCGGTCCAAATATAAGCTACGGTAGCTGAGAAAGCGGGATGGCTGTCCTTCGACAAACGGCGAATTGGCGAACAGTGCCACCGCGACCGGCTGCAACGCCAGGCCGACCCGGAACTTCTTCACCATGTCCGCCTCGGACTGGTAGTCGTGATTGGTTTGCACGGTGCAGGTGCGCAGCATCATGTCGAGGCCGAGGCGACCCTTTTTCGGCATGTACTCGCGCATGATCCGGTAACGCGCTTTCGGCATAAACGGTATGTCTTCGCGGCGCCATTTCGGGTCAAAGCCGAGCCCGATCATGCCGAGCCCGAGATCGTCACAAACCTCACGCACCTGTCGCAGGTGCTCGTGCACCTCGTCGCAGGTCTGATGCACGGTCTCGAGTGGCGCCCCGCTCAGCTCGAACTGGCCGCCGGGCTCCAACGTGATCGAACATCGGGCGTCGTTGGTCAGAGCGATCGTATTGCCGTTTTCGACGATCGGCTTCCATCCGAAACGAGTCATCTCGCGCAGCACCGCGCCAATCCCGTCCGGTCCCTCATAAGGGACCCGGCGCAGATCCGAGCGCCGGAACACGAACTTTTCGTGCTCTGTGCCAATGCGCCATGCCGCAGGCGGCTTGCAGCCGGATTCGAGGTATTCGACAAGCTGCCGCTTGTGGGTAATCGGCGCTCCCGGCGTACTCGGAGTGGTCGTCATCCTCGGCGGAACTCCAGCGGTAACGTGGCGGCAGCCCGACTAAGCAACCGTTAAATCAACAACAAGCAAAAGCGGTCAACGGATACGGACGCGGCGCCAGTCACCGGCGATTGCCTGAAACACCGCCAGCGCGGCGAGCGTAGCGGTTTCGGCGCGCAACACCCTTGGGCCGAGCCCGACGCGCGTAACAAAGGAGAGTTTGCCGATAGCGTCAAGCTCAGTTTCATCGAAGCCTCCTTCCGGGCCTACGAAGAGCGCCACCGGCCCTGGCGGAAGGCGTGCGGCCGCCTTGCTGATCGGCTCGCCGGCGCCACTCTCGTCGCACAGGATGAGCCGGCGCGCCGGCGGCCAGGAGGCCAACACCCGCTGGAGCGTCTCCGGCGCTTTTATCTCGGGAACAGACACGCGTTCACTCTGCTCTGCCGCTTCGATCGCATGCGCCCGCAGCCGCTCGAGATTGACGCGCTTGACCTGGGTGCGCACCGTCCAAGCCGGCAACAGCGCCGAGACGCCGAGTTCGGTTGCTTTCTCGACGAGCCAGTCGAGCCGGGTGCGCTTGATCGGGGCAAAGACCAGCCATAGATCGGGCGAG
>CAVOWQ010000038.1:0-7140 GCA_963700195.1 uncultured Alphaproteobacteria bacterium
TGTTCGGGGAAACGCAATCGGCGTTCGGCCGTCAGCCGCACGTCATTTTTGCCGATATCGGCGATGCGACAAAGCCATTCACCATCTTCGGCATTGAACGCCGCGACCGCTGCCCCCGGGCCGAGCCGCAACACCGAACGGAGATAGTGCGCCCGGGCTGGTTCTAGTTCGATCTCGCAGCCGGCAGCAAGCCCGGCGGTCAGGTGAAGGCGCGGTGCGCGGTGCTGGGCCATTCCCTCGTCACTTGAGTGGGAGGCGTAGCGTCGTCAAGATTACCCGATGACGGGGGAAAAGGACTCCAGGGAAGCCGCCCTCACCCACCCAACTCTGCGACGTGGGCCCCCCCTCTCCCGCATTGCCGGAGAGGGTGCCGAGTGCAGCGAGGCGGGCGAGGGTCTCGTCGCAGTCGAAGCGCCGGCCGATCGAAGCGACATCCATCAGAATGACTGGGTGGAGTGCTGGCTGCCCGCGCCGGTCCGGCCTTATGCCCGGCTGGCCCGGCTCGATCGGCCGATCGGCACTTGGCTCTTGCTGTTCCCCGGCTGGTGGGGGATCGCGCTCGCCTCGCGGCGCTGGCCCGACCCGGTCTTGCTGCTGCTCTTTGCGATAGGCGCCGTCGCGATGCGCGGCGCCGGCTGCACGCTCAACGACATCGCCGACCGCGATTACGACGGACAGGTCGCGCGCACCCGGCTGCGGCCGTTGCCGAGCGGCGCCGTCTCGGTGCGCCAGGCGGTGATCTTTCTGCTGCTGCAGCTGACGGTCGGGGCGGCGGTTCTGTTCAGCCTCAACCGCACTACGATCCTGCTCGGGGCTGCCGTTCTCGTGCTGATCGCCACCTATCCGTTCATGAAGCGCATCACCTATTGGCCGCAGGTATTTCTGGGCCTCAATTTCAATTGGGGAGCGCTGATCGGCTGGACCGCGGTCACCGGCGCGCTCGCCTGGCCGTCGCTCTTGCTGTACGTCGGCGGCGTGTTCTGGACGGTCGGCTATGACACGATCTATGCGCATCAGGACAAGGAGGACGATATCCGCATCGGCGTCAAATCTTCGGCCATCGCTCTAGGGGTGAATACGCGGCCATGGCTCTTCGCGTTCTACGGGGCCGCGCTGCTGTTGTGGGGGGCGGCAGGCCATGCGGCCGGGCTCGGCGCAGTTTTCTGGGTCTGCCTTGCGGCTGTGGCGGCGCAGCTGGCCTGGCAAGCGGCGCGGGTGGAAACCGAAAATCCGGCTGACTGCCTGCGCAAGTTCCGCTCGAACCGCGTTGTCGGCTGGCTGATGCTCGCCGGGATCGTCGCGGGTCATTTTGCCTGAGGCGGTCTTGGATCCCGCCATCTTCGTTCGCCGAAATACCGCGATCACGGCGCCCGCCGCTGGTGCCGGAGATCCGCCTCCACCTCGCCACCGAGATCACGCCGATCTGGCAGGCGACCGAGGAGAGCCTCGCGCGCGGCGCGGTGCCGCCACCGTTTTGGGCTTTCGCCTGGGCCGGCGGACAGGCGCTGGCGCGCTATCTTCTCGACCATCCCGAACAGGTCGCCGACCGTCTCGTGCTCGATTTCGGCGCCGGGTCAGGAATTGTCGCGATTGCGGCGGCAAAGGCCGGTGCGGTTCGAGTGCTTGCTGCCGAGATCGACCATTTCGCCGGCGCAGCGATCGCCGCGAATGCAGCACTGAACGGCGTCCACATCGACGTCACGACGGCTGACCTCGTCGGCACTGCCGATCCCCATTGGGAGGTCATCACCGCCGGCGACGTCTGCTACGAACAACCAATGGCGGACCGGGCTACGGCTTGGCTGCGAAGCCTTGCGCAGCAGGGCTACCTTGTGCTGCTCGGCGATCCCGGGCGCGCCTATCTGCCGGTCAGCGGCCTGCGAGAATGTGGGCGCTATGTCGTGCCGACCAGCCGTGATCTCGAGGATCGCGAGAGCCGCGACGGCATCGTGTGGGAGGTGATTGCCGCCGATCCAAAAGACGGAACGCGCGAGCTGAGGGGACGTTCGCAGATTGTCATCCGTCCTTGTTAAGGGAGGTCGTCTAATGAAAGGGTTATTTTCGGCAGCATCGGTCTGCGCTCTGCTGGTCGCCGCACCCGTATGGGCACAGAATACGACAGCGAGTTCTCAGACCTTGAGCCAACAAGACAAGACTTTCGTCCAGGAGGCCGGCGCGGGCAACCTCGCCGAGGCCGAGATGGGTCAGCTCGCCGAGCAGAAGGCGACGACGCCGGCTATCAAGGAGTTCGGCCGCTGGATGGCGACCGATCATGGTCTTGCCAACAAATGGCTGGCGGCCATCATTCGCGAGGAGCATGAAAGCTTTCAGCCTTCGCTCACGGCCGAGCAAAGGCAGCTGAAGCAAAAGCTGGAGGGCCTCAGCGGCACGCAATTCGACGAACAGTATGTCGGGCACATGGTCCAGGACCACGAGAAGACAGTTCCAGTATTCGAAAAAGAAGCAAAGGAAGGCCACAATCCGGCCATCAAATCGTATGCGGAGAATTTAACGCCGGTACTCGAACAGCATCTGATCGAAGTGAAGGAACTCGCGGGCAACGGCGGTATGGCGGCGAGAGAGGGTGCGAATGCGACCCAAAGGTCGGGGAGTTCGTCGCCTCAGCGCTGAGCGGTGCGCCAGAAACCCGCGGAATAGATCGGAACGTTGGCGCCGCGACAAACTTTGCCGCGGCGCTAATTCATCCGGCGCATAGCCGCTGCCGGCGGCGCTCGCCAGCCGGTGCGGCCGCCCCCATATAGGCGAAATGCCGTACTCCAGCCTGCGCGATTTCATCGACCGCCTCGAGACGACCGGGCGGCTCGTGCGGGTTGACGCCCCGGTGTCGCCCTACCTTGAGATGACCGAGATTCAAACCCGACTGCTTGCGGAGGCCGGGCCGGCGGCATTGTTCGAAAACGTCACTCGCGAGACGGGCGGCCGCTACAGCATGCCGGTGTTGGTGAACCTGTTCGGCACAGTCGAGCGCGTCGCCTGGGGGATGGACCGAGAGCCGCATCAGCTGCGCGAAATCGGCGAGACGCTCGCATTTCTGAAGCAGCCGGAGCCGCCCGGCGGCTGGCGCGAGGCGTTGGACATGCTGCCGCTGTTGCGCACTGTCATGGCGATGCGCCCGCGCACGGTAGCCGCCGCGCCGTGTCAGGAGATCGTATTGCGCGGCGGCGAGATCGACCTCTCCCCGCTGCCGGTCCAGACCTGTTGGCCAGGCGAGCCCGCGCCATTGATCACCTGGCCGCTGGTGGTGACAAAAGGACCAGGCGGGCGGCGCGAGGACGGTTTCAACCTCGGCATCTACCGGATGCAGGTTACGGGCCGCGACACGACCTTGATGCGCTGGCTCAAGCATCGCGGTGGCGCGCAGCACCATCAGCGCTGGCGCGCCGAGCGGGCCGAGCCGCTACCGGCGGCGGCCGTGATCGGCGCCGACCCGGGCACGATCCTCGCCGCCGTGACGCCTGTGCCCGACACCCTGTCCGAATACCAGTTCGCCGGGTTGCTGCGCGGGCGCAAGGTCGAGCTGGTCGACTGCAAGACCGTGCCGTTGAAGGTGCCGGCCGAGGCAGAAATCGTCCTCGAAGGTCATGTCTCACTCGATGAGTACGGCGACGAAGGTCCCTATGGCGACCACACGGGCTACTACAACGCCATCGAACGCTTTCCGGTCTTCCGGCTGTCGGCGATCACGATGCGGGCGAACCCGATTTATCTGTCGACCTTCACCGGCCGTCCGCCTGACGAGCCATCAATCCTCGGTGAAGCTCTGAACGAGGTTTTCATCCCTCTATTGCAGCAGCAATTCCCGGAGATCGTCGATTTCTGGCTGCCGCCCGAGGGCTGCTCCTACCGCATCGCGGTGGTGGCGATCCGCAAGGCCTATCCCGGCCACGCCAAGCGCGTGATGATGGGGATCTGGTCGTTTCTGCGGCAGTTCATGTACACGAAATTCGTCATCGTCGTGGATGACGACGTCGACGCGCGCGACTGGAAGGAGGTCATGTGGGCGATTTCGACCCGCATGGATCCGGTACGCGATATCACGCTCATCGACAATACCCCGATCGATTATCTCGACTTTGCGTCGCCCGAATCAGGCCTCGGCGGCAAGATCGGCCTCGATGCGACCGGTAAGTTGCCACCGGAGACCCGGCGCGAGTGGGGCCGCCCGATCCGAATGGCGGACGGGATCATCACCGAGGTGACGCAGAAATGGGCAAGCTATGGGTTGCCCGGATCGGGCAAGCCCATCTGGAAACGACCGGAGATCCGATGACGGAAATGAGCAAAGAACCCGGGGCCGCACTCGACCTTTTGCAAGATCTGATAGCGCGCGCTCGCCGTGCCGGCGCCGATACCGCGGACGCGGTGATGTTCGAAGGCATATCGCTGTCCCATGCGCGCCGTCTTGGCAAAACCGAGAAACTCGAGCGCTCGGAAGGTCAAGATCTTGGGCTCAGGGTGTTTATCGGGCGGCAGCAGGCGGTGGTATCCTCCAGCGACCGCTCGCCGCCGGCGCTCGACGAGCTCGTCGAGCGAGCGGTCGCGATGGCCCGCACGGTCCCCGAGGACCCCTATTGCGGGATCGCCGAACCCTCCGAGATTGCCCGCGACTGGCCGAGCCTCGACATGCTCGACCCGGAGGAGCCCGGGGCCGAGGTGCTGATCGAGCGCGCGCGCAGCGCCGAGGAAGCGGCGCTCGCAGTCACGGGCGTCACCAATTCCGAAGGCGCCGAGGCCGGATGGGGCCGATCGAGCGTTGCACTTGCCGCCTCCAACGGCTTTGCCGGCTTTTACTCGGGGTCGAGCCAGGGGATCAGCGCCAGCGTCATTGCCGGCTCGGGCACCGGCATGGAGCGCGACTACGATTTTGCGAGCGCGATCCACGCGGCCGATTTGCGCGACCCGGCCGAAATCGGCAAGAGCGCCGGCGAGCGGGCGGTCAAGCGGCTGGGTGCGAAGAAAATCCCGACGCGCCGCTGCCCGGTCGTGTTCGACCCCCGCGTCGCGCGCGGCTTCATCTCACATCTCTTGGGGGCGATATCGGGACCCTCGATCGCCCGCGGCACGAGCTTTCTGAAGGACCGTCTCGGCGACCGCATCTTTCCCGAGGCGATCACGATCATCGACGACCCGCACCGCCAGCGCGGCTTGCGCTCGAAGCCGTTCGACGGCGAGGGCATCGCCAACCGCCGCCGCGCGATCGTCGACAAGGGTGTGCTGACGACCTGGCTATTGGATCTGCGGTCGTCGCGTCAGCTCGGCCTCAAGACGACCGGCCATGCAGCGCGCGGCACCGCTTCACCCCCCTCGCCCGCCGCCACCAATGTGTGGATCGAGCCGGGGGCGCTGAGCCCCAAGGAGCTGATCGCCGATATCGAGAGCGGCTTCTACGTGACCGAGATGATGGGCATGGGGGTCAACGGGGTCACCGGCGATTACAGCCGCGGCGCCGCCGGCTTTTGGATCGAGAAGGGCGAGATCGTCTTCCCGGTCAGCGAGATGACGGTCGCCGGCAATTTGAAGGAGATTTTCGCCCGCCTCGTCGCCGCCGACGACCTCGAATTCAAAGCCGGCGCCAATTCCCCGACCCTCAGGGTCGACGATCTCACCGTCGCGGGCGCCTGAGTTGAGGCCCAGCTATATCCTGCCCCGCAGGCGGCGCGCCCCGTGGAGTATCCGTTCGATCCGCACAGCATCCGGATTGATTCGGAAAAAAACTAGATACCGGCCATAAACAGCCATTCGTAGGCCTGCGGCCAAATCCTCACGCGCAGGATACGATGCCGGCGTGGTGGCAATGCGATCACAATGTGCCCTCAGTTCCTCGAGAAAAGAGATCGCCCGAGCCGGATTGTCACGGGCAATGTAGTCGCCGACCAGCCGCGGCAATTATTCTTCCGTTGATCCAGCATACTTAGCGAGGAGACGGGAAAAGACGAGATCGGCATTGATCCCTGGTCCGCTCTCGATCCCCTCTCGAACAAGGCGCCGCATTTCGTCCAGTCCAAGATCGCCATCTTGCGCTTGAGAGTCCAATCCCCCAGCGCATCGCGAATGACCTCGCTCGTGCTCGCATATTCGCCGCTCACTACGGCATCACGCACGGCGCCGACCATCTCGGGGGGCAGCGCGATACTTATCTTTTCTTTTCAACTTTAGCCATCTGCTGATTATGGTAGCAGAAATTCGTACCAAAGGAAAGGCGCGGATGCAAATTTGAGCACTAACGGCCGCCCAGGGTAGCGATGATGGCGCTACTAATCCGCGGCGGCCACGCGGCGCCGTGGCTTGGCGCGGTTGTTGGCGAAGCGGTCGAGCAGGCGGACCGCGACGCGCGGGCTGACGAAATGCGAGACATCGCCGTCGAGGGCGCCGATTTCCTTGACGAAACGTGACGAGATGAACTGGAACCGGTCAGAGGCCATCAGAAAAACGGTCTCGATCTCCGGGTTCAGCCGGGCGTTCATGCCGGCCATCTGGAACTCGTATTCGAAATCGGAAACCGCGCGCAGCCCGCGGATGACGACTTTGGCCCCGACTGATTGGGCAAAACCCATCAGCAATGTGTCGAAGGCGCGGACCTCGATCCGCTCGGCGTCACCGTTCTCGAGATGCGCGACTTCGTCGCGGACGATCTCAACTCGCTCGTCGGTCGCGAAGAGCGGGCCCTTGCCGTCGTTGCGGGCGACGCCGATGACCAGCCGGTCGACGATCCGGGCGGCTCTGCGGATTATATCCGTATGGCCGTTGGTGATCGGGTCGAAGGTGCCGGGATAGATCCCGATGCGCGGCTCGGTCATACGTCCCCCTCGCTCGATTGCTGATGATCCGGCGCGTCATCGGGCTCTTCGGCCCCGCCGTTCTCGTCCGATTCCTCGGGAAGCCGCGCCACCGAGACGACCCGCTCGCCGTCGCCTATCTTGAAGATCACGACACCGGCGCTGCCCCGTCGCGCGATGCGGATATCGCCGACCGGACAGCGGATCACCATGCCGGCATCGGTCACCAGCATGATCTGATCGTTCTGGCCGACCGGGAAGACCGCGATGACAGCGTCGCCCCGGCGGCTCAAATCCATGTTGTTGATGCCTTGGCCGCCGCGACCGGTAATCCTATAGCCGT
>CAVOWQ010000039.1:0-42711 GCA_963700195.1 uncultured Alphaproteobacteria bacterium
ATCCATTTCGGATGCTCGGCCAGCCATTCGGAGGCATAGTGTTGGCCCCGTATAAGGCAGGCCTGCGAGCGAAATAGATCCTCAATCGGACGTTGCTCGGTGCAGGATGACGGGCGTCACTCTGCAGGCAAAAGACGAGCACAAGCGCGGTCAATGGGTATTCCTTTCATGGCACGGCAGCAGAACGAACCTCGCGCGGTTTACGATCCCAATTCTCGGCGATCGGCTCGTCGTACTCGTCGGCTCTCGCTCACGGCGGGACTGGCTCACGCGAAGCCAACGATTACCCGACTTCCGCCCGGGCCGATTACGTGATCGGGTGCATCGCAGCCAACGGCAATACCCGCGAGGCGCTGTTGAAGTGCTCCTGCGCGATCGACACGATCGCCTCGCTGATGCCCTATTCCCATTACGAGCAGGCCGAGACCGCCCTCAGCCTCCAAGCCGGCGGCGGGGTCGGCGGCCGGGTCGGCCTGTTCCGCGATCCGCCGCAGATCAAGGCGGTCATCGAGGAGCTGCACCGGGCCCAGGCGGAGGCCAACCTCCAGTGCAGATGACAGCGCCGGCCCGCGCGCTCACATCTGCGCTGGCGCCGGTACGGGCCAGCTTTGACTGAAGTGCCGCTGGCTGCTGTCGAGCACTTCCGCCTTGATCACCCCCGCTGCGCCCGGGTCGGAAGGTCGCAGGCTGAAGTTGAAGGTCGGGTCCTCGCTGATGGCGATGTCGGACTCGAGCCGAAATACCGACTGGCCGTTATAGGTGACATCCAGCGTCTGCATGAAGTCAGCCGGGATATAGTTGCGCGTGACCTGATCCATCTGCAGCCCCGAACTGTTTGGATGGCTGATCAACAGCTCGAAATCGTAATGGTTCATCCGGCCTCGATCGGTCGGCAAGGTTCAGTTTCATCTTGCCGCGGCGTTCGAGGGCGAGGGCCTGGTCTTTGCCGGCGGGCGCCGAGCAGCCGCCGGCCGCCTTGATGAACCACGCGGCCGCATAGAGCCGGCCGTCAGCGGTTTCGGCGACGGCATGGAGATAGGTGTAGTCGTCGATCCGGACCCTGGTCGCGACCTCGCTCGGGTCGGCCAGCGGCCCGAGCACGAAGTGGGCGGCCAGCGGCGAGGGGTTATTGTCGATAACAAGATAGAGGCCGCGGATTTCGGGCGCGAGCGTCTGCGCGACCCGGATCGCAACCGGCACGATCGCGGCATCCTCGGCGCGTGCGGGCGCATCGATCGCGACGCGGTCACCGGCATCTTCAACCACCCGATCGCCAAAGATCGCGTGCTTGAGATCTGACCAGCGCGCCGCGCGCTCCGCCTCGGTTGGCTCGGCGCGAGCCGCGGCGCCGAACGCGAGCAACGCGAACAGAAAGGCGGAAATGGCTCGTCTCATTCCCACTCAAGCTCCTTATAGGCCGCCGTCACGTTGCGCGGGTGATACTCGTCGAACAGCAGCCACTTCCCACGTTCCGAGTTTGCGACCTGCCGGTAGGCGTTGGCAATGCCGATCCCGGCCTTGATCGCCGCGCGCGTATCTCGCGCGACGGCTGCGAGATAGCGCCGCTCGGGTTCTGCGGCTGCCGGCCACGGGACGGATACCGGACCGTGCCCGGGAACGGCCCGATCCGCCGGTACGGCCGTCACCTCGTCGAGCTGCTGAGCCAGCCGACGAGGCTGCCATCGATGACGGGGATGCGATCGACGAACAGCAGATCGGCTAGCCAAAAGGTCCGGGTATTCTGATCAAAGATTGTCAGGTCGTTGTCGGTATGAGCCGGGCCGTGCGCCCTCAGCGTGAGAAGCCGGTGGCCCAGATCGAGATCGAGCCTGTCGGAAACGAGAACCGTCGGCACCACGATCTCGGTGCCATTCGCTTCGTCGCCGAGGGTGCTGCGCAGCCTGCGAAGGTAATAGTCGCCGCGCTGGGCAAGCGCGCCCGGCAGCTTGGCATGCCCGACGAAATCGGGGTGGTCGTCGCCGAAGGCGGCCGCCCCGAAAATATGGTCGGGATGGACGTGAGTCAGGATCACATATCGGATCGGCCGATCCGTATGGGCGCGGATCGCTGCGCGCAGCGCGCTTCCCTCCCCGAAGCTGCCGCCGGGGTCGATGACCGCCACAGCCTCATCGCCGATGATGAAGCCGATATTGGCGATCGCGTCCTCATTCGCGGCAGACGCCTCCTCGTGCACTCCGTTGTGGACAAAGATACCGGACGCGATTTCCGTCATCGGCAGCGCGGCGGTTGCCGCGTGACTCGCCGTCGTCCCCAGCACGAGGGCGACCGCGAGAGCGGCCAATGCCCACATCAGCCTAATGGGTGACGGCCCCTTTCATCACCCCTTGGCGCGGCGAGGCCTACCCCGCGGCCGGCTGCGCTTGCGGCCGAGGCCGAGCTCTTTCGCCATCGTCGAGCGCTGTTCGGAATAGGCCGGCGCAGTCAGCGGATGATCGCTCGCCAGATCCCAACGCCGCAAATATTCGGCGGTCTGCAATCCGTGCCGGGTGCCGAGATGCCGCCGCAAGGTCTTCCCGCGGAAACCGCATTCGAGACAGACGACGTGATCATGCTGCACGGATCGCCGAAATTGGCACCGCCGGGGTGCGCGGCACCGGCACCGGCGCCGGTTTTCCGAGATCGCGCAGAGCCTGCTGCACCGAGATGATCAGGGCCGGCAGCTGCTCGGGTGACAGTGTATGATTGCCGACATAGCTTGCGATGATCTTGGTTACCGGCCGTAGATCGATGTCTTTTTCGGTATTTTCGGAATTCATGACTGCTTCTCTTCCTGCCCCTCAATCTTCGAGTCTCCCTGCATACAGCATATACCAGCCGTTTGAAACGGTTTTTACTGCCTAATTTAAAGCCGGAAAAATTTGCGACGCGGCCGGCAAGTCTAGTCGTGCGATACCAAGCGACCGAACGGGACTAAGCGGCGATGATGATCCTGTTTCGGAAAATCGCTCGATGCGGCATGATTGGACGCCGCAATCGCTGATCAGAGGGCACAATGAATCTGTTCGATTTGTCGGGGAAGGTTGCGATCGTGACCGGGTCGAGCCGCGGCATCGGCCGGGCGATCGCCGAGGCGTTCGCCGAGGCCGGCGGCCGGGTCGTGATCTCCGCCCGCAACCTCGCGCCATGCGAGGAGGTCGCGGCAGCGATCCGGGCGAAGGGCGGTGAGGCGATCGCGCAGACGGCGCGCATCTCGGACAAGGCGCAGCTCGAAGATCCTGGTCGCCAAGACGCGCGAGGCCTGGGGCCGGGTCGACATTCTCGTCTGCAATGCGGCGATCAACCCACACTACGGTTCGCTCGAAAAGCTGACCGACGAAGTATTCGAGCGTATGATGATCAACAACGTGCTGAGCAATCTTTGGCTGTCGCGGATGGTTGCGCCCGAGATGCGCGAGCGGCGCGACGGCTCGATCATCTACATCATTTCAGTCGCCGCTGTGCGCGCGACGACGGTGCTCGGCATGTACGGCGTGACGAAGGCCGCCGATTACGCTCTCTGCCGCAATCTCGCCGCCGAATGGGGCCCCGACAATGTGCGGGTCAATTGCATCGCCCCGGGTCTCGTCAAGACCGAGTTCGCGCGCGTACTCTACGAGGATCCGCAGCGCCGTGCCGCTCGCGAGGCCGCGACGCCGTTGCGCCGGCTCGGCGAGCCCGAGGACATCGCCGGCGTCGCCGTGATGCTCGCCTCGCGCGCCGGCGCCTTCATTACCGGCCAGACGATTATTGTCGACGGCGGCACGACTATCGCGCCGTGACGTAACTATTAACTGGGGAGAAAATGCGATGTGGCGTATTGTGATGATCATCAGCTGCTTGAGCCTGAGCTCGCCGGCGCTCGCCCAGAACAAGGCGACAATCGAGAAGCTCAACGACGTCTGGACGGCGGCCTTCAACAAGGGCGACGCCGCCGCAGTTGCGGCGCTCTATACCGAGGACGCGTATGTCCTCCCGCCGGGCTCGGCAATGGTCAAGGGGCGCGCCGCGATCGAGGCGTTCTGGCGGCAAGCGGCGCAGCAAATGACTGACGCCAAGCTGACGACCCTCGACGTGCTGCCGCTCGGCCGCTCCGCGGCGCGAGAAATCGGCACGGTCACCCTGAAGACGAAGTCGCAGCCGCCGCAGGAAGTCGTCGGAAAATACGTCGTCGTCTGGCGCAAGATCGGCCGCGACTGGAAGCTCGCGACCGATATTTGGAACACCGACAAGTAAATCTCTTTCGCTTCGCCGAAGGCGAAGTGCACGCAACACAGGTGCCATTCCAGGAGGGAAACGATGGATGACGCGTCCGCAAGAACGATCGAGGCTGCCGGCAACGAGATCGATCGGCCGGTGCCAAGCCAGCCTTCGACGCGGGTCTGGGGCAGCGATGCGATCGCGGCGATGCTGCGCGAGCTGGATATTCCCTATGTCGCGCTCAATCCCGGGTCGAGCTATCGCGGCCTGCACGACAGCATCGTCAATTATCTCGGCAATACGCGGCCGCGCATGCTGCTCTGCCTACACGAAGAGAGCGCAGTCGCATTGGCGCATGGCTACGCCAAAGTGACCGGCCGCCCGCTCGCAGTGATCGCGCATGCCAATGTCGGGCTGATGCATGCGACGATGGCGATCTTCAATGCCTGGTGCGATCGCGTGCCAATGATCGTCCTCGGCGCCACCGGGGCGGTCGATGCAGTGCGGCGCCGGCCGTGGATCGAATGGATCCACACGGTGCGCGACCAGGGCGCACTGATCCGCAATTACAGCAAATGGGACGACCAGCCATCCTCCATCGGGGCGGCGCAAGAGGCGCTTTTGCGGGCCAATATGATCGCGCAAACCGCGCCCTGCGGACCCGTCTACATCAACTTGAACCTGGAACTGCAGGAAGACGAGATCGCCGACCCGCCACCGCATCCGGAGACCTCCCGGTTTGCTCCGCCGCCGTCCTTGGAACCGGCCGGTCAACCACTGCGCCAGGCTGCCGAGCTCCTCGCCCGCGCCGAGCGTCCGGTCATGCTGGTGGGACGCAGCTCGCGTGATCCGGGGGCGTGGCAACGGCGCATCGAGCTCGCCGAGTTCGATTGGCGCGCGCGTGATGACCGACCGCAAGGCCGGCGCCGCGTTTCCGACCGACCATCCGCTGCATGCCGCCGGCCCTGCGACCTCGCTGTCGCCGGCGGGAGCCGAGCTGGTTGCCGCGGCGGACGTGATCCTGAGCCTCGACTGGATAGATCTCGCCGGGACATTGAAGGGCGCCGGCCGCGGCAAGGCTCCGGCCGGCAAGGTGATCCAGGTCTCCGTCGACCAATATGTCCACAATGGCTGGAGCATGGACTATCAAGGCCTGCCGCCAACCGATGTCTATCTCTTGGCCGAGCCGGAAGCGGCAGTACCGCCCCTCCTGGCCGAAATCAAGCGATTGCGTCCGAATGCGCCGCCCTTGCCGCCGGCGAGCGAGCGCCGGTCGCCGCCGCCCTTGTCTGCGCTCGAAACCGCCTCGATTCTCGACGTGCCGTTACTGGCGACGGCGCTGAAGGCGGCGCTCGCCGGCGCGCCTGTCTCGATGATCCGCCTGCCGCTCAGCTGGGGCGAGCATCTGTGGGATTTCCGGCACCCGCTCGACTTTCTCGGCGCCGATGGCGGCGGCGGCATCGGTTCGGGGCCCGGGTATGGCAGTCGGTGCGGCATTGGCTTTGCGCGACGGCGAGCGCCTGCCGGTCGCGGTGCTCGGCGACGGCGATTTCCTGATGGGGGTCACCGCTCTCTGGACCGCCGTGCGCAACGCCATCCCGCTGCTGATTGTGCTTGCCAACAACCGCTCGTTCTTCAATGACGAGCTGCATCAGGAGCGGGTCGCCCGCGAGCGCGGCCGGCCACCCGAAAACCGCTGGATCGGCCAAGCAATCCGCGATCCTGACATCGACCTCGCCGCGATGGCCCGCGCTCAGGGCTGCATCGGCATCGGCCCAGTCGACGATCCGCGCCGTCTTCTGCCGGCCCTCAATGAGGCCGTCGCCGCGGTCCGCGCCGGCAAAGTGTGCGTCGTCGACGTCCACGTCGCGGCCGGCTACGACCCCGGCGCCGCCAGCGGGATTCTGCAACGCGCGCCTGGCTAGGGTTTGTGACGGGATGAGGGCGGGTCCCTGTGGAGCTACCGAACGATACCAGCGGCGAATGGAAGCCCGCCGAATACGAGCCCGTAAAGGCTGAGAAGCAATTCTAGGCCAATTAGGCCGATGATGTACCATTCCAGACGCAGACTGCGCTGGTTGTGAACGAGTTCGATGAGGGTGCCGGCGGTCTCGCTGATCAGCGCGAGCTTTCGCTCCATCGCACGGCTGCGCTCCACCAGTTCGTATTCATCCTCCAATCGCGCATAAAGCCGCTCGAGCTCGGGATGGTCCCAGAGAACATCGGGTTTTTCCTCGACCTCGACGCGTCCGACCATGCGGTGTTGGGTCAACAGCACGTCGCCGATCTGCCGCAGCAGCTCTTTGGCCTGCGCGCCCGGCCGGCCCTTGCGCTGCAGTCCCACTGCGAGCGGCTCGATGCGGTCGAAGACGCCGGCGATGCGCGCCTCCGAATGCCCGAGGACCAGGCTCTTCGACAATACATTGGCGATGATCTGGAGCCGTTCGAGGGAGGCCTCTGCGAGCGAGACGACGCCCGAGGGTTCGATCTGATCTTCTCCGGCCGGATTGACCCGCACCTGTAGCTGATCGGTTTCCGGGATTTCGAGCGGATCGTGGACCCGCGCCCGCAACGAGCGCAGGACCTCGTCTTCCTCGATGGCCGATAGCCTGGCAAAGACGGCAACCCCGTAGCGGAAGAGGAAAGCGGTGCCCTGGCGCCCGACGCGCAAGGTAAACGGGTTTGTCGCAAGCGTGTCGTCGCGTTCGAGCCCGCGTGTTTCGAGCCGTTCGCCGAGCAGCAGCGCCCGGACAGCAAGGGTTTCTGTCATATCCATGACTTGAGATTTGCCGCCGGCGCTCGGTCCGCGCCATCAGCCAGCCGGCGAGTGCGACAATCAAGAAGACGACGGCGAGAAACAATGTCGCGAGCGCATTGACCTCCGGGCTGACCCCCAGGCGCACCCTCGAAAATACAGCCATTGGCAAGGTCGTCGCGGACGGGCCGGTGACAAAGCTCGCGACCACCAAATCGTCGAGCGACAATGTAAACGCCAGGAGCCAGCCCGATACCAGAGCCGGGCTGATTCCGGGAAGGGTGATCCGCGTCAGCACCGTCCACGGACGGGCACCGAGATCGAGGGCGGCCTCTTCGAGAGCGCGATCGAAACCGGCCAGCTGGGCGCGTACCAGCACCGACACAAAGCAAGCGCCGAACGTCGCATGGGCGACCGTGATCGTCAGCATGCCGCGGCTCGGCCCGCCAAACCAGCTCTCGCAGGCGACAAACAACAGCAGCAGCGAGAGGCCGAGGATGACCTCCGGCACCACCAGCGGGGCGAGCAACGCGAACCCGAACACGAGCCGCCCGGGAAAGCGCGCAAACCGTGCCATGCTGAAGCCGGCACAAGTGCCGAGCAGGAGGGAAAGGGTGGCAGCCATCGCCGCGACTTCAAGGCTCGTGAGCGCCGCGCCGCCGAATGCTTCGTCATGGAACAGCGCGCTATACCAGCGGGTCGAGAACCCGGCCCAGACCGTAACGAGGCGCGACGCATTGAACGAGTAGAGGACGAGCAGCACGATGGGCGCGTACAGGAATCCAAAACCCAATGTTAATGCACCTGCCCGGAACCAGCCTACTGTCCGGGATGGCATCACGCCGCATGCCCCCGCTCGAGAAATCGCTGTGCGGCGAGAAGCGGGACCGCCAATGCCGCGACCAGCACGACCGCGACCGCGGCGGCTACCGGCCAATCGCGGTTGTTGAAGAATTCGTCCCACAGCACCTTGCCGATCATCAAGGTATCGGGCCCGCCGAGCAGGTCGGGAATGACGAATTCGCCGACTGCCGGGATCAGCACGAGCAGGGAGCCCGCGGCGATCCCCGGAAATGTCAGCGGGAGGGTGACGCCGAGGAAGGCCCGCACCGGGCGGGCACCGAGGTCGGCGGCCGCTTCAATGAGGCTCGGGTCGAGGCTGGACAAACTGCCGTAGAGCGGCAGGATCATGAACGGCAGATAAGAATAGACAAGACCGAGCTCGACGGAGAGCTGGTTATTGAGGAGCGGCAACGGCGCGGAGATCAGGCCCAAAGCGATCAGAGACCGGTTCAACAATCCGTTAGGCTCGAGGATCGCGATCCAGGCATAGACGCGGATCAAAAAGCTCGTCCAGAACGGCAGCATAACGAGGAACAGCAGCAGCTGCCGCGGCCCTCGCGAGCGGGCAATGGCGTAGGCGACCGGATAGCCCATCAGAAGACAGAGAACGGTCGCTAGTGCTGCATTGCCGAGCGAGCCGAGATAGGCGCGCAGATAGAGATCATCGCCGGCGATCAGCGCAAAATTCGCCAATGTCGCGTGCAATTCGAGGCCGCCGCCATCATTGGCGAAGAGCGGCGTATAGGGCGGTATCCCGATCGTGCTCTCGGCCAGGCTGATCTTGACGACGATCAGCAGCGGCAGCAGAAAAAACAGCGCGAGCCAAAGAAACGGCGCACCGATCAGCACCAGCCGGCCGGTCCATCCCAAACCGCTCATTGCGTCAGGACTACGCCCTCTTCAGGCGGCCAGGTCGTCCATACCAGCGTGCCGCGGGCCAACGAGCTCGCCGCGGTGCCGGGCAGATAGGCCTTGAGCGCCCTCTGCTGATCCGTCGCGAGATGGACGATCGCGCCGCCGCCCAAATAGCCGACCGTCGACACGGTCGCGGCAATCGCAAACCCGGCAGGCGGCGCACGGGACAGCACCAGCTTTTCCGGGCGCACTGCCAGTGCCGCTGCAGCACCCTCGACCAGCTCTGTGCCGGAGGGCAACGGGATCGGTTTGTCGAGCCCCGCTACGGCGAGCGCCACGCAGTTGAACCCGACAGTCAGTTTGCCTTCGAACAGGTTCACCTCGCCGACAAAATCGGCGACAAAACGCGACGCGGGCCGCTCGTAGATCTCGGCTGGAGCGCCGGTCTGCACGACGCGTCCGCGGTCCATCACGGCAACGCAGCTGGCCATGCTCAGCGCCTCTTCCTGGTCGTGCGTGACGACCAGGAAGGTAATCCCGACCCGCTCCTGGATGCCGGTCAGCTCGAGCCGGGTCTCGGCCCGCAGCTTGCGGTCGAGCGCCGCCAATGGCTCGTCGAGCAGCAACAGTTTGGGCATTTTTGCCAGGGCCCGCGCCAAGGCGACGCGCTGGCGCTGACCGCCGGACAATTCGTGCGGGACGGCGCCGCTCGTAGCCGGCCATCTGCACCAATCCCAGCATCTCCTCGACCCGAGCGGCGATACGCCGGCGGTCCATCCGCTCCTGGCGCAGGCCGAAAGCGATATTGCCCGCGACATCCATATGCGGGAACAGCGCATAGGACTGGAACATCATATTCACCGGGCGCGCATAAGGCGGCAGCCTAGTGACGTCGATCCCGTCAATGACAATGCGGCCGCTGTCGGGCGTCTCGAACCCGGCAATCACGCGCAGCAATGTCGTCTTGCCGCACCCCGACGGCCCGAGCAGCGCGAAAAAGGCGCCTCGCTCGACGCTCAGCGAAACGTCGTCGACTGCTGTAGTCGCACCGAACCGCTTCGAGGCCCCGTCGATTTCGAGCAGCGCCATCCCACGGACGCCCAATCGTCATTGCCGCAAAAGCGGGAATTTGGGACTCCGGGTGCACCTCGCTCGCCTCACACCCGCTTTGGCCTTCGCCCTGCCCTCTCCCCCCGGCCGGCGGGGAGAGGGTGAAGATCGGCGCTGGGCTTGGGGAGGACGGCAACATGTCAGATCGGCCAAATCACGTTTAGCGGCCGGATTCGAGGCAAGTCCAGGCGCGGGTTCGGGTCCGCTCGTACGCGGCGGGCGCCGGCCAAGACCCGCACCGCGCCGATCCACATCGGCAAAACTACGCGTGCGACTCCGTTATGTGGAGGGGGAGCGGCCAATTGGTGGCGAGTCCCATGGAGACTGCCAGGCGGTGGAGCACGAGCAGGCCGACGAAGGCTGCAGCGTTGATGACGAAGATCCAGCCGAGGATCGCCGCCGTGAAATCCTCGGTTCCGCCGAGCCAAGCGACGGCAACGACAAACAGCGCGGCCTCGTAAGCCGCGAAAGCGGCCAAGCCGGTTGCCAAAAAGCGGACAATTCGCACCGCGTCGACTGAACGGCTGGCGGTCCACTGGCCGGCTAGTATTGCGAGAACGGCCGCGGCGCCCAGCGCCACGCCCCAGGCAAAGGTACTCGCGGTCCAGGGATATCCGAGGATGGTGAACCCGACGAGCTGGTTTGCGAACCACACGGAGAGGATCAGAACCAGCGCGTCTCGGCGGGATGACGTCAACGCCGCTGCAGCCGCAAACGCGGCAAGCGGTGTCGCGCACGCGAAACCGAGGCTAAACACTACGCTGGCTACCACCAGCAGGGAGACCCATAGCACATGAGGCCGGGCTGGACGCGTCAATGATGGTTGCTCTTGCACTGCATTTCTCCTGAGGGTCTATCCGTGACTGAACCCGCGACCGGAGCGGTCGAACGGGTCGGGTTCGATGAGACCGAGCCACCGCACTCGCAGCCGGTCCCACAATTCGAGGCGTGACCAGTCCGGCGTCTCCAGTACCTTGTCGGAATCTGGAGACAGAAACGGGTTGGGAAGGAGAATAGTCGTCTGCTGCTCGCCCTGGCCGTTGAACAGGCGCAAGCCCCAGGAGACCGGGACACCCGACTTGTCGAGCCGCCGATAGAGTTCGGCACGCGCGGTGCGGCGGTGCCGCGCGAGCAATTCGGGTGTCGGACTTCCGGACGAACCCTTGTGAGGGCCGATGCAAAGGTGGAAATGCGACGCACCGAAGGCCACTGTTAAATAGCCGTCCAACATGCCGACAAGCGTGGGGGCATGCGGCGCGCGGATCTCCCAGGCGGCACCCTGGATCAGCGGACCGAAGGTGATCTTGTTCCAATGATTTTCGAACAGATCGCGAAGCAACCCCTCCAGGCTTGCTTCGTCGGTCGGCAGGGAAAAGACCTCAACGGTGGCGCCATCGAGATCGGTGACCCGTTCAGGCCGCATATCCGCAGTCATTCGACCTACTCCTCTCGGCTCACCACGTCCGCGCCGCCGTATCGAAGGCGACCCGCAATCCGGCGAATACACCCAGCCCCGGGCGCAGGAAGCCGATCGGGTCTTGATAATGCCGGTCCAACAGATTGTCGATCCGCGCATAGGCGGTCAGCCCATTGCCGAGGTCGTAGGAACCGGCGAGGTTTACCAAAGTGTAGCCGTTCGCAGGCATTCCGGAAACCGTACCGGCGCGGTTGCCGTCGAACCAAGGTCCGACGTAGAGGAGGGTAGCGGAGAACACGGCTGGTTCGGTTACGTGCCACGCGCCATTCAGGCGAGGCGCATTGGGTCATCGCGCTGTGCGACGCGCAATCAAACCGAGCACTTGCCGCTCGTCGCGTGTAAGCGCGGCGTAGCCGGGGTACCCAATTTGCAACCGACGCCGCCCGGCATACGCCAATGCCTGCAGGAATGTGTAAAATGTAGCGAGCACCTCGCCGGCATCCTCGCCGCACAATCGTGAGAACTCTCGCGCTATTAAGGGACAACAGCCACGTCCCGTTGCGATGTTTCGCCAACTCCGGACGAGCAAATGCTCCCCGTAGCTCAACCCGCATACACCCGCTTCATGGTTGGCTCGATTCCGCCGCTACCATCGTCATCTCCTCAGCTTGGAAGGCAGCGTAATTGAAAATGAGTTGCACTCGCAACTAATCTCGGTTATGTGACGATCGCGCTCCTTCGGGCGGGATCAGCGGCCGGATTTGAGGCGGGTCCAGGCGCGGGTGCGGGCGCGCTCGTAGGCGGCGGGCGCCGGGAGATCGACGTAGAGCCGGCGGCGGATTTCCTCCGGCGGATAGACCGCCGGGTCGTTGCGGATCTCCGGCTTGACCAGCGCCGTCGCCGGCAGGTTCGGGTTCGGGTACCAGACGGCATTGGTGATGTCGGCGATGACCGCCGGGCGCAGCAGGTAATCGATAAAGCGCAGCGCGTTTTCCGGGTGCGGCGCGTCAGCGGGTATCCCCAGCATGTCGACCGACATCATCGCCCCCTCTTTCGGCACACGGAAGGCGATCTCGACCCTGTTGCCGGCCTCGCGCGCCCGGTTGCGGGCCTGGATCACATCGCCCGAATAGCCGAGCGCGACGCACAGATCACCGCCCGCAAGGTCGTTGATGTATTGCGAGGAGTGAAATTTGCGGATGTAGGGGCGAATTTTCTCAAGGGTGGCAAAGGCCTTGTCGAGGTCGCCGAGATCGCGGCTCTTGGGGTCGAGCCCGAGATAGGCGAGCGCCGCCGGAAAGACTTCCTGCGGCGTGTCGAGCAGCGAGATCCCGCACGGGGCGAGCTTCTCCGCGATTGCCGGATCGAAGATCAGCGCGAGGCTGTCCACCGGCGCGGCCTCGCCCAATGCGGCGTGCACCTGCGTTTCATTGTAGCCGATCCCGGTGTCGCTCCACAGATAGGGCGAGCCGTGCGCGTTGCCGGGGTCGGCGGCGGCGACCAGTTCGAGGATATGGGGATCGAGGTTCCGCCAGCCGGGGAGCTTGGATTTGTCGAGCACCCGGTAGACCCCTGCCGTGATCTGGCGCGCCATGAAGGGGCTCGCCGACGGCACCACGACATCATAACCCGACCGGCCCGACAGCAGTTTTGCCTCGAGCACCTCGTTCCCGTCATAAACGTCGTAGGTGACCCTGATCCCGGTCTCGGCCTCGAATTTCGGGATCGTGTCCGGCGCAATGTAGTCCGACCAATTGTAGACATTGAGCCGCGGTTCTTCGCTGCCGGCGGGTGACACCGCAATCACCGCCGCGAGAAGCTGGATCCCAGCCCAACCTACCTTCATGAGGCCCGCAAACAGCGCCGCATCGTCGCTAGTCAACGCTCCAATGCGGCGCGATCCCATTGCCCGAAATCGGCGGCGGCGGCATAGGTGCCTTCCAGGAATTGAAGCACCGCCTGTTCCGGGGCCGCAGCTTGACGGACGGCGTCGTAAGGCAGGATGAACTCGCGAAATTCGGGACTGTAATATGCGGCGGCCGGCCCAACCTGCGCCGCTTCGAAGCCTGCCGGCTCCGGGTAGGCATAGGAGTAGAACGCCGGCTGGCCGAACCCGCCGTTCCCGGGCCAGAACCCACAGCTGCTGACCTCGTGGGAATAAGCTTCCCTAGTGACGTGATCGGCGACCGAGGGCGACCCCGGATGGGGCGGCGCGATCCGGCCGGAAAAGCGCGTGACCGCCATATCGAAGCTGCCCCAGAAGAAGTGCACCGGGCTGGCTTTGCCGACAAAGCGCGAGCGGAATTGCTTGAGCACCCGATCGACGTTGACGAGGACGCGCCAGAACTGCTGCGCGTAACGGGGATCATAAGCCGCGTGCGCGCGATCCTGCTCGAACGCAATGGGATCAGGGATCTCGACTGGCACAGTCCAGATCCGGACCTCGAGCCCGAGCGCTTTCAGCCGGTCCATGACTCCCCGGTAGAAATCGGCAACCGCGCATGGTCCCAGCGGCAGGCTTTCCGATCTCCCGTCGCTCACCTGGATGCGCAGGCGATGATCGATGAAATCGAAGTCGATTTGAAAGCCGGCGCCGCTCTCATGCGGGATCAGTGAAGTCGTGAGCCCGCGGCACGTCACATATAGCGGCACCTGCCACCAATGGTTCGTCATCGGTGCCTTGGCGAGACGGATCTTGCCGACGATCTGCGTCCATAGGTGAAGGGTGGCGCAGGTATCCGTCCAAGCATCGAAGGGCAGCGCCGGCCAGGTTTGGATCTGGTTCACGTCAAGCCTCCACTCGCATTCTACACTGGTGAAAGGCGCGTGCGTCGGGTAACGCAGGCGCCTTTTGCTCAGGTCACATCGACGAGGACGATTTCGGCGTCATCGATAGCCGACACTCGCACCACCCGCTCGTTCTGGATGGCCGCGCCGTCGCGCGCCACGAGACGAACGCCGTTGACCTCGATCGCGCCGAGAGCCGAGACGAGATAGCCGCGACGGCCCTCCGCCAGCCGGTATTCAGCGGTCTCGCCGGCCTTCAACGTCGCGCCGAGCACCCGGGCGTCGGCCCGGATCGGCAGCGCACCACCGTCCGTGTCCATGCCGCTCGCCAGGGTTATGAACCGGCCCGAGCGATCTTGCTTCGGGAACGGCCGTGCGCCCCAACGCGGCTCTTCACCCCGGCTCGTCGGCTGGATCCAGATCTGGAAGATCTTCGTGGTCTCGGGCTCGAGATTATACTCCGAGTGACGAATGCCGGTTCCGGCGCTCATCACCTGCACGTCGCCGGCCTCGGTGCGGCCTTTGTTGCCCAGGCTGTCCTGATGGGTAATCGCGCCCTGCCGCACATAGGTGATGATCTCCATATCGGCATGCGGATGCGGCGGGAACCCCGTCTCCGGTGCGATCTCATCGTCGTTCCAGACCCGCAGCGCTCCCCAGCCCATACGCTGCGGGTCGAAATAATCGGCGAAGGAGAAATGATGCTTGGTCTTCAGCCAGTCGTACCGGGCGCCCCCCAGCTCTTCAAACGGTCTGCGATCGATCATGTGTCTAACTCCAACTGAGGGATTTCACTCTCGCTGCTGGACAAAATAGGGCGAGCGGCCGACTTAAAAATAGAACCGCTCGAAACACATCGTTTCCAAAATCGATGCCGCAGCTTCCCGATCTCGCAGCCTGGGCCATCTTCGCCAAGGTCGCCGAAGCCGGCTCCTTTGCCGGCGCCGCCGCCGAGCTCGGCCTTTCCAAGGCGACCGTCTCGAAGGCCGTCTCCCGTCTGGAGGGCCGCCTCGGCGAGCGGCTATTCCACCGCACCTCGCGCCGATTGTCACTGACCGAAACCGGCCGCGTGCTGTCGGTGCGCGCGGCCCAGATCCTGGCCGATGCAGAGGCTGTCGAGGCCGAGGCATTGGCGCAATCGGCGACGCCTCGCGGCCGAATACGGATGGCGGCGCCGATGTCGTTCGGCGTCGAGCACGTGGCGCCGGCGCTTCCCGATTTTTTCCGCGCCTATCCGGAGATCTCGATCGACCTGCATCTCAGCGATCAGACGATCGAGCTGGTCGGCGGCGGTTTCGATCTGGCGTTGCGCATCGCCGCGCTCTCGGATTCGAGCATGGTGGCCCGGCGTCTCTGTCAGGTGCGGCGCCTGCTGGTCGGCGCTCCTGATTATTTCGGAAGCCGCGGGCGGCCCTCGCATCCGCGAGACCTCGCAGGACATGCCTGTCTCGGCTATTCCTACCTCCCGTCGGGCGACAATTGGCAATTCTTCGGCCCCTCGGGCGAACAGCACGATATCGCGGTGACCGGGCCGCTGCGCACCAACAATGCCGATGCATTGATGCCGGCGCTTCGCGCGGGGTTGGGCGTGGCCGTTCAGCCGGAATTCGTGGTTTGGCGCGACCTTCGGGGCGGCCGTCTCGAAGCGGTGCTGAACGACTGGTCCGCGCCTCCGATCGCGCTCAATATCGTGATGCCGCCCGGCGGACCGCGACCGCCGAAAATCGCCGCGCTGATCGAGTTTCTGGTCCGCCGGTTCTCCGAACGCGGCGCCGCCTGGGCGCAGCAGTGACGCCGGCGTCTTCGATCGGGTTGCCGCCTGCTGCCAGTTACACCTTATCGAATTTCTCCGGAACATGTGCCCGTGAAGGAGCTTCGCCGCGGTGCCGCCAAAGCCGTTTGTTAAGCGGAAATCCAACCTGAGAGATTAACGCACGACACCCTAATTGAAAAAATCTAGAATTGACAAAATCTAGCTTTCGTAATATTATCACAGTACACTAATTATCAGGATAAAATTTTGCCTCGACCGCTCATACTAGAACAGCGTAAAACAGCGGCCGAACAGCGGGGCGCCATCCGCTGTTCTTTTGCCTGCCAAACCGTAAGCAGCCCAGGATTTCCGCCGACAACGAAATGCCGCTGGCTGATAATCCGCTGCAAAAAACAGCAAAAACAGCAAAAACAGCCGGCAGGAACGGAATGCGGTTACGGAAGGATTGGCGCGCGGTGACGGTCTTTCATCTGTTGCGGCACGGCGAGCACGTGCTGCGGGGTCGCGTGCTCGCCGGGCGCACCCCGGGTGTCGGCCTGTCGGCGCGGGGCCGCGCCGAAATCGCTGCGGTCGCCGACCGCCTCGCCGAAGAACAGGTCGCCGCGCTCTGTTCGAGCCCGCTGCAGCGCGCCCGCGAGTCGGCGGAGATCCTCGGCCGGAAGGCTCGATCTGCCGATCGCGTACCGCGAAGACGTGCTCGAGCTCGATTTCGGCGAGTGGACCGGCCTGACCTTTGATGCCGTCAGGACGGACGAGCGGTGGCAATTGTGGAGCACCTGCCGCAGCATCGCCTGCGTGCCCGGCGGCGAGAGCATGCGCCAGGTCCAGGAGCGGGCCGTCAAGGCCTTGTTCGAGCTGCGCGAAGCGCATCGCGACGGGACGGTGGTCGTCGTCAGCCATGGCGATGTGATCCGCGCCGCATTGCTCTTCGCGCTCGGGATGCCGCTCGATTTCTATTCCCGGATCGAGGTCGGCCTCGCTTCGATCAGCACGATCCAGATCGACGATTTCGGGATTCGCGTGCTGGCCGTCAACGAACGGCCCCGGCTCGCTCTCTGATCTTATCGACCAATTGATGTTTCTCGCCCGCCTATCGCGTCGAGTTCTGTGCGGCGCCGTCGTGCTCGCGTCGGCGCTCGGGGGTGGGGCGGCGGCTGCGGATACCCGAGCTGTCGGCTGCGGCACCAGCGGGTCGGCGAGATTACCGTTGCGACCCTGCGCAACGCGCCGATCGTCACCCTCGTCGCCAATGGCGCCCCGCTCACCCTGCTGCTCGATACCGGCGCCGAATGGACGATCCTGACGCCTGCCGCCGCCAAGCGCGTCGGCGCGCAAACCCCGCGCATCGAATTTGACCGGCAGATACGCGGCCTTGCCGGCAGCTTGGCGACCAACGAGGTCGAATTGCGCAGCTTCACCGCCGGCGACGTCGCGATACCGTGGCGCCGGGTGCGTGTCGCCTCGCTCAATATGCCGAGCGTGTTCTCCGGTCCGCTCGACGGTGTCCTCGGCGCCGACACATTGAGCAGTTTCGACGTCGACCTCGATCTGCCGCATCACCGAATGGTGTTCTACGGCAAGCAATCCTGCCCGAGCGCGGCACCGGCCTGGGCCGAGCCCTACGCGACGATCCCGGCACGCAAAACCTTCAGCAACCACCTTTCCTTTCCGGCGCAGCTCGACGGCCGCCAGATCGACACTTTTATCGATACCGGCGCGCAACTGAGCGTGCTCTCCAGCAAAGCGGCACTGGCGCTCGGCGTGACCGAGGCGGCCCTGTCGCGCGACCGTGCGACGGTAACGCTCGGTGCGGCGGCAGAGCGGCTGAACTCCCACCTTCACCGCTTTTCGCACATGGAAGTCGGGGGAGAGGTCGTCCGCAATCCCGAGCTGATCGTCGCGGATGTCAGCCTGAAAGACGCCGACCTCGTTCTCGGCGTCGATTTCCTCGGTTCGCGGCGCATCTGGCTGTCCTACGGATCACAGCAGATCTTCCTGTCGCGCCGGAGCTTAGCTCGCCTGGTACCGGGGCCCGGGTCCGCCGCTGTGATCGGCAACGGCCCTGTTAAATTCGCTGTCGCCATCCCAATATACTACCTTTGATCGCCAAAGGCAGAGTAGCGATGACCCCAGACGAACTAGCCGACGCCGCCCGCAATCTCGCCCATGCGCTCGGCATCACCGTCTATATTCGGGATGGGCGGATCTACCAGCACGGGCCGGGGGTCGAAGTCTTGCCGCCGCCGGGCGCCTGCCCAACCGCGCCGGGCGCTCCCTATCCCCACGAAGAGGCGCCTCTCAACTAAAACCGATCGGGCGTAAGGGCTCGGTAGGACCGGATGCCGCCCATGCCAAAGACACACCCCCACGCCGAGGCGACATACCGGGTGATCCCTCTCGAGGACGGGTCGTTCGGCGTCGAGGTCAGCATCCCGGAGAACTATCCGACCACGGTCAAACCGTTCGGCACCGAAGCCGACGCCGAGGCATGGATCGCCGAGCATCGCGAACGCGTGCAGTCCGAGAATCAGGCGGGCCGCTGGTTCACCAGGCCTTCCGGCAACCGTCGCCGCTAAACCGGGCGGTGACGCTTGCTGTCGCTGCTCGCCGATCGATGGTAGAATTGAACATCGAAGGGGGGAGAGATGGCCATCGCGCGGACGATTTCCCTGGCGCTGCTTCTGGTCCTCGGTGTGGCGCCGCTGGCCCAGGCGCAGAGCGCCAAGCCGCTGTTTATCGCCGCCGACATGGTGCGGGACCGGGGCGGAAGCGGTCCGGCTTGCGTCCTCACCAGTCGGTTCCTGAGGAAGGAAGGGGTCGCCTGGCGCATCCGCGTGCAGGATGCCACCGGCAAGGAGCTCGACGACAAGAGCCTCAAAAGCGTCGTCGTTGAATTGTCCGACGGACAGAAATTCGAGGCGCATTTCAAGGGCCACCCGCCGGGCGGCGCGCCCACCGACCATTTCTGGTCGACCTCCTGGAAGATCCCGGAGGACTACCCGACGGGAAGCTTCAACTACAAGGTGGTCGCCACCGCCTCGGACGGCACCACGCAGAACTGGGAGCCGTTCAACGTCAAACCGTCATTGCTGACAGTGGTCGCCGGCACTTTCGAACCCCCCGCAAGTGAGCGCCCGGTGATCTGGGGCTTGGGCGCTGCGGCGCGCGGCGTTCTTTTCGCAATCGCACTGCTGGCGCCGGCTGCCGCAGCCGCGCAGCTCGGCCCCGAGGCGCCGCTCGCCACGCCGCACGGCTTTGTCGGGCGGATGGCAGTATCGCCCGAGCATGGTCCGCCGGGGACGCCGGTGCGGGTCGCGGCAGAAGGGCTGCCGGCCGACACGGATTTCCAGCTCGTCTGGCGCACGGTCAAGGGCCGCTGGAAGGTGGCACAGGCGGAATATCACGGCCGCGAATACGCAGCCTGCCGCCTTCGAGCTCGCCACGGTCAGGACCGACGCATCGGGCAGGCTCGCCGCGACCTTCACCGTGCCGGAGGATTTCGGCTTCCTTCATGACGTCGTGCTGCAGCAGGGCGAGCGCCTCTTCATCCAGGCCGGCTTCGCCGTCGACATGTCGGTGACGTTGTCCCCGCCGAGCGGCCCGGTGGGGACGCCGATCACGGTTGACGTCAAGGGCATCGGCTGGCGGCCGCTCGAGAGCAGCTGGATGCTGCTCTACGACAACAATTTCACGGGCTGGATATCGGCGGTGACGACGGCGGGCTCGGCGACATTCACCATTCCCGCCAGCGGACGGCCCGGCGTGCACCTGCTCGAGGTACTGCACGGCGAATTCACCTTCCCCTACCGCAATATGCAGCAGAGCCCGGAAGGCGACCGGCCGCGTTTCGCGCTGCGCTTCAACCTGACCCCGGGTGCGCCGGTACTGCCGCCGCCCATAGAGGAGCAGGCGCAGCAGAGCGTGCGCGGGTTGCCGGCGGCGGGCGCGCTCGCGGTGGCGCCGCCCTTCGCCGGTGTCGGCCAGCCGGTGACGGTAGCCGGCGCCGGCTTCGCGCCGGGCAAACGCTATGCGCTCGCGTGGACCACCGTGATCGGCAACCGCGTGGGCGGCCGCGGCTGGAACGAAGCGTCGAGACCCGTCGCCGAGGCGGTGGCGGATCCATCGGGCCATGTCGAATTCCACTTCGCCGTCCCCGACGACCTCGGCGGCGCGCATGCGCTCTCTGTCGAGAACGGCGCCGAGAAGCAGACGGGAAGCTTGTGGATCAAGCCCACCGCGTTTCCGCTCGATGTCGAGCACGGCCCGCCCGGTACGCCCTTCACCGTGCATTTGAAGGGCGTCGGCTGGACCGAGACCGCGAATATTTATACCGTCGTCTACGATAACAGCTACATCGGCTACGTCTGCGCCTTCAACAGCCAGGGCGATGTCGAGATCCCCTTGCTGGCGACGGGCGATCCCGGCTGGCATTTCATCGACCTTTATCCGGCGATTTACCGCGGCGAAGAGCAGCGGCCGCGGAACTTTCTGATCCCGCAGCTCACTTACGCGGCCGACCATCCCGGCGAGGATCTGCCGCGCTTTCGCTACGCCTTCGAGGTGACGGAGGAGTAGCGCGGATACCGCAGTTATTGCCGATCGCGGCGCGGCGGCATCGTCAGGAAGGCGTGCACCGTGTGCCAGAGCTGATGGCGGTTGTGGCCGAAGACGAGCGCATGCGCCGCCCCCGGCAGGACGACGAACTGGCGGTCGGGGTTGGGCAGCTGCCTGTAGAAATCGAGCAGATCCTCCTCGCTCGGCGATCCCGTCGTGCTCGCCGCGCACGATCATGACCGGTGCCTGCACCTCGCGCGGATCGACGACCGGCAGGTTTGCCGTCATGTCCAGGTAGGTTCCGGTCGGCACCTGATCGCCGAAGGCGAGCTCGGCATCGGCCAGCGCCTCGGCGACTGCGGGGTCGCTCGTTCCCGGATGGTCGCGGGTGAAGATGCTGCGGATCATCTCCCGGTCGCGCAGCCGGCGGTTATGGGTGCGAAAATAGTCGAGCTGCTCGGCACGCTTGGCCAGGGTCGGCGAGTTCCGGCCGGTGTAGGTGAATGCGTTCAGCACGAGCCGGTCGACCCGCTCGGGCCGCACCGTCGCAAAGGCAGCCGCGCGCAACGCGCCCGAGGATTCGCCCATGAAATGCATCCGCTGCTGGCCGGTCTCGCGGATCACCAGCTCGGTTGCGGCGACGAGATCGGCGACGCCGCTGGCGATGTCGGAATTGCCCGAGGTTCGCGACGAGCGCCCGTAATTCTCGTGATCCATCGTCCATACGTCGAAGCCGAGCCCGGCGAACACATTCATCGTCGAGTATTCGCCGGCACCGGGAACCGTCAGGTCGAACGACGACAGCGCCGAATTGGACGAGCCGTGAACCAGGAACAGAACCGGGCGGGGCAGCTGGCCCGCAGCCGGGTCTAGGCGCTTGCGGTAGACGGCGAGGGAAACGTCGCCCTTGTGCACGGTATAATCGGTCCGTGACGGGGTTGCGTGCTGATCATCGGCCATCGGGACCCCTCGACTTGATTTCGCGACAGTCTGCGCCAACTCCAGCATCGGCCCACGGCACGGGTTTGTCCACCACCCGAGGAGCAGCAGCGATGACGGGGTCACGCCGATTGCATTTGGGGGCCTTCATGCGCCCGGTCGGCATCCATACCGCCTGGTGGCGCTATCCCGGCGCCTCCTCCGACGCCAATTTCAACTTGCAGCACCTGGTCCGTTTTGCGCAGAAGCTGGAGCATGGCCGGTTCGACGCGTGGTTCATGGCAGACCATCTCGCCGTCCTCAACATGCCGATGGCCGCGCTGAAGCGCAGCGCGACGGTGACCTCGTTCGACCCGCTGACCCTGCTGCCGGCATTGGCGATGGTGACCGAGCATCTCGGGCTTATCGCCACCGCCTCCAGCACCTTCGAGCCGGCCTACATGATCGCGCGGCGCTTTGCCTCGCTCGACCATATCAGCGGCGGGCGCGCCGGCTGGAACCTCGTCACGACCTCCAACCCCGACGCCGCCCTGAATTTCGGTATGACCGAGCAGATGGAGCACGGCGAGCGCTACCGCCGCGCCCGCGAGTTCTTCGATGTCGTGACCGGGCTGTGGGACAGCTGGGCCGAGGACGCCTTCATCCGGGACGTCGAGAACGGCATTTATTTCGACCCCGAGCGGATGCATGTGCTCGACCACAAGGGCGAGTTCCTGTCGGTGCGCGGCCCCTTAAACATCGCCCGGCCGATCCAGGGCTGGCCGGTCATCGTCCAGGCCGGCGCCTCGGATGCCGGCCGCCAGCTCGCCGCCGAGACCGCGGAGATGATCTTTGCCAGCGGCGGCAAGCTCGCCGACGCGCAGCATTACTACGCCGATGTCAGGGAGCGGGCGCAAAAGGCCGGGCGCGACCCGGACCATATCAAGATCCTGCCCGGCTGCCTCGTTGTCGTCGGCGACACCGCAGAGGAGGCGCGCGACAAGCGGGCCTTGCTCGACAGCCTCGTGCACCCCGACAGCGGCATCGCCTCATTGTCGATCGCGCTCGGCCACGACGCCTCGGTCTTCGACCTCGACGGCCCGCTGCCGGAGATCCCGGAGAGCAACGCCAGCAAGAGCGGCCGCGAGCGGGTCATCGAGCGCGCCCGGCGCGACAATCTGACGGTCCGCCAATTGGCCCAGATCGCCGGCAGCTACGGCGGCCTCGCCCTGGTCGGCACCCCGAAGATGATCGCCGACCAGATGGAGGAGTGGCTCTACAGCGACGCCTGCGACGGCTTCAACATCATGTTCCCGTGGGTCCCGGGCGGCCTCGACGATTTCGTCGACCGCGTCGTCCCCGAACTGCAGCGCCGCAACCTCTTCCGCCGCGAATACGAAGGCAAGACCCTGCGCGAAAACCTCGGCCTCCCCCGCCCCGAAAATCGGTTCTTCGCGAAGCGGGGTTATTAAGCCGGATCAACGCGTTGCCGTCTAAATTTATCAATGCCTGTCTTTTCGCAGCCGGAGCCATTGACTTCAACTCTCGCTGCGGCTCAGACGTCTGCGCGTCCGAGTTGGGTGGCGAGCTGACCTTGTGCTACTGAGCGCCGCATGGGCGCCTTTGCGCCGTGAGCGACCGTTCGACGCGCCGATGTGCCGCATTAAGCGAGCGATTTATGCGATCGCTGGCCGTGACACCCGCCTGACCAAGCGAATGGGGAGCCGCCAGCAACGCTGGTGGTCGGCAGCGCGCCAGGCGAAGGCGGGGTCGCCGTTTTCTGTCACCGCTTCTACGGCGGGATGCATTTCCGCGCCGCGCTGCGCTACCACTGCATCTACTTCGAGATGTCGCAGGCCCGATCAGCCGCCGTCTTCTCTCTACGTTTCAAGCGTAGCCGAATTCCGCAAATTTGAAATCGTGGCGTAATGCGCGGCACCAAAATTCGCAATACTCACCGACGACGACAGCTTCATCGGCGACTAGCTGATGGAAGCGGCAGGTATTTCGACACGATCTCCCCCGCTGTAGCCATCATCTCATCCCTTCGCGGAAAGGACCCCAATGAATAACCTCACAGCCTACCAGCAGACGATGCTGGCTACCTGGCAGCAGCACACCTATGCCGAATTCGTACTGAAAGATGCCGACGCGGCGCTCGCGACAATGACCGAAAACCCCTATGTGCTCCTTATGGGGTGCGGCGTCATGCGGGTCGGTCGAGCGGCCGTGGGTGAATTTTACGCCGATAAATTTCTACCCAACATCCCGCCGGATTTCGAAATCACCACTCTATCGCAGACTTTCGGCGATGATCGCATCGTCGAAGAGATGGCGGTACGTTTTACCCATACGATCGATATGGATTGGCTCCTCCCGGGGGTACGGCCCACCGGCCGAAAGGCCGAATTCATGGTCGCCGGTTTCATCCAATTCGATGGCGGCAAAATCGCGCACGAGCACGCTTACTGGGATCAGGCGACGGTGCTGTCGCAGCTGGGCGTCCTGGATCATCCACTGGCGGTGGGTGGGATGCGCAGTGCGGCAGAGCTTTTGACCCTTCGGTGACTCACGACAGGCGCGGAGTGAGCCGGGGGTGGGAGCACGGCACGCGATACCGATAGAGGTGGTTCCCCGGTGCAGAGCGGCCGCGCCGAGCGGATTCAAATATTCCGTTACGTTTGAAACGCATTCCCCGCGAACTGCAATCGAACCGTATTTCGCCAGCTGCAGACTGCCGTTTTCCGGCTCCCTACCTGGAGGATAGCTCGATGGCAACACTTCTCGACAAACGACGGTCGGCGACCAGCAACGTCCAGAGTCCCGACGAGGTCACATTGGACCAGGTGCTTTTGCGCATCGCCGCGCTCGCGCCGATGGTCGCGCGGCTCGCTCCCGACATTGAGCAAGATCGGCGACTGCCAGCGGAGCTCGTGTCCGCTTTCAAGTCGGCACGGATTTACAGCATGCTCGTACCCCGGCGTTATGGCGGCCTTGAGCTTGACGCGCCGAGCGCCTTTCGGGCGGTCTCGGCCCTGGCCAGGCTCGATGGGTCGGTGGGCTGGAATGCCATGATCGGCCACATCGCGAGCCTGATGCCGTTCCTGGCGAGCCCGGCCTTATGTGAGGAAATCTTCCACGACGGAGAGGATCACATCATTGCCGGTTCGGGTCAGCCGGTTGGCACGGCCGAGCGCGTTCCTGGAGGATGGCGGGTTACCGGCTCATGGCCGTTTGCCAGCGGGTGCCAGAACGCCGAGTGGATCGCGGGCACCTGCTTAATGATGGAGGGCGGTTCGCCGATCGACGCCTCGCACGGACCCGGCCCGATGATCCGCACCTGTCTCATGCCGGCCGAACACTGGGAGATCCGGGACACTTGGCACGCATTCGGCCTCAAGGGCACCGGCAGCCACCATGTCGCGTTGACGGACGTGTTTGTTCCCGACTCGAACTTTTTCGAGTTTCCGTTCGGAGCCTCGTTCGCGCCTGATCCCGTCTTCACCAAGTTCCCCGAACTCGTCGTGCTGACGCATGGCGCCGTCGCCGTAGGGATCGCCGAGGGCGCCATCACGGACCTCGTTGAACTGGCGGGGGCCGGGGTCAAACAACTGTTCATGACCACCCCGCTGGTGGAGACCGAGCGTTTCAAGGAGGGCCTGGCTCGGCTTGACGCCGACCTGATGGCGGCGCGCGCGCTGCTCGAGGCGCAGATCACCCGCGTTTGGCACAACCCCGAGCGAGCGGCGGCGAAGGACCTGACCCGGGTGGCAGAACAGCTGCAAGCGGCGATCTGGATCACCTCGACCTGCGTCCGTGTCGCCGAAGGCTGCTTTGAACTCGCCGGAAGCAGGGCCGTGTACGAAAGCTCGTCGCTGCAACGAAGGGTGAGGGATCTTCGCGTCGCGGCCCAACACGTTGCGGTCCATCCGCGCCACTACGTAACGGCGGGGGCCGCCGTGCTCGCACGGCTGGCATGAAGGGTTCCGCGCGGGCTGTTCGAAGATACATCCCCGCAATGAGCTGCACTCGACTCGAGGCGTCTTATCACTTTCGTCAAAAACCTGAACAGGAGTAGTTGGAATGAAACACAGAGGATTTTCGCATATCGGCCTCTCGACCCTCGACCTCGACAAGACCCGCGCGTTTTACGAGGGCATGCTGGGTTTCAAGCCGGTCGTCGCCGACACGATCACGGTCGAAGAAGGCGGTCACCTGCGGCATATCTTTTTCGATGTCGGCGGCGGTCAGCTTATTGCCTTTCTCGAACCGAACGGCGTTCCCGGTGTGCCCGCAAAATACGATGCGGGGATCAACCGCGGGCTCGGCGTTCCCGCCGGCTTCTATCATTTTGCTTTCGAGGCGGGGTCGCCGGCGGCGCTGACGCAGAAGCGTGACGAACTGCGCGGCAAGGGTGTCGATACGACAGAAATCGTCGACCACGGATGGGCGCGGTCGATCTATTTTAAAGACCCCAACGGCATCTCACTCGAGTATTGCTGCATCGTCGGCGAGCTTCCCGACGGCGACGAAATGATGCACGGCCAGTTCACTGTGCCGCTCGGCGCAATGGAACTCACCGACACGCTCACCAAAGCGCGATCCACTGGCAACAGAGAGAAAATGGGAGTTTGACGATGACCAGGATCGCGCATTGCTGCTGCGGCTCGCTGCGCGCGGCGGCGACCGGCGAGCCGGCGTTTGTGGCCGCGTGTCATTGCATGGAGTGCCAACGGCGTACCGGCGCGCCCTTTGGCGTCAGCAGCTATTTCCCGAAAGAGCAGGTGCGCACCGAGGGGCCGAGCAAGGTCTACGTGCGCGGCAGCGACTCGGGGCGAAAGATCGAAATTCATTTCTGCCCCGACTGCGGCTCCTCGGTGTTCTGGTACGCGGAAATTGTCCCGGGCCTTATCGGCACCGCCTATGGCACGTTCGCCGACCCGGCGATGCCCCGGCCGACGCTATCCGTGTGGGAGACGACGCGGCATGCCTGGGTGGCCTTCGATCACCAACTCGATCGGTTTACGCTCCAGCCGAACATCGACGACCTCGACCTGCAGCGGAAGCCAAGCCGCTGAGTGTCGCTAACGACGAAGTCTACACCGTCAGAGTGGAGATACAGCCAATGTCTGATCAAATCGAACGAACACTACGCTCGTTTGGCGGACAATTGCCCGGGCGTGTTTCGCTGCCGGGTGAGGACGGCTATGCCGCCGCGACCGCGATCTGGGCGAAGCCGGTGGGCCCCATGCCGCGCGCCGTCGTCCATTGCCGGACGACCGAAGACGTCCAATTGGCCATTCGAACAGCACGCGATTGCGGCGTGCCGCTGTCGGTGCGGGGCGGCGGGCACCACTGGGCCGGCCGCGCGCTGTGCGCCGGCATCGTCATCGATCTCGGCGGCATGAACGGGGTGTCCGTCGATCCCGATCACCGTAGCGCAATAATTTCGGGAGGCGCGCGCGCTGCCGACGTGGCTGCAGTCACGGATCCGCTTCACGTTGCGGCCGTGACGGGTACATGCAGCACCGTCGGCATGGCCGGGCTGACGCTGGGCGGCGGCTACGGGCCATTGATCGGCCGCTTCGGCTTGGCGCTCGACAATCTACTGGCCGCTCAGGTCGCGCTCGCTGATGGACGCGTCGTTGTCGCCGACGAGTCCAATGAGCCAGAGCTGTTCTGGGCAGTGCGTGGCGGCGGCGGAAACTTCGGCGTTGTGACCGCCATACGCTACCGCCTGCACAATCTCCCCAGCATCCGCTCGGGCATGCTGGTTTACCCGTTCGCAGAGGCGAGAGCCGTTCTCCGGCGCTGCGCCGACATTGCCGCCTCGAGCCCCGAAGACCTGACGGTCGAGTTTGGCTGCTTCGGCGGCCCCGACGGCAAACCCGTCGTCCTAATCCATCCGACGTGGTGCGGGCTTCCGGCTGACAGCGAAGCTCGGGTGGCAGCCTTTCTCAAACTTGGAACACTGCTCGCCGGCAACCTCGAAGCCATGTCCTATGGAACTTCGCTGACCTTCTACGACCCGTATATCGTCAACGGGCAGCGTGTGTTCATGGACACGTGCTGGCTGCCCGCGCTCGACACCGCCAGCATCGCCGCCTTCATCGAAGCCATGGCGTCGGCCGTCTCCCCGGGCTGCGCGCTAATTACCCACGAGTTCAAAGGCGCCGCCTCGCGCGTGCCGGCGGAGGCAACAGCCTTTGGCCTCCGCCGCGACCACGTGGTGGTCGAGATCCTCGCCACCTACGTCGATCGGTCGGACGAGGAAGAGGAGCAACGGCATCGCCAATGGGCTCTAGCCACTCGTCAAGCCTTCGCTCCGACGGCGCTTCCGGGTGGATATCCGAACTTTCTTGCCGCAGACGACTCGGACCGTGTGGCAAAGAGCTATGGCCCCAATGCCGGCCGGCTGATCGACGCCAAACAGCATTACGATCCTGATAACATCTTCAACTCGGCCATTCCCCTCCCAGTCGGAATTCGGGCTCGGCATGGCGACCCTCCCTGCCGTCCATAATAGGCAACCGCGTTGCCGGGGAAACCTCGTCTCGGAGGACGACCATGTTAGTCGCGAGTGAGATATCGCCCCAGTCATCGGTCACGCCGATCGTCTTCGTCATCGACCGCCCTGGCTCGGCGGCCGAGCGAATTGGAAAAGCGCGATGCCGATTGATTTCACGCTGACGCCGGAACAGCAGCGCTTGCGCGCGGACGCACGCGCCTTCGCCCGCGATGTGCTGTCGAAGGTGGGGTTGGCCACGCGAGACCTGCCGACGCCGCTCGCCCGCTTCGCCGCCACCAGACCGTTCTACGAACAGACCGTCGGGGCGGGCTTTCTGCGCCGCCTGATACCAGCACCGCTCGGGGGTCAGGGCACAGGTATTGTGGACATGGCGGTGCTGGCTGAGGAGTTCCACGCCGTCGATGTCAACATCTCGCTGACCTTGCTTGGCACCATGCTGGGCCTGTTCCCGGTGCTGCTGGGCGGCAGGCCGGAACAGGCGGCGCGCTTCTTTGCCCCGTTCGCGGTCGGGGCAGGGCGCGCCGCTCGCCGCCTTCGCCTTCAGCGAACCGGGCGGCAGCGCCAACTTCGCCGCCCCCGCCCCGGCCGAAGGCGTACGCACCCAGGCGCGTCTGGAAGGCGATCGCTGGGTAATTTCGGGCGCAAAGAAGTGGGTCTCCAGCGGCACCGGTTGGGACGGGAAAGGGGCCGACCTGCTGACGGTGGTCTGCCGCACCGATCCTGATGCACCACCGGAGAGCGGGATTTCGGTTATTGCCGTCAGCGGTCCGGCCGAGGGCATCGTACTGGATCGCGCGATTGATTCAGTCGGCCACCGCGCGCATCTGCAACCACAGTTCCGGCTGATCGACGTACACACGCCCGCAGATCACCTGATCGGGCCGCGTGGCGGCGGCAAGGCGCTGGCCGAAGCCTGCTTCACCGGCACTGCACCGATCGTCGGCTTCTTCGCCGTCGGTCTGATGCGTGCGGCCTTCGACTGCGCGCTAAATTTTGCCAAGACGGAGAAGCGCGGCGGAGCGGCGCCGATCATCAGCCACCAGGCAGTCGGATACGCGCTCGCCGACGCGAAGATGGCGATCGAGGCCGTCCGTTCGCTCAGCCTGCGCGCCGCCCATGCCTTCGACAAACAGGTTACCCGGCGCGCTGGAGCTGGCGCTGCACGCAAAAGTGTTCGGGTCGGAGACAGCAGTGCGCGTGATCTCGGACCTTATGCGCGTCGTCGGGATCGACAGCTACGATCGCACGCTGCCGCTCGGCGGCCTGCTCGCCGACGCGCTCGTATTGCCGTTGTTCGATGGCGGGAACATGGGCGTTCGGCGACGGCAGCTGCACGAGCTGATGCAAATGCCGGACTACGACCCGCTCGCAGCGTCTGGCGACTGAAGTAACCTCCGCGTATAGCGGCGGGTCGCGGCGTGACGTGTCTGCTTTCGCCTGCTCGCCCGAAACAGCCATTCCGCTACCGGCCTGGACCGGATTTTCGAACACACCAGCTTCGATGGAACGCAAAGACGGATGTTCGGCGATGGGTCGCAAAATGCTTCATTTTCCGACCACACCCGGATGCCTGCTGTAACGCGCCCCGAGAACTGCTTCTTCTAGAAGCCAAAAGGCTAGTCGAGGCGCTTGTTTTCGATCTCCTTTTTCGCGCGCTCGCTTTCGCGCAGTTCGGCGCTGCGCTCTTGTTTGCTGCGCCCGAAACGAACCCGATTTTCCTTGGCTTGGGTCTCGGCCTCGGCGCGCCGGCGCTTCTTGCGATGTTGGTTGAGGTTGATAATCATCGCCTCTCAATCCTCCGCTCGCGGGGACCTGCTGGACCCGGGGCGCACTTTAATCGGCTGCGGCCGCGGCGCAATCCCGCTTTCCGCTAACGCGCCGTTGAGGCATTTGCGGCAGGATGTCATTTTAGGGGCGTTCCGATGATCCGGACGCTCGTTTGACGAGGGCGTCGGCTAGGATCTCTCGCACTCTTCAGGGTTCGCGCTGCGATGTTTGGAAGAATGCTGGGCTTGTTTTCCGCCGATATGGCGATCGATCTCGGCACGGCCAACACGCTGGTCTATGTCAAGGGGCGCGGCATCGTGCTGAACGAGCCCTCGGTCGTGGCGCTCGCCAGCATCAAGGGCCGCAAACAGGTCCTCGCGGTCGGCGAGGAAGCGAAGCTCATGCTCGGCCGCACTCCGGGGAACATCCAGGCGATCCGGCCGTTGCGCGACGGGGTCATCGCGGATTTCGAGGTGACGGAGGAAATGATCAAACATTTCATCCGCAAGGTGCACAACCGCCGCGGCTTTGCCACCCCGCAGATCGTCGTATGCGTTCCTTCGGGGTCGACCCCAGTGGAGCGGCGGGCCATCCAGGAATTGGCGGAAAGCGCGGGCGCCAGGCGGGTATTTCTGATCGAGGAGCCGATGGCGGCAGCGATCGGCGCCGGCCTGCCGGTGACCGAGCCGACCGGCTCGATGGTCGTCGATATCGGCGGCGGCACGACGGAAGTCGCGGTGCTCTCGCTCGGCGGCATCGTCTATTGCCGGTCGGTTCGGATGGGCGGCGACAAGATGGACGAGGCGGTCATCGCCTATATCCGCCGCAACCATAATCTCCTGGTCGGCGAGAGCAGCGCCGAGCGCATCAAGAAGGAAATCGGTTCGGCCTGCATGCCGGAGGATGGCGAGGGGCGGGTCATGGAGATAAAGGGGCGCGACCTGATGAACGGCGTGCCGAAGGAAATTGTGATCAGCGAACGACAAATCTCCGAAAGCCTTGCGGAGCCGGTTGGTGCGATCATCGAGGCGGTCAAGGTTGCGCTCGAGCACACCGCACCCGAACTCGCCGCCGACATCGTCGATAAGGGGATTGTGCTGACCGGCGGGGGCGCCTTGCTGACCAACCTCGACCTGGTCCTACGGCACGCCACCGGTCTCCCGGTGTCGATCGCCGACGACCCGCTTAGCTGCGTCGCGCTCGGCACGGGCCGCGCGCTCGAAGAGATGAAAACCCTGAGAAATGTGTTGATCAACACGTGGTAGGCACCCAATTCCGGGGGTGATTTTAATGACGGTCGGGCCTGAGGCAGTATGATGCGGATCTCGCCAGCCCGCCGTGCCGCGATAGAGCGGATGTGCCTTACGCTGCTGGTCATAGTCTCCGCCGTGATGATCATCATCACCAAGGCTGACCAGGTGGCGTTTCAGTCCGTGAGGAACTCGGTCATGGATGCCGCAGCTCCGGCCCTGGACATGCTCTCGCGCCCTGCCGCGGCCCTCGACGCCGCTGCGGATCGCGTCCGCGGCCTCATCGCCGTCTATCGCGAGAACCGCCGGCTCGTCGAGGAGAATGAGAGGTTGCTGGGCTGGCAGCAGGTTGCGATGAGGCTTTCAGCAGAGAATGCCGAACTGCGCGACCTGGCGAAACTGGTACCCGAACCAGGGATTTCCTTTGTCACCGCACGGGTGATTGCGGATTCGGGCGGCGCCTATGCTCGCAGTGTGATGGTCAATGCCGGTCGCGAGAACGGCGTAGCGCGCGGCGAGGCAGCCATGACCGGAGAAGGTCTGGTCGGTCGCGTTGCGGAGGTCGGAAGCCGGGCGGCGCGAATTCTCCTGATTACCGATTTGAACTCGCGTGTGCCGGTTGTCGTCGATGGCACCCGCCAACGGGCGATCGTCGCCGGCGACAACTCCGCTCGTCCGAGCTTGCGTTATGTCGACGCGGGCGGAACGATACGGATCGGCGACAGGATCGTCACCTCGGGTCAAGGCGGCGTCTTCCCGCCGGGGCTTCCGGTGGGTGTCGTCGCTAGCGTCGACAGCGAAGGGGCTCGAATCGAGCCCTACGCGGCGTTATCGCGGGTCGATTACCTTCGGCTCGTCGATTACGGTCTCGCCGACAGCCTGCCCATTCCGCTGTCCGTCGCTGTGCGAAGCGGCAAGCGCGCGGAGTCCGGGGTCGGCGGCCCGCCGACGCTGCGACGCTGAGCGGGGCGCAACTCACCAGCATCGCTTGGACACCGGGACAAAAGGCATGATCAACGTGCTGCCCATCCTAACAACGATACTGGCGGCGCTCTTGTCGCTCGAGCCGCTGCACCTTGACCGCTACGCGGCGCTGACACCCGCCTTCACGTTGATGGCCGCCTATCACTGGACGATTTACCGGCCGGATTGGTTGCCGGCTCCCTTGCTGTTCCTGATCGGCACGATCCAAGACCTGCTCTCGGGCGGACTGCTCGGGGTGACCGCGGTTACGCTGCTGCTCGCCCGGGCGATCGTACTCCCCCATCGGCATTATTTTGTTGACCGGCCATTCCCATTCATCTGGGCCGGCTTCACCCTGCTGACCGGCGGGGCGATGCTGTTCTCATGGACATTGCACTCGCTGCTTGCCGCAGAATTGCTGGAGCTGCGAGGGCCGGTTCTCCGCGCGGTGCTGACCATCTCGGTCTTCCCGATCGTTAGTTTTCTATTGACCCGCAGTCAACGCGCACTGATCGGTGCGGACTGACTGCAATGCGGCGCGATGCGCTTCGCCAAAAGCTGTTCACCCGGCGAGCGGCGATCCTCGCCGGCGGTCAGGCACTGCTTCTTGCTGCCATCGGCGGCCGGATGTACCAGCTGCAGATAGTGGACTCGGAGCGTTACACGGTTCTCGCGGACGAGAACCGCATCAGCCTGCGCCTGATTGCCCCGGTGCGCGGGAGAATTCTCGATCGCTTTGGGATCGCACTCGCTGACAACCAGCAAGACTATCATCTCGTCATCGTTCCCGAGCAGGCCGGCGATGTCGCCGCGGCGCTCGACGCAGTCGGCGCGCTGATCGAGGTGAGCGAAACCGACCGCCACCGCGTCTTGCGCGAGATCCGGCGCAAACATTCTTTCGTTCCCATCATCGTCCGCGCCAACCTTGGTTGGGACGAAATGGCGCGCATCGAGGTCGCAATTCCGGAACTGCCCGGTCTATCGATCGACCAGGGCGTGACCCGCAAATATCCGTTCGGCGCGACCACGGCGCACGTCGTCGGCTATGTCGCCGCGGTATCCGAGCAGGAACTCGACGGCGATCCGCTGCTCGAATTGCCGGATTTCCGCATCGGCAAGAGCGGGGTCGAGAAGTCGCAAGACCTGGAGCTGCGCGGCACCGCAGGGACGAGCCAGGTCGAGGTCAATGCTCTCGGCCGGGTCGTCCGCGAGCTCGCCCGCGTCGCCGGCAAGCCCGGGCAGGACGCAGTCACCGGTCTCGACATGGCGATGCAGGAGTTCGTCACCCGCCGCTGCAGCACCGAGCAGAGCGTCGCGTGCGTGCTGCTCGACGCGCTCACTGGCGATGTCCTGGCTCTCGTCTCGAGCCCGAGCTTCGACCCGGTGCCGTTCTCGACCGGGCTCACCGCGGCGATGTGGCAGGAGCTTTCCAACGATCCGCGCAAGCCGCTGTCCAACAAGGTGATCGCCGGCGTCTACCCGCCGGGCTCGACCTTCAAGCCGGTGGTTGCATCAGCCGCGCTGACCGCCGGAGTTCTGACGCCCCAGACCTCGTTTACCTGCCCCGGATATCTCCAATTGGGCAATGCGACGTTTCACTGCTGGCGGCACGGCGGTCACGGCACGTTGCGCTTGCGCGACGCGATCAAGAAATCCTGCGACGTCTTCTTTTACGAGACGGCGCGGCGGGTCGGTATCGATCGGCTCGCGGCGATGGCGCGCCGGTTCGGCTTTGGTGACGTCCTCGGCATCGACATACCGGGCGAGCGGCCAGGCCTGATCCCGAGCCGCGAGTGGAAGTTCGCGACCAGCGGCAGCGCGTGGACTCAAGGAGAGACACTGATCGCCGGCATCGGCCAGGGCTCGGTGCTGGCCACACCGCTGCAGCTCGCCACGATGGTCGCGCGGCTCGTCACCGGCCGGGCCGTGACACCTCGGCTCGTTCGCCCCGAGGGGCTGATGCGGCCAGGCGGCGGCCCCGCGACTGACTTCCCCTCTCTCGGCCTCCACCCGCACACCATTGCCCTGGTGCTCGACGGAATGAACGCGGTCGTCAACGAGCAGGGCGGCACCGCCTATGCCGCACGGATCACCCAGCCGGGCTTTGCGATGGGCGGCAAGTCCGGCACGTCGCAAGTCCGCCACATCAGCGACTACGAGCGGACGCGCGGCGTCCGCAAGGCCCGGCAGATCCCCTGGAAGCAGCGCGATCACGCGCTGTTCCTCGCCTTCGCCCCGGTTGGCGCACCGCGATATGTCTGCGCGACGGTGGTCGAGCACGGCGGCAACAGCGGCGGCGGCGGCTCGGCCGTCGCGGCGCCGATCTGCCACGACGTCTTGCTGGAGGTACAACGGCGCGATCCCGCCAGGCGGGTCCCCGGCGCGGAGGCGGTGGCCCAGGTGAACGCGCCGGGCGGCTGAGCCGTGGCTGGTCTGACCTCCGATCTCGGGCACGAGCTCAGCTTTTTAGACAAGCTCCGCAGCATCAGCTGGGGGCTGGTACTGCTGGTCTTCATCGCGGCGGCTTGCGGTATCGCGGAGCTGTATTCGGCCGCCGACGGCGATATGCAGCCCTGGGCAGCGACCCAGATGGTTCGCTTTGGCATAGCGCTCGTCCCGATGATCGGCGCGGCGCTCCTCGGCATCCGACATTGGTTCCGGGCGGCGTATTGGATGTACGCGCTGGCGCTGGCGCTGGTCGTGTCGGTCGATTTGCGCGGGTTTGTCGGCATGGGAGCACGACGCTGGATCGACCTCGGGCTGATCCAGCTTCAGCCGTCATCGTTGATGAACATCGCGTTGGTGCTGGCTCTGGCGCGCTATTTTCACGCCCGCTCCGATGAGGACGTCGCCCGACTCCGATACCTGATCCCGCCCGGGGTGATGGTTCTGATACCGGCAGCGCTAGTACTGAAACAGCCCGACCTCGGTACTGCGATGATGTTGCTGATAACGGGGGCCGCATTGTTCTTCATAGCCGGGGTGCGCCTGCGGTTCTTCGCGTTGATGGCGGTCGGCGCCGGGGCTGGCGTGCCGGCTGGATGGCATCTTCTCCGCGATTACCAGAAGAACCGGATCTACACCTTTCTCGATCCGGAGAGCGACCCGCTGGGCGCCGGTTATCACATTCTGCAATCGAAGATCGCGCTCGGCTCGGGCGGTTTCTTCGGCAGAGGCTTTCTCAACGGCAGCCAGAGCCATCTGAGCTTCTTGCCGGAAAAACAGACCGATTTCATATTTACGACCCTGGCCGAGGAGTTCGGCTTTGTCGGCGGCCTCGGCCTGCTCGCGCTCTATACACTGATCATCGGCTATGGGTTTGTCATCGCCTTGCGGTGCCGCAACCAATTCGGCCGCCTGCTCGGGCTCGGCATCGTGACGAATTTCTCGCTTTACGTGTTTATCAATACGGCAATGGTCATGGGGCTCATTCCGGTGGTCGGGGTGCCGTTGCCGCTGATCTCCTACGGCGGCACCGCAATGCTTGCCGTCATGTTCGGCTTCGGCCTGCTGCTGAACGTCGGCGTCGACCGCGAAGCCCGCCTCGACCCCAAAGGCGAGAGCCATCCTGGTTAGCCACCAATTGCCCGGCGCAAACTGTGTAGCAGACACAGGGATGGCCCGATACGGCGGTGCCGTATAAGCTGGAGCGGTGGAATTCAAATGGGACCGCGTCGAAGCCGCCACGAATGTCGAAAAGCATGCGGCGCCTTGCCAAAGCCAGCGCTCATGTCCCGTAATCAGGTAGATGATGCGAGATTTGTTGGGTTTGGCCGCTACTGCTGCGGCGGCGGCCGCCACGTCGTCACGCGAGATCGGGTGCAACCCGACCATGTCCTGTGGGTAGCGCAAGCGCTCCCGACGTTTGGCTCGGGACAAGCCAATGTTTGAGAATAAAGTCCGAATATAGGCCACATCTGAGGATGTCTAGCCGGTAGGTGAGTTCTCAGCTGAGATCAGCCACGAACCCTCAGCTCAACCCTATCCGCCCATCGTTGTGAGCAACCTCTGGACCTGCCCGCCCTCGCGCTCGATCAGCGTCCCGATCTGGGAGCGCTGCGCCAATGCCATGCTGACGCCGTCGATGGCGACGTCCTCTATCTTGTAGAGACCGTCGCTGACCCCGAGCCGCCAATCCACCTCGATCGGGGCACCCTGCGGGCGGGTGATCCGGCTGGTCACGATGACGCCGTCGGGAGCCGTCCGGCTGCCGGTTACGACGAAATCCCCGTCCCCGGATTGCGCGAGCTGGCGGCCATAGAAACGAACGAGCCGGTCCCCGAACCGATCACAGAATTCTTGCCGCTCGGTCGGGCTCGCGACACGCCAATAGGGGCCGAGCACAAAGCGGCAGATGCCGGCCAGATCGAAATCCTGCCGGACCATCTGGCCGAAATAGGCCGCTTTTGCGCCCAGCGGCGCGGGCGAGCGGATCACCGAGACCGCCTGAGTGCCGAGGGTGCGGATAAACGAGACCGATGCTTCGTCGGCCGCGGCAGCACCCGGCACCCCCGAGAGACCCGCCGTCACCGCGAGCGCCAGAGCGAGGGTCTTTGCGAGCGGGGCGAGGCCGGTGCTGGCAGCAGGCGTCTCGCGTCGGGCGAGGCGCGCGGACGTATTCTGCGGATCGCGCCGCGCAAGCGAGGCAGCTATGCGCCGCCCCAGATCCTCGAGACCTTTTGGATCGACCCGATCGGCGGCCATCAGGCTCTTGACGATCGGATCGGCGAGCGCCTCGGACAAGCCGCGCGGCAGCCCGGTCGCCGCTGACGGGGCGACCTCGTCGGGCGCGCGATCGAGGGGAGTTCCGAAGCTGTGAATGCCGAGTTCTGTGTTCCGGATATCCATAAGAACCTCCAACAGATTTGCCGGGAGGCTGGAAACCGCGTCACAGCCGTCCCAACTATGGTACTGACCGGTCACGCCCGGTTAGATTGGCTGGTCGGTTAGGTACTGAGCGGTCACTCACATTTCAAGGGGGGACCTATGGCAACTGAAACGGGGAGGACAGCGATCCCGGAAGCGACGACTGCCCCGCCGCGCGCGCGCCTTCTGCAAGCAGCCCAACAGCTGTTCTATCGATACGGGATTCATACGGTCGGCGTCGATGCGATCGCCGAGGCCGCCGGCACCAACAAGACGACGCTTTACCGTCACTTCGCGTCAAAGGACGAGCTGGTCGCCGAGTGCCTGCGCGAATACGGCCGGGAGCTGGAAGCGGCCTGGGACGAGATCGAACAGGTCCATGCCGGCCGACCGAGGGAGCAATTGCTTGCCTGGCTGCGCTTTATTGCCGAATTCAAGCTCGGCAAGACCGAGCGCGGCTGCGCCTTCGCCAATGCGGCGGTCGAGTTGCCGGACGCCAATCACCCGGCGCGGCGGGTGATCGAGGAATGCAAAGGCCGGCACCGCGACCTGATCGTCGAGCTCTGCCGCAAGGCGGGGCTGCGCGATCCCGAGCTTCTCGCCGATGAAATGTTCCTGTTGGGCGAAGGTGCTCGCCTCAGCATTCAAAGCCTTGGACCCAACGGCCCCGCCGAACGCCTCGCCGAAATCCTCGAAGCGCTGGTTGCGGCCCACACGCCGTCGGGGTCCTAACACGAAAAGTTGGCATCCAACCCTTGGGGCGGATTTACATTGTACAGCTCACAAACCCTTTCGCAGAGGTTCGGCATCCTCATAGTCCGCAACGCATAGGGCGATTCCAGACGGCAGGCGCCTGCTTGCGGCTTGGACGTCCCGGACCATTGCAACCGCGTGCTTGACTTACACATATCTCAGTGGTTATACATCAATCAATAGCCGGTAGGTTATCGATCTCAAATGCCAAACGCTCACGATCTACTCTTTAGAACGCTCGCCGACCCGACCCGGCGGGCTCTCTTCGAACGACTGTGCCGCGAAGGAGAGAAGACGGTCGGGGCTCTGACGGCTCGGGCCGGGGTCTCGCAACCGGCCGTCTCAAAGCATCTCGGGGTCCTGAAGCAGGCCGGGCTGGTGCGCGACCGCCACCAAGGTCGCCAGACGCACTATAGCGCGCAGCTCGGCGCCTTGGCCCCGCTGATCGACTGGACAAGCCAAATGGCCGGCTTCTGGCAGAGCCGGTTCGACCACCTCGAAGATCTACTCAAAAGGATGGACCAATGACCAATACTGCGACCGAAACACTCTCCGTCGTTGTCGAACGGGAGGTACTTTTCCGCCGGAAAAGATCTGGCGCGCGCTCACGCAACCACACCTGATCGAGGAGTGGCTGATGAAGAACGATTTCAAGCCTGTCGTGGACCACCGTTTCAATCTTCGCGCAGACTGGGGCGCTGTCGACTGTCAGGTCCTGGCAGTCGAGCCGAACAAAACGTTGTCTTACACGTGGGGTGCCTATGGTCTCGAGAGTGTTGTCACTTGGACTCTCACCCCTACGAGCACGGGGACCCACCTGCGCATGGAGCAGTCGGGCTTCCGGCCGGATCAGCAGCAGTACTACCAGGGCGCCAAGGGCGGGTGGCAGCGGTTCTTTGCAAATCTGGAGCAGGTCTTGGCGCGGATAGATTGAAGTCTGCCCGCACAATTCAAAGCTAGTGTTCAGATCCATTCGGACGATTCATTGATCGACGCCGGACCAATGCTACCATCAAAAAACTCCGTCACACCGCTTGCGCCACCGGCGATCCCGCGTTGGGCTCAAAACTCGACGATCTGCTGCCGCATTCCTTTGGCGACGGCTTCGGCGCGGGACGCGGCGCCGAGCTTTCGGAACAGCGATTCGATATGGAACTTGACGGTGTGCGGCGAAATTCCGAGGAGCCGCGCCACCTCCTTGTTGCTCAGGCCGTTGCCGAGAGCGCCAAGCACCTCGATTTCGCGCGGCGTCAACAGAACCGGCGCCTCCTCCGGCAACGAGTCGAAGTCTCGGGTCGGAAGTATTGCACGGACCGTCAGTCCTGCTGCGACGGCGCGCAGCGCGGCATCGACCTGAGCCGCGCCGGCGTCGGGCGGGAGCCAGCCGGCGAACTCTCCGCCAACCGCGCCGACCGCTACGGCCGCAGCCGGCAGAATGTCATCGGCGGCGCCGTCGGTCAGGACTGCATCAGGAGACGCGGCCGCCTCTACAAGCTGGTGCCCGCACTGGGCAACGAGCGCGGTGAGCCGGTCTTGCGCCGCCGCGTTCGACGCCACCACGGCAATGCGAAGCCGGCAGGCGATCCCGGCCGCCGGGGCACTCATCTGTCTGGGCGGATGCCCACGGTTAACGCAATGGAAAAAGGCTTGCCGGCCCGGATCAGATGCAGGTCGACCTGTTTTCCGACCGAATCCGGCCCGAGATATTGCGCAACCGCCGAGGGGCTCGTGACGCTTTCGCCCGCGATCTTCACGAGAATGTCGCCGGCATGCAGGTTTGCCCGGGCTGCGGGGCCGTCCTTCGAGACGCTCATCACCATCAGACCTTGCGACTGGCCGGCTTCGGCTTGCAGTGCTTCCGGCACGAGGACGGGTTGCAGCGCAAGGCCGAGCCAGCCGCGTTCGACCCGTCCCTTCGAGAGCAGCGGGCCGAGCACCGCTTCGACCGTAGAGGCCGGGATGACCATCACGCGCCCGCGCGGTCCCAAGGTCGAGATGCCGAGAAGACCGCCGCCGGGATCGAGCACCGGCCCTCCCTCCTCCCTCGGGGTGACGCCAATGTCGAGGGTGATGCGCCGATCGATCCGGCCGCCCGCGCGGCTGTGCCAAGACGGGCCGACCGAATGGATGATGCCCAGCCTAACGGCGATGCCGCCGTCATCGGCGCCCAGGGCGAGGGCGAGCCCACCGGGCTGCGGCTCACCCGCTGGGAGCGACGCCGGATCTGGGGTACCGTCGAGCTGCAAGGCAACGACGTTGGTGCCGGGATCGCGGCCGGCAATACGCGCCGCGAAGGTTTGTCCGTCGGCCAATGTCACTTTCGCATCGCCGGCGTCGGGGAATCTTTGCTCGGAGGCCACGACGACATCCTTGCGCCAGAGCGTTCCGGAACGTATCCGATGTCCCGGCACGGCGATGCCGGCGACCAAAGGCCGGGCGAGCCTCACGCGCTCCGTCAGCGCTTCGGACAGGTTAATCAGGGGATTTTCAGCAATATCGGCCATGATCTTTCTCCTATACGACTTAGTCAGGAGAATGGTCCCGGTCGCGACCCGGCACCACTAGACGGATGGGGAGGCCGGCTTCGAGTCAGTCTGGGCGCCCGAGCACTCGCACATCCCGATCTCGCGCAAATCGCCGTGGCCGGGCGGCAGGGAATTGTCCAAGATCTACCTACGATGCCATGGATCCAGTGGTGTCGCCGACCGCGGCCGCAGTCGGCACAAAGACGCTCAAGGTCGCGACCGGCGTGTGGCTAGTTCAGCGCGAGACCAGATTCAGACGGCGAAACTCGTCGCGTCGATCCTCGACCGTTTAGCCGAGCTAATCCGTCGTGTCGGGTAGGTCCGTGGGGCGGAGGGTGGCGCGGATCCAGAGCAGAGAAGGGTGAGGCGGAATATCGTCAATACGTCGTCCTGAAGTCCAGCGTACTAGTGGCTTTGCCGCGTGCTACGCTGGTGACACAAAGAAGGGTCCTTTAATTACAGCTCGCCCGGTAGGCGGCGTCCAGATATATCTTTGCCCCACCCGGGTATTGCGCGAGGCTCTGTCGCGCCGCCGCATCGACGCCGCGTGCCTCTCGCGCCCTTGGGAATGGGAGATGCGGGGTTTTTTCAACCTGAGAGTGGCACCCGACAAGGTCCTCGCAGAAATTCGTGCTGCGCAGGTGAGCGCCGTTTTTCGGCAGATGCCGATCGCGCTCGCTGTCACTGCCGTGAATGCAATTATAACTTTCCTCGTGCTGCAGCAGCTCATAGGGCTTGCGCGTCCGCTCGCTTGGCTTTGCGTCGTTCTGTTCGTGACGAGCGGGCGATGGATTTTGTGGCTGCGATACCGCCGTCTGTGCTCCGGCATCGCGGACGCCGCCCGATGGTCGTGGCTCGCTGGCTGCGGGTCGCTGCTGGCCGGGATGTGCTGGGGTCTGGGCGGGCTGGTTTTGTTTCCGATCGTGCCAGTGCTCGGGCAGATCTTTTTGACGTTTGTCATTGGGGGCATGTGCGCGGGTGCAGTAGTGATCAGCGCCTCTCATCTGCCAAGCCTTCTTGCCTTCCTGCTCTCGGCCAGTTTGCCTATGGCGGTCCTGTTCTGCGGCCAAGGGACACAGGCGGGGGCCGCGTTAGGGGCGATGATTCTAGTCTTTGCGGCGGCGCTTTCGGCGGCCGGATTGCATCTCAACCGATTCTTTGCCGAGACCATGCGACTGCGGTTCGAGCTGGGTGCGGCCAATCTTCGCCTGCAGGCCGAAATCGCAGAACGCGAGGCTACCCAGGCCGCCTTGCGCCAAGCTCAAAAGCTCGAAGCGGTCGGTCAGCTGACCGGCGGGATCTCACACGACTTCAACAATCTCCTGACGGTCGTGATCGGCAATCTGGTCCTGGCGATCGAGAGGGCGGGGGAGACCCCCGCCATTCTGCCGCTGCTTCAGAGCGCCCTCCAGGCCGCCGAGCGCGGAGTGGCGCTGATCCAGCGCTTGCTCGCCTTCGCGCGCAGGCAGCGCCTGGATCCGCGATCGATCGATCTGAACCGCCTGGTTGCCGGAATCGAAGACTTGCTGCGCCGCACCTTGGGCAACCGAATTCGCCTCATCATTACCGCCGAAGCCGGTCTCGCACCGGCTCGCGTCGACGCCAACCAGCTCGAACTCGCAATCCTCAACTTGACGATCAATGCCCGTGACGCGATGCCCGATGGCGGCAACTTACGCATCCGCCTGCAGAACCGCCGGACGAAAGACGGTTCGCCCCCCGAGCTGTCACCCGGGGAGTATGTGGTCCTATCGATCAGCGATATCGGGACGGGGATGAACGAGGCGACGCTGACGCGGGCCTTCGAGCCGTTCTTCACCACCAAGGAAATCGGCAGTGGTTCCGGCCTCGGGTTGGCGATGGTTCACGGGTTTGCCGCTCAATCCGGAGGCGGTGTGCGGATCCAAAGCAAAATGGGCGAGGGGACCACAGTCGAGATCTGGCTGCCGCGGGCGGACGAGCCGCCGTCCCAAGCCGCCAATCCGTCCCCATCGGCAATGCCGAAAGACGGCAATACCCAGGATATCTGAGAAAAAGAGGCCGGCGTCAAAACCGAAGCGTCGCAGACAGCGACACAACATCGATGCGGCCCGAATAGCCGACCGATCAGCAGATCACCCGTTTGCGACATCTCGTTGGATTGGCGCACCGCCACCAAAGATAGAACATATGTGGCATCCAGGTGCAGATCGGCCGTCCATTGATAGCCGAGGCCAACCGCAAGCCAGTACCGATCCTGCTTCGGGAGAGCGAGCTGTCCGGAACTGATTGCGAACCGGGGTCGGATCAAATGCGAAGCCGCTGCGGATGGTCCAGTTGGTGGCGGGGTAATGGCCCGCCCCTATACTGGGAACCATATTCCATACCATCGCTCGAGCTGATCGGTCAGAGCGGAGCCGTCGGGCCGTTCAACTCGCAAATTTTTGACGACGCCCCAGTTGGTCCACTGAACTTCGGCCGATTAGATCAGGTCCGGCGAAATCTGATGAGATCCCGCTAGACCTCTCGATGATTTTGATTGTGCTGAGCCGATATCGAGGCTCATCCCAGGCCTCGCCTATCGCCTTCGCAAGGTCGAGGCTGGCATCGGCGCTTAGGTCCTCACCTCGGCCGTTGGCGCGCAAGCGCAACCGATGATCCAGCCGGTCGATTACTCACAATAGATCGGGGAAATCCCGCGGAAATGAATTATAAGATCCGATAGGAAACGGCGTGTCGCCGCGGTCGCCACCTTGAATATTGCCGGTTCGCGAGGCGATCCCGCTGGTAGTTGCAAGTCGCGCAAATTAGTTGTCGGGCAGCTCTCGTGATATGGGCTAGCTTAGTCGAGGTTCCCAGCGTGCTGATT
>CAVOWQ010000040.1:0-16862 GCA_963700195.1 uncultured Alphaproteobacteria bacterium
CCCTTTAAAGCACCTCAGCGCGCCGGATGCGGTGATCGGCGATACGGCCGATACACCGGGTGCCACATCTTGCGGGCGATCAGGCCGTCGAGTTCCTCGTCTCCGAACGGCTCGCACTGCCCTTCCGCCCGAGCCTTGAGGGCAACCGCCTTGGCGACTGAGACCGCGACCTCGCGCAGTCGCGCCACTGGGGGCAGCAGAGGCGCCTGCGCATCCCGCGCGGCGGGTGACACGTCTGCCAGGACCTTAGCGGCAGCGACAAACATGCCATCGGTCACGCGCCTAGCTCTTGCTGCCAGAACGCCGAGACCAATGCCGGGAAAGACATAGGCATTGTTGGTCTGGTCGACGGCGAAGGATCGTCCGTCGCGCAGAACGGGCGGGAACGGGCTCCCAGTGCCGATCACTGCGCGGCCCTCGGTCCATGCCGTCAGGTCTCGTGGCGTCGCCTCGGAACGGGAGGTCGGGTTCGACAACGGGAAGATGATCGGACGTGCCACCGCAGCGGCCATTTTGCGGATTATGTCCTCGCGGAAGATGCCGGGCTGACCGGAAACCCCGATCAGCACGGTGGGCTTGGCATTGTCGACGACATCGGCCAGTCCGATCGTATTGGCGCGCGCGCGGGGCCAATTCGCCACGGCATCGGGGCTCTGCGCGAAAGGTCGTTGAAAATCGAGGACACCCGGCATGCCTTCGACGAGCAGACCGTCCCGGTCGATGGCATAGAAATGGCCTCGCGCTTCGGTCGCGGGCAGGCCTGCATCGATCATCACCCGCAGCAACAGATTTGCGATGCCGATCCCCGCCGAACCCGCGCCGACAATCGCGATCCGCTGGTCGCGGATCGGCTGACCCGTTACCTTGATGGCGGCGAGCAAGGTGCCGGCGGCCACCGCCGCGGTGCCCTGAATATCGTCATTGAAGGTACAGAGCCGGTCGCGGTAGCGCTGCAGCATGCGTCCGGCATTGGCGCGGGCGAAATCCTCCCATTGCAGCAATGCCTGCGGCCAGCGTTCCAGCACGGCATTCACGAAGGTCTCGACGAAATCGTCGTAATCCTGGCCGCGCACCCGCTCGTGCCGCCATCCGATATAGACCGGGTCGGCGAGGCGCTCCTTGTTGTCGGTCCCGACATCGAGCAGGATCGGCAAGGTGGTGGACGGATGGAGACCGGCGCAGGCGGTATAGAGCGACAATTTGCCGATCGGGATGCCCATCCCGTCGGCGCCCTGGTCTCCCAGACCGAGGATGCGCTCGCCATCGCTGACGACAATAGCTTCCACGTTGTCGAAGCGGGGGTGCGCCAGGATTTCCTTGATACGGTCGCGCTGCGTCCAACTCAGAAACAAACCACGCGGATAATGCCAGTAATGGCTGAAGGTCTGGCATCCCTCGCCGACCGTCGGGGTGTAGACGAGAGGGAGCATTTCTTCGAGGTTTTGGGTCAGCACCGCGTAAAAGAGCGTCTCGTTCGCATCCTGCAATCCTCGCAGGAAGACATAGCGGTCGAGATCGCCGGCGAGCTTCCGCATTGCCTGTAGACGCCGGGCTGACTGCACTTCCAAGGTTCCGACATGCGGCGGCAGGAGGCCGTGCAGCGCGAAGACAGTTCGCTCTTCGTCGGTAAAGGCGGTCCCTTTGTTCAGCATCGGGTTGGTGAGCAGCGCCGTCCCTTCGAGCTCGGTTTCGATCGAGATTCGCTTGCGCGGTCGGGCCCTCGTTGGTCATGCGATGCGCCCCTGCTCAACGCCTCAGATTGGTCCGCGCCAGCTCGATCACCTCGTCGTCGCGGCGCGGCGGGGCAGGAGTGCCCGAATTGTGGCACTGACATCACCCGCCAGGGCGAGGTCGAGACGCCACCTTGATGGCGCAGGACAGCATCGCCCGATAAGTCGAGATGAACCCGATCAGCCCGCTCATCCCGACATCGAACGTTCCCACCGTAGGGCAAGCCCTCGAGGATGGCCGAATCCTCGGTCAGGGCTTCCGAGCCGTCTCCTCCGAGCCATTGCAGGGCCAGTATCCGCCACAGCGAACGCATCGGCCTCCCTCCTCGGTGATGGTCCCCCATCATGGCCGAGGAAACCGGCCGGAATATGGCAGTGTCGCGGCATTGTGCTATCACCAGCAATGACGATCGGCCCCAATCTTCGGCGATCTTCCGCACAATAGGGGTATTGCGATGGCATTGCTGTTCCGCTCCTCAGTCAATTCCGCGGCGCGCTGGAAGCCGCAGCTGGCCCGGCTGATGCCGGAACTCGAGGTGCGGATATGGCCCGAGATCGGCGATCCGGCGGAGGTCGATTACGCGCTGGTCTGGCGCCCCGAGCCCGGATTTCTGGCGTCGCTGCCGAACCTCAAGCTGATCCTCTCCCTCGGCGCCGGGGTCGACCACATCCTCACCGACCCCCATTTGCCGGGCGGCGTGCCGATCGTCCGCCTCGTCGATCCGTACATGACGGACGCGATGAGCGAGTACGTCGTCCTTCAGGTGCTGCGGCTGCATCGCCAAGACCTCGATTATCGCGCCCAGCAGGAAAGAGGTGTCTGGCTGGAGCTCGACCAGAAGAACGCGGTCGGCCGCGCTGTCGGCATTCTCGGCTTCGGCGAGCTCGGACAGGATGCCGCCCGGAAGCTCAAGGGGTTGGGTTTCGATGTCGCGCTATGGGGAAGGCGGCAAAGAACTGTAGAAGGGCTACTTGGCTATGCGGGCAGCACCGGCTTGTCCGCTCTTCTCGGTAGAAGCGAGATCCTCGTTTGCCTGTTGCCGCTGACCGCTGAGACGGAAGGGATATTGAACGCGAGCACGTTTGCCATGCTGCCGAAGGGTGCGGCGCTGATCAACGCCGCCCGCGGGCGGGCATCTGGTCGAAGAGGATCTGCTCGCCGCCCTCGCCGCCGGCCGGCTCTCGGCCGCCGTGCTCGACGTCTTCCGCGACGAGCCGTTGCCCGCCGACCATCCCTTCTGGCACCACCCGCGCATCGTCGTGACGCCGCATATCGCCGCCGCAACCCACCCGCCGACCGCCGCCCCGATCATCCTCGACAATATCCGCCGCTTCGAAGCAGGCCGGCCATTGTTGAACCAGGTCGATCCGGCCCGAGGGTATTGAGGAATTGACAGCGGGCAAAGCCTTAGCTAATTGGATGACTAAGCTGAGGTATCCTATGGACGACATCATTTCGATCCACGCCGCCAAGACCCATCTCTCGCAGCTTATCGCGCGAGTAGAGGCTGGGGAGGTCATCACGATCGCTCGCGGCAAAACCCCAGTCGCGAAGCTCGTCCCAATCGTCCGCAAAAGCAAACGAGAATTCGGGGCGATGCGGGGTAAGTTCAGTATCGGCCCGGAATTCTTCGAGCCACTCCCAAACGACGAACTCGATCTGTGGGAGCAATAACGAGTGCGGCTGCTATTGGACACGCACGCGTTGATCTGGTGGCTCCTCGGCGATCCTGGGCTATCTCGGAGTGCGCGGGCGGGTATCGCCGATAACGACAATGAGGTGTTTATCAGCGCGGTATCCGCTTGGGAGATTTCTACGAAATATCGGATCGGTAAACTGCCCGCGGCAGGGATTTTCGCGGCTGATGTCGCCGGGGCAGCAGCAAGTCAGGGTTTTGACGAGTTGCCGATCAACCTCCAGCACGGACAACTAGCCGGCAGTCTGCCCGGTCCGTATCGCGATCCGTTCGACCGAATGGTGGCCGCTCAGGCACTCCTGTCGGACCTGGTGCTCGTCTCGAACGAGACGGTGTTCGACCGCTATGGAGTCCGCCGCCTGTGGTAAGGACCACCTGTACCTACAAGGTCAGGGCCGGCGGCAGATGCACCGGCCCGGCGCCGGCAAGACGGAACGCGGCCGTTCGCTTCCGCCGTATTGCGGATCAATCCAGCAGCCAGGGCGCCGCGCAGGCCTGGGCAATTTGCCGTATCTGGCTCAAGAGACCTGGGCCGACCGGGATCCCTTCTTGCATACGCTTTGCCGCGTTGTTCCGTTGCGGATCGCCCGCCACCATCACCGGCTGCGCGGGATCGACGGGCTTTGTTGCCCGCAGGTCGTTGCAAAACCGCGTGACGTCAGCGGTGAATTCCTCGCGGTCGCGGAACAGCCCCGGATCGATCGCGATCAAGCAATGGCCGATATCATTGCCATGAGGTTTTTTCGTGTGCATCGGGTCGGTGATCAAGGTCGCACCCGACAGACATGAACCGAGAATATTCACCATCACCGCCAGCCCGTACCCTTTGTAGCTGGAGTTCTCGGGCGAGCCACCGAGCGAGGTGAGGAACCCGCCCTTCTCGCGCGCTTCCAACGGATCGGTGCTGGGGAGCCCCTCCTTGTCGAGCACCCAGCCGGGCGGACATGGGAGCCCCTCGTTGGCCTTGTTGCGGATGCGGCCGGCGGCGACGGTCGTGGTCGCCATGTCGAGCAGAAACGGCCGTCCATCCGTCGTCGGGGCGGCAAACGACCAGGGGTCGGTGCCGAGCTTGGCTTCCTTGCCGAAGGTTGGCGCGACCTGGATGCTCGACGCGCCGGTGCACGCCATGCCGATCAGCCCTTCCTTTGCCGCCATAAGCGTGTAATAGCCGGTCGCGCCAAAATGGGCCGAGTTGCGCACTGCGGCGATCGACATGCCGGACTGCTTCGCTTTGCCGATCGCGACTTGCATCGCGAAGCGCGCCGGCACATGGCCGAGCCCGCCGTCGCCGTCCACCAGTGCGGAGACCGGGGTTTCCTTGATGATGTGCGGCCGCGCCACCATGTTCGCGCGCCCGTTGCGGCGCAACCGGTCATAACCCGGGAGCATCGATATGCCATGGCTGTCGACGCCGTGCAGATCCGCCCAGGACAGGATCTCGGCGGTGGCGTCCGCGTTGTCCTCCGGCATGCCCCAGGCCGACAGGATCGCTTTGAGCTGCGCGCGATGCGTCTCATAGGGTGTAGGCATGGACGACTCCTTCGATGGCGTGCAGCCTTGCGTAATGCGCTCATTACGGCAAGCTTTGTGAAGCCGCACTTCCTGCGGAGGAGGCCGGTGCCATGAATTCGACGGATTTCGGAATAGAACAGGTAACCGAGGAAGATCGGGCTTATCGCGGATCCCGCTTTTCCGAAGTCCGCGACGCTATATTCGCCAACCCTTATCAGAAGGTATGGGGCGGTCCCGGCGAAGCGCCGCTCCCCGTGTATGACGCGACGTTGTCGAGCGTATTGCGAGGCGTGCTGCCGTTCGGTCCGCCTTACTTTTTCCGGCAGGCGGTTGCAAGAGCCGTCGATTCGAAAGCTGATCTGCGCTGGGGCGCCGATCGCAAAGGTTTCCGTCGCATCATTCATCCCAACGGAATATGCCTGACCGGCCTGTGGGAAATATCCGAGCAGACGCCCTATTCCGGCTATTTTCGAGCAGGGAGTCGAGCGCTGTTGGTCGGGCGCTACTCCACTTGCTGCAAGGAGACGCGGCGCGGCCGGGAACGATCCTTGTCGCTGGTCGGGAAGTTATTCCCGACCGCAGACCCGGACCACCGCGAGCCGCTCCGTACCGCCAACTTCATCACCCAGCAAGATCTCGGCGGCGAGCTGACTGACTATATCAATGACGCCGAGCTGCGTAACGCGCCCAATACCACGAGCTGGCGTCGCGGGTTCGGCGTCCCGATACTGCTCGTCGAAGCCATCCTCTTTGGGAAGACCGACAAGCAACCCACGCAGCGGCAGCTCTATCAGATTGCCGAATTGGATAAACCGGACGGCGAACCGACCCGAGCGCCGGCTTTCATGCGGCTGCTGGTCGACCCCGCCCAGCCCCGGATTCCCGGTGACGCATTGGATTTTCGCGATGAAATCATGGCGCAAATTTATGATCGAGGCGATCCCGCCCCAAAGCGCAGCCTGACTTTTCACATCGAGGTAACGGACGAGGGTTCAACGCACGGCCCGACGTTCTTTCAGCGGCGCAGATTCGGCAATTGGACCCGTATTGGACGATTGGTGTTTGACGAAGCAGTCGCCTCTTACAATGGCGATTTCGTCATTCACTTCAATCATCCGACGTGGCGGGATGATCGCAACGATCCCTCCACGGCGACGCGCGTCAATGAACAAAAGGTACGGTAATTCGACTGCAGCGCGCAACGCGCGCCGTCATGCTGCGCACGGCTAATCGCCGAGGCGGGCCGCCAGCACCGCCGCGGGTCGCTGGCCCACGGCATAGGTTGCCAATGGCGACAACGTACCCGTCTCGTTATTGATGCGGTACGATGCCAGTCGGCCCGATGCCGTGCCGGCGGCGAAGAGGAAACGGCCGGCGGGGTCGAGCCCGAAGGCACTGGGAACGGGTTCGGTGGGCACATGCCCGACGGATGTCAAATGCCCGGTGCCGTCGACAGCGAACCCGGCGATGCTGTTGTGGCCGCGATTGGCCACATAGAGGTATTGCCCCGACGGGGTCAGGTGAATCTGGGAGCAGGTGTTCCGTGTGGTGACCCCGGCGGGCAGGCTCGTGATGGTTTGCACGGCAGAGAGGGTACCGGCCGCACGGTCGAGGCGATAGCCCGTTACGCTGCACCCCTGCTCGTTGGAGAAGTAGACGAGATCAAGGGTAGGATGAAAGCAGTAGTGGCGAGGACCGAGCCGCTCGGCGGGCTCCACCCGCGCCGGAGAATTTGCGGTCAGACGGCCGGTCTGCGCATCGAACCGGAACTGCATGATCATGTTAGGGCCGGGGTTCTCTTTCGGCGGCTCCAGGACGTTGTCGTTGAGGCGCGCGATGTGCGGCACAAAGGCGAACTGGTTGGAGGGGTCGGTCGCTATCGCGTGGGCGCCGGTCGCCGTGGCCAGCCAATCGAGGGACGGAGCGCCGACCGCGCCGTCCGATCCAAGGTGGTGCGCCGCCGCGCCGCCGCCTTGGTAATAGCAGGACAGCAGATACCTCCCGGTGCGGTCGGGCGCCAGAAACGTTGGCGCATGCGTGGCCGAAACGGTGCCCAGCGGCGTCAATCCCCCGGTGCCGTGGTCGATCCGGAAGCTCGATATCGCGGGCCGGGTGCGATGCCCGAGATAGAGGGTTCCCCGGTCAGGGCTGAGCGCCAGCACCGACGGCCCGTCGGCGGCCGGTACCTCTCCCTGCGGGGAGAGCTGGCCGGTATCGGCATCCATGGCATAGATCGCGACCTTGTCTTCGTCTTGCAGGCAAACGAACAGCGCGTGCGGCATCTCTCATCCCTCCCTCGGGCTCTCCCATCCCGGCGGGCGGGTTGGGTGCAGGTCGCCAGGCAATACACCTGCAAACGGGACCGTTTCATCCTATATGAGTGGGGGATTCTACCACATTGCACCCCGACTTGACGAGGAGGAACGGAATGACCCGCCGCAGCCTACCCCGCAAAGTCACCTATTTCGAACCGGTTCCGCCGCGCCTCGCGCGCAACACCGTCATCGAGTCGACTTTCGAAGTCGGCAGCCGCTTCCGTTGCACGATGCGCGTCGATTGTGGCCAGCTCGACCCCGGCGCGGTGATCCGGCCGGTAGCCGGCGAATGGCACCCGCATATGCCCGGGCAGCTCGACGAAGAGGAGCTCGCGGACTGGCGCGCCGGCCGCAATGCGGTATATCAGCTCGCCGCATTAACGATTGGCGCGCGCCTCGCGGTCGCCGACGCCTAAGCCGGGACGCGGGCCGCCGCACTGCCCGGCGGCTCGCGAAGCCCCGCCCGCGCCAGACGCGGCAGCACTTCGGCACAAAAGAACGGCAACTCGTCGAGATAATTGACGAACGAGACCGCGATTCCTTTGAGCCCTAATGCGGCCAGCCGCGTCATGTCTTGCGCCACCGCATCCGGGTCGCCGACCAGCGGCAACCCGCCCATGCCGTTGGCCTGGTGATTGCGGATGCGCTGGAATTCTTCGGGCGAGTGGGTTTGCGGTGTGATGTTCTTCATCCTCAGAATGTTGTCGACTGCCGGCCAATCGGCATTGTCGATCACGGCGTGCCGGTAATAGTCCCGCGCCTCCCGTGCCGTGGGCCGGCAGGTGACGACCCCCACGGTATAGACATCGATCTCCCGGCCGGCCTGTTGCGCCAGCGCTCGCGCGCCGCCGACATGGCGCGCGGTTTCCTCGAACGAGATGCCGCGCGAGATCGTCGAAAAAAGCGCGTCGCAGTTTCGGATCGCGAAGGCTTGGCCAGTTGCCGACGCGCCGGCATTCATGATCAATGGACGCGTCCCGCCATAGGGTTTCGGCTTGGCCCGCACGCCCTGCAAGTTGAAGAAACGCCCATCGAAGTCGAAATCCATCTGTGCTGACCAGGCTAGCTTGACGATATCGAGCCATTCCTGTGCGTATTCGTAGCGTGCCTCGTGATCGCGCAATGTCGCGCCGAACATCTCGAATTCGCCCTCGTTCCAGCCGCACACCAGATTGAGGCCGAAGCGCCCTTCGCCGATGTGGTCGGCGGTGACGAACTCTTTGGCGGCGATCAGCGGCAGGATCAACGGCGCATGCACGGTTCCGAACACGGTGAGCCGCTCGGTCTTGGCCAGGAGCCCGCAGGCCCAAGTCACCGTCTCCCACGTCGCGCCCTGGTAATCGGTGTCGCCGCCATAGCCCTTCCAGCGTCCGATCGGCAGCATGAACTCGATGCCGGCCCGGTCGGCCATCTGCGCCAGTCTGACGCAGTCGAGCCAGCTTCCGGACCAGCGCTCCGGCAATGTCGTGACGGCGCGGCCCGAGGAGCAGTTGGCGCCGAACAGGCCCAGCTTGAGGTGGTTGGCGCTCCCCATCGCGGCGCGTTGACCGTTTCTAATTTCGGGATCCAAGGTCATACTCGTCGGCTGTTTCTGCCGGGATCATAATACCCTAGGGTCAATCTTGTGAGGTGCGATGGCTGATCGCAAGTTTCGCGTCGTCGTTGCCGGCGCAGGCGTGTCGGGGCTGTTCATGGCTGAGACCTTGAAGCGCGCCGGGATCGACTTCACCGTCTATGAGAAGGCCGGCGAGGTCGGCGGCACCTGGCGGGACAACACCTTTCCCGGCCTCTTTGTCGACGTGTTGTCGCGCCAATACGAGTTTCCGTTCCAACCCAACTACAATTGGTCGCGCAAATATGCGCCGGCCACCGAGATCTGGGCTTATATCAAGAAGGTGGCGCACGACCGCGGTCTCACCAAATTCATCCACTTCAACGAGGAGATCCTCGGAGCGCAATTCACCGACGGCCGCTGGCACATCGAGACAGCCAAAGGCAAGAGGGACATTGCGGATGTTTTCATTTGCGCCACCGGCTTTCTCCACAAGCCGCTCTTTCCCGACATTCCGGGGCGCGAGAGTTTCGCCGGCGCGTCCTTTCACTCGGCGCGTTGGGATCACAGTGTGCCGTATGCCGGCAAGCGCTGGGGCGTCATCGGCAGCGGCGCCAGCGGCGTGCAGATCACCGAGGCGCTCGCCTGGGCGGGCTGCGACGTTACCCAGTTCATCCGCCGCGCGCAATGGGTCCATATACGGGAGAATCCGTACTCGACCTGGCGCGAGCGTTTGAGGCTGCGACTGCCGGGCGGCTACCGACGCGAGCAGCGCCGGCTGTGGCAATTGATCATCGAGGGCGACGGGTGGCGCCTCAGACCCGGACCGCAGCGCGAGGCGATGGAGCGCGAGTACGAGTCCTTTCTCGATTACGTCAAGGACCCCGAGCTGAAAAAGCAGCTCACACCGGACTATAATCTTGGGTGCACGCGCATTCCGAAATCGGACAAGAACTATTACGAGGCGGTGCAGCTCCCCAATGCACACGTCGTCAAGGGGCAGATCACCCGTATTGTGCCTGACGGCGTTGTCATGGCGGACGGGACCCACGTCAAGCTCGACGTGCTGGTCTACGCCACGGGCTTTGACGCGCACGCCTATATGCGGCCGATGAACGTCACGGGCCTCAACGGCACGACGATCGACGAGGCGTGGAAGGAGAAAATCTATTCCTACGGCGGCATCGCGCTGCCAGGCTTTCCCAACCTGTTCATGCTTTACGGGCCATTCGCCCCAGTGAACAACGTGCCGGTCCCGCTGGGTCTCGACCAGGAGATCGCCTGCATCATGCGGCTCATCGCCGAGGCACGCGCCCGCCGCGCCGCAGTGTCACCCACAGTCGCCGCGACCGAGAAATTCCTCGCCCGCCTCGGCACCGCCTTTCCCGGGACCGTCTGGGTCGGCGGCTGCAAGAACTGGTACACCAGCCAGCAACCGACCCCGGTCCTGTGGCCCTTTCCGCAGAGCGAGCACAAGGCCTTCTTCGAGCAGGTGCCCGTCGATGATTTCCAGTTTATTCCCAGCGGGCCGGGAGATTGATCACCGTAGCTCAGAGCCGGTATCGGCACTCGACTGAAAGCGGCACGGCGTGAAAATCACGCCGGTTGGTGTCGAGGTTCTCCAGGTTGACGAATAGGCATTCGTCGTGGACGAAGTGGGGCCCGGCGTGCCAAGTCGCAACGTGGAGCTTGACCAGGCGATCGCCCGGCACCCGGAAGGCGGCGATGTCCTCGACGCGGGGACGCGCATCATCGCCAAGGTCGCCCGGCGGCGCTACGCCGATCAGCCATTCTTTGCCGCCGAGCGAGCCCAGGCACTGCGTAACCCGGCGGTGGCGCGCGATCCGAGTGAAGCCGAGCCCGACATGCGGCAGATGCATGATCCAGAGACGCGGCTCGCCATTACCCAAGACGAGCTTTGCCTCGCTCGCCGAGGCCTCGGGGTCGTGGCTGGTTTCGGTGCCCTGGCCGCCCGTCCGCAGCGGCGCGATGACCTGGCCATAGGGTGCAAACGCCTCCGTCGTCAGTTCCCGGACGTCCAGCATCTGCCATGGCATGTTGGTTGCGTCGTTCATTGCTCGCCCTCCGACTGATTTCGGGCTAGATTTTGCCATAAGCGCCGCCGGTAATCAGCTACCTCCCGGGAGACCACCATGCCAACCGAAGCCCGCGCTTATCCCCGCCCGCTGCCCAATCCCGATTGGCTCGGGAAGCTGACGGAGGAGATCCTGGAGCCGGATCTGCCGATCGTCGACCCGCACCATCATCTCTGGGATCATCCGGGCAGCCGCTATCTGCTCGATGAACTGCTGGCCGACGTCAACTCTGGGCATAACATCGTCGCGACCGTGTTTATCCAGTGCGGTTCGGGGTATCGGACCAGCGGGCCCGAGGAAATGCGGCCGATCGGCGAAAGCGAGTTCGTGCGGGCGATCGCCGAGGAGGGCGATCGGCGCGGCGGCAAGACCAAGATATGCGCCGGCATCGTCAGCTTCGCCGATTTGCGGCTGCCCAATGTCGATGCGGTGCTCGAAGGGCAAATCGCCGCGGCTGGCGGCCGGTTTCGCGGCATCCGGCAGATCGCCGCGCACGATTCGGCGATCATCGGCGCATCATCCTATGTACCGCCGCCGGGGCTGATGGACGACCCGAACTTCCGCCGCGGCCTAAAGCGGCTGCCGACGCATGATCTGACCTTCGAAGCGTGGATCTATCACCCGCAGATCAAGACTTTGACCGAGGTCGCGCGCGAATGCCCCGAGGTGAAGATCGTGCTCAACCATTTCGGGGGTCCGCTCGGGGTCGGGCCTTATAAGCGCGATGAAGTGTTTCCCGGCTGGCGGGCCGACATTAAGGCCCTATCCGCATGTCCGAACGTGTATGTGAAGCTCGGCGGGTTGGCGATGATCGTCAATGCCTTCGATTTTCACTCGGCGCCGCTGCCGCCGTCATCGGGCGAGATGGCCAACGCCTGGCGGCCCTATGTCGACGTCTGCATCGAGAATTTCGGCGCCAGCCGCTGCATGTTCGAAAGCAACTTCCCGGTCGACAAGGGTGCTTGCAGCTATCCGGTGCTATTCAACGCCTTCAAACGGCTCGCGAGCGGCGCTTCGGCTGCGGAAAAGGCCGATCTTTTTGCCGGCACCGCATCGCGGTTTTACCGATTAGGTATACCCGGTTCTGACTAAGGACCGTTCATCTGACTGGGTCAGCCCGGTGTCAAATGTGCAGCACGGCTTTACCGGCGAAGTCGCGGTCGATCAGGCGGCGGGCTATCGCTCCGATCTCGCCCCACGGCGCTTCAATCGCAATCCGGGGCCGCAATTTCTCGGCCGCGATCAGCTCTGCCAATAGACCCAAACCAACTCCCGCGCGCTCGACGCTCATCAACTCGTGGAACAGGGTCAAGCCATAAAGTCGTGTTCCGCCGGTTGCAAAGAATTCCCGGCTTTCGATACTCGCGGTGCTCGTTTCGGAGACGCCGAAGGTCACGCAAGTGCCGTTCGGCTGCAGCATGCCGAGCGCAGCCCCGAGTGCGGTGCCGCCGACGAAGTCGAGGATTAGCCAAAAGGGTCCGTGCGGCTTGGCGGCGGCCAGCTCGCGGCCGACTACGACACGCTCGCCGCACCAATCAGCGACCGCAGCGCGGTGTTCGTCACGCCGCACATGCCCCCATACGGTGGCGCCGGCCGCCGCGGCGAGCTGGCATGCGAGATGCCCGACCCCGCCCGAGGCGCCGTCGACCAAAACCCTGCGGCCGAGCAGCAGCCCGCCTTGGCGCAGCGCATGCAGCGCGGTCAGCCCGGCGACCGGCAGAGTGGCGGCCTGGGCGTCGCTGACTGCCTCGGGCAAGACCGCCACCGCATGGCTACGACAATTCACCCGCTCGGCCCAAGCCCCCGAGGGTAGGATACCGACGACGCGAGTGCCCGGCTTGGGACCACTGCCGTCGGCGGCGGTCGTCTCGACAATTCCGGTGAAGTCCCAGCCGGGCCGCCAGTTCGCCTCGGCAACCTGCAAGGCGCGCCGTGTTTCGCCGCGGTTGAGCGAAATCGCAGTGACCCTGACGACGACTTCGTCGCGGTCCGCATCGCGCAAGCTGACCTCGCGGATCGCCAGCCTGTCGGGCAACGACGGATCGACAACTACGGCACGGATCTGCTGCGGCATGAGCACTCTCCTTCGATCGAGGTTGGCTGAACATACAACATCGTCTTGACTACGGCGTGCGGCGGACGAGTATTGTCCGAGAAACAAGCGTTCCTTAACGGGCGGCGGCTGCCCCGCCGTAGGCCGCGCATAGCCGAGGGAGGAGGAGGCCATGGGGATCTTCCTGAGCAAACGCGAGCTCGCGCAAACCGAGCCGGCTGAGGAAGCTGGACTTCAAATCTCCCGTGCCCACTCGAATGGTGTCGAACGGCGAGTTCAATCCCCTGCCGCAGACGCACCGCCAGCGTCAATTCGAGGAACGGCTCAAAGATCTTTCCGAGGCCAGCGCCAGAAAGCTCGGGATGGACCGCCGCCAGTTTCTGCGCACCAGCTGCGGCATGGCGGCGGCATTTGTCGCTCTGAATGACGTGTTTGGCCCGATCTTCGACGTCTCGCGCCGCCGAAGCGGCCCAGCCTGAAGCCGCTGCCGAGCGGGCGAACGGGCTCGCAGGACAGTTCATCCTCGATGATCAGGTTCATTTCGTGCGGGACGACTACAAGGTCGAGGACCTTCTCGGCCTCGCCAAATATGCGGGCGCGCACTGGAACCCCTCGCTGCTGAAGGATTCGTACGGGCTTTCGCTCGATCGCTACAAGTTCGACAACTTCCTCAAGGAGATCTATCTCGACAGCGACACCAAGGTGGCGCTGCTGAGCGGTGCGCCGTTCGACAATCCCGCGGCATGGTTTCTGTCCAACGATCAGATCAAGCTCGCAAACCAGACCGTCAACAGCATCGCCGGCTCCAAGCGGCTGCTGTTTCATTCGCTGTTCACCCCGGCCCAGCCCGGCTGGATGGAAGAGGTCGACCGCTGCATCGCCGAGGTCAAGCCCAACAGCTGGAAGGGCTACACGATCGGCGACCCGCTGCAGCCCCAGACCACGAAATACCCGTGGCGGCTCGACGACGAGAAGCTCGTCTATCCGTTCTACGAAAAGGCGGTGAAGGCAGGGATCACCACCGTCTGCATCCATAAAGGCTTGTTGCCCAAGGATTATGAGACTGCGATCCCGGGCGGGGCGTGGAAATACGCCAATGTGGACGATTTGCCGAAGGCGGCGAAGGACTGGCCGCAGATCAATTTCGTGATCTACCATTCCGCGCTTCGGGCGTTCCTCGAGGATCCCGACAGCGAGCTCGCGGAGTTCGAAAAGAGCGGCGTACATCCGATGGGTATCCGATCTCGCCGCGATCCCGGCAGAAATCCGGCGTCAGCAATGTCTACGCCGATGTCGGCACATCTTTTGCCATTTCGGCGGTCTCAAACCCGCGCTTCTGCGCCGCGATGATGGGCACGCTGGTCAAGGGGCTCGGCCATGATCACGTGTTCTGGGGCACGGACTCGGTGTGGTACGGCTCGCCCCAGTGGCAGATCGAGGCGTTCCGCCGCCTCGAGATCCCGGAGGACATGCAGAAGAAACATGGGTTCGCTGCCCTCGGACCTGCCGACGGTACAGTCAAGAGCGCCATCTTCGGCTATAACGCGGCGCGCTTCTACAAGCTCGACCTGCGCGCCGAACTCCCGCCCATGCACGAGGACGGGATCGCCAAGCTGAAGGCTGCGTATCTCGAGGACGGCCGAGCGCCAAGCAACACCGCATATGGCTTCGTTGCCCGGCGCACCTGATCCGACGCACCTGATCCGACGCACCTGATCCGGGGAACGAGATGTCTCGGCGGCTGCATGTGGCGGTTTATGAGTACGCCTTGGCCGTAGCCGGCTCGGCAACGCCGCGCCGGCCGGTGCCGATGAACAGCACCATCAGCGCAGCGGCGATACATAAAAGGCCCGCCAGCATGAAGGCTTCGAAATAGGTTCCGAAACCGATGCGCAGCACGCCAGCCAGATAGGCGACGGATGCCCCGCCGATTTGATGGATCACGGTGATCCAAGCCACCATGATGCCGATCCGCTCCACACCGACCGCATGACTGAGGAGCCGCACTGTCGGCGCTGCGGTGGCGATCCAGTCGAGACCGTAAAATATGCTGAACAGCGACAGGCCGTAGAACGACATGTTGAAGGCGAAGGGCAAGTACAACAGCGATAGGCCGCGCAGTCCATAATACCAAAACAGCAGATATCGGTTGTCAAATCGGTCGCTGAGCCAACCAGAAGCGGTGCCGCCGATTACGGCGAAGACGCCGGTGGCAGCGAGCAGGCCCGCGGCGGTGACTTCGGTCAGGCCATGATCGACGCAGGCGGGGATCAGATGGGTGCCGATCAGTCCCATCGTTGAGGCGCCACAAACGAAATACCCACCCGAGATCAGCCAGAAATCCCGCACCCGCGCCCCATCCCATAGCGCGCGGAACGCCACCGCCACGGGATTGCCGCTGTGCCGCGGAGCGAGGCCCTGGCCGGTCGTGTCGCCATAGGCGAAGAGACCGAGATCCTGCGGATGGTCGCGCATCAGGAGGAGGAGGGGCAGCACGACGAGGAGAACGATGCCCGCCAGAATCAGCACCATCGCACGCCAGCCAGCATAGGCGATCAGGGCTGCGTTGGTCGGAAGGAAGATCAGCTGGCCAGCGGCATTGGCCGCGGTCAGGAGGCCGACAACCATCCCCTGCCGAGCGTGGAACCAGCGCGCGGCGATGTAAGCTGCCAGATAAGCGCCGACAAAGCCGGTGGACAGCCCAACCACCAGGCCCCACAGCAAGACGAGCTGCCAGGGATTATACATCAGCGGGCTCAGCGCGACGCCGGCGGCCGCCACCGCCAGCGACAAGGCCATTGTGCGGCGCACGCCGAAGCGATCCATCGCCGCCGCGGCGAACGGCCCGACCAAGCCGTAAACGAGCAGGTTGATACCGATCGCGAAGGATATCGTCGCGCGCGACCAGTGAAACTCATTCTCGAACGGCACGATCAGCACGCCCGAGGTCGCCCGCACGCCAGCAGTAACCACGATTACGACAAAGGTTAGGACAATAATGACCCAGGCGTAATGCAGCCGGCTCGCGGCGAGCCGGGCAGAAATGGCGATCATCGGCCCCTCGAATTTTTCGACCTCATCGTCGCCACCGCGGCAAATTCTGCACCTGGACCTTTCCGACAATGAGACCTGCCTCACCCAGCACTTCAGGCCTGGGCGATATTGCGAATTTGGGTATCCGGCTTCAGCTTGGCGTCAGGCGGCACGACCTCTATCAGGAGGTGGCTGGCTGGCCGTAAGACTCGACGGCCACGCCGAAGCGGATCGCGGCGTCCTGCGCGTCGTCGTTGCGTCTCCCGGCTACCTCGCGCGGCTGGCATCCCGGAAACGCCCGAGGGCCTCCGCGCGGCATCACATCGTCGGTGGCACGGCTTCGGCCGTGCCGACGGCATGGCGATTTGAACGGACGGTTTGGAGTTCGCGATCAGTCAGCCCCATTCGACCGCCGAGAACGACGGGGCGACAGCTGCGGTCGCCGGGTTCGGCATACCTCGACGAGCGGACGCGAGCCAGTGAAACTCGCGGGAGACGAACATCACGGCTGAAACCAACCGAAGACCTCTCGGCGTTCCGCATGTCGTAGCCGGTCATAACCGCACACCGCTACGCGACCCAAAAGGAGATGCTGTAATTTCCTGACAGCACGGCTGGACCAAGGATCTCAGGGAGTAAAAGTTGACAGGCATATGTTGTGGTGCTCTCCACCTTGAACTTAGGAGCTCTGCACGGGACCGACGCCCTGAACGGTCCTTCGGGGAACTCGATCCCGCCATCCTTCGTGGAGCACGCCTCGGTTTGATCCCCCTCCCCCTTCATCCGGCGTGGTCCCCTCAAGCTCTCCCGTGAATGACCGGAGTGGTATGACGACCAGTTCCCGTCACAGAGATGAGAGTAGCAAGACCAACCG
>CAVOWQ010000041.1:0-53994 GCA_963700195.1 uncultured Alphaproteobacteria bacterium
CTTGGTGCAGGCGGATCCGTGTGCCGCGTAGCCTTGGCCGGGTGCTGGTGTTGGAGCACGAGGCGGAGCTGGCGGTTCCGCCGGACCAGCCACATCGCACAGCTCGACAACCGGCACGAACACTTCCGTCGCACGTTCGATCGCGACCGCCACCACGCCATTCCTTTGCCGCTGCTGTTGCCCAGCGACCCATTTGCGCAGCAGGTTCGCGTTCACGCCGTGCCGCATCGCCACGCCGGCCAGCGATACGTCAGGCTGCAGGCAGGCCTCGACCAGCCGTCGTTTGCTGGCTGGATCATAACGCCGCCGGCCGTTCCGCAACACGCCGACGACTTCGAGTCTCAAAGAGTTCGAGGGATCGCTCATCAATGGTGTCCACTTCATACATGGTGGACACCATCACTGTCCTATCTCGTCGCTACTTACTATGTGTCGGTAATTGAGCGCTTACCCTCCGCCGACCGTCAAGATTGTTCGGCATAGGAGGGGATCAGTCACCTGCACTGCTTTTGGGCTCGTCCTAACCTTAACAGGTGTGGCGGAGATCTAGGGTGTCTCGCGCCGACGTTAGCGCGTGCCGTGCACCAGCCCAGGAAGAGCTCAGCTGACACGGCGCGAACACAAACCAAAGTGCAGTCACTCGAGAAATGCGGATCAGTCAGTCCCTGCACTGCGTCCGCGACAGAGACAGAGCCAGCACGTTGAATCTCGGCGCTGCGAAATCGAGGAAGGCGCGTACTTGCCGGTTCCTAGAGCGCCTCATTGACAGATTTCGATACCCCTCTGATGCGCCTATATGGCCGTTGTCGACTTGTGATGCAGAACACGGGCAGCCCAATAGCGACCGGCCGACAGTGACGTGATCTTGCCGAAGGGCATTCGACTCAGTGATCGTAGATCCTCCGGTCAATATCGGTCTCAGCTTCGAATTCTGTCGGGAGCAATGACCGCGATGAGTGCCGCCGGTGCAGCGGCCAGCAGCCGAGACCATGCAAACCCGATTGCGAAACCCCAGACGCCGTTGACGATCAGCGCATTGACGGCGCCGACTGACGCGCCGGCGTTGCTCGGCGAGAGACCCTTCAACGGAAAAATGACGAACCAAGTCATGAAGGTTGGCGGCAATGCGCCAAAACAGATTGCGCCGATCCAATAAATCCATCCGCCCGGCAGACGATCCAATACCCAAATGATCGGGATCGCCCAGATCCCTCCCCAAAAACTCAACGACAGGAATACTGGAATGCCCCAGGGCCGTGTTGCTCGAAGGTTATAGGCTGTAATCGGCGTGGAGCCGAGCGCATGCAGCAGCGCCACCACGGGCTGGTGAACAACGAGTACCGCGAGCCCGCCGACGACAAACGCCGCAACCGCACGCGCGAAAAGGTTGGCGCTGATCGTAGAATGCATTCGCCTCCTAACGGGTAGTTCGGGGAGCGCAAGCGCTCCTCGAGGGTGCTGTTTCTCAGATCGCGTACCGCTTCATGTCAGAGCATTGAGGGCGTCGACGGTCTTCTGCGGTTCAGGACGCCGCTCGTAATCGGGATCGACATCGGCCGCACGGACGATGCCGCCGCGGTCGACCACAAACCGTGCCGGCATCGGCAAGGTCCAACTCGGCTCGCCATTACGAACCGGGAGGTCAATGCCAAAGCTGAGATAAACCGCCTTTAGATCATCGGGCAATGTGAACCTCAAGCCAAGCTGCGCCGAGTAGGCATTGCCCGGGTCGGACAGCAGGTCGAAACTAATCTTTTGCTGTTGGATTAGCGACCGGCTGGCTTCCGCCAGTTGCGGCGTGATCGCTACGATCGTTGCATCAAGGTTCTTGATGGTGTCCGCTACCTGCTGCAAAGCATACAGCTCTGCCACGCAATAGGGTCACCAGCTGCCGCGGAACACTGTCAAGACCAGCCGCCCTTTAACGACAAGCTCGGACGAGCGCACCTTTTGCCCAAAGGCGTTCTTTAGCGCGAAAAGCGGCAGCGGATCGCCGACTTTGATGACGCCGTCCAAAATTCCCGATGCGCGCAAGTCATCCGTAGCGCGATGCATGATCGCCCGTTTGTCGGGCGGAATGCGTTTGTCGGCACCTTGTCGTATCGTATCGAGTCGTTCGGCAAGCATGCTGCTTCTCCATGTAAGACGCATCAGAGCGTCGCCTCGAAAAGGTGCGGTATGTATGGCGGGCAATTCGCGTCTGGACTGGGCATCGACCGGTCACTCGGCGGCTGCGGGGCTCGCAGCGCTCCGGCCGCGCGGCTTGTGCAACAGCAACAGTAGGGGCGCCACGAGAAAGGCAATGAACATCATCGATTTGAAGTCGTCGATATAGGCGACCATCTGTGCCTGCCGCGTGACCTCGGCATTGAGTGCTGCGATGCCGGTAGTCGTGCTGAGGCTGTAGGGCGACAACAGGTAGGGCGCCTGGGCCAGCGGGTTGTCCGGACGCAGCTGCTCGACGAGGCGCGAATGCACGATCTGGGTGTTCTCGACAAACAAAGCCTCGAGGATCGCGATCCCAATGCTGCTGCCGATGTTGCGTGTCAGACTGAAGATGGCGGTGCCTTGGGTCAGCACCGAGCGCGGCAGGGTTGCAAAGCTGATCGTGCTCAGCGGCACAAAAACAAAGCCGAGCCCGAAACCTTGAACCAGCCCCGAGACGATAATCGGCTGCATATCCATGGCGAGCGAGAACCCGCTCATCTGATAGAGCGAGAGAGTGGTCAGTGCCAGCCCGCTAAGGATTAGCAGGCGGATGTCGACCAGGTTGATGATGCGGCCGACCAGGAACATTGCGAGCATCGTACCGATGCCGCGCGGTGCTGTGACAAGGCCGGCGGTCGCCACCGGGTAGTCCATCGATTGCTGTAGCATGGTCGGCAGCAGTGCCAAGGTCGCGAACATGATGACGCCGACAAAGAACATCAGCAAATTGCCGGCGACAAAATTGCGGTTGCGCATCAGATCGCGATTGAGGAACGGGGGCTCCTTCGTCGTTACCGTATGAACGACAAACAAATAAAGGGCGAGGCCAGCGACCGTCGCCTCGACCCAGATCTCGGTCGAGTGGAACCAATCCTTGAGCTCGCCGCGGTCGAGCAGCATCTGCAAGCACGCCGATCGCAACGCCGAGTGCCGCAAAGCCGAAGAAATCGAAGCGCTCGCGCCGCGTCTGACGGGTCTCGTGAATGAAAACAAGGATGCCGAGGAAGGCAATGATGCCGACCGGCAGGTTGATGTAGAACACCCAGCGCCAGTTGTAATTGTCGGTCAGCCAGCCGCCGAGCGCAGGGCCCGCAATTGGCCCAATCATGGCTCCAGTGCCCCAGATCGCCATCGCTTGGCCATGCCGCTCGGGCGGGTTGATGCGCAGCAGCACGGCTTGCGACAACGGCATCAAGGCGGCACCGCATATCCCTTGCAGCAAGCGAAAGAGCACCATCTGGGGAAGGCTCTGCGCCAAGCCGCACAGCGCCGAGGCCACGGTAAAGCCGGCGACCGAGATCAGAAAGACGCCCTTGATGCCAAAGGCGCCAGCGAGCCAGCCGGTCAGCGGGGTCATAATCGCGGCGGCAACGATATAGGAGGTCAGGATCCAGGTGATCTGGTCCTGCGCCGCGGACAGGCTGCCCTGAATGTGCGGCAGCGCAACATTGGCGATGGTCGTATCGATCGCCTGCATGATCGTCGCCAGCATGATCGAGATCGTGATCGCGGCGCGGTTGACCGCCGGAGGACTGCGATCCGGCGCTCCCCTCACGGCTGCTGCCCCTCCCCCGACCGGAACGATCGGCTCGGTGGAGGGTTGAGCCGCACCTGCGACGGCCGGCGGGCTTGGTGTATCGACCACGACTTGTTGCACTCATCCCGTGCTGCGCACGCGCGCGGCCGGAACCACGAAATTGCCGGCGATCAACTTGAGCCGGTCGTCCTCGCTGGCGAGGCAAGCCTCGCGCAGAGCATGGATCGCGGCACCGGCCACGGTCTCGTTCCAGAACCAGTCGCCGAGCTGCCGGCTCGACGGCCTGCCGGCGCCGGCCGCAGCCGCTTCCAGGTAGTAGGCCTTCACATCATCGACCGCGAAACGCAGCATCAGCGGCCCCGAGAACGCCTCGCGCGGGCTTGGCGGCGCTTTGCCGCACAGCCAGTCCGCGATATACCGGCCGCACTCGCTGATCGACAATCCGCAAAGACCGACCGCGGTGCGGCCATATTGCGCAACCCAGCGCTGATGCGCATCCCGGAGCTGCGGGATCTCCGCCTCGAGCTGTGCGGCGATCGCCTCGGTCGAACCGGCGGCGGGTGGTGCGGGTATCGGCGGCGGGCGCCAGCCGGGATCGGGCTGCCAACGCGGGTCGTCGTCGGGGAAATCCTCGATGATCACCGGGCCGTTGTCGCGTTCGAGCATGCCCAACGCCGCGAGGATGACGCGTCTCTGGAATACCGCGTCACCGGGCGGACCAAACGGCCGGCCCAACTCGAACGGAACCCATAGTGCGCGTGGCGGCTTGGTATTCTCGGTCTGTGGCCGGATCAGGCTGATCGCGACCGTCGCAAGTCCCTCTTCCTCGAGATAGTGAGCCAGCGCGCTCACGGCGCGCGTGCACACCGGTCAAACGGGGCAGAGGAGGACGGAGTTGACCTGGTCACGCTTCAGATGGCCGGCGAGCTCGCGGGCATGGGGCTCCATCTGTATGGGATCGCTGGCGCCCATAAACGAGTAATGCGTCTCGGCAACCGAGCCGATCACGCCGTCGGCCGCAAGCTCCTTCAGCTGCTCGAGCGGGAAAGTGACGTTCCAATCCTCCTGCAACCCGGTCCGGTCGAAGTTGATCGAGATATGGCTGACCAACAGATCCTCGGGCCTGGTGTCCGCCGGAATTGCCCGGTAATCCGCATCCCGTCCGCGAAATGGCATTTCACCTCTGACAACGAGACCGGCCGATGACACGATCGCGATCCGACGCCGCGACAGGGCTGGCCCGGTCACCCAGGGTGTGGTCTCGAATTTGGGACACTCGGCCTCGGCGAGGCGTTTCGCCTGCGCCGGAAGCAAATCGGTTAGTCGCGTCACTGCACTTTCTCCTTGTGTTACGGGGGGTGGGCTGTCCGAAGGGATGCGTTTTAATTCCTCGCCCTGGCGGCTATATCTCGCAGTCTCTTTGAAAGCTCACACTCATGCGGGGCCAGTGGCCGCGCGCAGTACGGCGCAGATGACGACCATCTTGGCAATGACGTCGCCGGTGAACGGCTCGACCGCGGATCGTATCGTGGCGCGGGTTGCTGGCGAGACCCGCTCTGCAGGGACGTACAGTTGCGTTGCGACGCGCGCGGCGCGCACCCGCGCCTTCGCCACGGCATCGGCGATCGCCTGCTCGAGCGACCCATCGGTATCGAGAGGCGCGATCATCGCCCAAGCCAGCGCCAGGTAGCCCGTCCAGTGCGCCAGGTGGCGGTACATGCTGGCGAGGATCGGATCGGCGCGTCGCGTGCCGAGACGGTTTAGCGTCAGCACCAGTTCCGCAGTGGCCGGCGCCAGATCAGTCATGCTGAGCAACGCCGGGAGAGGGATTGCAGATGGCCGTTCGCGCGGCGCTTCGCTGTGCGACGATGCGGCGCGGCGGGTGAGCGGCTCGTCGTCGAGTCGGAGCAGCAGCGTCGACAAGGCAATCAGAGCCATCGCGTTCGTCCGGTCATACGCGGCGAGAACATTGCGGATCGCGCTGATGTCGGGGTCGAGAAGACCCGCCGCGGCGAGGACTTCGGGCGGAAATGGCGGAAGCCAGGGCACGTCGAGATCGCCGTGCAAAGCTGCCGCCTCGGCCGTGAGCGTGCCGTCGACATAGAGCGGCCGCAGTGTTCCCCAGGCCCAGGGAAGAGCGCGTGGGATCGTCGCAAGGTGCCGCCAGATCAGGTTCACCACCGCGACCCCGAGGACGCCTCGGATGTCGGCAAAAATCTCGGCGATTTCGCCGCTCGCGGCAGCTTCGGTTATGGCTGGGACAGGATCGCTCATCGTCAAATTCACGCTACACGCTAGCCGGAGCACCGCCTTGGGCGAACATCCCAGCGCATTTTCCGCATGCCGGAGGCACCTACCCGCATCAGGCGGCGGCCAGCGGGTAGTTGGACGGGAACAGCGCGCGCCGCGTCTCCTCGTCGACCTCCTTCTTGAAGGCGTGGCTGCTGCCCACGGCGCGCGCCTTGGCGACCGCCGGCCGATTGTTGATCGAGTGGAACCAGCGCCTGATGTTCGGGAAGGCGGCGAGCGGATCGTCGCTGCCGGGAAGCACAAAGCTGGCGCGGTCGATCCAGCCCCATGCCGAGATGTCGGCAATGGTATAGCCGCCGCCGACGATAAAGCTCCGGCCCTCGAGGTGCTTGTCCAGCACGGCGTAATGCCTTTCCGCCTCGCGCCGATAGCGGTTGATGGCGTAGGGCAGCTTCTCCGGCGCGGCGCGCTGGAAATGCACGGCCTGGCCGGAAAACGGGCCGAGCCCCGTGGCAATGTAGAACAGCCATGAGAGCAGTTCGCCGCGGTCGGCGGGCGAACCCATCAATTGGCCGGTCTTTTCCGCCAGATAGAGCAAAATGGCGGTTGAATCGAACACTCGGACTTCAGCACCCCCTGGCCCGTCGGTATCGACAATCGCCGGCACCTTGCCGTTCGGGTTGATCGCGCGGAATTCCGGGGTGTGCTGCTGGCCTTTGCTGGTATCGACTGGCACGACCTCATAGGGCAGGCCGGTTTCCTCCAGAAATAGGGCGATCTTCGCCGGGTTTGGGGTCGGGTGATAGTAGAAGCGGATCATGCTGAACCCTTTCTCAGGCTAAAAGCGACGACTTTTCCCGCGAGCGCGGGACGGCAGAAGCGGCCTCCGTGGACCGATTTTAGAACGTCTGAACTAAAATGCACTATGCGCGCCCTCCTGACAATGGCTTTCGTGCATCATCACGCCCCGGCAGGCGAATGGAGGGTCGGCGAACAAGCCGTGCCGCTTTAGGTTGTCTTGCCGTTCTGGTGCAACCGCTCTAATATACCATCTATGGAGGCAACCGACACCCGCCGGGGCGGCGGGCGGCGCGTGTGAGGCGTTCGATGGCGCGACCAAGAGAGTTCGACGAGGCGACCGTGTTGGAAGCGGCGATGAACTGCTTCTGGGCGCAGGGTTTTGAATCAACCTCGGTGCGGGATCTCGCCGAAGAGATGGGGATTACCGGCGCCAGCCTCTACAACGCGTTCGGCGACAAGCGATCGCTGTATCGTCGGGCATTGGCTCATTACCTCGAAGCGAGTGTCCGCGATCGGGTTTCCCGCCTGCAGCAATTGCCACCATTCCAGGCAATCCGCGTGTTTTTTGACGAGGTCATCGAGCGATCGATGACCGATAAGCAGCGCCGCGGGTGCATGCTCGTTAACGCAGCGCTCGAACTGGCACCCTATGATGCCGAATTCCAGAAGGTCGTCTCCCAAGAAATGGTCTTCATCGAGACATTCTTCCGGCGATGCATCGCGTCCGGTCAGAAGGACGGTACGATCTCGCCTACTCGTCCGCCGGCCGAACTGGCCAAAGTCCTTTTGAGTGTCCTGCTCGGCATTCGCGTTCTGGCGCGGACCCGCCCGCAACGCACCGTGCTGGCGGGTGCTGCGAGCGGCGTATTGGAACTGTTGAAGCCTACTTAAGCAGGGGCTCGTCGGCACGGCGTCGGCGGGTACGCGTGTCGTCACCGTCCCACCGACGCTGCCGGCGATCGCGAACACGCCCTCGCCCCGAGCAAATTCCGGCCGAAGTTTCGATCAAATGGACGCGAGCCATCGAGGTCTGCAGATCGCCCTCGATGACCGCGATGGGGTAGCGGCTACCCAGTTCAGTAAAGGTCCGCACCAGCATCGTCGTCTTGGCAGAGGGCGGGCTCGACATCGAGTTGACCGCCGCCATCCCAGCGGCAGCGAGCCGGGCCCGATTTGCGGCGGCGTACGTGTCTTTTTTTCCAGAATGTCGCGGTCGACCTGAATGACGCGCACTGATGCGTCCCAATCCGGTGCGGGACACCCTTCGGGCCGGCGGCACCTGTGGCTACCGAAAACTACATCCGGCTGGTGGATAGCGGCGATCGGTTACTCTCATCGCCGCGATGTCGTCCTCGTTGATCGCCGCAGAGCGGACGAGGAGACGAGCTACGGCAATGCCGGCCTGATCCAGCGCGAGGGGGTGATCCCCTAGACGCAAGCAATTGCGCCGCCGTCGACCCAGTCGTTGGCACATCAAGGCTGAGCACCCAATGCTTGGTTCAGATCCGCGATCAGGTCGTCGGGATCCTCAATCCCGACCGAAATGCGAATAAGCGTCGGCGTGATACCCAGCCGCAACCGTTCTTCTTCCGGGATGTCCGAATGAGTCATCGCCGCAGGATGCGAAGCGAGCGTCTCCGTACCACCCAGGCTCACCGCGAGCTTGATCACCTTAAGCCGATCCAGGACGGCAAAGGCTTCGGCCTCACCTCCCTTCACTTCGAAGCTGAAAGTGGAGCCTGGACTCTTGCATTGGTGCTCGAAGACTGGACGATCGGGATGGCCCTCCGGCAAGAATCCCAGATACCAGACCGATGCGACCTTCGGATGAGTATTGAGGAAGGCTGCGACCTTGCGCGCGCCTTCCGCCGCGGCCGTCATTCTGAGCTTCAGGGTCTCGAGTGAACGCATCAGCAACCAACCGGTATGCGGATCGCACATCGTGCCCAGGATCGTGCGCATGCCACGGATCGGTTCGAGTATAGCGGCCGCTCCCGAACATCCGCCGGCAATCAGGTCGGAATGACCGCCGACATATTTGGTAAGCGACGTGACGACCAGATCAGCACCATGTGCCAGAGGGGTCTGATAGATCGGTCCCAACATCGTATTGTCAACGATGATAACCGGCCGCTTGCCGTCCGGACCGTGGAGGCCGGACACGATCTTCCGGGCACGCTCGAGATCCACCATTCCGTTTGTGGGGTTTGCTGGCGTTTCGATATAAAGCGCCGCAATCGGCCCCTTGCCGCGCGCCGACTCGACGGCTTCTTCCATCGCCCTGTTGCCGCCCTCGCTAAGAAAGCCGATCGAGGTCACACCGAATTGCGGCAGGATCTTCTTCAGTAGGAAATCGGTGCCGCCATAGACGGGGCCCGAATGGATGATCACCGTGCCTGGGCGCGCATAGGCCCAGAGCGTGGTCGAGATCGCCGCCATGCCCGAGGCGAAGACGAGACTGGCTTCGGCCTGATCCCAGATGGCCAATCGATCCTCGAGCATTTCGAGGTCGGGATTGTTGATCCGGCTATAGATCAATCCGGGCTCTTCATTCGGGCGCTTTTGCCGCAAGCCGTAGGCGAGCTCGAAGAACTCCTTTCCGTCCTGAGCCGATCGAAACACGAAAGTCGAGGTATGGAAGACCGGCGGCTTGAGAGAGCGCTCGGACAGAAAAGGGTCGTAACCATAGCCCATCATTAGGGTTTCCGGTGACAGTGCCCGATCCCCAAGAAATCTATTGTGCGTGTCTGTCATGAGCGTTGCTCCGATTTGCGTGCTAAGAGAGAAGCTGGTGGATCGAATCTAACGTCTGGCGCCCGCGTTGCGGCTCTGCGATTACATCCGATGCTGGGTTGCTGGCTTACCGCGAGCTGGATGATGCGCTGATTTTGACCGACACGGACTCCGGTACGCTGACGCGCGGACCGGCCAGGATGGAAGGGCAATCGTGCGGACCCCGTTGATCGCCTCGAGCGACTTCATCGCCGCTTCGATGCCAAGGCTATGCTGCATTCGTGCGGCAGAACGGGGATCTCACGCGGCTAGCATTATATGGCGAGCCAACCGTCAGAAGGTCGTCGCGCAATTCCGGCGCGGCGATCGCGGGCCACATCGTGCGACACAACCGCTGGTTCTGCCGCGGCTCTCGGCGGGAGGCGCGCGGACGTAAGAAATTACCGGGCTCACATGGCGGCCCAACCTCGCGCTTCATTAGCATAGTGCTGGATGGCAGATTGGCGTTCCCCGTCGCAGAGTGAGAAAACCGAGTGGCCGCAAAAACAGCGCTTAACGCGAAAAATCTCGAAGCCCTCGGCCTGGAGCGATTGGCCGAATTGCTGATCGAAATCAGTGCCGGCAACGCCGCCGCGAAACGACGGCTTAGATTGGAGCTGGCCAGTGCACGGAGCCCAACTGAACTCGCCAAGGAGGTGCGCAAGCGCCTCACGATCATTGCGCGGTCGAGGACGTTTGTGCACTGGCAGGGGATGAGATCCCTGGCCGATGACCTCGATAATCAGCGCCGCGCAGTCGTCGAGACGGTGGCCGAGGCAGATCCGACGGAAGCTCTCGACCTGCTCTGGCGGTTCATGGCCTTGGTACCTTCGGTTTTGGAGCGCTGTGACGACAGCAGTGGGACCGTCATCGGCGTCTTCCGAGACGCCTGCAGCGGCATGGGCGAGGTTGCCCTCAAGGCCAAGGCCGACCCGACAAGCCTCGCGGATCGGGCATTCGAAGCCCTAATCGCCAACGACTATGGCCAATTCGATAAGCTGATCCGAGTTATGGCGCCTGCTCTAGGGCAGGCCGGTCTGGAGCACCTGAAGCAGCGGATGATCGATCTCTCGAATCGGCCAGTAACGAAGCCTGCCGAGAAGGATCGCGTAATAATCGGTTGGTCATCCTCCGCGCCGATATACGCGGACGAAATGGCGGAGCGCTCTCGGGTCAGCACGGTCCGCCTAGCGCTGAGAGAAATCGCCGACGTCGTGGGCGATGTCGACGCCTACATCGGGCAATATGAGGAAGAAACCAGAAAGGCGCCGAAAATCGCCGCGGCAATCGCGCGGCGCCTCGTTTCCGCCGGTCGAGCCCAAGAGGCATGGCAGACGATCGAGGCGAGCGAGGATCGGCGAGGGAAGAGTGGTTGGAATTGGCCGGACTTCGAATGGGAGGACGCTCGGATCGACGTTCTCGAAGCACTGGGACGCGCCGAAGATGCTCAAGTCGCGCGTTGGGACTGCTTTGAACGTTCGCTGTCGTCCACCCATCTGAGGGCCTATCTGAAGCAGCTGGCTGATTTCGACTATGTAGAAGCGGAGAAAAAGGCGCTCGATTACGCCCGCCAGTCTCGGAACGCGCTCCAGGCTCTGGCATTCCTCGTCTCTTGGCCTGCCTTGAACCGCGCGGCGAACCTTGTGCTAGAACGGGCCGACGAGTTGGACGGAAACCACTACGAGATCCTGACGCCCGCCGCCGATGCGCTGGCCGGCAAGTACCCCCTCGCGGCGATGTTAGTGCTGCGGGCAATGATCGACTTCTCCCTGAGGAACAACCGCTCCAACCGATACCGGCACGCAGCGCGCCATCTGCTCGACTGCTCGAGCCTGGCATTGGCGATCAAGGACTTCGGAACATTCGAACCGCACGACGCCTACGAAGCCAGGCTGCGTCGCGAACATGCGAGGAAGAGTTCGTTTTGGAGTTTGATTGATTGAGAAGCCGGTCGCAATGCCTCGATTCTCGGGAGCATTGCTGTCCGCGGCTTCGCTTTTGGCGGAAAGGGATCATTGTACGGTATTCGCTGGGGTGCCGAGACCGGGACCCGACAGCACTGGCCCCCAGACGCGATCAAAGTGTGACAAGTCGGCGCCGGGCAGCGGCCATTCGCTAATTGGCAAGCAACTAGCGAATTCGGACCCTGAACGGTCGTTCGTCTGGTGGGAGGGCTTCGTCCACACGCCACGCTGCAAATCGAAGTCATCTTTGCGTGATGCGAGAACCTCGCCAAGTCCCGGGCGCCGGTCAGCAGCTGTCGGCGAATGGCGTTTGCCGCCTGCGTATTCGGATGCTCGTCGGACGCATGGCGAACTCGGTTCTCGTACATCCCAATTGCGTCCACAAAAACAAACGGACTTAACCGGCAACGGCTAAGTCCTTTGTTTTGTTGGTGGAGCCAACCGGGATCGAACCGGTGACCTCTACAATGCCATTGTAGCGCTCTCCCAGCTGAGCTATGGCCCCAGGGGTTCGTCAGCCGAAATTAGGAATAGTGCGACGGCCCGGCAAGGGGAAAATAGAGCGCCTCAGTGCTCCTCTTCCTCGACGTTCTCGATGACCTCGGCCATGTCGTCCTCGTCCTCGCCGAGCTCGGAGGCGTCTTCGAGAAGCTCCTCGTCCTCCTCCTCGGCTTCTTCGAGGGGCACCGCCTCCTCTTCCTCCTCCGGTGGCTTCCGCCTCCTCGGTTTCGACTTCGGCATCGATTTCGTCGGCGCCGACCGGCTCCAGCTCTTTCTCGACCGACGCGGCGCAGGGCGGGTGCGGCGCGACTTGAGGAACGCCTCGGCATCGAACGGCGTCGCGCATTTCGGACAGATCACCGGCTCGCGCAGCAAATCATAGTAGCGCGCGCCGCAACTCGGACAAATCCGCTTGGACCCCCATTCGGGTTTGGCCACCATTCGCTCCCACTGAAGTTCAGCAACGTCTCGCCGGCGCGGCATTGCCACAGGGTACCTACCCTGTCAAAAGCAAAGTTACGAAAGTAGATTAAAGAAGCCGCGCCGTGCGGGTCCCCGATATGGGCCGCGGACGGCGTGACCGCAACCGCATTTTTCTGCATTGCGAGGCATTCGTTCCGCTATGGCTCACCCCGCTCCCCGCCATCGGCCCGCGCCGCCAACCGTTGCACGGCGCGGTGGCCCGCTCGCCGGCGCGATCCGCGTCCCCGGGGACAAATCGATCTCGCATCGCGCTCTGATGCTCGGCGCACTGGCGATCGGCAGGACCGAAATCGCCGGTCTGCTCGAAGGCGAGGACGTGCTCGCGACGGCTGCAGCGTTGAATGCGCTGGGGGCGAGCGTCACGCGGGACGCGGACGGCCGGTGGATCGTCGACGGCATCGGCGTGGGCGGCCTCGTCGAGCCCGAAGACCTGCTCGATCTGGGCAATTCCGGAACCGCGGCGCGGCTCCTCCTCGGCATGCTGGCGACACACCCGATCACCGCCTTCGTCACCGGCGATGCGTCGCTGCGGCGCCGGCCGATGGGCCGCGTCGTCGAGCCGCTGAGCCGCTTCGGGGCGCGCTTCGTCAGCCGCGAAGGCGGCCGGCTGCCGCTCGCAGTCAGCGGCGCGCTCGATCCGATCCCGATCGTCTATCGTCTGCCGGTACCCTCGGCCCAGGTCAAATCCGCGGTATTGCTCGCCGGGCTCAACACGCCGGGGGCGACTACCGTGATCGAGCGCCAGCCGACCCGCGATCACACCGAGCGGATGCTGCGCCATTTCGGAGCGGCAGTCTCGACCGAGCCTGAAGCAGGAGGCGGGCTCCGGGTCACGGTCGAAGGTTTTCCCGAAATGACGGCCGCGCCGATCACCGTGCCGGGCGACCCGTCTTCGGCTGCTTTTCCGCTAGTCGCGGGGCTGATCGTTCCGGGGTCCGAGGTGACGGTCGAAGGCGTCGGGATCAACCCGCTGCGCACCGGTCTTCTCGAATGTCTCTCCGAGATGGGCGCCGATATCGCTCTGCTGAACCGCCGCGAGGAGGGCGGCGAGCCGGTGGCGGATATTCGTTCCCGGGCGGGCGCCCTCGCCGGCGCCGAAATCCCCGCTGAGCGGGCACCGCGGATGATCGACGAATACCCGATCCTCGCGGTCGCCGCGGCCTGCGCCCGCGGGCGCACGGTGATGCGCGGCCTCGCCGAGCTGCGCGTCAAGGAGAGCGACCGCCTCTCCGCGATCGCCGCCGGCCTTGCGGGCTGCGGCGTCAATGTCGCGGTCGACGGCGACGATTTGATCGTCGAGGGCGCCGGCGGCCCGCCCGCGGGCGGCGGCTTGATCGAGACGCAGCTCGATCATCGGATTGCGATGGCCTTTCTCATCCTCGGGCTGGCTGCCAAAGAGCCGGTGCGGATCGACGATGTGGCGCCGATCGCCACGAGCTTCCCCGGTTTCATCGAGCTGATGACCGGACTCGGCGCGGAGATCGACCCCCTCCCATTCCCTCCCCCGCAAACGGGGGAGGGTTAGGGTGGGGGCGGAACCCGGCGGCAAGGTCTTTGTCGTCGCGATCGACGGGCCGGCGGCTTCGGGAAAGGGTACGCTGGCGCGGCGTATCGCCGAGCGCTTCGGCTTGGCCCATCTCGACACCGGCGCGCTGTATCGTGCGACGGCACTCGCCGTGCTCGATGCGGCTGGTGACCCAAACGATCCGGCGGCGGCCGAAAGAGCAGCGCAGCGTCTCGACCCACGACGGCTCGCAGACCCGCGGCTGCGCGGGGACGCGGTAGCGGCGGGCGCCTCGGTCGTTGCCGCGATCCCGGAAGTTCGCGTGTCGCTGCTCAGGTTTCAACGGGATTTTGCCGCGCACCCTCCGGCAGCGGCGCGCGGCACGGTTCTCGACGGTCGCGATATCGGTACGGTGGTATGCCCGGGGGCGGATGTTAAGCTGTTCGTCACCGCCAGCATCGAAACGCGCGCCGCGCGCCGGCTGAAGGAGTTGCGTGAGCAGGGTACCCCCGCTATATACGAGAATGTCTTGCAAGATCTTAATGAACGCGACGCGCGCGACAGCGGACGCCGGGCAGCCCCGCTGATGGCGGCCGACGACGCTCACATCATCGACACGACGACGCTCGACGCCGATGTGGTGTTCGAGCGCGTTTGCGCGCTGGTCGCGCGTGCGCTCGAGGAGAAGGAATGGCAGCAGTAGAACTACAAACCCGGGAGGCGCCTGCAAAAGAGAGCTTTGCCGCGCTCCTTGATGAATCGCTCGGTGTCGTCGCCAGTCTCGAAGGCACCGTCGTCAAGGGCCGGGTCATCTCGGTCGAGAACGACGCCGTGCTCATCGATGTCGGCCTCAAATCGGAAGGCCGCGTTCCGCTCAAGGAATTCGCCGCCGGAGGCGCCGAACCGGCGATCCATGTGGGCGACACCGTCGAGGTGTACCTCGAGCGGATGGAGGACAAGAACGGGGAGGCGCAGCTGTCGCGCGAGAAAGCGCGGCGCGAGGAGGCCTGGACCCAGCTCGAGAAGAGCTTTCAGACAAACGACCGGGTCACCGGAACCATTTTTGGCCGGGTCAAGGGCGGCTTTACCGTCGACCTCAACGGCGCCGTCGCGTTTTTGCCCGGCAGCCAGGTCGACATCCGGCCGGTGCGCGACATCACTCCGCTGCTGGGATCGCCGCAGCCCTTCCAGATCCTCAAGATGGACCGCTCGCGGGGCAATATCGTCGTATCGCGCCGCGCCGTGCTCGAAGAGAGCCGCGCCGAGCAGCGCTCCGAGCTCGTCGCCAGCCTCAAGGAGGGGCAGATCCTCAACGGCGTCGTCAAGAACATCACCGATTACGGCGCCTTTGTCGATCTCGGCGGGGTCGACGGATTGCTGCATGTCACCGACATCGCCTGGCGGCGCATCAATCACCCCTCCGAGGCGCTGAATATCGGGCAGAACGTCAAGGTTCAGGTCATTCGCTTCAACCCCGAGACGCAGCGCATCTCGCTTGGCATGAAGCAGCTCGAATCCGATCCGTGGGAGGGTGTCGAGCTCAAATACCCGGCCGGCGCCAAGTTCCGCGGTCGCGTCACCAACATCACCGACTACGGCGCTTTTGTCGAGCTGGAGCCGGGTGTCGAAGGGCTGGTCCACGTCTCCGAGATGAGCTGGACCAAGAAGAACGTGCACCCCGGCAAGATCGTCTCGACGAGCCAAGAGGTCGAGGTGATGGTGCTCGATGTCGATCCGCAAAAGCGGCGCATCAGCCTTGGACTGAAGCAGACCCTCGCCAATCCATGGGACGCCTTTGTCGACGAGCACCCGGTCGGCACCGAGCTCGAAGGCGAAGTTCGCAACATCACCGAGTTCGGCCTCTTTGTCGGCCTGCCCGGCGACATCGACGGCATGGTCCACATGTCCGACATCGATTGGAACCGGCCGGGGGAAGAGGCGATCAACGACTATCGCAAGGGCGACGCGGTGCGGGTCAAGGTGCTCGATGTCGATGTCGAGAAGGAGCGGATCAGTCTCGGCATCAAGCAGCTCGAATCCGATCCCTTCGAAGCCGGGATGGCCAAGGTGAAGAAGGGCGATGTCGTGACCGGCATGATCTCGGCCATTACCGAGGGCGGCGTCGAGGTGACGATCAGCGACGGCATGCCCGGGTTCATCCGCAAATCCGAATTGTCGCGTGACCGCAGCGAGCAGCGGCCGGACCGCTTCGCGGTCGGCGAAAGGGTCGACGCCAAGGTGACGGCGATCGATCGCACGACCCGCAAGCTGTCGCTCTCGATCAAGGCCCGCGAGGTCGATGAGGAGAAGCGCGCAATGGCGGAATTCGGCTCCTCCGATTCCGGCGCCAGCCTCGGCGATATTCTCGGCGCCGCGATCAACCGCGCCCGCCGCCAGGAGGAGACCGAGGAGAAGAGCTGAGGCCGGCCGCCCCTCACCCGCTTTGGGAAGCGGGGTTTTGGGGGGCGCTTGACGCTCGTCGGTTGGTTTGGCAGGTTGATCGCTTGCAGAGCGCAAGGCGGGGGCGACGATCGCGATGACGAAATCGGAGCTCGTACAGAGGCTTGCCGACGCCAACCCTCATCTTTACCAGCGCGATGTCGAGGTCATCGTCACGGCGATCTTCGACGAGATCGCGGCGGCGCTGGCGCGGGGCGACCGGGTCGAATTACGCGGCTTCGGGGCGTTTTCGGTCAAGCGCCGCGATGCCCGCGTCGGCCGCAACCCGCGGACCGGCGACAGCGTCCCGGTGGCCGAGAAGCAGATCCCGTTCTTCAAGACAGGCAAGCAGCTGCGCGACCGCTTGAACCAGAGCGCAGGCCGAGCCTGACGCCCCTGTGATAACCTGAGGCCCGGCTAGTGAGGATCCTTTATCGGGCCGTCTTTCTCGTCATCGCGATTGTTCTGATCCTGTTCGCCGTCTCCAACCGCCAAACGGTATCGGTCGGGTTCTGGCCGCTGCCGTTCCTGGCCGATGTGCCGCTCTATCTGCTGTGTTTCCTGAGCCTGGTGACCGGAGCTCTGATCGGCGCGGCTACCGCCTGGATGGTCGGCCACCGCAAGCGGCGCGAGCTGAGAAGCCGGCGCCGGCGTATCGACGCGCTGGAGCGCGAGCTGATGGCCACTCAGTCTCAGCTCGAGGGCCACTCGGTTCCTGCGAAGACGCAATCCCCCGTCACCCGGCAATTGCGCCCGTTTGTCAGAGAGAAAGCCGGGACTATTTAGTGGCCGATCGCAGCCGTTTGCTCCTGTTCGCGCGCAATTCGCGAGATTGCAGGCGCAGTCGGCGACCGCCTCGCGCGGTACGGGCGGACTCGCCTTGCCCGGACCGGCGCCGCCGTCCCGGTCTCCACCCGGGGCTGCGGCCGGGCCCTGATCCAAGCACGGCCCTCATCGGCCTGAACGGTCGGGAAGACCCGGATTTCGCTCGGTATCAGAAAACGAAGCGCTTTCACAGTGAGCCTTACCCAACCGATATCGGTGACGATCGCGACCCGCTCGCATCGCGAAGCATGCTCCAGTCCGAGGTCGAGCTCATCCCACGCGGCGCCCGGAAACCGCGAGTTGAGCTCGTAGTAGAGCCGGATTTTTTCGTGCCGTTTGAGGGATTTCTGCATCGCCGGGACCAGGACGTCCTGGCAGTCCTGCATCGTCAGACGTCCGCTCACCGCGATCCCGACAACGTTCCCGGGAAGGCCGTCGATCAGTTCGAGCATCGCCCCTCCTCCTAGAAGGCTACGCGGAACTTGGCGGAGATAGCCTGCGCATGGCCCTTACCGTTGGCGACCACGACGCGGGTGCCATAGTTGTACTGGATGCCGGTGGTGATGAACGCGACCGGGTTCCATACCAGATTGGCAAAGGCGTTCCATTGCTCCTTGGTAAAAGTGCTGGATTGGCTCGGCCCTATGAGTTGTGAGCTGAGGTCTTGCTGCGCGATGCCGGCCGCTATCGTCGAGCGCAGGTTCGGCGCCCACCAGTGCTGGTAGCCGCCATTTGTGGCGTACCCGAAGACCGGCTTGAAAATGATGTTCGACGCCGCCATGCCACCTGTGCAGCCCGGCTGCGGCGTCGCGCACGCGGTTGCGACAGTGAAGTTGGTCGACGTTGCCGCGGCGTTGGCCCAACCGCCGCTCGCATATGGGCCGAGACCTTCGCCCACGATAAAACTGAACAGGATATCGTCCTTGGCCCACCCGAACCAGCCGGGCTTGACGTCGCCGCTGAAGTGCCCGCCATAGCCCAGGTACTCCCGGGAGATGAAATGGCCGTCGTTGAACTCCATTGGAACGAGCACACCGGCGAAGTCGACATGCCCCCAGGGCTGCGCCCAATATGAGGCGACGGTGAGATTGGGCGCGATGGCCTTGGCGATGTTGCCATTGACCGCGGTTCCCGCACCGGTGCAGGGGACGCCATTGCAGATCGTGGGGATCAGCCCGGTCCCGGGGCCGGCGGGGAGGCCGCCCGTATTCGAGTCATTCGTAAAGAGGCCGCCCGGGCCTTCGACACCGACGGTCGGCTGTTCCGCCGACACCGAGAAGGCGCTGCCGAACGGGCCCGCTAAGGTGTAGCGCACTTGCGGGGTGCGTTGGCCGCCGGTCGAGCCCATCGCGCCGCCGAATTCCAGTGATTCGGTATCGGCGTCGGCATCGGCAAAGTTCGAGATCGCCTGGCCGGCGAGAAACCCGCCCAACGTGCCGTAGGCGAATCTGAGGCGCGGCAGCAGGCTGTCGCCGCCGGCCTGTTGCGCGGTCTGGACGCTGAAAGCGTTGCTACCCGACCAATCGAACTCCAAGAATGTCCGCGACTCGCCCCAGGCCGTTGGCGTCCGGGTCTCGATATTGACCCGCGATTGCTGCGGGCTGAACTCGAAGAACCCGTTGCCGCGCGAATGGTTGGCCTGCTGTGGAACATTGCCGATGCCGGGGACGAACTGTTGGCCGACCGGCACCCCGTTCAAGTTCCCGTTTTGGCCAAAATTCGACGAAGGAAGACCAGGATTCCCGGTGTTGGCGCCCTGGAAAAAGTAGTTCGACGTAAGGTCGACAAAGCCGCCGACGCGGATCGAGGTATCGGTGCCCGGGATCAGGAACGACCGCGGGAAGCTGCCGCCGATGATCGCCTGACCCGGGATCGGCTCGGTGCCCAGGGCGCCCGGCAGCCCCGGAGATTGCTTCTGCTCCGGCAGTCCCTGCGCCAGCTGGTCGATGCGGCGCTGCAGCAGCTCCTGATTGGCGCGCAGATCAGCCAGCTCGTCGGCGCTGGCCGCTGGAAGACCCGTCAGCAATGCGATCGTCGCGGTCAGGCCGCCGATCGCCGCCAAAGTGCCGATAGTTTGCGTTCTTGTCATCGTCAGCCGCTCCCCAGGTGACCAACCTCTGAAATCACAGGTTGATGTTGACCGAGTGTGGGCTTCCGGCACTATCCATCCTCAGATTGAAAAGAGATGGAGTCCTAGGTTTAAACCTTAGGTTTCTTAGGTTTAGACCTTCCAAGCGCAACTTGTTGAATATGTTTGGCATTCCATCGATTTGATGGTCTCCCTTTTTGCGGTCCGTTTAGCTGAAGGAGCGGCGCCGAGACCAACGGATGCGGGCAGCTGTGTTAGATATGCAACACAAGGGAAGCGGCCGGCCGTGGGACGCCCATATGGGCGTCCGTCGCCCGCGCGAATTACGGCAACGACGGATTGAGCGAATTCCGGAGCCCGAAGCCGTGCTGTGGCGGCCTATCCGGACTGACGGTCCGCCTCAAAATGCCACAGAGTATCCCCACGCGAATAAAGCCGCCCCCAGGGGTCAGGGGGAGAGGGAGGGGCCCGTCGCGCGGCGACGGGAGGGTGAGGTGGGTTACGCCATAAACCGGCTCGGCGGCCCCCCTCCCCCTACGCTCTCCCCCCGGCCGGCGGGGGAGCGGGGAAAGGGAGCGTCGAGAATCGTCGCTTCATTTTTGGCCAGCCCCTGGCACTGGGACCAGGCTAACGCTGGCCGAGATAGGACAAGGTGGGTAGATACGCCTGTGCCACTTGCGGCGAGGCCGTCAGGACGCCAAAGGTATTCGGTGCGAAACTATAATCCGCCTCCGGATAGCCGAACTGCCAGCTCGCCACCCACTGGACCTGAAGATAGCTCTGCGTTCCGGCCGCAAGTTGAACGCTCGCGGCCTGAGCGGTGGGCAGGCCTATGGGCTCTACCGTAAAGTTGTATGCCCCCGGCGGGAAATCGCGGAAGAAGGCGGTTCCCGTCGGGATTTCACCGACAGGTGCGCCATTCGCATATACCGTCGGTGCTGCCCCAAAGACAAAGCTTTGGCCGCTCGGCGAATCCCATCCTCGGAAAAACCAGACCCGCGCTGTTCCCGGCGCGATCGCCGGAAGCTGCGCCTGCGAGGTCGTGACTTTAGCCTGCGGCGTGCAGTCGGCGAGCAGGAGAATGCTCACGACGAGCAGCACCGGCACCGCGAGAGCATATTTGCTCATCTCTATTCCTTGACCCGCGATGTTTAGAGGCATCGGATCGTCCAGTTCGTGAAGGTGCCCGGCTCGTCGCGGGCCCGATCGGGGGTACCTTGGTGCACCGTCTTGTCCATGACCCGATAGCCGCCCGGACAGACGCGCTCAGCCGTACGTCGGTTCGGGGTCTCGGAGCCTCCGGGAATGCCGGCGCTTTCGATAACGAATGTGCGCGCGTCGATCTTGCTGACCGAAGACTCCTGGGAGCAGGCGGCGAGAGCGAGCAGCGCGATCAGCAGAAGAGGGCGCATTCCGGCTTACGCAAAAGTTTACAGCGCCATATGACGCTTTAGCGGGCCATTTGCGCAAGGGCGCCCGCGACCTCGCGCGCCACAAAAGGCCAATCGCCCTCCTTCCTCTGGCGGAACAGCCGCGCGGTCGGATACCAGGGGCTGTCTTCGCGCTCGAGCAGCCATCGCCATTCCGGCGGATACCGCAACAGGAGCCAGGCCGGCCGGCCAAGTGCGCCCGCCAGATGTGCAACCGAAGTGTCCACGCTTATGACCAGGTCGAGGCGACAAATCGCAGCCGCAGTTTCAGCAAAATCCACGAGCCATGGCGAGAGATCGGCGATCTTCACTCCGCCAAGAGACGAGATGTCGCCCGACCGCTCGCCGACCTGAAGACTGAACCAGCTTACGCCGTCGACTTCCCACAACGGTTGGAGCAACCGCAGATCGATCGCGCCTACCGTAGTGCCGGCCCATACAATACCCACTCTGGGGCCGGGCGTGGTGGGGATCCGCTCGGCCCAGCCGGCCGACGACTCCGCCGGGACCCTCAGATAGGGCACCGCGTTAGGGATGGTTGCCAGATTTGTCTTGAATACCCGAGGCAGGCTGAGAAGCGGACAATGGCAGTCGAAACTCGGCAGCGGATCGCCGGCGGCGACGACCTCGGATGCGCCGGCGACCGTGCGCGCAAGACGGACCAGTGACGCCGGCACCTCTAGAACAACTCTGCCGCCACGTTCCGCGACGGCGGGGATATAACGGACGAATTGCAGCGTGTCTCCGAACCCTTGCTCGGCGTGGATCAGGATGCTCGCTCCGGCGAGGGGCTCGCCGGACCATAGTGGCTGGTCGAACTTGCGGTCGTACCGGGCAACGGTAAATCGCCACTCGTATTCCTGCCACCCCTCGTCGAACTCTCCGGTCAGCAGCAGAGCGAGCGAGCGATTGAGATGCGCCTGCGCATAATCGGGTTTGAGGGCCAACGCGCGCCCGTAGCAGGCGAGCGCCTCGGCGTACCGGCCTTGGCGCTGGAGAGCGCTGCCGAGATTGTAATGGAGTTCGGCGCGACCCGGCTGCACAGCAAGCGCCTTTTTATGATGCGTGATCGCCTCCTCCCGCCGGCCCAGATCGACGAGTGCGACGCCGAGATTGCTGCTCGCGTCAGGATGGTCGGGCGACAACGCCAGCGCCCGCCGGTAGCGGGCGACGGCTTCCTCGAGCCGGCCTTGGGCGCGCAATACGACGCCGAGCCCGATAAGGCTCTCGACGCGATTCGGCCGAAGCGCAAGAGCGCGCTCATAGCAGGCCCGAGCTTCGTCCAACTTCCCTTGCGGTTGCAGAGCGCCAGCGAGATTATCGAGGCTCTCGACAAGATCCGGCCGGAGCGCCAGCGCCTTGCGAAAGCAGCCGATCGCTTCGTCTAGCCGACCGAGATCCTGAAGGGCTGTGCCAATGTTATTGTGTAATTCGACCGCTTCGGGGTTGAGACGCAGCGCTCGTTCGAAATAGGCGGCGGCACGCTCCGGCTGGCCGAGATCGTGGCACGTGTTGCCGAGATTGTAGAGGGTATCGACCGAAGTCCGGCGCGAGGGCGAGCGCCCGCTCATAGCACGTCATGGCCTCGCGGGGCCGATCGAGCGCCCTGAGGATGTTGCCGAGATTGTGGTGAAACGCCGGGTCTCGGCCATCTCGCATGATCGCCATGCGGATATGCCCGACCGCCTCATCGGAGCGGCCGAGCTGATGCTCGATCAAACCGAGCAGGTGAAGGGTTTGCGCATGACCGGGATCGACAGACAGGATCTTACGGCATGCACGCTCCGCCTGCGCCGGGCGTCCTGCGTGTTGATGCGCGAGCGCCGCGCTGAACCACCCGGCGATCAGCGCTGCTGGGCTGCCGACCGCGCGACCCTGCTCGCCCCGCCCGGCTTGCGCGCGCCGCTGCTTTCGGTTCATCAAACCTTGATACAGCAACAGAATGATGCATATCCACCCTGCGGGAATAAATGCCGTTTTGGCGAGTTGTACGGCTCAGGCTGCCCACGGGCGCGTGAGAAGAAGGAGAAGCCGATGAGGAGAGATCCCACGCCACGACCACCAAGAAGGATGCTATGGGCGAGCGGCCTGCTACTGATCGCGGCGGGCTGCGCGGGGCCGCCGAGGACGGCACAAGTCTCCGATCCTGCACCCTCGGTCCCGGCGGGCCAGTCCCGGATCTGGTTCTACCGTGACTGGCTGCCCTCGGAGAGCCTCAATCTCGCGAATATCGACGTAAATGGCAGCTATTACGGGTCTGTCGCAAACGGCAGCGTGTTTTACCGCGACGTCCCGCCCGGCCATTACCACATCGCGCCGGTGAGCTATAATCGGGATTTCAATCAAGACCGGAATGTAGACCTTGCCTCCGGCCAGCAGGTTTATGTCAAGATCCTCTCCTCGGAAAGTTGGGACGGCGCCTGCAGAAACTGTGTGCGCGACACCTTCTATGCATGGCTGATCCCGCAAGAGGTTGCACAGGCCGAAATCGCTCGCGGTCACAGCGGCATCTGACGGTCCGGCAAGCTACCCGCGCAAGTAATCGGCTATCTCGGTTCGACGCCTCGCGTTTAGCTTGCCGAGCAGGTTATGGACATGCGATTTCGTCGTCGCAACGCTGATATTCAACCGGCGAGCGATCTCCTTGTCACTGAGCCCGCTCTTGATCAGTTCGGCGGTCTGGCGCTCGCGCCTGGTGAGCGTAGGCCTCGCGACCAGACGATTGCGGCGGGTGCTTCCATTAGCGGTGTGAGCGATGCGCCGGAGCAGCCCCGCAGCCACCCGGCCCGAGCAGACCTGCTCACCACTATGGATTTCCATCATCAGGCGGATGAAATCGCACAGCGGTGTGGTTCTTGGAATATAGCCGATCACCCCCGCCTCCGCCCAGGCAACGACGTCGTCTTCCGTCTCCCTGACCGAGGAGACGACAATACGCATCCCGGGAGCCTCCTCGAGAGCGCGCCTTGCTGCGGCTGCACCCTCGGGCATTCTTCCATCCAACAATACGATATCTGGCTGCATGGACGCACTGAGCGCCACCGCCTCGGAGAGATCGGCGCACAGCCCGACGACCGACACTGAGGGGTCGCGCTCGAGGAGCTCGGTAAGGCATTCGCCGGTGAAGCGCACCCCCCAGACGAGCAGGATGCGTATGCCCCGACCGGCGCGGCCAGAGACTACAGCCTGGTCCGGTGCGACCTGTGCCTCCACGACCCAATCCTCCCGTCCCGCGATTCTAAGCGCGGGCCCACGCCGGGTTAGGTTCGGGACCGGCGTTTCGATCACACGGTGATCGCTCCGATCCTCGTCGCCGCCAACCGCCGGATCGACATTTTTCGCTTTGTTGTCAGCCGTCCAGAGCCGCCGGGGCGCCTCTATGGAGGAAGATAATTCAACCTTGCGTAGTTTGTCCAGGAAGATATTGTGCGAATCGTTCTATTTGATCTCCGCCGTCCGCGAGAGGACGCCGCGCCGGCATCATGCCGCCGTCTTCGCCTTAGCCGAGCGAGGCGACGATCTCCCGGTAGGCCGCCTCGGGAAACGCCTTCAAGGTCTTGGTCCGCACGCTGCCGAGCATTCCGAGCATCAGGCTGAAACGCGCCGCCACGGCATCGTCTGGCGCTTCGTACACCCCGACGAGATCATATTCGCCGAGCGTCATGTAGACCGACTTGAACTCGCCGCCCATATCGAACAAGGCCTTCTTGGCGGTTTCGAGCCGGCGCGGCGAATCCTTCACCTTCTGAGCGCCCTGGTCGGTCCAATTGGCAAGCATGATATAAGTCGGCATGAATGTCCTCCCTTGATCTTCTGTATGTTCAGGATGTGCTCTCGGCGGCGATGCGATCGAGCTTTGCCGCCATGATGAAATCGTTCTCGTGCAGTCCCTTGATCTTCTTGGTGTGCAGCGAGACCCTCGCGTAACCCCAGCCGAAGCCGATGTCGGGATGGTGTCCTTCGGCTTCGGCGAGCGCGGCCGCGCGCTCGACAAATCCGAAGGCTTCCGCGAAGTTCTTGAACCGATAGGTTCGCTCGATCCGCTTGGTTTCATCGAGAAGCGCCCAGTCGGGCGCTTGCGCATGATAGGCTGCGGCTTCCTGTTCGGTCAGCGGCGGTATGCCGCCGCGGCACGGCGTGCAACTCTTCTCTGCGAGTGCTACTGGCATCTCATGACCTCCTCGATTTGCGGCAGGATAGCACGACACGCGCCGCCATGCCGCGGTGCTTCCGTACGAGACGCCGTCCGATGAAATTGACGTTTTTTCCCCGCCTTCTTCGTTCGATTCTGCTTCTCGGAGCGCTCGGCTGGCTCGGCGCCGCGCCGACCGGCGCGGCCGGGGCATCCGGGACTTGGCAAGTCGTGCTCGCCGCGGGGGACGATGCCCAACCGGTATTCGACAATGCGACCCATGAAATGAACCGGCGGCTCGCCGCGGCCGGCATCCCGGCGGACAACATCCATCGGCTCAGCGCCAGCGCCCGCGAGCTCGCCGCCGGCGCCGAACCCGCCACCGCCGAAGTTCTGTTGCGGCGGATCGCCGACCTGCCGGCCCGGCCGGGGGACCGGTGCCTGATTTTTTTGACCTCGCACGGCGAGCGCGGCAGCGGCGTGTGGCTCGCCCGGTCGGACCGGGCACTTACTCCGGACGAGCTCGCCCGTGCGTTGTCGCACGGCTGTGGCGCGGTGCCCACCGTCGTGATCGTCTCGGCCTGCTACAGCGGCAGCTTTGCCGGCGGGAAGATGGCGAGATCCAATCGCATTGTCCTGACCGCCGCCCGCGGGGACCGGCCGTCCTTCGGCTGCCAGGCTCACCGCATCTACAACTTCTTTGACGAGTGCCTGCTCGGGGTCTTGCCGCAAGCGGCGACTTGGCGCTCGGTGTCCGATGGAGCCGACCGGTGCGTGCGGCGCATGGAGCACGCCCTCGGGGCGCAGCCCTCCGAGCCCCAGGCCTATTTCGGCGGAACCGTTGCGGCTCTCAAGGTCGGGTTTTGAAGCCGACCCAACCTCAACGAACAATGACGATCGGCACCTTTCCCTGACGGCGCGTGATGTCGACCGATACCTCGCTGCCGTAGCGGCGCAGCAGGACATCGGCAACACCGTGCCTCGCCTGCAGCCCGCGCAGGTGCAGGTGGTCGAGAAAATCCGGCAGTACCGGCCGCTCGAATCGGATCTCATCACCGGTGTGATCGAAGTCCAGACTGAGGCTCGCCTGCAACAACGCGAACACGGTGGCGCTTGCCCAAGCCTGCGGCGCGCAGGCGACCGGGTAGAGCGTCGGTGCGGTCAATTGCCGCCAGGCAAACCCACAGAACAATTCCGGGAGCCGCCGCAAATCCATGTAACTCGCGGCCTGAAAGAGGCCCTTGAAGATCCGCAGGACCTCGGATTTCCGACCATAACGAGCGAGACCCAGGGCGATCACCGCGTTGTCGTGCGGCCAAACCGAACCGTTGTGGTACGAAATCGGATTGTAGCGCGCGGCTGACCGCGCCACCGTGCGCACACCCCATCCGGAAAAGCAGCTGGTACCAAGCAGCGTGTCGGCCACGCGTGCGGCGCGCTCGGGAGCGGCAATTCCCGTCAGCAACGCATGCCCTGCGTTCGATGAAATCACCCGGCATGGCTGCTTGGCGCCGTCCAGCGCGAGCGCATAGGTCGCCAGATCGTCGCACCAGAACGCGGCCTCGAACCGTTCGCGCAACGCGTCCGCCTGGTGCGAGAGGGTGGCGGCGGCTACCGAATGGTCGAGCGCCGAAGCAAGAGTCGCTGCGTGTCGCTTGGCGCCGTAAACGTAGGCCTGAACTTCGCACAGAGCGATTGGGCCTTCAGCCAGGCGGCCATCCTCGTGGAAGATTGCCTCGTTCGAATCCTTCCAGCCCTGATTAACTAACCCTTCGGCGTTTCTGCGGTGATATTCCACAAACCCGTCACCATCCAGGTCGCCATAGGTGTCAATCCAATGGAGGGCAGCTTGGATGTTCGGCCATAGCTGCCGAACCGTATCGAGATCTCCGGTGCGTCTAAAGTATTCGCCAACCAACAGCACGAACAGCGGCGTCGCATCGACGCTGCCGTAATAACGCGCGAAGGGCACCTCGCGCAGCCGCGCCATCTCGCCGTCCCGCATCTCGTGCAGAATTTTACCCGGCTCGGCGTCGCGCTCGGGATCGAAATCGGTCGATTGCGTCGCCGCGAGAAAGCGCAATACGCCTTTGGCGATCGACGGATCGACCCATAAGGCGAACAAGGCGGTCAGGATCCCGTCGCGCCCAAACGGCGTGCTGAACCACGGGATGCCGGCGAACGGATAGGGCCCAAATTCGGTCTCGGTCAGGAGCATGTAAAGATCGGCGACCGAGCGGCGCGCAAACTCGTTGAACAGCGAATTGGAGCTGTCGACGCTGGCGGCCCGCCCGCTGGAGGCTCTGAGGGCCCGCCGGGCCGTGCGAAGTGAGCTGTAGAATTGCCGACTGACGCCAATCTTCTGATCGCCACTGTCCGCTGCATGCAATCCGAAGCACGGATCGCATGCCCTCGCCCGGCCCGAGCGAAAACTCATAGAGGGCAGTCGCCGCATCGAGCCGGGTCGGGGCCGGCTCGAACTCGATACTCGTGAACCTCTCTACTTCGTCGAGGCCGAGATACCTCAAGACAACGGATGATGCAGACTTGCGTTCGATGGAGACGTGGCCTCGCCGAGCCCGCTTCTGCCCCCTCACCTCGAATAGATCGGCAAAATCAGCGGCAAATCTGACCCCGAGCCTCAAATCACGAGCTCGGGTGTCGAAGTTGTGAACAAGGAGCCGCTCGTAACAGGCGTTCTGCCAAATGTATTTGAGTCGGCTCACATGGATCAATTCGGCTCGGAAGGCGACCCCGTCCCGAGAGATCAATTCGGGGTTCGCCAAATCTACGGTCAAGACCGCATTGTCTTCCTGCACATTCGAGCTGAGCAGGAGGAGCGGGGCCCCATTCAGTCGCAGCTCGAGTTGCGACAGGAAACGCGTGTCGTGGAGATAAATGCCGTCGGAATTGCCTTCGCCCGGAACGATATCGCCGCGGTGATCAAACAAGGCAAAGGTATAACCGGATTTGAGTGTCCGCGGCCGGCGCTCCTGGAAGGAGACGTTCGAACTCGATGTAAAACGGCGACGCTTCCCCATCGCCGGCCCGCTCGGTAGCCGACGCAGTCTCGTCGGCGTTGCTCCCCGAGGTCAGGCCGCTTCCCGCTGACCGGCTGTCCTGGTGCTCAAGACAACTGCGTCGATCGAGCTGCGATGCAGCACATCGTCGTAAAGCTCGACGTAGTCGCGCGCCATGCGCTCGACCGAGAACCGCGCTTCGAAGCGACGACGAACCCCGCTCCGATCAAGGGCTGCGGCCCGCGGAACTGCGGCAACCGCCCTATCGACACCGTCGACCACAAAGCCCGTGACCCCCTGGTCGATGACTTCCGGAACAGAGCCTCGCCTAAACGCGATGATCGGGGTGCCATTGGCCATCGCCTCGATCATGACCAGCCCGAAGGGTTCCGGCCAGTCGATTGGGAAAAGCAACGCCATCGCCCGACCGAGAAATTCTCCTTTGTCGCGGTCGCCGATCTCACCGATGAACTCCACCCCCGGACCCTTGAGCAGTCGCTTGATCTTGTCATTGTAGTAATCGAGATCGGCTTTGTCGACCTTGGCCGCGATTTTCAGTGGCATTCCCACCAGGCGGGCAATTTTGATCGCCTTTTCCACGCCCTTCTCGGGACTGATCCGGCCGATAAAAGCGAGGTAGCCGCCGTCCCCGCGGCCCGGACGATAAAGATCCGCCGGCAGGCCATGATGAACGGTACCCTGCCAGCTCGCCCACGGCACCGGCGCCCGCTGAGCGTCCGAGATGGACACCAGTGGCATCATCGGAAATTCGCGAAAGAGGGGAGGCAGGTCTGGCAGATCGAGGCGGCCATGGGCCGTCGTCAAGGTCTTGCCCCAGAGCCGGGCAAATAAGGGAAAATGCAGAAAATCCGCATGAAAATGGATGATGTCAAAAGCTTCGGCGCTCCGCGCGACGCGGTTCAGCAGCACCAGGTGATGCGGAAGCGGATCTTCGCACTGGGGATCGAGACGCAGGGCGCGATCGCAGGAGGCTCGCAGTGTCGCCTCGGTCTGCGAGTTGCCGCTGGCAAACAGAGTGACCTCATGACCCTGGCGTACCAGCTCTTCGGTCAGATACGAAACGACCCGCTCGGTGCCGCCGTAAAGCTGCGGCGGACAGCTCTCGTACAAAGGTGAAACTTGCGCGATCCTCATTTCCTAGACCCGTGATTGAGCTCGCTAATATAGCGTGTGCAAGATCAAGAACTGTTTTGGGATTGAGAAGTTCCAGATCTCAAAGAAGATCGGTAGCGGCCGGGACAGTCCGTAAGTTGTGCTGCTTTCGTTTGTTTGAATCCCAAACGCACAGGTGTTGCGGCCACGCGCGGCACCTGCCGATATGGCGAGTGAATGATGTACCCGCTCCGGGACGCCATTCAAGACTTGTCCGACCACCTACATCGCTGTTTCTGCTGACGGATTTTGCGTATCGCGAGGAACTTGAAGATCGCCGCGGCATCACTAGATCGAAGGCATGCCGGATGCTGATTGACGGGTCTCGGCAGGGAATGATGGCCGGACCAGAGATGGTCGGCCGCGGTCATGTCGCTTCGCTGTGAGGATGTGATCCGAGTTGTAATTCCACCTCCTCCCGCGCGGGTCGCCACGTTCGCGGTACCACCCATCACCGCGTCAGCCGCTGAAGATTTTTTCCCTGCGTGCCGCGCCAATCGCCATCCGCACGCGTTACTGGGGTGAACATGCAGAGAGGTGAACTATGGCGCTTTCGGAGTTTCCGCGATTGGGTTTCGACCCATTTGCCGAGCTGCGGCGAATGCAGAGCGAAATGAACCGGGTCTTTTCCGGGTACAGCGCAACGGCCGCACGCGACTTTCCGCCGATCAACATCTGGCTCGGCGAAAACAGCGTCGTTCTGACAGCCGAATTGCCGGGTATTACCCGCGATGACGTAAATCTCAGCCTCGAAGAGGATGTCCTCACGCTCGCGGGCAAGCGCGAACCGAAGTCACAAGAGCAAAACGTCAGTTGGCAGCGCCGCGAGCGGGCTTACGGCAGTTTCTCGCGCGCGGTCCAGCTGCCGTTCCGTGTCGATCCCGACAAGGTCCAGGCGCGTTTCAACAACGGCATCCTGGAAATCGAATTGCAGCGGCTGGAGGCGGATCGGCCGAAGAAAATCGAAATCCGTGCTGCTTGACCCGAGCGGAAGGAGTGCAATCATGGCCCAGGAAGTCAGAACCGTCGAGCAACAGACGCCGGCCACCCGGGAATCCACCGGGGAAGCCGGTCAGCGCACACCACCGCGGCCGGTATTTCTGCCGCCGGCCGACATCTATGAAACCAAGGACAGCATCGTCGTGCTCGCGGAAATGCCCGGAGTTTCTCCGGACGGGGTCGATATCAGCCTCGAACGGCGCGTATTGACGATCCGCGGACGCAGCGCCGCCAACGAGCATGGCGGCTACCAGCGGGTTTATAACGAGTATGCCGACGGGGACTACGAGCGCGTTTTCACGTTGTCGGAAAACATCGACCGCGACCGCATCGAGGCCACGCTCAAGGACGGTGTCTTGCAGCTCGTCCTGCCAAAGGCTGAAGCCGCAAAGGCCAGAAAGATCGAACTCAAAGCTTCTTGAATGGCACCGACGAGTTTGGCTCCGGTGAAGGCGAACGGTGGAGAGGGGCGGGCGCTCGTCTCCACCCTTGTCTTTCTCATCGCGCTCTTTATCGCATCGCCGCACTGCGACGCGTCGGCAGGAGACGGTCTTCCAGAATTGTTGAGCCAGGTGCATTGGGGTGAGACTTCGCAGCAGCTGCTGCAGCAATTCGGCGCCGCAGCGACGCAGCTTCCCAAAAGACTGGATTTCGGGGACAGCTATGTCGACGTCGTGCTGGAGAAGGAAACACTGGGCGGTGTTCCGGTCGTGACCTTCTTTCAAATGGACAAAGCGACGCATGGGCTGAAACGCGTCCAGCTGGAGCGGCCCCGGCACGGCGTCAACCCACCGTCATTTCGTGCGATTTCGGCGGCGCTGGCCGCGGCCTACGGACGACCTGACGAGATCTGCGAAGTTCCCGCGCGTCCCTCGGGGGGGTACCAGGCCGCGGCAGAGGAGAAATGGCTGCGCGACGGGGCCGTCGTCAGTGCTATTTTTCGCGATACCACGCTGCAAGCCTTCGAGGGCTGCTTCTTCGGTCCAGCCAACGGCTGGTGCGGGCTGCATGGGCAGCTATTGGTCAGGATCGGGCCGCCCGACGGAGGCGCCGAGCCTGACCCCTGTTCTCTGGAACCCCGTAGCGGCTGAGTTCATTGCCGCCTTCCGCACCGGCCAGACGCGCTGCGAACTACGATGCCCGGACGAGTTGGCCGCGAATTTCCCCGGGCTTGTTGGCCTCGGTGTGGATGTTGACGTACCACTTGCCCGCCTCCAACTGCGCGATCTGGGCGTCGGTCAACGTCGCCGAACCCTTGATCGGGCTGTCGAGGTTGCCGGTGAAGGGCACGACTATCCCGGCATTCGCCCCTGGATCGGCTGGCCCGTGAATATGCGCTGCGGTCGCGGGTCCGCTGAGGCCAGAATAGTCGACGGTCCAAGTCAGTGTTTTGGTCGTAGTGTCGAGCGATGCCGTCGCCATGCCTTTGCCCGAGCTGGCTATCCCCGGGCCGGGCGCGAGATTCGCCCTGAATGTAATCTGCGCCGCTTTTGCGGGACCCCACACAAGAAATACCGCGAGTAAACTAAGACTTACCCATCCTGCTCGGCGCATTTTGATCCCTCCCGATTAAGCTATCGCCCTTGCAGACTAAGACAGCCCCCGTCAAACGGGAAGTCGAAATCGCTTGCAACGGCAGCGGTCTACCACAACGGGTAGATGTTCTGGGCGGGCGCCTGCGCCCGGCTGCGCCTCGACCGACGTATGCGGGTCAGGGCGCCGACCGCGAATGCGACGACCGTAAGACCTGATAAGATCCACCATTCCATCGGCTATTTTCCCTCAGCAGCAGCAGAGGTGCTGTGTCGCGACGCGCTCGCGGCTTGGGCGACTGCCGGTAGCATCGCTTCGGCAACCGCCGCATTGCCCACCTCCGACAAGTGATACAGATCGATATAAACGGGGGCCGTCCAATCGTCAAAAAGCGTGGACAGATCGATCAAGTCCGGAGCCTCGAACAGCTTGGGGCGACGCCGAAACTCGTCGATAATCGCTTGATAAAGAAGCCGTCGGCGCTCAGGATCGTTCGTATAGTCGTGAACCCAGCGCCGCTCGTCCGGCGTTTTGCACTTTTTTGTCGTGATCACCGGTTGCCAAAAGAAAATTGGCCGGAAGCCGTATTCGCCCGCCAGCAGGCGTACCAGACGCATATTGGCTAAGTAGGCGGCAATAACCTTGGAGGCGAGCTCAGTGAGGTCGACCTGCGATAGCTCCACCTGTTCCATCGGTAACGGGCCGCGCAAGGGAAGGCCGGTCAATCGGCGCAGCCGCCGCAAGGTGCGCGGCGCTGCACCGATCAACGCTGCGGCAATCAGATCGCGGCGTCGGTCCGGATGAAGCAGGTTGAACTCGGCCCGCCGGCGCGCCTCGTTGAACAGTCCGTCGGCGCGGCCGGTCTGCTCGGCGCACGCCATCTCGTTGATGCCATCGTAGAACAAGGCGATATCGAGCCGTTCTCCGGACTTCAACAGCTGCTGCAAGGTGATGACCTCCTGCGTGCTGTTGTGCCCGAGCTGGCCATAATTGATCACTGAAACGCGGTATCCGCACTCGGTGAGCCGGCGAGCCAGCACCGCCGGAATGGTTTGGTCATCGCGCGCCCCCATTCCCATCATCGTCGAACCGCCAAAGCACAGGATGCGGATCGAGTCGCCGTTTGCCGTTTCCTCGCCCGGCGTCGGCCGCAGCCCGCGTTCGTCGAGCGTCACGTAGCCACCGCGGAACGGGCGCTGCCACCATTCGACATAGGGCTTCCAGTCGACCCGGACGGCGCGGCGGAACTCGGCGAAATACCCTGCGGACCAATCGGCGTCACGATAGGCGTCGGCGATCGCGGCGCGGTCCGGGCGGATCGAGCGGCGATAACGCAAGAGGCGGCTCAGCCGACGCCACCCTTCGACGCCGAACTCGGTGATGAGGACAGCCAGAAGCAAGAGCCCGACCACATGCCACAGGGCGACGACAAACCGGCCGAGTTCGCGCAGCATTCGGCGCTACGCTAAGCAGAAGTGTCGCCGCGCGAGCGACCGCACAGCAGCCGACTTTCGCTGTATCGCAGCGAGGTTTCGACGGTCCCACCGTCCAGCCGGTTGAGCCGGAAGAGGTGGGCCTTCTGCTCGCGGCCGGCCAGGTGCATGACGCCGATCACCTCATGGGGCGCATAGGGCTCGACAAAGAGGCCGCGGTCGGCATCGAAGGCCGGCGGCGCATCGCCCGGCATCCAGTTGCAATACGCCGGGAGAAAATTGACCGGCAGGTGCTCGGCAAAAATCACATAGTTTAACGCCGTCTGCTCGACGAAAAAGAATTGCGTGCGCTGCAGCACTTGCGACAGGACACGCCCCCAAGCTGTCCCAATGCGGCGCGTCGCGATGCAATGCGAATACTCCGCAGTTGACCATCGGGTTGCGCCCCAGCCGATCGGCGACGCGCCAGCCGAACGCTTCGACGATAATTCTTCCATGCCAATGTCCAGCCGAACAGCTTCGGCCGCTTGTAATGGCGCTTATAGGCGCGGTCGATCTCGGGCGTGATCGCAAGCCTGTCGCGGCCCGCCGCGTTCATATAAAGATCGATCACCCGACCGTCCTGAAGCCAGGCGTCGGCGTCGACCCACAGATAGACCTCATACCCCGGAAAATGCCGCCGCAGAAACGGCCGCGCCACCTGCGCCTTGAACGTGTCCGCGGTGTTCGCGCAACCGGGAAAATCGAGATCCCAAGCCGGCCGCACGACGTGTTCGACCTCCGAGGACAGCCACTCACGCTGTTCCCCGTCGAGCCCGAGATCGAGTACCCCGAGCGCGACGTCTCGGCGCTGCGCCCGGATCGACAGCACCATGTCGCGCAAGAGTGGAAAGTATGCGCGATCCGCGCCGCTGGCGATCAACAGCCGGCCGCCGCCCATCGCCTCCGCTGTCTCACGGTACGAGGCGGTAGCCCCCTGGCTCCGTCACCAGGATCTCGGCGCGCGTCGGGTCGCGCTCGATCTTTTGGCGAAGGCGGTACACATGGGTTTCCAGCGTGTGGGTCGTCACTCCGGCATTGTAGCCCCATACTTCGCCAAGGAGAATGTCGCGCCCGATCGCATGATCGCCGGCGCGGTAGAGATATTTCAGGATCGCCGTCTCTTTCTCGGTTAACCTGACTTTCTTGCGGCCGGTCGCGTCGAGGAGGAGCTTGGCGCTCGGACGGAAGGTGTAGGGGCCGATCGTGAACACCGCGTCGTCGCTATGCTCGCTCTGCCGCAGATGGGCGCGTAGCCGCGCCAGCAGCACGCTGAGGCGAAACGGCTTTGTCACATAGTCGTCGGCGCCCGAATCGAGGCCGAGGACGGTGTCGGCGTCACTGTCTGCCCCGGTCAGCATGATGATCGGCACCTGCACCCCGGTACGGCGCAACAGCCGGCACAATTCCCGCCCATCCATATCAGGGAGGCCAACATCGAGCAGAATGGCGTCGAACCGCTCGATGCTCGCCAGTCGCAGTGCGCAAGCCGCGCTGTCGCACTGAACGCCGACGAATTCTTCATGCAGCTCGAGCTGCTCTGCGAGCGATTGGCGCAACGCGCCGTCATCGTCGACGATCAATATCTTACGGCCAACCCTCATCATTTCCCGCCCGACGGGTAGTAGCGCGATCATTATGCGTTCAAATTGCGTTCCTCGTCCCCTTTTTCAAAGGGCGGCCTACAATGTGGACTCCAGCAACTGTTCCCACCGTTCCGCGGCTCGCGGCCAATCCGGCAGGCGGCCACCCGCGGCGCGCGAACCTGCCGCAAGACGCACGGCCAGCGCCCGCTCTGCGATCACCCGCCGCAGCGCCCGCGCCAGCGCCGCCACGTCGCCCGGCCTGACCAGCAATGCGGCCTCGCGGGGCACGGTCTCGGGAATTGCCCCGGCGGCCGTAGCGATGATCGGAAGGCCGTGCGCCATCGCTTCAGCAAAGGCCATCCCATAACCCTCGTGAAGGGACGGCAACACAAATAAGTCAGCCGCCCGATAGGCGCGCATCACCATTCGCGGCGGCTGCTCGCCGGCGAGAGTAATGCGCCGGCCGAGGCGCGCAGCGGCTATCAGCTGTCGTATCAATCGCGCGGTGCGCGGGTCACGATTGAGCGAACCGATACACAACATCCGCCAATCGAGGTCGCGAATGCGCGCCAAAGCCGCGACGAGGACTCGATGGCCTTTACGGGGGATAACGCTCGCGACGCAGAGCAACGACCGAGCCGGGCCGCGCCGCGGCGGCAAAGGCCGTTCCGGTTTTGCCGTGCCCGGCGGGACTACGGAGATGCGGTCGGGCGGAATGCCATAGGCCGCGACCGCGGCAGCCGTCTGTGGGCTCGGACAAACGACGCCGCGAAAGCGTTGCAACGCGGCAGCCTCGAGCCGCACGAGGCGCTCCGCCGCCGCGCGGGAAAGCCCGGTTTCCTCAGCGAGCGGATGGTGGACGAGCGCCACCAACCGCAATCGGCGCCACTGGGATACGACCGCCGCTTCGAGATCGGGGAGCGCGAGGCCGTCGATTACCGTCCTGGTGCCGTCGGCGACTTCATCCAACGCACTATCACGATTATCCGCGACAAGCTCGATGACCTTCACCGCGTGCCCGCGGGACCGCAGGCCGTCAATGACGTGACGGTCGTAAAGATAACCACCGGTCAGCTGATCGAGCCTGCCCGGGACGACAAAGGCTAGCTCCGTCATTCGAGCGGAGCATCATAGCTGGCCCAAGCTACCGGGTTTTCACGCAGCACCACCTTCAGGCTGGCGATGCGCTCGGAGCCGAATGCTCCCGCCTTGATCTGCAGCGCCAGCCGCCGATGGATTTCGCCGGCAAGAAACTCAGTCGTTGTGTTGCGGCCGCGAAACTCCTCCAATTCGTCGAGGTTGCGGTACTCGAACTCGCCAAGAACAGCCTTCAGCACATCGAGAGCACGCCCGATATCGCAGACGATCCCGTCGGCGTCGAGCGAATCACGCCGCAACTCGGCTTCGACCACATAGGTCGCCCCGTGCAGCCTCTGCGCCGGACCAAACACCTCGCCGGCCAAGCTGTGAGCGATCATGAAATGATGACTGACGGTAATGCTGTACATGGCTGGGCTCCTGGGACCAAAAGCGGAGCTAGTCGTACCGTAAGGTATGGCAGAGAATTCCTGCCGATGATGTTGCGAGCCGCGGCATCAATGCTGGCAACGTGGCGAACTCGGTCTCTCCCGAGAGCAGAATATCGAATACCGGGTCGCGCAGCAGCCAAAGCGCGAGGATCAGACGGCGCCGGAGCGGCCAGCGCTGGCGACGGGCCGCCGGAACGGCGCCGACCTGCGACGAACGCAAGGTCAGGCGGCGGGAATGAAACGCGCCGCCGAGCTCGAGCGGGACGATCCGGGTGCCATACCAGCTCATTTCGAGGACCGTCGCCTCGAAGGCGGCGATGGTGAGCGCGGTGGCGAGCCCGGCGGGTGATCCGCTCGCGTGGACGACGAGATCGGCCTCGGGAGATGCCTTCTCGGGGGTGGCAAAATGGCAGCCAAAGGCCGCGGCTATCGCTCCGCGGGTCGGATCGATGTCGATCAGCTCGACCTCGGCGCCGGGCAACCGCGCGGCGAGCGCGGCGACGAGGCAGCCGACGACGCCGGCGCCGATCACCGCGATGCGGTCTCCCGGACCCGGCGTCGCATCCCACATCCCGTTTATCGCCGTCTCCATGTTGGCGGCGAGCGTCGCGCGCCGGTCCGAAACCGTGTCGGGAACATCGACGACGGCCTCGCTCGGCACGATGAAGCGGTCCTGATGGGGATGCAGACAGAACACCCGGCGTCCGAGCGCCTCGACCGGACCGTCCTCGACAATTCCCACCGCCGAATAACCGTATTTAACCGGCGCCGGGAATTCCCCCTCCTGAAACGGGCAGCGCATCCGCCGCCATTCGCTCTCCGGGACCTCACCGCGGAAGACGAGGCTTTCGGTGCCCCTGCTGATCGCGCTCCGGCGTGTCCGGATCACCAGCTCGCCCGGTGCCGGCGGTCGCAACCGCTGCGCCCTGATTTCGCCACGGCCCGGCTCCGTCACCCAAAACGCCCGCGCCTCAAGCATCGGAATAAATCCGATCCCGGAAGGGTCTGACGGACGACCGCTTGTCGATAAAGTCCCGGCAGGGCACGATCGCCAGATACACCGAACTCACTGATATGTCGACCGGGATCACCTCGCCTTCACCGCCATCGCCCGCGCTCCTTCGCGAGGCGCGCTCGGTGTTTATGCGCTCGCTCTGGCTTGCCCTCATGGCAGTTCCGGTGTCGGTGTTCGGCGGTGCGATCGGTACCATTCCTGCGCTGACGGGCCTCGTATTGTTTGCCAGCCTGCTCTTTGCCGTCGAGCGCGGGCTCAGCGCGCACCATCCTCATCCCCGGCTCGGCGCGGCGAACCGGATCACGCTCGTCAGGGCGGCAATCGCTTGCCTGATCGCCGCACGAGCGGTCGAGCCGGCACCGCTTGGGGCGCCGGAAAGGTGGCTCCTTGCCGCGATCGCCGGGGCCGCGCTGATGCTCGACGGCGCCGACGGATGGGCCGCCCGGCGCCAGGGATTGGCTTCCGCCTTTGGCGCGCGTTTCGACCTGGAGGTCGATGCGTTCGCAATCCTCGTGCTCGCGATAACTGTCGTAAAGGCGCAGGCCGTTCCCTGTTGGGTGCTCGCGATCGGCGGCATGCGCTACCTCTACCTCGCCGCGGCGCTGGCCTTCCCGCTGTTGCGCCGGCCGTTGCCGCCGCGGCCGATCGCCGATCGGCGCCGCAAGACGATTGCCGTCGTCCAGAGCGTCGGCCTGACGATCGCGCTGGTGCCCGCGACTTGGGCGGGCTGGGCCACCGTTACGTGCGCCGCGGCGCTCGGGCTCCTGGCCTATTCATTTGCCGCCGACATTGTCATCCTGCTGTCCACTCGACCGCATAGGTGAGGTCGAATAAGGTTGCTGGCGCGAGCCGCGGCGCGTCATATCATGTCATGCGGGGCGGCAAGGAGAAGAGAGTGCTCGAGTTCCAGGACGCCTGCACGGCTTGCCCTCGGCGAAGCGATCACCGCCTTGCGCCGCGGAGAGCCGGTACTGATCCGCGATGACGAGATAAATGTTCTTGCGGTCGCCGCCGAGCTGGCGACCGAGGAAAACCTGCAGCGCCTGCGCGAAATTTCCCGGGCCCCGGCACGGGTGGTTCTGACGCGCCGGCGTGCCGTAGCGCTCGGACTTGCGGCCCGCGACGAATTGTCCGGTGCCTTGACGATTTCCGTCTCGGACGAATTGCCCGCAGCGGTGATCCGCAACCTCGCCGATCCCGGGGCATCGCTCGGCGCGGAGCCGCCCGGTTTCGGCCCTGAGCCGCTCCCGGCCAAAGGGGGCGCCCTCGCTGCGGTCGCTCTGGCCAAGTTGGCGTCGCTTCTGCCCGCCGCCCTCGTCTTGCGCGCCGGCAAGAGCGAGGCGGCGTTTTTCGCACGCCGCGGAGACCTCGCCGTCATCGATGCCGCAGCCGTATTCAAGCGTGACGCAGCGACAGCCGGGCTCGAACGCGTCGCCGAGGCGCGCGTCCCGCTTGCCGATGCCGAAAATGCCCGTCTGATCGCGTTTCGCCCGCGCGATGGCGGCCTCGAACATCTCGCGATCCTGATCGGCTCGCCCGATCCGTCCGCTCCGGTTTTGGTGCGGCTGCATTCGGAGTGTTTTACCGGCGACCTGCTCGCCAGCCTGCGCTGCGACTGTGGCGACCAGCTGCGCGGCGGGATTGCAGCGATCGCCGGGGCCGGCGGCGGCGTGCTGCTCTACCTCGCGCAGGAAGGACGCGGCATCGGGCTTGTCAACAAGCTGCGGGCCTATCGGCTGCAGGATGCCGGTTTCGACACATTCGACGCCAACGAGCAGTTGGGCTTCGACGCCGACGAGCGGGTCTATCTGCCGGCGGCGGAAATGTTGCGACAGCTCGGTTTTGGTACCGTCCGGTTGTTGACCAACAACCCGGACAAGGTGATTGCGCTCGAACGCTACGGCATCCGTGTCGCCGAGCGCGTACCGCACATCTTCCCGTCAAACGGCCACAACGAGCGGTACCTCCGAACCAAAGCAACCCGCAGCGGTCATTTCCTCTAGCGTTGCCGTCATTCCCGGGACGGCCCGTAAGGCCGGTCCGGAAACCATGAACACGGGTCCGTGCCCAAGATCATCCGCCCGTGTTCATAGGTTCCGGGCTCGCGGGCGTCGCCCCGCGCCCCAGAATGACGTCGAATTGTTCGTCTTCGCCGAATGAGAAGCGGCGCTGGTCAACGTCCCGTGCCGCGGGCGCCGAAGATCGCGGTGCCGACTCGGACGTGGGTGGCGCCGAAGCGGATCGCCTTCTCGAAATCGGCGCTCATGCCCATGCTGAGGGTTTCGAGCCCGTTCCGCCGGGCGATCTCGCGCAGCAGCGCAAAATGCGGGGCTGGTTCCTCGTCGAGCGGCGGTACGCACATCAGGCCAATGATCGGCAGGTCGAGCCGCTCCCGGCACTCGAAGATGAACCGGTCCGCATCGGCGGGCATGATGCCGGCCTTTTGCGGTTCCTCTCCAGTGTTTACCTCGATCAGGCAGGGGGGCCGGCGATCGCCGTGCTCGAACTCCCGGGCGAGCGCCTGCGCGAGCCGCAGCCGGTCGACGCTCTCGATCACGTCGAAACCTGCGACGGCTTCGCGCACCTTGTTGGTCTGCAGTGGCCCGATCAGGTGCAGGGAGAGGTCGGGGTATTCGTCGCGTAGCTCCGGGTATTTCGCCTGCGCCTCCTGTACCCGGTTCTCGCCGAACACGCGATGGCCCGCCATCAGCGCGTGCCGCACACTCGCCGCCGGATGGGTCTTGCTGACGGCGACGAGCGCCACACTTTCGGGCGCCCGATCCGCCGCCTGTGCCGCCGTTGCGATCCGTTCCCGGACGGCGGCGAGATTAGCAGCAATAAACCCTTCCATAGCAGCTCCATTCCTGGCAAAGATCGCTGGATGTCGGTCACTCATTACCGCGCCTCGGCAGCTGTTGCTGCAAGTCTCTCATTGGCTCTCGCCGCCTGCGCGGCGAGCCCCCCCGCTGAACAGGCGTCTGGACAACCGAGCGCGACCGAGCGCCAGAAGGCGTCATCGAGCGAGCCCGAGGACATCGACACCGAGGCGAACATTTGGACGGTGCTCGGCCTCGCCAAGAAAGAATCTGAAAAAGACCCAGGGCCGCAGACCGGCCGGACGGTGAGCCCAATTCTGTGGCAGGCGGCGCACGACACGCTCGATTTCGTCAAATACGCTTCGGAAGATCCGCTGACCGGCTCGATCGTCACCGATTGGTACTCGCCACCGGACAATTCGAATGTCCGGTACCGGATCAATGTCTTCGTCCTGTCCCGGGCGTTGCATTCCAATTCGCTGACCGTAACGGTCGACCGGCAGCAACGTTCGGCAGACGGGCAGTGGGCCGAGACCACCATCGCAAGACAGGTCGAGACCGACCTCGAAAATGCGATCCTCAGACGAGCGCGGCAACTGAAGCGCGCGTGGGCGCCGGCGCCGAGTTGAAAACGCGGCCGCGGGAGGGAGGCAAACCGGCTTGCAGGCGGGCCCAGGCGTGGCCAGATCCCTAGCCATGTCGCGATACAATTTCCGCGAAAGCGAAGCAAAATGGCAGCGCATCTGGCGCGAGCGGCGGCTGTTTGAGGTCGCTGCGGAACCGGGGCGGCCGAAATATTATGTTCTTGAAATGTTCCCGTATCCGTCCGGCAAGCTGCACGTCGGACACGTGCGGAACTATACGATGGGTGACCTGGTCGCCCGCTACCGTCGTGCCCAGGGCTTCAATGTTCTGCACCCCATGGGATGGGACGCCTTCGGCTTGCCCGCGGAAAACGCGGCGATGGCCGCAAACATCCATCCGGCGATTTGGACGCGCGAAAACATCGGGACGATGCGAGCCCAGCTCGAACGCATGGGGTTCGGTTACGACTGGTCACGCGAGATTGCGACCTGCCACCCGGAATTTTACCGCCACCAGCAGAAGATGTTCCTCGACTTCCTCGCGGCCGGTTTCGCCTATCGCAAGGAATCCTGGGTCAATTGGGACCCGGTCGAGAACACGGTGCTCGCCAACGAGCAGGTGATCGACGGTCGCGGCTGGCGATCCGGGGTAATTGTCGAAAAGCGGCTTTTGGCGCAGTGGGCCCTGCGCATCACCGCCTTTACCGAGGAGCTGCTCGACGCTATCGGAGGCCTCGGGCGTTGGCCGGAGCGCGTGCGGCTGATGCAGGAGAACTGGATAGGCCGCTCGGAGGGGGCGCGCGTCTTCTTCGCGATCGCCGGGAGGGACGAGCGCATCGAGGTCTTCACGACCCGGCAGGACACGCTCTTTGGCGCCACGTTCTTGGCACTCTCGCCGAACCATCCGCTGGCGTTGCGTCTCGCCGAGCACAACCCGGGTCTGGCCACCTTCATCGCCGAATGCAATCGCATGGGCACCAGCGAAGCGGTGATCGAGACCGCAGAGAAGCGCGGCTACCCGACCGGTTTCGAGGCGGTGCATCCTTTCGATGAGAGCCGGCATGTTCCCGTCTATGTCGCCAATTTCGTGCTGATGGAGTACGGCACGGGCGCCATCTTCGGCTGCCCGGCGCATGATCAGCGCGATCTCGAATTCGCCCGAAAATACCGGCTGCCGGTGATCCCCGTCGTGCTGCCGCCGGGCGAGAATCCCGTGACCTTCTCGATCGGCGACACCGCCTATGTCGACGACGGGATATTGATCAACTCCGCCTTCCTCGAGGGCCTCTCGGTCGCCGAAGCAAAGCGGGCCGCCGGCGAGCGGCTCGAAAAGCTCGGGCTTGGCGAGCGGACGACGGTCTACAGGCTGCGGGATTGGGGGGTTTCGCGCCAGCGCTACTGGGGCTGCCCGATCCCGGTCATCCATTGCGACGCCTGCGGAATCGTCCCCGTGCCGGAGAAGGATCTACCGGTGATATTGCCGGATGATGTCAGCTTCGAGGTTCCCGGCAATCCGCTCGACCACCATCCGACCTGGAAGCACGTCCTGTGTCCGCGCTGCGGTGGCCTCGCGCGTCGCGAGACCGACACGTTGGACACGTTCTTCGAATTCATCCTGGTATTTTCTGCGCTTCTGTTCGGCACGCGCGCCGGTCGCCTTCGAGCGCGAGGCGGTCGACTACTGGATGCCGGTAGATCAATACATCGGCGGCATCGAGCATGCGGTTCTCCACCTGCTCTACTCGCGGTTCTTCACGCGCGCCTTGAAGCAATGCGGGTATCTCGATCTCGATGAGCCCTTCGCCGGACTGTTCACGCAAGGCATGGTCTGCCACGAGACCTACCAGAGCGAGACCGGAGACTGGCTCTTTCCCGAGGAGGTTGAGGTCGGCATCGACGGTCGTCTCGTCGACCTAGCTGGCCGACCGGTCATGGCGGGCCGGCACGAAAAGATGAGCAAGTCCAAGAAAAACGTCGTCGGCCTCGACGCGATTGTCGATACTTATGGCGCCGACACCGCGCGTCTCTATCTGCTGTCCGACAGCCCGCCGGAACGCGATCTCGAATGGACCGAGACCGGGATCGAGGGAATCTGGCGCTATGTCAACCGGCTCTGGCGGATGGTCAGCGAACCCGCTGTCCCGCTGGCGGCGCCCGGATCCCGGATGCCCTCGGCACTGTCGCCGGCGCTCGACGCGACCCGCCGGTCAACGCACAAGACGATCTCTGCGGTAACCGACGATCTGGACAAGTTCCGCTTCAACCGCGCCGTCGCGCGGATACGCGAGCTGAGCAACGCGCTCGAAGAGCTTCCCGCGGCGGATCTTGGTGCGCCAGAGGTGCTCCGCGAGGGTCTGGAAACCTTGACGCGGCTGCTCGGCCCGATGATGCCCCACCTCGCTGAGGAGATATGGCAGACGCTCGGCGGCGACGGCTTGCTCGCCGATCAGCCCTGGCCTGTGGCGGATCCGCAGCTGACGCGAGATGAGCAGGTGACGATCGCCATCCAGGTCAACGGCAAGCTGCGCGGCACGCTCGAAATCCCGCGGGATATGGACAAGGTTGCCGTCGAGAACGCCGCCCTGGAATTACCACACGTGCTCCGCTGGCTCGAAGGCCGGCCGCCGCGTAAGGTCATCGTCGTCCCTAACCGCATCGTCAATATCGTCGCGTGACGTGCACTTTGAGGCGCCGCGTGGTGCTCACACTCGCGCTCGGCCCGCCGCTGGCGCTCTCGGGGTGTGGCTGGGCGCCGCTCTACGGCGAGGCCGCGAGCGGGCCGGCAAGCGAGGAGTTGCGCGCGATCCATGTCGATCCGATCGCCGAGCGCATTGGCCAGCGGCTGGAGATCGCGTTGCGCAACTCGCTTAATCCAACCGGCGAGCCAACCCCCGAACGCTACCGCCTGCAGACGACGCTATCTACGTCTCTGTCCAATCTCGGTATTGAATCGCAGGGTCTGGGGTCGCTCGGCAAGCTGGACGTTTACGCGACTTACACGCTGATCGACAGTAAGAGCCATAAGACTCTGTTGGTCAATTCGGTGCACGTCGCAAATTCCTTCAATCTCAATCCCAACCAGTATTCGACAGTCGTCGGAGAAGACGATACGGCGGTTCGTAGTGCCGCCGAACTCAACCAGGAGATCGTTACCCGGCTCGCCCTGTTTATGGAGCGCCGTCTCGCCGAGCAGCCCCCGGCGCCGAGCTGAACGGTCGTGAGGCTAGCCCCGGCGCGGATTGCCGCGTTCCTGCAGCGGCCCGATCCCGAAATTCGCGCCGTGCTGCTGTACGGCCCGGATGAGGGCTTGGTCCGCGAGCGCGCCGAAGCGGTGGCGCGCGCGATCTGTCCCGACCTCAAGGATCCATTCCGCGTCGCCGATCTGATGGCGGCTGTGCTCGCCGCCGATCCCGCGCGGCTCGCCGACGAAGCCGCCCAGCTGAGCCTCACCGGCGGGCGGAGGGTGGTCCGCGTGCGCGCCGCCGGCGACGCGCACGCCAAGCTGTTTGCCGGGTTTCTGGAGAGCACACCGGGCGAGGCGTTGGTCGTCGTCGAGGCGAGCGAACTGCCGTCCCGCTCAGCGCTCCGCCGAGCCTTTGAAGCGGCGCGGTCGGCCGTCGCAATCGGCTGCTATCCGGATACGCCGCGCGAGCTGGCGGCGGTAGTCCGTGAGACTCTGGCATTGTATCGGGTAAGCGCGAGCCGCGACGCCGGCCAGTTCCTGGTCGAGCACCTCGGGGGCGATCGTCTGCTGACGCGCTCGGAGCTCGAAAAGCTCGCGCTCTATGCCGGCGAGGGCGGCAGGATCGAGCTCGATGATGCCCGGCTCTCGGTGAGCGACACTGCAGCGCTCGAGCTGGACGATGCGGTAATGGCAGCAGCCGAAGGCGATCCGGTGCGGGTCGAACGCGTGCTCGGCCGGGTCCTCCAGGAGGGAGAATCGCCCGTCTCAATAATCCGCGCATTGCTGCGCCACCTGCACCGGCTGCATGTGCTCCTCGCTCGGCTCGCGGGCGGCTCAAGCATCGACGAAGTACTGCGCGCGGCGCGCCCGCCGATCTTCTTCAAGCAAGAAGACAGCTTCCGGCGCCAGCTCGGCCTGTGGACCGAGGCGCGGCTGCGTTCGCAACTAGACCACATCGCCAAAGCCGAACTCAACATGAAAACGACTGGCTTCCCCGCCGAAACGATCTGCCGCGAAGCAATGCTGGCGGTGGTCCAGGCCGCGCGGGAGCGGCGCTGACGTATATGCATCCGAAATCGGACGCGTCGCCCACAGAACTCGTCATCGGGGTACGCCGCCGATAGACTTTGGGTGGAAATTCAAATAGGTGCTAGCCATCCGACCGGTGTAGCCGGTCGACCACGGGAGGAACTAATGCCAACGACGCAACGGATGCGGGTCGTTGCCGCGCTTACGGCTTTGGGCCTTGTGTTGGCAGCGCGGAGCGCCGACGCCGCAGAGCGTCACTTCAGCTTCGGGTACGATCAGCCGCATACTACCGCCTACGGCTTCGCCGCAGACACCTTTGCCGCCAAGCTGAAGGAGCTGAGCAACGGGTCGATGATCATCGACCAGTTCCCCGGCGGGCAGCTCGGCCAAGAGCCGCAGATGCTCCAGAAGGTCCGAACTGGTGATATCGATTTCATCCTTTCCGCCACCGCGAACGCCGCGACCGTCGCGCCCGAAGCGGGCGTGCTGTCGATCCATTTCATCTTCCGGGGCGAGGATCACCTGAAAAAGGCGATTAGCGATCCCAAGGTGGTTGCCTCCTTCCGCAGGATGATCAAGGACACGGTGCAGGGCTCTCAGGTGCTGACCTTGCTCACTCTTGGCTTGCGCGACTTCTACAGCAAGAAGGAGATCCACAACATTGCCGACCTCAAGGGCCTCAAGATCCGCGTGCAGGCGACGCCGACCGAGGACACCTTCTTTACCGCTTATGGCGCCCAGGTCGTCCACATGCCGTTCGGCGAGGTCTACACATCTCTGCAGACCGGTGTCGTCGACGCCGCCGAGAACGGCGTCAACGTCTACCTATCGAACAAGCACTACGAGGTGGCGCCGGTGATGTCGTTGTCCGAGCACGAGGCGAACGACAACTGCATCTGGGTCAGCGACAAGGCTTGGAACAGCTTCAGCGACGACGAGAAAAAGTGGGTGCAGGCGGCGGCCGACGAGGTCAATCGCCTGGAGCCGGCTTATGGCATCGAGCTCGAGCACCAATCGATGGCCAAGCTCGAAAAGATGGGCGTCAAATTCGTCAAGGATGTCGACAAATCCGGCTTCGTCAAGATCGCCGAGCCGCTCCAGGACAAGACTGCAGCGGCGCTCGGACCGCACGCGGTGGAGATTCTCAAGCAGGTCCGCGAGGTGCAGTAGCGGCGGCGGTACCCCAACCGAATGAGAAGGCCGAGCCGCCTCGTCCTGGAGACACAGCGCCATCTGAAGTGGCGCGCGCTCGACTTCCTCGAGGCGCTGACGATGGTGCTCTGCGGGGTCTGTCTGGCGGGCTTCAGCAGCTCGGTGTTTTTCGATGTGCTGACGCGCACCCTCGGCGCGCCGTGGCTCTGGTTGCAGGAGGTCACCAGCACCTTCTTCGTCTACGGGATCTTCATCGGCGCCGCCGCCGCCACTCGCCGCAACGATCACCTCTATCTCTCGGCGATCACCGAGACCATGACTGGGGCGGCCCGTCTCGCGGCCGAGACCTTCAACCGGCTCGTGGTGCTCGCCGTTGCGCTGTGCATGGTCTATTTCGGCTACATCAATTTCCTGCAGGGATTCGGCAGCTTCCGCATGCCCTCGATGACGCCGATCGCCTCGCTCTACGCCGCAATACCGCTCTCGGGCACGCTGATCGCGCTCTTCATCGTCGAACAGCTCGTCAACGGCTGGCGCCACGGCTTCGAATCGGTTGAGCCTCTGCACGAAGAGGTGCATTTCCAATGACCGCCGCCCCGGCATGAGCAACGGCTGGATCCTCATTGTCATGGGCGCGCTATTTCTCGGGCTCGGCTATATCGGGGTGCCGGTAGCTTTCAGCCTGACCGCGGGCGTGCTGGTGGCGACGATGCTGACGCCGATCAGCCTGCCCTCGATAATCGGCCAGTTGTTCAACGGCGTCGATTCCGAGGCATTGCTGGCGGTGCCCTTTTTCTTGCTGGTCGGCGAGCTGATGACCTCCGCCAATGTGGTGGAGCGGATGATCACCCTCTCGCAAGCGATGATCGGCCACCTGCGCGGCGGCCTCGCGCAGGTCGTGACGTTGTTCAGCATGTTCTTTTCGGGGATCTCCGGCTCCTCCTCGGCCGATGTCGCCGTGCTGTCGCGCACCTTGGCGCCCTCGATGGCGCGCGAGGGCTACGATCCCGGCTTTACTGCGGCATTGATCGCCTCGGCCTCGACGATGGCGAATTTGATCCCGCCGAGCATTATGGCGGTGGTCTACGGCGCCACCGGCAACGTCTCGATCGGCGGGCTCTTTCTCGGCGGCGTCGTGCCGGGCGTGCTTGGTCGGCCTCGGCCTGATGATCTACAGCTACTTCTTCGGCCCGGTCGGCTTCATGAAAAGGCGCGCCTCCTTCTTCGAGTTTGCGGGCGCGGCGCGGAAGGCGGCGGTGCCGCTGGTCATCCCGATCATCATCATGGGCGGCATTCTGACCGGCTGGTTCACCCCGACCGAGGCGGGCCTCGTCGCGGTGGTCTACATCCTCGTGGTGGCGATCCCGGTGCTCAATTGGCGCCATATCCGCGAGCTGCCGCTCGATTTCGCCAAGGCCGGTCTCCTCTATTCGATCCCGCTGATCACCGTGGCGGCGGCCTCGGCCTTCGGATGGATGCTGGCCTACCTGCGTGGACCCGACCTGGTCTCCGGCTGGATCACGACCACCGCCGGCACCGATCCGGTTATCATCATGTTCCTCTTGGTCGGCGCTTTCGTCATCATCGGCGACTTTGTCGACGCGATCCCGGCGATCATCATCTTCATGCCGATCATCAACAAGCTCACCGAGATCGGCAATATCAATCCCGTGCATATGGGCGTCGTCATCATCGTGACATTGGCCTTTGGCCTGATCACGCCGCCCTACGGCATTGCGCTGCTGATGGCGTCGAAGTTCGTCGACGTCAAATTCTCGACGGCGCTGGTGCGCTCATTGCCGCTCTACGTGGTCTTCTTCGCGGTCATCGCTTTCTGTATCTTCTTCCCGGAGGTCGTGCTCTGGCTCCCCAAGCACGTGCTGCCGGAGTCGGTCGGCTGCTTTAGGAACCCCGCCGGCACCGGCTACATCTGCCCTGGGTGATAGCTCGCTCTGAGCCTTTCGAGATAACCCTCGAAGGGTTAACATCGGCAGGTTGGCCGCGGAATATCGTCTGGCTGGCCACTTTTCAGGGAGGAAATGATGGCAGTTGCGAGCGTCACAAAGATTACTGCCGCTTCGTCCGAGGGCTTTGATGCCGCCGTGCGCGAGGGGTTGGCGCGGGCCAACCGGACCTTGCGCGGCATTACCGGTCTTCACGTAGTCGAGCACAAGGCGAGCGTCGAGAACGGCAAGATCGACGAGTACCGGGTCACCATGGAGGTAACCTTCATCCTCGAAGACTGAGCCTCGCCCGTTCAGCCGGCGCGCAAGAGGCTCAGCACGCGGTCCAGCTGGTCGAGGTTCGCGTAGTGTAGCGTCAGCGCGCCGCCGCGCTTTTTCGGCTCGAACGTGACGCGCAACCCGAGGGCGGCGCCGAGCTCGCGCTCGAGCGCCACCGTATCGGCGTCGCGCCGGCGCGGCTTTGGGAATGGCACGGCAGAGCGACGCTGGACGAGCCGCTCGGTGGCGCGAACGTTGAGCCCGCGGCGTACGACTTCCGCGGCGAGCGCGGCCGGGTCCGGCGCGGCGAGCAGCGCGCGGGCGTGCCCGGCGGACAATTCGCCGTCGTCGAGCCTGCGGTGCACTGATGCGGGCAACGAGAGCAGGCGCAACGTGTTGGCCACGTGGCTGCGGCTCTTGCCGACCGCTTCGGCGAGACCAGCCTGCGTGCGGCCAAACTCCTCCATCAGCCGGCGGTAGGCTTCGGCCTCCTCCAGCGCGGATAAATCTTCGCGCTGCAGGTTCTCGACCAACGCGATCTCCAGCGCGTCCGAGTCCGTGAGCGGACGGACGATGACCGGGACCTCGTGCATCCCGACCCGCTGCGCGGCGCGCCACCGCCGCTCGCCGGCGATCAGCTCGAAGGCAGCTTCCTCACCGGCGAGCGGGCGGACCAGCAAGGGCTGGATGATGCCTTTTTCGCGGATCGACTGGGCGAGCGCGTCGAGCTCGGCCTCATCGAAGCGCCGCCGCGGCTGGAACGCGCCGGGGCGGATCAGCTCAATCGGCACGCGCCGTTGCGGCGCCGGATCCGCGGACGCGCCGCTGTCGGTCTCGCCGAACAGGGTTGCGAGGCCACGGCCGAGCTGGCGACGCCTCGCCCGCTCACTCATCGTGGCGCCATTGAGGGCAGTGCCGCTCCGCTGCGACGCAATACCTCGGAGGCCAGCCGGATATAGGCCTGCGCCCCGGCGCAGCCGTGATCGTAGATCAGCACCGGTTTGCCGTGCGACGGCGCCTCGGCAATGCGCACATTGCGCGGGATGATTGTGTCGAACACTCTGGCTCCGAAATGGCCTCGCACATCCGTCGCGACCTGGTCGCAAAGGTTATTGCGCTGGTCATACATGGTCAGCAGCACGCCTTGGAGATCAAGCCGGGGGTTGAGGGCGCGCTGCACCCGTTCGATGGTGCGCATCAATTGACTGAGCCCCTCCAATGCATAAAACTCGCATTGCAACGGCACCAGCACCGAATCGGCGGCGACCAGCGCATTGATCGTCAGCAGGTTCAATGACGGCGGACAATCCACCAGCACCTCGTCATAATCGCGCACACGGCTGCGAATAGCCTGGCTCAACAGAAATTCGCGCCGCTCGCGAGACGCCAGCTCCAACTCGGCGCCGGCTAGATCCTGCGACGCGGGGATTATGGCCAGACGGGGAATGTCAGTCGTTACCACTACCTCATCGACCTCGGCTTCGCCGAGGATCAGCTCATAGCTGGTCGCGGCACGCGCCGGCCGCTCGATGCCGAGACCGGTGCTGGCATTGCCTTGCGGATCGAGATCGATCAGCAGCACGTGGTGACCAACAGCTGCAAGTGCCGTCGCGAGATTTATTGCGGTCGTCGTTTTGCCGACACCGCCTTTTTGATTGGCGAGCGCAATAGTGCGGGCACGGCGCGCGGCCGGGACGGCGCGCGGCTCCGCGTCAAGCCTGGCGAGGCTCACGGGCAACCTGTTGCAAGCGAAGAACGACCCCCCGCCGGTCGGACAGGCTCTGTTCGACCGACACATTCATTGTCCAGGCTTTGCGGGCCAGGGTCAATTCCTCGTTGAACCGCTCGCCTTTGGGAAAGAGGCAAAGGGTGTCGGGCGCCAGAAACGGTGCGGCCAAATCGAGCAACCGGTCGAGCGGCGCGCAGGCGCGTGCGGTCACGACATCGATGGGATGTGGCGGCACTGCCTGCACGCGGCACGGGCGAATCGCGACATGCGCCCCGGTAATCGCGCGCCGCTTCGCGCAGAAACGCCGCTTTTCGCGAATCCGCCTCGACCAGCTCGACACCGGAGACGCCGAGGATCGCCAGCACGAGCCCCGGCAGCCCGGCGCCGCTGCCGAGGTCGATCAGGCTTCGCGCCGAGTTCGGGATGAAACGATGCAGTTGCGTCGAATCGAGGATGTGCCGCCGCCACAAATCGACAAGGGTGTCGCGGCCGACCAGATTGATGCGCGCCGACCACCGGGTCAGTAAATCGGCGTACGCCTCCAGCCGCGCGAGTGTTTCACGTGAAACAGGAACGAACTCGGCAAACCCTTCCGGCCCGAGCGGCAAGAACCCTCACCCGCCTCCCCCCGGACTGAGATCCGGGGGTCGGCACCCTCTCCCGCAGTGCGGGAGAGGGGCTAGAAGGCGCACTGTCTCAAAGCCCCTCTCCCGCACTGCGGGAGAGGGGGGACCCAGCCCGCAGGGCTGGGTGGGTGAGGGCATCCTGACCGCGGCGTTTCACATGCTTCAGCAGCGCCACCAGCGCCGACGGCGTGACCCCGGAGATCCGTGCTGCGGCGCCGAGGGTGGCGGGGCGCGCCGCGGCAAGCTTGCCGCTGATTTCGCGCGACAGGCTGCCGACCGCCGAATAGTCGAGGTCGGCGGGCAGCAGCAGCGCCTCGTCGCGGCGGAACGCGGCGATGTCCCGTTCCTGCCGTTCGAGATAGCCGGCATAGCGGGCGTCGATCTCGAGCTGCTCGGCGATCTCCGGCGTCAGCGAGCCGAGCTCGGGCCAAACCGCGGCGAGACGCGCCAGGTCGACACCGGGATAGGCCAACAGCTCCGCGGCATTGCGGGCAATGCCGTCCTCGTTGACCGTGATCCCGTGGCGCTTCAGTGCCGGGGGCGTCATGCGCAGCTCGGCAAGCCGCCGGCGGGCCTCATCGAGCGCCGCCATTTTCGCGGTAAAGCGCCGCTCGCGCTCTCGGCCGACCGCGCCCAGACGGATGCCGATCGGCGTCAGCCGCTGATCGGCATTGTCCGCCCGCAAGGTGAGCCGGTACTCGGCGCGCGAGGTGAACATCCGGTACGGCTCGGTGGTGCCGCGGGTGACGAGGTCGTCGATCAGCACGCCGATATAGGCGTCGGCGCGGTCGAGCACGAGCGGCTCGCGTCCGCCCGCCGCGAGCGCCGCGTTGAGGCCCGCGACGAGGCCCTGCGCCGCCGCCTCCTCATAGCCGGTCGTGCCGTTGATCTGGCCGGCGAGATAGAGCCCGGGAACCCGCCGCGTCTCGAGGCTCGGGTAAAGCTCGCGCGGATCGACGAAATCGTACTCGATCGCATAGCCGGGGCGCCGCATCGCGGCCCGTTCGAGCCCCGGGATCGTCCGCAGCATCGCCTCCTGCGCCTCGCGCGGCAGCGAGGTCGAGATGCCGTTCGGGTAGATCGTGTCGTCGTCGAGCCCCTCCGGCTCGAGAAAGATCTGGTGCCGCTCGCGCTCGGCAAAGCGCACGACCTTGTCCTCGATCGACGGGCAATAACGCGGGCCGATGCTGGTGATCTGACCCGAATACATCGGCGAGCGGTCGAGATTGGCGCGAATGACGGCATGCGTCGCCGGGGTCGTCGCGGTGATGTGGCAGACGACCTGCGGCGTCTCGATGCGGTCGGTCATGAACGAGAACGGCGGCGGCGGGTCGTCGCCGGGCTGAACATCGAGCCCGGCCCAGTCGATCGTGCCGCCGTCGAGCCGCGGCGGCGTGCCGGTCTTGAGCCGCCCGAGCGCGAAGCCGTGGCGGGCGAGGGTCTGCGACAGGCCGAGCGACGGCTTTTCGCCGACGCGGCCCGCCGGGATCTTTTCGTCGCCGATATGGATCAGGCCGTTGAGAAAGGTGCCGGTCGTCAGCACGACCCGCCCCGCCGCAATCGCGCCTGCCGTCGCCCAGCACGAGCCCGCAGACATGCCCGCCGGCATCGAGCAGCAGATCCTCGGCCGCCCCCTCGACGATGTCGAGATCAGGCGTTTCGGCCAGCAATTCGGCGACGGCGCGGCGATAGAGCTTGCGGTCGGCCTGCGCGCGCGGCCCGCGCACCGCCGCGCCCTTGCTGCGGTTCAGGATGCGGAACTGGATCCCGGCGCGGTCGATCGCCCGGCCCATGACGCCGTCCAGCGCATCGATCTCGCGCACCAGATGCCCCTTGCCGAGCCCGCCGATCGCCGGATTGCACGACATCTCGCCAATCGTCGCCCGCTTGTGCGTCAGCAGCAGCGTGCGCGCCCCGACCCGCGCCGCGGCCGCCGCCGCCTCGCACCCGGCATGCCCGCCGCCAACCACGACGACGTCATAACGACGCGAAAGCTTCGTTCATGGCCGGGGAATGTATGGACCAGTGCATGACGTGTCGAGGTTTCACGTGAAACTCTGATTACTATCCAAAGCGTTCAGCGGTCCGGGCGGTGGTCGCAGAACCCCTTGCGCGCCGCCTCCAGCCCAAGATAGGGCCGAAGACCTTGACCGCTGGACGGCTGCTCGTAACCGATCCGGGCCATTGCGGGAGCGCTGGCAAATGATCGGAATGGTGGCGAGGCGACGATCCGCTACTGGATCAGCGTCGGGCGGGAGGGACATTGGGTGGCTAGGGCGCGATCGCTGAGCGAGTTTCAGACGAGCTTTCCGGACGAGACGAGCTGCGCGACGTTTCTGTTCGAGCGACGCTGGCCAGAGGGTTTTGTTTGCCCAGCCTGTGGCAACGGACGCGCGGCAGCGCTGAAGAGCCGGGCGCACACTTACGAATGCCTCGGTTGCGGTCGTCAGACGTCGATCACCGCTGGCACAGTGATGCACCGGTCCAAATTGCCGCTGACAGTATGGTTCTGGGCCGCGCATCTCATGGCGACCCACTCGAATGGCATGTCGGCAGTCCAGCTCGAGGCCCAGCTCGGCATCACGTACAAGACTGCTTGGTTGCTGGCGCAGAAGCTCCGACGATCGATGATCGATCCCGAGCGCGAGCCGCTGGAGGGCGTGGTTGAGGTCGACCAGGCCGAACTACCTTTCCGGGCCGACAACAGCTTTTTCGATCCCCTGAAATCCGGGAAGATCCTTATCGCTGGCGCTGTCGAGGTGATTGACCGCGGCACAAACCAGGCCAAGGTAAGGCGGAAACGAGCGAAATACCTGGATACTCGGTCTGGTCGCATCCGTCTCGCCGCCATCCCGGACAACTCCGCGGCTTCGATCGAGGCGTTTGTGCGGGCCAACGTGAAGACCGGAACAACGCTGCTCACCGACGGCCACAGATCGTATCCCGGGCTCGCCGATTACCGACACGACCCGCGGACGGTTGGCAAGATGGCCGGCCATGTGGTCCTGCCCTGGATCCATCGAGTCTTCGCGCTGATGAAGCGTTGGGGGCTCGGCACCTATCATGGGCTGCGCCGCAAACACGTCGACACCTACCTCAACGAGTTTGTCTTCCGATACAATCGGCGCTTCTACCGGCACGTCTCGTTCGAGACCATGCTCGGGCTCGCCGCGCACCATCACCCGACGAGTTACTGGGATATCGTCGGACGCGACAATCCCCGCAAAGGCGTGCCGACGGTCCGGCGCGAGCCGCGGCGACGCAGGACAGCGACCGGCATGCGGGCAGACCGATCAAGACCTCCCGAAAAAGTCGAACACAGTCCCGTTTCGGATTCGGCCCGCCGGCCCTAGATATTGATCAACCTGGGACAACGGGATGAGCCTTCAT
>CAVOWQ010000042.1:0-29100 GCA_963700195.1 uncultured Alphaproteobacteria bacterium
CGAAATATTGTTTCACTCTCGGCGTGGTAGCATTTGCCGGGCAGCCTTCGCGCTTGCGCCGCTGCTGTGCGATAATACGTGGCAGGTTGCTGTTCCGATGACCAGCAATCCGAAAGCTGTTCACAATGGCCAGTATTTCATTCTCAATACCCTTGCATTATGGGACAAAAAATCCTAAGCAAAGTCAGGACAGCGAAATTGCTGCCAAAACCCGAGCGTCAACAGGAGACCATTTGCTCTCTGCGAACCGTCAAAGTCGTTCTTGTCTTTCGCTTCTGCTGTATTGGATCGCCAACTGCGGCGTCCAGGACACTCTGATCACGCAACCCTTCATGCAAAAGGCCGTTCGTCCGACTCCAGAAGAGTTTAATATTCTCAGCAAGGTGGCTAATCTGTCGCTCTATGATTAGCGATACCAACGCTGAGGGACGTTTATACCCGTTGATCTGCTAAGACCTGAATCGCGCAGGATAGTGCCGATCTTCTGCTGAATTTGCGGATCGTCCAGCAGACGCAAAAGCATCTCTTTGAACGTCTGGTGCTGCTCTGGCGTCGTGATCTCGCCATCTAATAATAATTTCGGTTCTGTTATCCATCGTGCGATCATACCCAAGGTCCGTCAGCCACGCCCCCGCGGGTCGAATCCTAGCCGTTTTGAGACTACCGACAGGAAGTGGCCGTTCAGACTGCGCTAAATTCAAGCGAACCCTTGCCGCTTCCAATCGCCTGCGGCCCCAGACGAACAAATCGGAATCGCTTCGCGTGGAACGCGGAACCGAGCAGAGGATCAGGAAGCCTTTGAGAGCACCGTGGCCGGATTTCGCTCGGCCTCGATCACTTCCGCGAAGGTCCGGTGGTCTGGGAAAATCCAGTTCTCGCCCGGTAGCACGTCCCGAGCCCGAATTGGGGAGTTTGGGAACAATTCCGGGCGGGCCTTCTTCCACTTTGCTAAGGCGACACTTTTTGCGATAAGCCGGTCTTTGACGTAATCGACCAGCTTTTGCGAAGCGGTGTTCGGTAATCTCCGCCGAACGGGCGCAAGAAGTTCGATCAGTAACCAAAGCTCCCAGGCGATGTCCTCAAGGGACTCAAGAGGCACTGGTGGAGATTTCGGCTGTTGGGCTGGCTTGGGCTAGATTGCGTTTTACGGAAGTCCTCATAATAGCCTCTCAATATTTCTTAATGAACGGAACGAACATAACGTCCTGTGCGTCCCGAAAGCGTGCTGGACCACGTCCATTACGCGTCACGATACAAAATATTTGTCTGAAATGCCCCACAATAAGAAACTTCCTCCGCAGCGCTGCGGGCTCATGTCTCAGTGAGAAATCTCGACGCTGCCGAAACCATCATGTTGCTCGCCAGTCGAGCCGCCTGCTCAGTGAGGCGGCGTCGGGTCCATAGTGTGCCGTGTGGTTCAGGCGGCGGACGGACGGTAATCGGGTGTTCGATGTGTCGATATCGCCTGGCAATCGAGAGTACGGGAGACGGTGACACGGCAAGTCATCACCGGGTAAGAACGCAGGCCAAGGAGGAAAACCCACCATGGGCAAGCTGGATGGCAAGGTTGCGATCGTAACGGGCGCGGCACGTGGTCTCGGACGTGCCTACGCAAGCGCCTCGCCGGATTGGGTGCGAAGGTCGCGGTCGCCGACCTCAACCTACGCTCGTACGAGGAGTTCGAGGCCGAGGCGAAGGACATGACCGCCGACAGCACAGTCGCCGAGATCGAGGCGGCGGGCGGCGTCGCCTTGGGGATCGAAGTCGATGTCCGTGACCACGAGGCGGTCGAAGCTATGGTGGCGCGGGTCGTCCAGGAATGGGGACGGGTCGATGTCCTGGTCGCGAATGCCGGGGGCGGTCGTGGTCGGCCCATGGACACCAAGGCCAGCACCCTTGATCCGGCGCTCTTACAGCTTGTGACGGAAATGAACTTGTTCGGGACCGTCTACTCGTGCAACGCGGTCGCTCCGATCATGAAGCAGCAGCGTTCCGGGAAAATCATCACGGTAAGCTCGGTGGCTGGGTGCACACCGTCCGCCGATGACAGCAAGACGCACATCCTCTGCTGCGCGATCCGAGAAACGGAAGGATCTCTCCGTACCATCCGGAAATCTGGTACGGATCAGGTGTAACGCTTGTCCAGTTTGAGAATGGTGGCTTGATGGCACTCGAACAGTCGGTGGCTCGGCATTACACACATGGCTCCCTTCAAGCGGCGATCTTTGAGGCGCTAGAGGCATCCGGTAAAGACATTGATCGACTCGCGCCGGATGATCTGGCAGCCGTTGATGAGTTCCACATCGGCGGGCGGCAAGCGACCGTCGATTTCGCTATACAGTTAGGCGTTGGGCCAAGCTTACATTTACTCGATATTGGCTGCGGCCTGGGTGGGGCTTCTCGTTATTTTGCCCATGAACGCGGCTGCCGCGTGACCGGTGTTGATCTCACGAAGGAATACGTCCTCACTGCCGAGACCCTATCGGAGCGGGTTGGCCTAGGGCACCAAGTTTCCTATCGGCAGGGCAGCGCCCTGGCTCTGCCCTTCGATCTGGGATCATTCGACGGTGCCTACATGCTGCATGTGGGCATGAACATCGAAGATAAGGGAAAGTTGTTTAGTGAGGCCCGGCGCGTGCTCAAGCTCGGCGGAATCTTTGGAATCTACGACGTGATGCGAGAAGGCGGCGACGGTGATCTACAATTTCCGGTTCCGTGGGCAGTAAGCCCAGAAACAAGCTTTGTTGAAAGCGCAGCCACGTATCAGCAGTTGTTAGAAGGTGCCGATTTCTCGGTTCAAAGCGTGCGCAGCCGTCGCGAATTCGCCATCGAATTCTTCAATCAGATGCGCGCACAAGCCGCCCAGAGCGGAGGACCGCCAGCCCTTGGCCTGCACATCCTGATGGGGGCATCTGCACCGCAGAAGGTCGGAAATATGGTCGACAACCTCGAACGCGGCCTGATCGCGCCCACGGAAATCATCTGCCGGGCGAAATAGGGTCACCGCCATTCCATCGCGCCCGGCGTGATCGCAACGGGGCGGATCAGCCAGACGGTGACAGGAGATTCGGAGCAATCGTGATCGCGCCGAGTTGGTCGCCCTTCGGCGGCTCGGGACCGTCGAGGATTGCGCCAAGGTGGTCGAGTTCCTCGCGACCGACCTGTCGGACTACGTGACCGGGGCTGTGATCCCGATAGATGGCGGCTTGGTGCGTGGGTAACTTGGCCGATGGCATGATTTAACCAAGTTCAAGGCTATTAAACCCTCCAGCCTTACCGGACGACCCACATGACTGACTTCGATTACGGGCTAGCGAAAAACGCCATCCGCATCACTTCCGACCGGAGTGAGCGTGTCTGGCTGTGGTTTTGGCCTCAGATGACCGCGATCCGGGACCGCATGATTGCCGCTGCTAAGCAGGACATGTGGGAGGCGAGGCGAGAATCGCGCGAGCACGTCTTTTGTGGGGAGCGACGGGGCAAACAGTGCGATCTGACAATCGACCAGTTGCGCACCTGGAAGGGGATGGTTCGGGTGCAATTCGGACTTCCGGAGACCGCCGCCGCCGTCCTGGCATGGGCCAGCGAGAGCGGCATTGTCCTCGTCGATGACCGCGAGAAGCTTTCTTCTCCCGTTTCCTCAAAAGCAGCGCGCGACCGACAAGATCGCGAACGAAGTGCGGTCTTGCGGCGGGAAGCCGCTGTTCCACCCTCACCAGTGATGCCTCTGGCAAGTCCGGTTCCGGCTTCGCCATCTCGGCAACCGAAGCCGCCGACCGGCAGCACCTTGTTACCGAAGATGCCATTGCCGCCGCACCTACAGCGGAAAGGGTAACTCATGCGATGACTGGTGCGATTGGACGGCGATGATGCGGTAGAAACTGAGTGCTTCCGATTCAACGCGTTTGGGCCGGATTAAGCCGATGAGATTACCGGATGAGCCTATCGGGATCACGGCCAACTGTATCGCCCCCGGCGTGATCGCGACCGGTCGGATAAGGCGACGGCCATTCCGGGCAGCATTCAGAGCAACCGCAATCGGGCCGAGTTGGTGGCGCTACGGCGGCTCGGGACGGTCGAGGATTGCGCCAAGGTGGTCGAGTTCCTAGCGACCGACCTCTCGGACTATGTGACCGGAGCGGTGATCCCGATCGATGGCGGGTTGGTGCGAGGATATTCGTTGACGCGATTCCCGTCGACGGGCTCAGATGCTATCATCGGGCCGAAGGCTCGACGCCGCAGGGATCAAACTCCGACCGCGCGGCTTCTCCCTCCGAGGCAATGGCATGTTCACTAAGCCGTTGGATCAGATCACCGTCGCCAGTGGCCGTCAGGACCGGAGTAGGCCGAGCCCTTGGTATCAGCCGCTTCCGAAGCGGAGTGTGCCGTCCGCCCCGACCTTAGGCTTTTTTAGCATCGCGTGGATGCCCTTGTTGCCGTCCACCAATTGGGTCACGCGCATGTCGACGGCGAGGCTGCAGAACATGTAGGCGTCTTCGGGCGAGAGGCCGAGGCGCTCGCCGATCAGCGCGATCATCTCGCGCAACGCCGTCTTCGCCGCGTCGTCGAGATCTTCGTTGAAGCCCATCGTGATGTGGTGCGACGGCGTCTCGGCTCGCGGAAGGTCGAATTTCAGGTCCTTGCGCAGCACTAGACGAAAGGTGCCGCAGAGCGCGGTTTCGAGCGCCGTCACACAGACCTCGCCGTCCCCCTGCACGCCGTGGCCGTCGCCGGCGGAAAACAGCGCTCCCGGCGCCCACACCGGCAGGTACAAGGTCGTGCCGGCGACCAGTTCCTTCAAATCCATGTTGCCGCCGAACTCGCGCGGCACGATCGAGGTCACCGCGCCGTAAACCGGCGGCGGCGCCACCCCCATGACCCCGAAAAAAGGTGCCAGTTCGATCTCCGCCCCCCAGGGCACGGTGGCCATGCCGCGCTGGCGGTCGATTGCGGTGTGCCATATCCGGCGGATCGGAAAATCCTCGGGCAGGGTGCCGGAGAGCGGCCTGATGCGCGTGTAGCCCCAATTCTGCCGGGGATCGATTGAGAGGATCTGGATCTCGAGGACATCACCCGGCTCGGCGCCCTCGACTGCGATCGGTCCAGTGAGGATGTGCGCTCCAAGACGCGGCTCGAGCGCACGCTGAATTGCCAGATGGTCGGGTAGAATTTCGAATTTGCCATCCTGCGGCAGCACATCAGGTCCGCCCGAGACGCAATCCATCGTCACCGTGTCGCCCGACGCGACGGCCAGCACCGGCTTCAGCCCGGCATCGAAAAACCCCCAGTGACACGTCTCGGGGCTCGCCCGCAATTCATGGTGCTGCGACATCGACCAACTCTCCTTTTGGTGGCTACAGTTCCCGGGTGCGGCGCGCCATTGCATCCTCCCACAGGTTGCCGCGGTCGTCGTCGAAGACGAGCTTCGGCTCCTCGGGAGTGGTGAACCAGTCATGACGTGCCAGCTCGTCCTCGAGCTGGCCGGGTCCCCAGCCGGCATAACCGAGCGCGAAGAGGCTCTTCTCGGGACCCTGATTATGGCCGATGTCGAGCAGCACCTGACGGCTCGCGGTCATCGCCACGCGACCGTCGACATCGACGGTCTCGGCGCGGCGATATTCGGCGCTGTGGACGACAAAGCCGAGTTCCGGCTGCACGGGCCCCCCGGCGAAGACGCGCAGAATGCCCGCTACGTCGGCATCATCATGACCGGTCGCCTCCAGCAGGGCTGCAATCGAGCGCTCGCCGACCGGGCGGTTTATCACGATCCCCAAGGCGCCTTCCTTGTCGTGCCGCACCATCAGAATGACGGTGTGAGCAAAACGCGGATCGCCGATCGTCGGTGCCGCGATCAGCAATTGACCGGCGAGCGAAGTCGTATCCGAATGCTCGGGTGGAGCTGCCCCGAGCACGATGAGCGCCGCCACCAGCGACGACGACCGCGGCCAATCTGCGGCGAAGCGAGATGCGAGGAACAAACATGCGCAACTCTACCTCGCCGGTCGGCGGCCCGAAAAGAGCATCGCAAAAATGCCGTTTTCCTGCGGCTTGAGCGCCCCTTCTGCAGTGCTAAGATCGACATAACGCAGCGCGGGGATCTCGAGCCGATGCCAGAGCAGTCCTGGATCATTACGACAGCGGTGGGAACCGGCGAGAAGGGCTATGCCGGCGATGGCGGGCCGGCGTCGCGGGCCCTGCTGAACGGCCCGTTCGACGTCGGGTTCGACGCACTCGGCAACCTCTATTTTTCCGACACGTTCAACCATTGCATTCGGCGCGTCGACGCACGCACGGGTGTGATCACGACCTGCGCCGGCTGCGGCGAGGCCGGCTATTCCGGGGATGGCGGTCCCGGCCGCGCATGCCCGCTTCAACGAGCCCTACGGCATCGCGGTCGACAATGCCGGAAACGTTTATGTCGCCGACCGGCATAATCATTGTGTCCGCCGGATCGACGGCACCTCGGGCATCGTCACGACCTTTGCCGGCAACGGCTCTTCCGGGCTTTGCCGGCGATGACGGACCGGCCTCGCGCGCGGGCATGGTCGAGCCGAACGGCTTGGCGCTCGACCCCGCGCAGACCCGGCTCTTCATCGCCGATGTCGCGGACCACCGCGTGCGGGTCGTCGATCTCGCCTCGGGGGTCATATGGACCTTCGCCGGCACCGGCGAGCCCGAGCACAGCGGCGACGGCGGTCCGGCGACCGCCGCCGGAATTTACGGCGCCCGCGCCGTCAAAGTCGCGGCCGACGGGACCGTCTACATCCTCGAGCGGCAGGGCAGCACCTTACGCGCGGTCGATCCGCGCAGCGGCATCATCACCACGATCGCCGGCACCGGAGCAGAGGGCCTATGGCGGCGACGACGGGCCGGCTCTCGCGGCTTCCTTCGATGCGCCAAAGGAGCTGGCGATCGACCGCGAGGGCAACCTCTTGATCGTCGATACCGAAAACCACGCGATCCGCCGGGTCGACCTGCGCACCCGAACGGTCGCCACGATCGCCGGCAGCGGCCGGCAAGGCGGCGACGGCGATGGCGGTCCGGCCCGCGCCGCCGCGCTCGACCGGCCGCACGGCGCAGCCGTCGCCGCCGACGGCTCGATCTACATCGGCGACACCAACAACCACCGCATCCGCAAACTCGCTAGGCCGTGAGTTCGCGGCATTTGACCATACGCAGGGGCGTGTAGGTCAGCGCTACCGTGCCGTCCTGTTTGACGACGCGGATGCGGGTGCGCACGAGGCCGCGGTCGGGGCGGCTCTTGCTGCGCCGCGCCTCGACGACCTCGCATTCGGCATGGATCGTGTCGCCGGCGAAGACCGGGTTCTCGACATTGAGCTCCATGTGCAGAAAGGCAAATCCGGTGTGCTGCATCGTCGACTGCACCAGCAGCCCCTCGGCAAAGGCGTAAACGAGCGCCGCCGGCGCCAGACGCTGCTTGATGTCCGAATTCATGCGCGAGGAATTCGAGGTTGGTGAACAACACCTCGACCATGCCGGTGCAGTTGACGAAATTGGTGATGTCGGCCTCGGTGACGGTGCGCCCAATTGTCTTGAACTGCCGTCCGACCGGCAGATCCTCGAAGTAGAAGCCGAGCCCTACCGTCTCCATACCGTACTCCTCTATCAGTTAATTGCCGTTATATACTCGGGAATCGTCATCCTCTGGCCGGGCTTGGCCTGGTCATCCACGATCTTTGAGCGCCCGAAACAAAGGCGTGGATGCGCGGATCAAGTCCGCGCAAGACGCGTTAGGTTGGTCGTGCGAGTCCGAGCCGGTTATCAGTGCAAGCAAAGGCCTCAGCCCGCCAGTGGCGGGCAGGGCTCACCGTGCGTTAGCGGTCGGCGACGGGCGGCAGGCTGGCTTCGCGGCGGGTGTCGTTGATGATCTGCAATACGCGCTGGCGGTAGGGCAGATACTGCAGCCCGAATTCCTGGATCAGCCGGGTGTTGTCGATCAGGTAGTTGCCGGAGGTCTGCTTGCCGCCAGTCTCGCGCTCGAAGCTGATCTGCGCGTCGGGCAGGAACTCCCGCACGAGATCGGCGAGATCGCCGAGGCTGATGGCGGTGCCGCCGGTACTGTAGACCGCGTGGCGCGGCTTGTCGGTCAGCAGTACCCGCGCGAACACCTCGGCGATATCGTCGACATGCACCGGGCAGCGCATCGCGTCCTTGTAGGGGAACGAGATCGCCTCACCGCGCGCCGGGAAGGTGATGCATTTGACGTGGTCGACCGACCCGACGATCTTGTCGGGGCCGGTGACGTTGGCGGGGCGGATCGCGGTGATCTCCATGCCGTATTTCTCGCGGTAGTCCTGCGCCTGCCATTCGTTGAAGATCTTGTGCATCGCATATTGGACGTGGCCGTGACGGAAATCGTCCTCGGTGACGACGCGGTCGCCGTAGAAGTGCTGCTCGCCGCTGACCGCCAGCGAGCTCGCGAAAACGACCCGGTTGACCCCGCAAAGGCGCGCCGCCTCGAAGCAATTGTCCATGCCGACGATGTTGAGCTTGGTCGCGACATGCGGGGCGTGCTCACTGCCGAGAAAATAGGCGAGATTGACGACGCGCGACGGTTTGGCCGCGACAGTAACCGCCATCACGTCATCAAACTGCGTGACATCGCCGCGCACGACCCGGACTTTATCGCCGAGTTGCCCGTAGGACGCGGCGCCGGGGTTGAGGTCCATGCACACGACTTCTTCACCGCGCTGCGCCAACAGGGGCACGAGACGGCGGCCGATAAAGCCGGTCCCGCCGAGGATCAAAGTCGACATAGGTGTTACCTCCCGATTGCTGGCCGGATTGCCCGCCCCGACGTTATCCCCGCGGCGAGCCGGTGGGCAATGACCCTGAAACGCCACGGACGAGATTGCGCGACGCCGGATCGACGGTTACACGGACGAAATCCTCAGGAGTACTCGACAGACCATGAGCCACAACACGACCAGCTTCTGGTGGGTGCGGCACGCGCCGGTGGCGCATGGCGGCCGGATTTACGGCCAAACCGACCTATCCTGCGACTGTTCCGAAACGGCATTGTTTACCGGCCTCGCGGAAAAGCTGCCGCGTAGTGCAATGTGGGTGACGAGCAACCTGCGGCGCACCCACGAGACGGCGGCGGCGATCGTCCGCGCCGGTCTCCCCGGACCGCAGCCAATCCCCGGCCCTGAGACGGTCATGCTGCCGGATCTTGCCGAACAGGATTTCGGCGAGTGGCAGGGCCTGACATATGAGGAGCTGCAGGAGTTCCGTGCCGGCGATTTCCACCGCTTCTGGCACGCGCCGGCCCACGAAACTCCGCCAGGCGGCGAGAGTTTCGTCGCGGTCATCGAGCGGGTGTCCCGGGTAATTCACCGGCTCGTCGAGACCCATTCGGGACGCGACATCGTCGCCGTCGCACATGGCGGCACGATCCGCGCTGCGCTGGCATTGGCGCTCGACCTCGATCCCGAAGCCGCGCTCGCCTTCACGCTCGAGAATTGTTCGATCACCCGCATCGACCGGATCGACGGCCCCGGCATGGGTCACGGCTGGCGCGTCGTCAGAGTGAACCAGCCTCCCCGCTGAAGGGTGTAAAGCATGGTCAGCCACAACCCTGGATAAAGAAGTTGATCCCATCGCCGGGTGGGTCCAAGCTGCTCCTATCGACAGAAAAATGGGCCTGCAAAAGGGCCGCGCGGCGTGGAGCAGGGACGGGGACGGGCATAGGGAAGCTGAGCCGGCGTTCGGTGCTTCGCAGCTCACACGCCGTGGCCGCAGCCGGGACACTGGCGCAGCCCCTGGCAGCCCTCGCCTCACTCCAGACCTAGCGCTTGCATGGCCTTCAGGAACTCAAATGCCCTCGGCAAGCCCCGGATCGTCACAGCTCGTAGCATTGGGGGTGCTCCATCTCGCGGACCTCAGCAATCCGCCGAGTACCCCTCTCTCACAGCCTGACACAAATCTCCATACATCACCATCCCAGGCAGCGAGCTTGACTTGCCTTGGACTATGTTTCTCGATGTGACCCGCCCTCAGCACTGCCATCGCCGCGAACCATAACGTGTTTCTAGAACCCGATTGCGAGATCGAGGCAAACTCGCGATTATCAAGCCGGGACGGAAAGGCATCAATTAGGGAGAGGCATCAATTAAAGACGACGGAATGTCGTTGGCAGCAGATCGATCGTTGAAGCGGCTTTAATCCATCTTGCTAACTTAACCGATCGGACAGCGCTGAGGAGGCGGGCATGAGCGGTTCGGGGCAGCTCCTCGCAGCCGGGCGGGTCCCGGTCAACCGGCCGCGGCGGCCGTTTTGGCGGGCTTATCCGCATGGCTCGGAGTTCGCCTGGGCGATCGCTTTTCTTGTGCCGTATGTGGTCGTGCTGCTCGCCTTTGCCGTTTATCCGATCGCCTACGGGTTCTGGATGGCGAGCAACCCGCTGCTTTACGTCGAGCTGTTCTCAAGCGACGAATACCAGGCGGCGCTGATCAGCACCCTGCTCTATGTCGGGATTGGCGTGAACGCCAATATGTTCCTCGCGCTACTGCTCTCCGGTTTCTTCATGCGGCGAAGCTGGTGGATCAAGGCCCTGCTGGTCGTCTCGATGTTGCCATGGGCGCTGCCGGCGCAAATGGCCTTTATCTCCATCCACTGGATGATGGTCTATTGGGGCTTTCTGGACAGCCTGCTGTGGAAGCTGCTCGGGATCGAAGGTGTGGACTGGTTGAACCACTACTGGCTGGCACTCGGAGCCAACATCGTCGCTTATACTTGGAAGACAATGCCGTTCTGGACCCTGATCCTGCTTGCCGGGCGAATGGCCATCCCTCAGGACCTCTATGACGCCGCCGACATCGATGGCGCCACTGGCTTGCGCCGTTTTGTCCATGTTGTGGTGCCGCTGCTGGCGAACCTCTATCTTGTCTGCACATTGCTTTCGGCGATTTGGATGATCGGCGATTACAACACCCCGGATCTTGTCTCCGGTGGTGCGCCCCTTGGCTCTACGGACGTGCTGGCGACGCAGGGTGTCGAGTACTTGTTTGACGACGGCGACCCGCAACTCGGGGTGGCAGCCATAATGGCGGCCCTGCCGGTGCTGATCCCAATCGGGATCCTCCTGATACGCAGGCTCCAAACGACGGAGGTGCAGTTGTGAGCGTCATGCCGGCTTCTCTCCGGCTGCCGCGCCGGCTGCGCCTGTATATGGGCGAGGTGGGGGCGGCGGCGCTCGCGATCATGCTACTGATCTGGTGGCTTTTGCCGGTCTACAACATGATGTTGATCGCTGTGGACCCCGAAGGTAATACGGAATTCACAGGTGATCTCTGGCCGAGAGCTCCCACGCTCAAGGCCTTCCGCGGGGTGCTTTTTCAACAGTATTGGTACTTTGCCGATTTCTGGCGCCAACTCGGTAACAGCTTCGTTATCGGCATGGTGACGGCATTGGCTACGGTGCTGATCAGTTCGCTGGCTAGCTTCGCCCTAGGCCGGATTTGGGCGGGTAAAGGCGGGAGCATTTCCACTGTGGCGCTGCTTATTTACACAGTCCCGGCGTACTTTTTGGTTATCCCGTTCTACTTGCTCATGCATCGCTATGGGCTGTTGGATAGCCTCTGGGCGGTCATCGCGGCGAATGTGACCTTTGCCGTCCCTTATGCGCTGCTGATCCTGCAATGGTACGGGCGATTGATCCCGATCGAGCTCGACGAGGCGGCGCGGGTCGATGGCGCAACCCCTGTTCAAGTGTATTGGCGGATCTACCTGCCTTTGATGGCACCGGCACTGGCGGTCGTCGGCACCTATGCGCTGATTACCGCCTGGAACGAATACCTTTACCAGTTTATCCTGCTCAGCTCGGAGCGGAATAGGACGGTGGCAATAACGCTTGCCACGTTTTTCGAAAGCGACATCACGCCGTGGAACTATCCGGCGGCAGCCTCGTTGATTTACGCGCTGCCGCCGATCGCCGTCTTTTTTGCCGCTCGCCGTTACATCGCTGCCGGTCTGACGATAGGTGCTGTAAAAGGATAGCGAGCGAGGGCCGCGTCGTCCTCCGATAGGAGGGCGAGCGCTACATCCGCATGATCCGGAGATTATGGTTCAGGCGGTCGCGGAGCTGTCCCGGCCAAGGGCTTTGGCGACCCGGAGCGGCAAATGGAGAAGCCTGTTGACCCGGCGCGCCAGGTTAGTTCACATTGTAGCCTATGAAAAGAACGCGCCTATAGGGGCGCATGTGGCGCGGGCAGGCTAGGAGATGGGATGACCAATTTCACTAGGCGTTCGGTACTTCGTGGCTCTGCCGGACTGGTGGCCGCGGCAGCCTTGGCGCGGCCCTATATCGCCAATGCTGCGGCCTCGACGGCGACCATGTGGCTGGCGCAAGGCTTCGTCCCCGAAGAGGACGCAGCCTATAAGGCCCTCGTCGCCGATTACGAAAAGACCAGCGGCAACACGATCGAGTACAGCATCATTCCATTTGCCCCATTGCGGCAAAAGGCGGTGTCGGCGGTTGCCGCCGGCGTCGTGCCGGACCTGATGGAGACCGCCGATTTCGCGTTCCTTTACTTGAATACGTGGAAGAACAAATTTCTTGACGTCAGCGACGTCTTTGAGACCCAGAAGGAGCATTGGGCCAAGAATGCGGTTGAGTGTTGTTTTGCCTATAACAACGAGCTGAAAAAGCGCAGCTATTATCAGATACCATGGAAAGCGGCTGCGGTACCGTACCATATCTGGAAATCTTTGGTCGAGAAATCGGGCCAGAAAGTTGCGGACATCCCGAATACCTGGGATGCGTTTCACAACTTCTTCCGGCCGGTCCAGGACGGGCTGAAGAAAGCCGGGATGCGCAATGTCTACGGCTTGGGATATCAGCTGACCGCAACCGGGGTCGACCCGATCAACACCTTCAATTCCTTTTTGATCGCCTATGGCGGCGAGAACATCGTCACGCCGCAGGGACAGCTCCAGACCAGCGACCCGCAGGTCAAGGAGGCGGCGGTCAAGGCCGCCACCTTTATGGCGAAGGCCTTTACCGACGGCTACGTGCCGCCGGTCGTCCTCAACTGGAACGATGCCGACGACAACAACGCCTTTCACGCAAAATTGATGGTGATGGATTTCGACGGCACGATCTCGACCGAGGTCGCGCTTTACCACGACAAAGAAGAGTACGACGATATTCTGACCATGGGCCTGCCGCTCAGTAATGAAGGGAAAAAACTGCCTGCGCAGGTCAACACCTTCGGGATGGTGATCCCGCAGGGGGCAACGAACGTCCCGGTGGCCAAGGAATTCTTGACATACGCGATCCAGCCTAAGGTGCTGAACCAGTATCTGAAGGCTGGACTCGGCCGCTGGGCGCCGCCGATGCCGGAGATCGCCAAGAACGACCCGTTCTGGCTAGAAGAGGACCCGCACCGGAAGGCCTATACCAACTTGACCCTGTTCGGCCCGACGATCCCGATCTACGAGGCGCGCAATCCGGGCATGGCGCCGGTCGGGGCCGAGAATGCCCAGATGAACGCGGTGATCAACGTCATGAAAAACGGAATGACGCCGCAGGCCGCGATCGATGCGGCATTCAAGCGGATCGAGACGATTTTCGCGAAATACCCGATCGTGCAGAGCTGAGGAGCGATCATGGCAAACGTATCGGCGATTCAGCTTGGTCGCCCGCTGGCCGGGCGGCGGCAAAGCCTGTGGGATTATTTGCGCGGCCACCTGAAGGGCGCGGAATACCTCTGGGCCGTCGCGTTCGTCATTCCCTATCTGGCGGTATTTGTCGTTTTTGTCGCCTATCCGATCGTCTACGGGTTGTGGATGGGCCACGACCCGGCCCTCTACAAAGAATTGTGGGCCGATCCGGTCTACCTGAATACGCTGGTCAACACGCTGATCTACTTGGCAGTCGCCGTCAATCTCAAGATGTTTCTGGCGTTCCTGCTGTCGGGGTTCTTTGTCCGGCCGGGCTGGTGGGTAAAGGCGCTGCTGATCGTCTTTGTGCTGCCGTGGGCGGTGCCGTTGTTGCCGACTTTCATCTCGGTCCACTGGATGCTCGACGGCCAGTGGGGGCTGCTGAACAACCTGCTGTGGGAGCTGTTTGGTATCGACGGCCCATTCTGGCTGGATTCCCATTGGATCGCGCTGGGCTCGATCATCGCCTCCTATATCTGGAAATTCATGCCGTTTTGGACCGTGATCTTTATCGCCGGCCGGATGGCGATCGCCCCGGAGCTTTATGAGGCAGCCGCCGTCGACGGCGCGACCGGGCTGCGGCGGTGGGTGCACATTACCTTTCCGCTGCTCGCCACGCTCTATTTCGTCAACACGCTGTTGTCGACGATCTTCTCAGTCGGCGATTTCGCGACGCCGTTCCTTATCACCAACGGCGGCCCGGCGTTGACAACCTATACCCTGGCGAACCTCGGCATTCGCAACGCCTTTGATTTGTCGGATCCCAATCTCGGCGTCGCCACCGTGATGACGGCGCTGCCGCTGATGATCCCGCTCGTGATTTTCATGATGCGCAAATTGCGCACGATGGCCGTGGAGCAGTAACGATGACCGTCATTGCTGTCGAGGGCAGGGCGAGAGCCCGCACCACTGATGCCAACGTGCTGAACTCGGTGCGGGTGGCGCGGCGGCGGCGCTATCTGACCAATATCGGCGCGGCGATCCTCAGCGTCGTGCTGGTGATATGGTCGGTCTTGCCGATCTACAACATGGTCATGGTTTCGCTCGACTCGCACAGCGATGTGTTGACGACCCATGTGTTCCCGCCGCATCCCTCGCTCTACAGCTACTGGATCGTGATCACTGAGGGCTACTGGTATCTCGAGTATTTCTGGGAGCAATTCGGCAGAAGCGTGTTTCTCGCAGGGATGGTGGTGCTGCTGACGTTGTCGATCGGGTCCTTGGCGGCCTTTTCGGTCGGACGGTTGCGCGTCCGGCACGGCTGGCTCGTCACCAATTGCGCGTTGTTGACCTATGTGATCCCGGCCTCGTTCCTCGCGATCCCGTACTATCGCCTGATGGCGCAATACGGCATGATGAACAATCTGTGGGCCGTGATCGCAGCGCTTGTCGCCTTCACCACGCCCTACGCAATCTTCATCTTCCAGCAGTACGGCCGCAGCATTCCGATCGAGCTCGACGAAGCGGCCCGCATCGACGGCGCCTCTCCGGTACAAATCTACTTCCGCGTCTATCTGCCGCTAATGGCGCCGGCGCTGGTCGCGATCGGCACCTTTGCCATGCTGGCGGCGTGGAACGAATTTCTCTACCAGTTCCTGCTGTTGTCCTCGAAGAAGAGCATGACGGTACCGATCGCGATCGTCCAGTTCCTCAACAGCGACGAATCGCCGTGGAACTATATGATGGCAACCGCCGTCATTTACGCGTTGCCGCCGGTGGTGGTCTATTACGCGTTCCGCCGGTATATGGCGGCGGGCTTGACGATGGGCGGAGTCAAAGGCTGAGCAGCCACATCGAGGGTTGAGCCGTGGCGGCCTGCCCGCCCCGGCGCCTGGGCCGAAAAGGTCCATAAACGATCGCGGGTTGGCTCGAATGGTTGAACCGGCCGTCCCCCAGGCGCATACTTCCCGCCAAGGAGCGGATCGGTGCGTACCTGCCGAAGGGCCGTCGGCGCGAGGGAGGGAGGAATTCGTGGACAGACTGACGAGACGTTCTGTGCTGCGCGGTTCGATGGGGCTGGCGGCGGCCGGAGCGATCGCGCGCCCCTATATCGCCAACGCCGCGGCCACCACTGTGACCGCGTGGTGGGTGCAGGGTTTCGCCCAGGAAGAGGACATCGCTTTCAAGCAGATGGCCGCCGACTACGAGAAGGCGAGCGGCAACCAGATCGATTACAGCATCGTGCCGTTCGCCCCGCAGCGCCAAAAGGAAATCGCCGCGATTACGAGCGGGGTCGTGCCCGACATCATCAATCTCGGCGATTACTTTTTTGGCGTGCTGAGCGCCTGGAAGGACCAGCTGGTCGACCTGACCGACGTCATCGAGACGAAAAAATCGCTGTTCACCCCCGCGTCGCTGGGTTACGGATACGCCTACAACAATGTCGCGAAAAAGCGCAGTTATTACATACTCCCGCTCAAGGCTGGGGTAACCCCGTTCCACGCCTGGAAATCGCTGATCGAGACAGCGGGCTACAAGACATCGGACATCCCGAAAACCTGGGACGCCTTTCTCGATTTCTTCCCGCAGGTGGCGGCGAAACTGCGGGCGCAAGGCAGGCGCAACATCTATGGCTATTCCATTCAGATTTCGGCGGCCGGGTTCGATGTTGTCGCTCAGTTCGACCATGTCATGATCGCCTATGGCGGCAAGGACTTGTTTACGTCGGACGGCAAGGTGCACACCGACGACCCGCAGGCGCGTGAGGCCGCAATCAAGGCGGTCGAGCGGCTGACGGGGGCCTACAAAAAAGGCGACATGCCACCGCCGATGCTGAGCTGGAACGACGCCGACGATAACAACGCCTTTCACGCCAAATTGATCACCATGGATCTCGACGGCACGATCTCGACCGAGGCGGCGCTCTGGGACAACAAGGAGCAGTACAACGACATCCTGACCCTGGGCCTGCCGCTCAGCAACGACGGCAAAGAACTGCCGAGCATCCTCGGTGGCCAGGGGGTTGTGATTCCCAAGGGCGCGAAAAATATCGAAGCGGCGAAGGAGTTCCTCAAATATTCGATTGAGCCAAAAGTGCTGGGCGCTTATCTGAAAGGCGGGCTTGGCCGCTGGCTGCCGCCGATGCCGTCGATCGTCGAGAACGACAAGGCGTTCTGGCTAGACCCGAAGAACGAGCCGCTCCAGGCCTATACCACACAGGGCGTGCTCGGCCCGACAATCCCGCCCTACGAAGTGTTCAACCCGGCTCGGGCGCAGGTCTCGACCGAGCATGTATTCGCGGTCGCGATGATCGACGTGATCAACCAGGGCGTGACGCCGCAGGCGGCGGTCGACAAAGCGTTCAAGCGGTGCGACGCAATCTTTTCACAATACCCGATCGAAGAGGGCTGAGACCCGATCATGGCCAGTGGTTATAATCAGACAGAAGACACCCACTGGAATCCAAGCGCCGCGTGGGATTGAGGCGTCTCGCGAGGGTACCAAATGATGGCGCCGTCTCTCGTCGCGGTCGGCACCTATGCGCTGTTGCTCTCTTCGAGCGAGTTTCACTATCAATTCCTGCTGCTGTCAACGACGCGGAGCATGACCGTGGCGGTGGCGCTCGCACAGTTGCTCAATAGCGACGCGGCGCCGTGGAACTACATGATGGCGACCGCGATCACCTATGCCATGCCGCCGATCGCGACCTATTACGCGTTCCGCAACCGCATGTCCTCCGGCCTGACGATGGGCGGCGTCAAGGGCTGAGCTTTGTGAGCTTCGTGAATAGCTGGCCGCGCTGCCCGGGTGCAGATCAGAACGGGTCGAGTTCGGTGTCCCAGTAGAGGTAGTCGCGCCAGCTCTCGTGCAGGTAATTCGGCGGGAAGGCGCGGCCGTTCTCCTGCAGCATAAAGGTCGTCGGCTGCACCGGGCGATGCCGCGGGTACATTCCGCTTTCCCGGGGCAGCCGGTTGCCCTTCCATAGATTGCAGGTCGCGCAAGCGGTCACGACGTTGGTCCAGATCGTGCGCCCACCGCGAGAGCGCGGTACCAGGTGATCGAAGGTCAGATCATGCGAGGGATAAGGCTCACCGCAATACTGGCAGGTAAACCGGTCGCGCAGGAAGACATTGAAGCGGGTGAACGCCGGGTGGCGGGCGGCCGGCACGTATTCCTTCAACGAGACGACGCTCGGCAATTGCATTTCCAGCGAAGGACTGCGTACGCAGACATCGTAATGATCGATGATGTTGACGCGATCGAGGAATACCGCCTTGATCGCATCCTGCCACGACCACAGTGAAAGCGGAAAGTAGCTCAACGGCCGAAAATCCGCGTTCAGCACCAAAGCCGGGCAATTGTCCAGACTTACCGTCACGAAACACCCGTCCCGCTAACAGACGCTCGCGGGCCGGAATAGCACGCGAATGTGACGGCTTGATAACGAATTCACCTCCCAAGGGCAAGATATCGCAGCGAATATTGGAGTTAGCGGGTCGGGACCGGCTTTTCCCCGTGATAGTCGTAGAAACCGCGGCTCGCCTTGCGGCCAAGCCAGCCGGCCTCGACATATTTGACGAGCAGCGGGCACGGCCGATACTTGCTGTCGGCGAGCCCCTCATAGAGCACCTGCATGACCGATAGGCAGGTGTCGAGCCCGATGAAATCGGCGAGCTCGAGCGGCCCCATCGGGTGATTGGCGCCGAGCTTCATCGCCGTGTCGATCGCCTCGACGGACCCGACACCCTCATACAGCGTGTAGACCGCCTCGTTGATCATCGGCAGCAGGATGCGGTTGACGATAAACGCCGGAAAGTCCTCGGCCGCGACCGGGGTCTTGCCGAGCCTCAAGGCAAGCTCGCGCGTCGCCGCAAACGTCTCCTCGTCGGTGGCGATGCCGCGAATCAGCTCGACGAGGCTCATCGCCGGCACCGGGTTCATGAAATGCATGCCGATAAACCTGCCGGGCCGGTCGGTCGCGGACGCGAGCCTGGTAATCGAAATAGACGAGGTGTTGGTGGCGATCAGCGCATCGGGCTTCAGGTAGGGCGTCAGCTTCTTGAAGATCTCGCGTTTGATCTCTTCCTTCTCGGCTGCCGCCTCGATCACCATCCCGCATTCGGCGAACAGCGCATAATCCAGGCCCATTTGAATTCGAGCGAGCGCGGCATCCTTGTCTTCTTCACGGATCGTGCCGCGAGCGACCTGACGCGACAGATTGCGTTCGATCGCCTGTCGGCCGCGTTGCAGCGCTTCCTCGTTGATGTCGGTCACCACCACATCGATCCCGGCGAGCGCGCAAACATGGGCGATGCCACCGCCCATTTGCCCGGCGCCGATAATGCCGATACGGCGAAGCTGGTCGGGCGGAACCGGGGCCGCGCTCACTTGCGGCGCTCGAGCTCGTCGGCGAGTTCGGGAAGGATCTTGAACAAATCGCCGACCAGGCCGTAATCGGCAATCTGAAATATCGGCGCTTCCTCGTCTTTGTTGATCGCGACGATGACTTTCGAATCCTTCATCCCGGCGAGGTGCTGGATGGCGCCGGAGATGCCGACGGCGACGTAGAGTTCGGGCGCGACGATTTTGCCGGTCTGGCCGACCTGGTAGTCGTTCGGGACAAAACCGGCGTCGACGGCAGCGCGCGAGGCGCCGACCGCGGCCCCCAGCTGGTCGGCGACTTTCTCCAACAGATGGAAATTCTCCCCGGATTGCATGCCTCGGCCGCCCGAGATGATGACCCGGGCGCTGGTCAGCTCGGGCCTCTCCGATTTCGAGAGCTCCGCTCCGACAAATTCCGACAGCCCCGTGGCCCCCGTGGACTCCACCTGCTCGACCGCCGCCGAGCCTCCCGCCGCCTCGACGGGGGGGAAGGCAGTTCCGCGCACTGTGATGACCTTGACCGGGTCCTTGGATTGCACGGTCGCGAGCGCATTGCCGGCATAGATCGGCCGCACGAACGTGTCGGCGGCAACAACGGCACTGATGTCCGACACCTGCATCACATCGAGCAACGCTGCCACCCGCGGCATCAAATTCTTGCCGGAGGTCGTCGCTGCGGCCAGCAGATGCGAGTAATTGTCGGCGAGCTTGACGACGAGCGGCGCCACATTCTCGGCGAGCCCGTGTTCGTAGGCGAGGTCGTCGGCGAGCAGCACCTTTCTCGCCCCGGCGATCTTGGCGGCGGCGTCGGCAACGGCGCGGCAATCCTTGCCTGCCACCAGGATGTCGACCTCCCCGGTGGCGATTTCGTTTGCGGCCGCAACCGCGTTAAGAGTCGCCGGCTTCAGCGCCCCGTTATCATGTTCGGCGACGACCAGAGCAGCCATCAGATCACCCGCGCCTCGGTCTTCAGCTTGTCGACGAGCTCGGCGACCGAGCCGACTTTGTGGCCACCCTGCCGCTTTGCCGGCTCCTCGACCTTGAGCACGACGAGGCGCGGCGTGACATCGACGCCGAGCGCCTCGGGCGTCGTCGTCGCGATCGGTTTCTTTTTCGCCCTCATAATGTTGGGCAGCGAGGCATAGCGGGGCTCGTTTAGCCGCAGATCCGTCGTGATCACCGCCGGCAATTTGATCGAGACCGTCTCGAGCCCGCCATCGACCTCGCGCGTGACCTCGGCGTGGCCGTCGCCGATCTTGACCTTCGAGGCGAAGGTCGCCTGCGGCCACCCGAGCAGCGCCGACAACATCTGGCCGGTCTGATTGCAGTCGTCGTCTATGGCCTGCTTGCCGATGATCACGATTTCAGGATTTTCCTGAAGAATCACCGCCTTCAACAGCTTGGCGACGGCGAGCGGCTGCAATTCGGCATCGGTCTGCACGAGGATGCCGCGGTCCGCGCCCATCGCCAGCGCGGTGCGGATCGTCTCCTGGCATTGTGCGGCGCCGAGCGACACCGCGATGATTTCGCTGACGATCCCCGCCTCCCGCAGCCGCAACGCCTCCTCGACGGAAATCTCGTCGAACGGGTTCATTGACATCTTGACGTTGGCGGTCTCGACCCCGGTCTTGTCCGCCTTGACGCGGATCTTGACGTTGTAGTCGATGACCCGCTTGACCGCGACCAGCGCTTTCATCTCGTCCTCGCCGTTGCGCCGGCGGCGCAACGACGCCGTCGGCGAGAAGGTGATTGTGCACGGGGGCGGTACGAAGGCAAGGGTCTGCTTAGCCGGATACTGAAGCGGATCACCGGCGGCGGGTCGCGCTCGGCCAAAAAACAAAGCCCCCGGGACTGACCGGGGGCTCGTTTCGCGAGCTGAGCTAGTTGGTCAGCCAGTGACGCCGGCGGCGCGAGAAGATCCCGATCCCCATCAAAGCTGAGCCGAGCAGCGTGAAGGTGGCTGGTTCGGGAACCGACGGCGGTGGGCTGTCGGTTTCGAAGATGGCACCGCTGTTAGCCGTGGCTATCCAGTCCGGGTTATTGGCAGTGCCCTCGTTCAAGAAGGCGACGATGTAGGACGCCAGCGACAAAGCAGGACTGATATTCTCCAGCGGGGATAAGTTCGGATTGTTCGCTCCCTGCAGCGTGGTGCTCCCCAAGCCCACCTGGTAGACGAAGAAACCGGTGGCGCCGGGGTCGAGCCCTTGCGTGGACGGAAGATATGCCCCGATCGGGTTGGCTGGCGAGGCGCTGATCCCAAGGTAGCTCGCGAGATCCCCACTCGTCCATGGGGTAGCGTTGAACAGGGTCGCGGTTCCAGACAGAGTGCCGCTTACCGCAAAGCTGGCGGGATGTGCTTCATTGTTGGGGGCGAGCACTTCCACTAGAAAGTCGCCTGAAGCTGGGCCAGGAGATACCGTGAAGCCGAAATTTGACGGCGGGTTGATGCTAGTAGGCGAGTTTGTCCCATTATCCGCGCACTGCCCGGCACCACCGCAGTAACCGTGCAAGGGATCATCAATAACGTCAGCGGATGCAGGGACGGCGATTAATCCGATCGATAGCGCACCCGCGAGCGCCCCGAAAAGCGACACGACGAGTGTCGCAGGATTTTTCAATGTTGACATGTTAGCAGACTTCCTCACAAGGCATCTTCCTAATCGAGATACGACTAGGCAAGCAGATCTCGTGCCAACTCTTTGTTCGACACAGTATAATTGGTTAATAGGAAGCGGCCGAAGGCGGCAACAAATGAAATGTAAATAATTCCGACAGCCAAGTTCGCATTCACGCCGCTTCCGTGGGTTTAAGACTTGCGAGCAAACGGTTATACTGCCGATTTAGCAATTCGTGTCGGGCGCCACAGCCCGCCCGGCAGAACTAGCGGCGTCGAGCGCCGACAAGAGGGCGCACTCATCACGTTCGAAAGTTTAAAGATTTCCGACCTCGTTGCCCACCAGCGGCAACAAAGGTTCCTATCGGTTCCCGCACTGCATGATTAACGGCGCTGCGACCTGGCCGATCTGGTGCAAACGATTCCGACACGGCTTCACCGAGTTGGCTCCGCGCCGCGGGGTCCTGCGGATGAAGGCGATTTGTCTCAGCGGTTGGCGCCGGGGCGCCAGAGGACGTCGCGCGCTCCGCCATCATTGACCCGGCGGCCGAGGACGAAGAGGTGGTCGGAGAGCCGGTTCAGGTATTTGAGCGCTTCGGGGTTGACCGGCTCGCTGGCGGCGAGCTCGCTTACCAGGCGCTCGGCTCGCCGCGTGATCGTCCGCGCGAGATGAAGATAGGCCGCGGCCGCCGTCCCGCCGGGCAGGACGAACGAGTTCGAGCGGCCGCAAACTCGCATTCATCGCATCGATCTCGCGTTCGAGACGTTCGACCTGGGGCGCGGTGATGCGCAAAGCCCCAGCCGCGCGCCGGCCATCCTCCGGCGTGCACAGATCGGCGCCCAAATCGAAGAGGTCGTTCTGGATGCGGTCGAGCATCTCGTCGGCTGCCGCGTCGGCGTGCAGCCGAGCGATCCCGATCGCCGCATTGGCCTCGTCGACAGTCCCATAGGCGGCGACCCGCGCCCCATGCTTCGGCACGCGCGTGCCGTCGCCGAGCGAGGTTTCGCCGGCGTCGCCGCCGCGCGTATAGATCCGGGTCAGCCGAACCATCTTCGATCCTTGGACTTAATGCCGCGCGAGCAGCATCAGCATCGCCAACAGCACCAGCGCCAACGCCTGCATGATGACGCGCGACTGCATCAGCTTGTTCGAGCGGCGAGGATCGCCGCCGCGCAGCAAGCTTGCGACGCCAAAGCCGAGCACGGTCAAGGTGCCGAGCATCGCGAGAACGAGCAAGATTGTCAGAAAAACCGTCATTCGGGAAATATGGCTCGTCAAATCTTTGTCGCAAGCAACTCGCCAGGTGATTGTCGAGCTGAGCGATCGCGTTGGGATCGGTGCCGAACAGCGCGAGGTGCCCATCCAGGGTTCGGATCGGCCGGAACTCGGCATCGGGGATGAGCCGCCACTCGGCCTGGCAATCAGCCGGCGGGAAAAACATGTCCGAAGACATCGGCATGACGAAGGTCTTGGCCCTGATCCGGCCCAACGCGGCCCGCAAGTCGCCGCCGGTGTGGCGGCTAACGTCGCCGCGCTGCCATTTCCATGCCATGCACAACAGATCGTTCGGATCCATCGCGCTGAAATAGCCATACATGAAGTTGATGATGAAATCGTCCGTCGACGAAAAACCCAACGCCCTATGCCGATGTTCCTGGAAGAACTCGGTGCTCCAACCCATCACTGCCCACGTTTTGGCGTGCCGCAGCAGACCTTCCCGTACGTCCGCCGAGGATGCATAAAAACCCTTGTTGAAACCGGGGTCTGACGTGATCGCCTCGACCAGCGCTTCGGGTGAAAAGGAAGTCGTGCATGGTGTTTCTCGCCGCGCCGGCGATGGGCGCGGCGCGCTTTACCATATCGGGGTAGCGTACGGCCCATTCGTAGGTCTGCTGCGCGCCCATCGAGCCGGCGACCACCAGCGCGAAACTCTTCAGGCCAAACTTTTCAGTCACCAATTTGTCCTGCGCGCGCACGTCGTCGCAGATCCGCACATGCGGGAAATTCCCCATCCCCGCCGGCGCCGGCGTGTTGTGCGGCGAGGTCGAAAGACCGCCTAGGTGGGCGTCATCTCGCCGCGCACAACGGCCGCCAGAACCGCGGCAGCACCTGCCGGACATCCTCAACGGTGCACAACGGCGACAGATCGACCCCGAGATGCTTCGCGGGTTCGTTAGAGTTAGAGGAGTACGGGCCGTGCATCTCCTGCGAATAGTAGCCGTTATCGCAGCTCAGCACCACGCCAGTTGGAACAGAACATGGAGGCAAGCCGGCCCCCCACTGACTCGCGCGCCAGAGCGCAAGGGACCACAAAGCGAGGCACGGCCACCGTTTCCGTTACCGTTAGCCGATACCGGAAGAGGCGGCAATATCCGGCCGTTGGTTGAGGGTATCGCCGAGCGCCGGTTCGGATCGCGGTTGAACCAGCCGACCTCGCTTGGCTTCGACGACCTACTTCTTTCGCAAGCGCCTCGCGTTAGCGACCGCGCGAGAGTGCCAAGGCGCCAGAAGCGAAGTCATTGTTGCGCTGCCGCTGCCGGAGACGAGCCGTGCCGCAGATCTTGCGGCCGCCTCGGCTTTCTCGCTCACCATTCGTCGGTACTCCGCCCGCGAGCGGTCATTTTGCAAGACCAGAAGGGAGCGGCGCGTAAACCGTCTCCCAAGACGCCTGTGTCAGATCGCTCATCATCACTGCTAGACGATCGTTGGCGGTGTTTGCGACCCTTCATGATCGACGCCTTCTGGTAATCACCGCGGTTAAACGCTTTGCGAATTACGTCAGTTTCATTTTTTGCGTCGGAAGTTTTTCGTGGGAGGAGCGAGCGCGGTCGATCCGCCGATCAAGCCGGGACAGCACAAGCCGATGGCCCGTGATCCTATTAGTTACAGGTTTGATTTCGCGTAACCCAGAGCGTTATCCGGTTTCGCGAGCGCCGCCGAGATGATGGCTTGCCGAGGGGCAGGCAACCGTCTCGATCCGGCGCCCGCAAAGGCGCCGGCCGGGGCGATTTCTTTGGCAAGCAGTCGCCGTGCAGCGTCAAACACGAAGATGATGCACCAATATTCGTCCAAATAGGCCTGAGACGCAAAGGCACCTGCAGTCGCATAGCCTACGAGCACCGCTTGCCCGGTCCTTCCCAATAGATTTGCCCAGGCGAGATCAGGCCGGTTGCGCGAATGACGGGTCAGCCACGCGCAGTTTACCCATGAACAGCCAAAAATCATCAAGAACAAGAAAAGACCCACCCAGCCATGCTCAGATAATGCGTCAAAGTAAATACTATGCGCCGCGCGAGGTTTTGTCAGCCTGACCAAATCGGTCCCACGCAGCATGTTGTTTGTAATATTCGGCCAGAAAGTCACCCTGAAGCCGCCCCCGTTGATCGGACGAAGCTCGGCAATCCGAAGTGAAACCTGCCAGAGATGGATCCGGCTCATTGCCGAACCATCGTCCTGATAGGTTTCTATCGTCCCCATCCGCTTAAACCACTGTTCAGGCGCGACGTTATAGACGGCAAAGGCGAGCGCGGCAATCAGCAGCGCCGTTGTGAACTTCGCGCGCGATCTAAGCCAGAAAACCGCTCCCATCGCGCATACCCCGACCAATGCGCCTCGGGAATAGGTGAAGAACACCGCAAGAGTGACCAGAAATCCCATCAACAGCAGCCCGCGCCGCACATGCCGATTAGTGGCGAGTTGCCGCTGATAAAACAACAACGGTAACATTACTATGAGTTCGAGGCCGAAGTCGTTGTTGTCCGCGAGCATGCCGCCGTCGGGCCCGTGAATTTCGCCGCCGCCATGCAGGATGGCAAAGAGCGCCCCCTTTACTCCCCAAAGTCCGATAGTCACTACGACAGCCCAGATCAGCTGGTTTAGCCGTTCGCGCGTCGTCGTCAGGGCATAGCCGACGAGGCACATGAACAGAATTTTCTGGACGACGATCCATTTGTTCCAGACGTCCTCGGCCGGCGCCAATGCGAACCACGAGGTAAACGTAATCCATATGGAAAACAGCAACGTCAGAATGACGAGCGGGGTCATTGGCAGCTGTTTCTGGTCTGTTCGCGAAAAGAACCAGGAAAGACAGGTGAGGATGGCGATGACGTAGGCATAATTGAGACTGGCAAAGGGTCCACCCCAGATCAGGGTGTGGAAATTCCCAAGAGAAAATACATACCAGGCCAGCACGCCAGTGAACGGCGACACAAAAATGAACGGCAGGCTTGCAACGAAGACCATAAAAAAAGCGAGGCCGCGCATTTACGACCGACTTTCGTTGCGGGGCGAGGGGTTTCGGTAAACGCGCAGTCGAGTCATCATGCCTCGGCACCGACGCCGCAGCAAACGCACCAGTTCCATGAAGCCGGTCATTTCGGCGGCGAATTCGATCTCCGACACAGCCCCGCCATCGACCAGGCGATGCAGTGCGAAGCGCGAGGTGTGGCCGTAGTTCAATCCGGGTTCGATCGTCGTGGCGCTCTTAATTCCCAATTCAGCCAGCCATTCTGCCTGGTGGAGACCATAGAGCCCCGCTCGGATAGCAAAAATGCTCCAGCGGATATGAGACGACACGCTGAAGAAATCGGCGGTTTTCCTCAACTTCGGCGTCCACTATTTCCTTGTCGTAAAGCGGCCATTGATGCCGGTGTGAATGGAGCTGGATGTCGACGCCGGCAGCGGCGAGGCCACGCAGCTGCTGTTCATCCATGACCTCGAAAAGGTGCTGTCTTTCAATCTCTTCAAAAGAGACGCCGAGGACCGCTGCTAACTCCTTCAAAAACTCGAGGCGATCGCCCGGCGGCAACCTCGCGCCGAAGTTCTGCGCCGCTTCTTCAGCCTTTGCCGCCTCGCACTCCAGGTCGAAAGCTCCGATCCCGCGCGGCAAATGGACCCGCTCCGGGGCGGCCCGCCAGAACAAGTAAGAAACGGTTACGGTATAGACCGGCATCCGGTTCTCGACATAATAGGTCGTTACGTAGACCGTAACTGGAATTTCCAGTTCCCGAATGAGCGGCAACCCGACCGTATAAACTCCGCGCCAGCCATCGTCCATGGTTATAACCGTGGCGCAGGGCGGAAGCCGGCCCGCGGCCAAAGAGTCCAACGCATCTCGCAGAGGCAAAATCGGATAGCCTTTCCGCCTCAAATATTCCACTCGTTTTCGAAAAAAATCGTCTCTGATAAAAAGGGTACTTCTGTACTTGTACTCCTCGGCAACGGCAAAGCCGTGGTAGCATATGATTCGCAACCCGTGACCCGTAACGTGGCGTGCGAGCCGAAAAAGCCCTAGGAACTTCATCAAGTATAGAGCGAGCCTGATGATCGACCGCGGAATTGGAACCGCAGTTGCGAAAAGTCCAATGCATATTGCGAGCGGCGGCCCGACTAGCGCGGCATCGTGCTTCATGCGCGTCTCGGGTATTGCCTCACGATACTACATCCGCCTAGTCGAAATACATAACGACTCGTACCATTCGTATGTCGGAGGGTACGAATTGATACATGATTGTGATCCGGCATCCAAGGTGATCCGAAGAGAGTTAAGCATTGGTGTATTGCAATCGGACAGAACATCGTTGCCCGCTTCAGAGCCTGATGGCCAAATCGGGCTAATTGATAGCCGTGGCCTCGCCGAGCGGCTGCCGATGAGAGGTGCCGAGCCGTCTTTCAAGAATCTCCTCTAAGAGATGTTCCAGCTTGGCGTATTGATCGTCGCGGCCAAGGCCAAGGCTGACCGATGGGTCGAGTTTCATCGAAGCGCCCGGCGCGCTTGTCCTCGAACCATCTCTGTAATTGATCGCAAATTTTTACGGGGCTATTGGAAACCAACCCGGCGCTCCTCTCGATCACGAGCCGCGCCGCGATACCGCGTTCGTAGCCGATTGACAGAATCGGCCGGCGCGCGTACAGATATTCGAATAGCTTGGCAGGCAGGTTGCCCTCATCGCGCGGATCGCTCGATTGCAACAACAGCAGTACGTCGGACTCCATCTGCAGTGTGAGCGCGTGTCGGTAAGGGACCCGCGGCTTGACAGCCACCGCGCTCTCGACCCGATGTGCTGTTGCCGCGTCGAGGACAGCATCCTCGGCGTCGCTGAAGAACTCGACATTTATGGAGTCCGTATGTGATCGGGCAGTCGGGCGATGGCGGAGAACAGCACGGAGGGGTCGCGAAAGCCGCGGTAGATCGAGCCCATATACCGGATGGTCAGACTTCCCTCAGGGTTAGTTTGTTGCGCGAGAGGCGGGAAATCTTCCTTGCGCGTAACCGTTATATACCACTGTGACATCTTTGCCGTGGCGCCGACGCAGTTGTTCCGCCCAAACCGGCGAAACGGTCACTAAGCCTGCAGCGCGCGTTCGTAAAATTCGCCGTTCCAAGATCGCGTCGATCCGCTTGCGCCAACCGGGCTCGCTATAATAAGGGTTATCGACCCACAGATCACGAAAATCGGCAACCCAGGGAATGTCGTGGGCACGGGCGAGCCGGCTGGCGACCACCAGCCCGGTGTTCGGTGGCGCGCTGGCGAAAATGATCTCGGGCTTCCACTCCTTCCGATCATTGCCGGCCTGCGGGAGATGGCGGTCCTGATCCAATCGGCCCGCATGTCGGGAATGTGGATCAGCCCGAAATAGTGACGGCGAAAGGTTTGCCAAAGCGACCTCGCCGGAGCGCTATCTTGCGCCGGTGCGTTCTCGCGGCGACCTCCGGCGGGGAAGGCTGTGCGGACACGCAGCGACCGAACCACCCAATCGACCCAATGCCGGCGCGGACGATATTCGGTATAAAATACCCGTTCCCGCAAGATCTTCGACCGGCAGGCTACGGTCAGCAACGAGGTCGGTGGTCAGCACACGCACGTCATGGCCCCGATGATCGAGGTAGCGCGCGAGCTTGCCCTACGCGCACAGCTCCGATGACATTAGAAGGCGGGAACGCAAAGCTGACGATCAAGACCTTCATTTGGGGCGGCGGCCCGGCCCAGATTTCAATCTCGCGTCACCGAACGCGCTTGAACACCAGCTGATGGCAGCCGTATGACCGGTTCTCGCGGTTCTTGACCGGCTCAAAACCGTCACGTCGGTAAAACTCAGTGATATCCCTGACCGATGCGTACTCGTAGGGATAGCCGCCCACCCAATCGATGACATCGTGTAGCCAGCTCATCCCGCGCCCGCTGCTGGCGCTGGTTAGCTCCCGAATATATGTCGTTAACTCTCCCGAACGCATAGAGCCAACGAGGGATCTCAGCTCTTGTGGCATCCAGACGTAAATGGCGTAAAATGGGCGGAGTACTAGCGGCAATGCGTTGTACCGGCGTTTGCCGCTCCAGCCACCACCGGCTGATTTCGCCACAATCGTTGTAGATGGCGATGAACAACAACCCGCCCGTCTTCGCCATTGGTTTTAAATTGGCCATTGCCTGCCACATTGCCCCCGTGTGGTGCAGGACCCCCCAAGAGTAAACGATATCGA